>CACAMX010000001.1 GCA_902533655.1 uncultured Bacteroidota bacterium
TATAAACTTTGACAGTTTTTGTAAAAAATTAGACATAAATTTGATTTTTTATTACTCGTCTTTCCCTTAAATACAAATTTAAAAAAAAATAGTAGTTTGAGCAAAAAATTAAAAAAGGTGTAAAAATTTGAGTTGAAAAAATTAAAAAAAGTTGCCCGACTAGGGATCGAACCTAGACTCTTCTGGACCAAAACCAGACGTGTTGCCAGTTACACCATCGGGCAATAATTTCATAACAGCAAAAATAGAAATAATTATAAAATAAAGAACTTTTTAATTTCAAAGATACAGAGAAATTAATTTTTATAAATTCGCGTAAAATAACTTGTAAGATGAGTAATTTCAACAAAGCAAACAACATTTTAGGCTGGACAATATTTTCAATTGCAAGTTTTGTTTACTTATCCACTATTGAACAAACCGTTAGTTTTTGGGACTGTGGAGAGTATATTTCAACTGCTTATAAATTAGAAGTTGGTCATCCTCCAGGGGCACCATTATTTCAGTTGTTGGGAAGGGTTTTCTCATTGTTTGCTGAACCTCAAACAAGCCAAGTTGCAATATCAATCAATATCTTATCAGCACTATGTAGTTCATTTACTATTCTATTTCTATTTTGGACAATTACTGGATTTGCTCGAAAAATAACTTTAAATTGTTCAGCACATGTTAGAGATTTATTAATTCTTTTTTCTGCGATAGTTGGGTCTTTAACGTACACTTTTACAGACTCATTTTGGTTTTCGGCTGTTGAAGGAGAAGTATATGCAATGTCATCTTTTTTTACAGCTATTACTTTTTGGTGTATTATGAAATGGGAAAGGGAATCTGATAGTTCCAGTTCTTCTAGATGGTTAATTTTAATATCTTACTTAATAGGTCTTTCTATTGGTGTTCACTTGCTAAGCTTACTTACTATTCCAGCAATGGGAATGATTTATTACAACAAAAAATACAAGTACAGTAAGAGCGGAGCGATTAAAGCTTTTTTAATCTCTTTAGGAATTCTTATTGTTATACAGGGTATAATTATCCCTGGAGCAGTTAGCTTAATATATTCATTTGAATTATTTTTTACTAATACCGTTGGTTTGCCATTTAATTCTGGAACAATAATATACTTTATTGCATTAACAGGAGCAATTACATCTGGATTAATTTACACTAAAAAAAATAACAAACCCTTGTATAACACCGGGATTTTAAGCATACTTGTTCTTTTGATAGGTTATTCATCATTTGCAATTCTGGTAGTAAGATCTAACTCTAACCCCCCAATTGATGAAAACAACCCTGAAGATGCTGTTGGACTTTTATCTTACCTCAAAAGAGAACAATATGGCTCATGGCCAATTATTTATGGGCAGTACTTTAACGCTAAACTTGACAATAAAGAGCCTTATATTGATGGAAATCCAATTTACGAAAAAGACGAAAAAAAAGGAAAGTATGTAGTAATAGATAAAAGAGAAAACTCACTTCCTAATTACAGTAAAAAATATAAAACATTCTTTCCAAGAATGTGGAGTAATACACAGTCGCGACACGCAAAGGGATATAAATCATGGGCTGGATTAAGTAAAAACAATGACAAGGTTCCAACATTTGGAGAAAACCTTACATTTTTCTTTAAGTATCAGATTGGATGGTCTTACTTTAGATATTTCATGTGGAATTTTGCTGGTAGACAAAATGATTATATGAATATGGACGGAAATCCAATATATGGAAACTGGCAAAGTGGTATTGATTTTATTGATAATGCTAGACTAGGATCACCTAGCGATGAACTTTTACCAAACCACTTGAAAAATAACAAGGGGAAAAACCATTATTACTTTTTGCCTCTACTGCTTGGTATTTTAGGGATGTACTTTCATTACAAAAAAAATCAACAAGACGCCTTTGCTAATTTACTTTTCTTTCTTTTCACAGGTGTTTTAATTATTGTTTACTTAAATGTAACACCATTTCAACCTAGAGAAAGAGATTATGCTTATGTTGGTTCTTTTTATGCATTTAGTATTTGGATTGGATTGGGTACAATTGCTCTTTTTGATATTATAAATAGATATATTGATGATAAAAAAGCATGTGTTTTTGCTTTTACATTCGCTATTATTGCTTCTCCAGCTCTTTTAGCTTTCGAAAATTGGAACGATCACGACAGATCAGGAAGATTTACAGCGCTTGAAGTAGCTAAAAACTATCTTGACTCTTGCGACAAAGACGCTATCATTTTCACCAATGGAGATAATGACACATTCCCCCTTTGGTACGCTCAAGAAGTTGAAAATTATAGGACTGACGTTAAAGTTGTTAACTTATCACTTTTCAACACATCTTGGTATATCGATCAAATGAAGAGAGCTACATATGATGCTAAGCCGATTCCATCCTCTTTAACAGAAAAAGAATATAGAACTGGTACTAGAGACTACACACTTATACAAGAGAGATTCAAAGAGCATGTTGATGTTGTAGATGTTATTAAGTTTATTAGAAGTAATAGTGCTAAAGCAAAGATTAGAACATCGGCAGGTATGAGAAACTATTGCCCAACAAAAAAGCTAAAGCTTAGAGTAAATAAAGCTAAAGTCTTGAGTTTTGTGCCAGAAAAATATCACAACAGAATTGTGAATGAATTAAAGTGGGACATCAAAGGGAATGGAATTTATAAAAATAAACTAATGGTTCTCGATATACTCGCGAATTTTAACTGGGAGAGACCAATTTATTTTGCAATCACGGTAGGACGTGATAACTTTATGGGACTTGAAAAATATTTTCAACTTGAAGGTCTAGCATACAGATTAGTTCCCTATGAAACTAAATCATTTGACGGTCAAACTGGAACTGTTGAGATGGAGAAAATGTATGATCGTCTTGTTAATAAGTTTAAATGGGGTGGCTTTAACAAAAGTGATGTGTATTTTGATGAAACTAACACTAGAATGGTTATGAACTTTAGAAATAATTATTCAAGACTAGCTGAAGCTCTTTTTCGAGATGGTGATAATGTTAGAGCAATTGAAACCTTAGATAAATGCATGAACGAATTTCCAAGAAGCACTGTAAACTACAGTTTTTTTGCTATTCCAATAGCTGATATCTACTTAAAAGCTGGAGCAAGAGACAAGGGCATGAATATTCTGTCAGAGATGACTGAAGACTTTATGAGTGAATATAAATATTTCTCTAGTTTTAGTGAAAAACAGCATGTTAAACAAAATCTTTCAATTAGCACTCAAATTTTAGCTAGTTTATATAGACTTATTCAGTCCAATAATTTATATCAATCTGATTTCAACTACTTAGCAGAAAATGATAAATATTACAAAGAAAAAAACAACGAAAAAATTGAGATTTCTAAGTCTGAGTTTGTAATTAATAATTTCGTTGATGAATTTCTTTCGCTGCAGTAGATTATTTGTTACTCCTTCAAGTTTTTTTAAATACTTTTTAAAAGATTTAATATGGGAGATGCCAACAAACGAAAAAAAAATTTGGCTGACATTCGATGATGGTCCGGACCCTATTTACACTACACAAATACTGAAAATTTTAGATGAATACTCAATAAAGGCAACTTTTTTTCTTGAAGGAGAAAAAGTAATTAAATATCCTAAACTTATGGAGCTGTTAAAGAGAAAACATCACTCGATTGGAAACCATACTTATTCACATTTAAATGGATGGAAAACTTCAACAGATGCATACTTAAAAGACGTTTATAAAGCACAAAAGGTAATAAAAAGTTCTCTTTTTAGACCGCCATTTGGAAGAATTAAAATAAGTCAAATTAAAAATCTAATTAAAGATTTTAAAATAATTATGTGGAGTATTATGCCTCTAGATTTTTCAAATAAAATTAGTGATTCTGAATTTAGAGGTAATATTATTAAAAATGTAAAAAAAGGATCTATAATCGTCCTACACTGTAATTCTAAAAGTCATTATAAAGTTTGTAAAAATTTACCGGTAGTTCTTGAAGAGCTTTTAAAAAAAGAATATGAATTTTGCTCTACTTGGTAGCTACACAAAAATGATCCAAATACTTGTCATCATGACTTTGTATTATAGAGTAGTCAGTAAAATTAATTGAATCCACAATTTCAGAATTTTCATTTTTTAAAGAAACTCTATTGTAGCGATTTAAAAAGTCATATGGAATTTGTAAGAGCTTCCTTGGCAATCTATACTGCAAATTAAAAATATCCCATTTCATTATTTTGTTTACAGATTCTTTATTTTTTTGGTAGTAGTTCATAACTTTTTGGTTTCCGTAAACGCCAAAAATTTTAATATTTGTGAAAGATACTGATAATATTTCCTTCATTTCAGAATTTGTATACTCCCTCACATGCCATGGGTTTCTTGAAAGTGTCATAGCTTTATTGGGTGTAGTCAGTATCAGCTTCCCACCTGGCTTTAAAACTCTAAAAATTTCTTCAACAAAAAACTTATCATCTTCAATATGCTCAATTACTTGAAATGTAACGACAAAATCTAACGAATCAGACTTTATTTTATCTAACGGTGGGACTTCACTTTTAATAAATGTTAATTTTTCAGATTTAAAGTTGATGTTTGACTCATACTTGTCTATGCAAATATATTTTTCAACTTTTGGCAATAACTCTTTGATTCCATATCCCTCTCCACATCCAATTTCTAAAATATTTTTTTTTACAAGCTCAGCAGCCTTTTTATATGCAATTAAATGCCTTTGAAAAATTACATTTTCTGAGGCATCTTCCCCACTACTTCTCTCAGCCGTTTGTATTATTGACATCGTTCAAAGATAACATTAAAGATTTAACTCTAAAAGTATTGGGCAGTGATCAGAGTGCTTCACCTCTGACAATATACTAGACCTAACAATTTTAGAGTTCAATGATTTACTTAGCATATGGTAATCTATCCTCCATCCTAAATTTTTATTTCTAGAATTTGCACGATATGACCACCAGGTATAGTTGTGAGGCTCATTATTAAGCTTTCTAAATGAGTCTATGAATCCCATTTCCAAAAATTCTGTCATCCAGTGCCTTTCTTCAGGCAGAAATCCTGAAGAATTTTTATTGCTCACTGGATTATGTATGTCTATTGGTTTATGACAAATATTAAAATCACCACAAACCAAAACGGGATTATCTTTGAACAAATGAACATAATTTTTAAACTCTTTCAAAAATTTCATTTTAAAAGCCTGCCTTATCTCTCCACTTGTTCCTGAAGGAAAATATGAATTAATTACTGAAAAATTTTCAAAATCTAACTTTATTACTCTTCCCTCTCTATCAATTTCTGGAACATTCATTCCAAATGTAATTTTACTAGGTAATATCTTACTGAAGATTGCAACTCCGCTGTAGCCAGGTTTTTCGGCTGAATTACAAAATGTTTGATATCCTAAATTTTTAAAAATGTTAAGATCAAATTGTGTTTCAAAAGCTTTAATCTCTTGAAAACAAATTATTTCAGGAGATATAACTTCCAGCCAATCAATTAAACCGTTTCTAATTGCTGCTCTTATGCCGTTAATATTATATGATATAATTTTTGTCATTACTTAAGCCTAAATGCAGTTTTTGCTGACAATCTCTCATCAATAAAAAGATGAACTTTATAAATTCCTTCTTGTAAAATATTAATTCTTTGCCAATCTAAACAAATACTCTGTTCACTATTATCGTAAAATAAAGAATCTTTTTTTGTAAAAAGGAAAGTTGTTGAGTCAATACCATGTTTGATTCTATCATTTGAAGAAATAACATTACTATTTGGATCTATTATTTGTAAATAATAGTTCTTGATTTCTTTTTTTGCTATTGTATTTTGCAACACTAAAAAGCAGACTTGTATAATTTGGGTTTTTTTTGCTGAACTTGTTTCTACTAACCTTCCACTTTTTCTATAACGCAATGTTGTTACATTTAAATCAGATATTTCTAATATCGATCCTTCAGAGACTTTTTTTTCAAGCTCAATGTTTTGTTTATTAAGTTTATAATTTTTCCAATTGATATCTTTGTTTACTCTGATTACACTATCTTTTTGTTTTGTTAGTTTATGATTTAAAACAAGAAGTGAGTCTATATCTGCAATGTATCTTTTTGCAATCTCTTTTAATCTATCAATTTTTTCTCTGGCTAACTTTAAATCATTTTCTTTTCTTAATAAACCTCTAATGTCAGAAATTTGTTGCTTAATTATTGAGTCTTGAACTTGTAATTGATCTCCTAAGCCTGAGTATTCTTCTAATAAATTATCGTGCTCATCAATCAAATCATCTAGCTCGTCTCTGAGTTGATTTTTTTCCTCAACAAATTGAATTTTAATTTCCATTTGTTTTTGCATTTGTTCTTTTTGAAAAAATAGACTAGAAACAAGAGAAAGAATGATAAAAACAAATACAATAAATAACCATTTCAATCTGCTACTGTTTTTTATTTCATCAATTATTTTCATTGCAAGTGGTTGAGTTTGATTGAAGATTCGCTAATTCTTTGTTCAATAGAAAATAATATTCCTCTAATTATTTCTTCTTCAAGATATTTTTCAAAAGAAAAATTATTACTTTTTGTCCAAGATAGTCTAGAGATGGGGATTTTGTTGTTTATCCTTACTAAATTGTTCCAAAGTAAACCAACTGAGTTGTTTTTTCTAAATTCTAATTTGAGATTTTTATTCACAATAAATTTAATATTACCTATCTGCAAAATAAAATGGGAAAAGCTAGTTTTTTCATTAATTTTAATATTGCTAAAATTAGATTTAGTTATTTCAGTAATTATTTCATCTTTGGAAATTTTACAAACTCTTTCTGCTGTTCTATTCATTTTAAATACAAGCTTATTAACTAGATTTCCTTTATCATATTTAATCAAAACATCTTTCATTTTTTTGGCATCAGCTGGAAATTTAATTTTAATTGATTCATTTTTTAAAAATCCGTCTTTAATCATTATGTCACTAAAAGTTAAATCAAGAAGATTTAAATAAGCTTCTTTTGATGTTGAGATATTATCAATTTTTTCTTCAGTTAGTTTTTTCTTTGATTTAACTACTATATTTTTTAAAGAATTAATCTGAGAGAAGTTTTGATTAAGAAAAAATATTGATAGAATTAGTGTGAGTGAATACCTTAACATAGAACAAATTTAGTAACATATTTTAGTTACTTAAAATTATTGAGAAAATAAAAAAAACCCCACAATGTGTGAGGTTAATTTTTTGTGGGCCTAGTTGGGCTTGAACCAACGACCCCTTGATTATGAGTCAAGTGCTCTAACCAGCTGAGCTATAGGCCCTCTTTTTTAAAAATAAAAAGATGGACAAAACTATTAAAATAACTTGATATTTAAGTATTTTACAAAATGAATAATATTGACACATTAATTTTCGATTTTGGCGGGGTAATTATTAATTTGGATTATAGCAAACCCGTTGATGAATTTAAAAAATTAGGAATCGCAGACTCAAAAAAACTGTATTCAAAAAAAGAACAAACAAAGTTATTTGATAGTCTTGAATGCGGTCAAATTTCTGATGAAAATTTTTTGAATGAAATTAGGAAAAAAAGTAAAACAAATGATTTAGAATTAATAAGAAAAGCATGGAATTCGATTTTATTAAATATTCCTGAGGAAAGAGTTCGTTTAATAAAAAAGCTGAGGTCAAAATATAAAATTTTTCTTCTTAGCAATACCAACGCCATTCACTTAAAAGAAATAATAAGTTCATATGGTGAAAAAAAATGGAGGAATTTTATTAGCATATTTAACGAAGTTTATTTTTCAAATCAAATTGGAATGAGAAAGCCAAACGAGGATGTTTTTTTTTATGTCATTAACAAAAATAAACTAGATATCTCAAAAACTCTTTTTATTGATGATTCTCTTCAACATATTGAAGTTGCAAAAAAAATTGGCCTCAAAACGCATCACCTAACTAATAGTGAAGATATTATTGGTTTATTTCTTGAGATAATTCAATAAGAACACCACAGGTATCTTTGGGATGTAAAAAGCAGATTTTTTTGTTATCAGCTCCTAATTTAGGGTTATCATTCAAAACCCTAATGCCGCTGTTAATAACTCTTTTCATTTCACTTTCAATATTATCGACTTCAATACAAATATGATGAATACCTTCGCTTTTTTTTGATAAATATTTACTAATCGTGTTTTCTTTTGAAAATGAGGATATCAATTCAATTTTTGACTCTCCCAAATTAAAAAAAACTGTTTCTACCCCTTCACTGTCAACAATTTCTCTCTTTGAAGGATTTACATTCAATACTTTCTTAAAGATTTCTATTGAATCATCTAATGAATTAACTGCAACTCCAATATGATTAATTTTTTTCATAAAATATTAGTAGTCCCAAAAACTGATATGTCTTTCACTCAACTCAGACACAAACTTATAAGTTATACCTATCTGATGAGAACCATAATTGTGTATCATTATATTTCCATTAAATGAGTGTTCATAGCAATAACTAATTGAAATGTCGTTTAAGTCAAATCCAAAAGAAAAATAAATAGTATTGTCAGATCTATAGTTTGTTCCAATCCATTTGTTTTTCAAATGATGTAGTCTAGTGTTAAAATTATATAATGTTCTATTCTTGTTACTATTAATCATAATGGATGGTTGTAAATGCCAATCATTGTCAATGATATTAAAAGAATAGCTAACATCATAATTATGATTTCTAAAACTATTGTTTATTTTATATCCTTTACCATTTTCCGTATTAAAGACACTTTCAAGCATATTTGTCTGAGAGTATGAAAAATAAAATTTTTCTGAGTAAAAAAGTGCACCTGCTGACACATCTCCTGTAAGTTCATCGACTAAATCAAAGTTAAATGCGGGATCTGTTCCAGGAGGAATATCGGCAATATCAAATTTTAATCTGTAATAAATCAATTTTGGTCCTACACCAAATGCAAGATTAAAATTATTGTCATTAAGTGGTATATGATAAGCATAATTTAACTGCATTTCTGATTTCTGTGATGGTAAAGTAACATCGTGAACAAAATTAATTCCAAGAGCTGATCTATTATTTACCGCACCACTATAAGAAATGTTTGATGAAAATGGTGCATCTTGAAATCCTAACCACTGTTTTCTAACTTGAATTACTAGAGGGTTATATGATTTTGATCCAGAAAAGGCAGGATTATTTATATCTGGACTTTCAAAATGATTATTAAATATTGCGTTTTGCTGTGAAAAGACTTTCTCAGTCGAAAAGAAAATGAAAAAAATTAAGAAAAATCTTTTCATCTGACAATTGTAATTGCGCCCTTTAATACCTGATTTTCATCTGATAAGTCAATTATATAATAATATGTTGCTGAAGGCAGTGGATCTCCATTTTTATCATTTCCTGAAAACCCTAGCTCGAAAGAGTTTTGATAGTTCCTCCTTCTGAAAACTTGCTCTCCACTTCTTGAATAAATCTCGATTAATGCATTGGGGTACATTTCAATGTTTTCAATATTCCAAATTGGGTTATACATATCATCGTTGGGTGAGAATACTTTGTAAAACTTTAAACATTTCTTTGGATTAGTTTTTACTTCAATGCTATCAATTAATTTACAACCATAAGCATCTGTAATTTGAACTGAATACCAGCCGGGGGAAAGCATTTCAATTCTTGAATTTGGATCAATTTCATCTAAAACAACTATCTCATTTGACCATCTGTATTCAAATGGAGAGTTTCCGTTGGTTACAAAAACTCTAGCATCTCCATTCTTATCATCTATACAAGTAGCTCCTGTTGATGACATATACGACCTAATTGAATTTTTGATAGGGACATATAAAAATTGATCACTAGAACAAAAATTTGCATCTATAATGTTAAGCGTGTATGTATTATTTTGTTTTAAATTTTGAGCATTTCTGCTAGTATCACCATTACTCCATTGTGTGATATATGGTGAAGTACCTCCTATTATCTTTGTTGAGACATCAGCAGAATCAGTTATTGAGCACAAATTACTTATATCAAAAATTGCTTTAATGGCTATTGTTTGCTCGACCCTAATTGAATCAATCTCATAACATACTATTGCCGTTGATGTATCACCTGGGACTTGATTTTGCATTATATGAATTGCATAAGTACCTGAGTATAAATTTGATATTGTATTATTGTTTGAATAATAACCATTATTACTTGTCCACCAAAAAGTTGAATTATTGTCATTAACTGATATATCAATTGAACCTGTGTTGGCTCCGAAGCAGTTTACATTTTCAATATTTAATAATGTGTAGTTGCATTGAGCAAAACAAATATTGCTAATGAGAAGAAAAGCAAGAGTTAAATTTATTATCACTTTATGATTTGTTACAAATATACAAAACCCACTATTAAAGTGGGTTTCTTGAGGTATCGAGCGGATTCGAACCGCTGTAGATGGTGTTGCAGACCACTGCCTAGCCACTCGGCCACGATACCATATCTAACGCAAATTTAAATAATAGAAATACAAATCAGTTATTTTAATTAAAATTATTCATTGCGGAGTTAATACCTTGAGTTACATAACAATCAACAATCTTGTGACATTTTTCTTTGATAAATTTGATTTCAGATGTTTCAAAATCTGAAAACTTTTCAAGTACATAATTTGATTGATTACCTCTTTTAAAATCATTTCCAATGCCTACTCTTAATCTTGGGTACATACTTGAACACAAATAATCGTTAATGCTTTTTAACCCATTGTGACCTCCATCGCTGCCAAGAGCCTTCAATCTCGTTTTACTAAAACCCAAAGCCAAATCATCAGTTATTACTAATAAGTTATCAAAATTAATTTTGAGCTTCTGTTTCCAAAACTTTACTGATTTTCCACTATTGTTCATAAACAAAGAGGGTTTGAGAAAATGCAAGGTTCTAGATTTGTATCTTGACGATGCATAATATCCGTATTTTTCCTCAACAAAAGAAACTGATAGTTCTGATGCTAAATAATCCAATATTGAAAAACCAATGTTATGTCTGGTATTTTCATATTCGGAACCAACATTTCCAAGTCCAATGATTAGGAACTTCATTTAAAAACTATTCTTGTTTTTCTGAGGATTCTTCTTTAGCAGACTCTTTATCAGTTTTATTTTCGGATTCAGAGGCTGTATCTGATGATTTATCATTTCCACTTTCTTCTTCATTTTCCTCTTCAATTTCATCTTCCAATGCTCCTCTCGCAGTTTTCACTCCAACAACTACAGAACTATCAGGAGCTAGAAAATTATAATTATCATTTCTTAGATCCTTAATATATATAAAATCTCCTATTTTGAGTTCCTCAATGTTGACTTCAATTGCATCTGGTAAATTTGATGGCAAACCTCTTGTGATAATTTTTTTTCTTCTATGTAATAAATTACCTCCGTTTCTCACTCCAATTGCTAAACCTTTTAAAGTAACTGGTATTGATATTGTTACCTCTTTGTTATCAAAAATTTCTAAAAAATCTATGTGTAATATTTTGTCAGTTACAGGATGAAACTGAATATCCTGCATTATAGCTTTATATTTGATGTTATCAATTTCAAGTTCAACAAAATATACATTAGGAGTATAAACTAGGTTTCTAAATGCATTGGTCTCTGCATAGAAACACACTTGCTTTTCTCCCCCGTAAAGAACGCATGGAACCATACCCTGATTTCTTAGAGCTTTAGAATCTGACTTTCCAACAGATTTTCTAATATTTGCGCTAATAGCTAGTGTTTTCATATGTTAAATATTAAATTAAAAAATTTTTTGTTATTGACTTCTTTTTCATAACTGCATCAATTGTGTTTGCAAAAATTTCTGCAGTTGTGATCACTTTAATTTTTTTTGAATTGTGTCTTTTTAATATAGTATCAGTTACTACTACTTCTTCTAAATTAGAGTTATTTATTCTTTCATATGCATTAGATGAAAATAAACCATGAGTACATATTGCTCTAACTGATTGAGCTCCGTTTTTAATCATTAAATCAGCTGCCTTAGTTAACGTACCTGCTGTGTCTACCATATCATCAACAAGGATCACGTTTTTATCTTTTACATCTCCAATTATCATCATTTTACTGACCTCGTTTGCCTTCTCTCTGTGCTTGTAACAAACAACGACTTGGGAATTTAAAAACTTGGCATAAGTATTGGCTCTTTTTGTACCTCCCATATCAGGAGATGCTATAATTAGGTTGTCTAAGTTTAAGGATTCCAGATAGGGGACAAATAACGTTGATGCATATAGATGATCAACTGGAACTTCAAAAAATCCTTGAATTTGGTCTGCATGAAGATCCATAGTCATGATTCTATGTACTCCAGCAGCCATTAACAAATTAGCTACTAATTTAGCTCCAATCGGAACTCTGGGCCTGCCCTTCTTATCTTGTCTTGCATAACCAAAATATGGAATGACGGCTATAATTTTGTACGCAGATGCTCTTTTTGCGGCATCAATCATTAATAACAATTCCATTAAATTTTCAGAGGGTGGTGTTGTCGATTGAACTAAAAATACATGAGAACCTCTGACAGTTTCGTTGAATGATGGTTCAAATTCACCGTCACTAAACTTTACAACTGATGTATTGCAAATTTCTGTATCTAATGCCTGGGAAATTTTTCTTGCCAAATCTAGAGTTGATTGACATCCAATTATTTTGATTAGTTCTTTGTTTTCCATATTTAAAAGAAGGGGTGCAAATATACTACATTTAGTATAATAATTTTAAATTTTATATGCTGATATTTAGTCAGACAATATTACTTTTGTAATCTGAATTAAGCCCAGATGGCGGAATTGGTAGACGCGTTGGTCTCAAACACCAATGAGGAAACTCGTGCCGGTTCGACCCCGGCTCTGGGTACTAAAGTTCAAAAAAATGAGTATTAAATTAGATAAACAGAGAAAATACGACAAAGCCTATCTAAGAATGGCAATAGAATGGAGTAAATTATCTAAATGTCAAAGAAAAAAAGTTGGAGCCTTGATTGTAAAAAATAATATGATAATCTCTGATGGTTATAATGGAACACCAGCAGGTTTTGATAACGATTGTGAAGATGAAAATGGATTGACTAATTGGTATGTTTTGCATGCTGAAGCCAATGCAATTTTAAAAACTGCTGCGTCAACTCATGATTGTACAAATAGCACTTTATATTTAACACTCTCTCCTTGTAAGGAATGTAGCAAGCTAATTGTTCAGTCGAAAATTAAAAGACTAGTTTATATTGATAAGTACAAAGACGAAACATCTCTTCATTTTTTAAGTCAAATGGGTATTGAGATTGAACAAATAACTTTAGATGAGCTCAGTGAATAATTATTCCTCATATCGTCCAATTATATATTCTATTGTCTTAATTTTTGGAATTTTTCTTGGAAAGAATTTAATTAAAAATGAGGATTATGGTCAACTTAATTATTTAAATGAACTCATAAAAAATAATTATGTTGATAGCATAAATATTGAAAAAATCAACGAACAGATTTTTCAAAAAATACTTTCAGAGCTTGATCCGCACTCCACATACATTTCAAAAAAATCATTTCAACAAGTTGATGAAAATATGAGAGGTAGTTTCAGCGGTGTTGGTATTGAATTTAGTATTATTAGAGATACTGTAGTAGTTGTAGCTGCGATTTCGGGCGGTCCTTCTTACGATTTAGGAATACAAGCTGGTGACAAGATAATAGAGGTAGACAATGTTGATTTTTGTTATCCTTCAATATCCAATTCTGATGTTGTTAACAAGCTCAGAGGAGAAAAAGGAACTTTTGTTGATATTAAAATACTCAGACCTAGTACTAGTAAACAAATAGACTATCGGATAAAGAGAAATAATATTCCTCTAGTTAGCATAGACTCAAAATTTATGATCAATGATAGTGTTGGTATAATTAAAATTAATCGCTTCTCTGCTACAACTTTTGATGAATTTAACTCATCTATCGAAGATTTGCTTAGTAAGAAAATGAATCATCTAGTTCTTGACCTAAGAGGTAATCCGGGAGGATATCTTGATGCTTCTATAGATATATGCAATCATTTCTTTAATGAGGGTACTCTTCTTGTGTACACTGAAGGCAATAAAAGAAAAAGAAGAAACTATTTTTCTGACTCATTTGGAAAGCTACAAAAAACCAAGTTAATTGTTCTAATTGATGAGGGATCAGCCTCTGCTTCTGAGATTTTAGCCGGTGCAATACAGGATAATGACAGAGGAATTATAATTGGAAGAAAATCATTTGGCAAAGGACTTGTTCAAGAAGAAATAAGAACAAAAGATGGTGGAGCTATTAGATTAACGACACAAAGATATTTTACACCTTCCGGAAGATTCATTCAAAAACCTTACAAGAGTCAAGATTCACTAACATCTGAAAAGGAGTTTTTAACTACAAAAGGAAGAAAAGTATTGTCTAATGGGGGAATTACTCCAGATGTTACAGTACCTGTAGATTCAAGTTTGAATTTTTCAATTATTAATTTAGCGCTTGTAAATGGTTCTTTGAGAGACTTTTGCTTTGATTATGCCTCAATCATCAGATCAAAGGGAGTTGAAATAAGTGAAGACAACTTTAATTCCCAATTTAATATACAAGAAGCAAGAGCTGAATTTGTAAAAAAATACGAATTACAAGAATACATTACAAAACTTGGAAAAATAGAATCAGAATACCTAAATTTATTAATCACAGCTTCTATTGGTAGAAATTTGATGGGTGATTATTTTTACCATAAAACTTTATCAACTAGTGATGATTTTATAGAATCTGCGCTCAAAAAATTTAATTCATGGGAAATATAATTTTAATACTACTAGTTTTTATTTTATCTACTGTATTCTTCGTTGCTAAGATTGATCTTTCAAGAAAAAAGATAGATAATGAAATTAAAAATGCAAAATCAAGTTTCACAAAATCAAAAAAATCAATTTTAAATTTTCTTTTAAGTGTTGTAATAGTATTTGCATTTTTAATTCTTTGCTATTTTTTAGTTTTCTAATTAATTTTGTATAACTTTGTATTATAATAGTTATGCAAATGAAAAATTATATTTTAATATTATCAATAATGTTCGCCTCGTTAACAGCCAATGCTTGTAAAAACTGTGGTTGTAGAGCAGACAAAAAAAGTAAAAGTGAACACAAACACGAAAACGACTCACAAACTCATGCTAATGTAGACTTAACAGAAAGCACAGTTTACTGGAAAGGCGCAAAGTTGACCGGAAGTCATGAAGGAACAATCGATATACTAAGCGCCCATTTACATTTCAATGATAAAGTATTTGAAAGTGGTGAAATAATTATAGATATGAAATCAATCAATTGTACTGACCTTAGCGGTGATTCAAAGAAAAATATTGAAGGTCATTTGAAAGACGAAGATTTCTTTTTTTCAGAAGAATATCCCACATCTAAGATAGTTATGGGAAATGTAAAAAAAATTGGTATTAATACTTACGAAATTGAAGGTGATATGACAATAAGAGGTATTACCAATCCAATCAAGTTTAAATCAATTATGACAAATGGAAAGGCTAATGCTAAACTCAAAATTGATCGTACTAAATATGGAATCAAATACAAATCAAAAAGCTTCATTAAGAATATTGGAGATAAAATGATATATGATGAATTTGATTTAGAAGTTAACCTTATCTACACTCTCTAGAAATAAAAGATGGATATTTATACAATATCCTTTCTAATCTCAACTCTATGGGTTGGTCCCTTTTGGATTGCGATGTTAGTAAATCCAAATAAAAATAAAACCAAAGAATTAATGTCGAAACCATTATTCTTTATTGGCCCGATTATAATATGGTTTTTATTGATGCTTAAAAACCCACAAGGATTAATTGACTTTTTCAATTTGGGCTCACATCCCGATGGTTTTATAATCGGCATGTCAAAAGGTCTAACAACTAAAGTAGGAGTTACTGCTACTTGGGCACATATGGTTGCTGGCGATATATTTGCAACAAGGTGGGTTTGGGCTGATGGTATTAAAAGAAATAATAATCTTTTACTATTAAGAATTTCCATTTTTTTTAGTGTCATGCTAATGCCCCTTGGAATAGTTCTACATTTAATTTTTAGAAATAAAATTAACAGCTCTTCAGCCTAAATTGCACTGAAATTGAATAATATCAATTAATAAAAGAACTAACTTTTTGATTAAATACTCTAAGACCATTTGATGAAAGTTCAATATTAATTCTATCATTATCAGCTGTAATAAAATCTTTTAAGCTAACAGTTATATTTATACTTTCTTTTGACAAGATTTCTTTTTTGTCACAAATTTCGAAAAGATAAAATTCCTTTTTTTTAGAACCCAAGTAACAAGTTAACTTTAATTTTTGATTTTCATCGTAATTTAAAAATCTACTCTTTGAACTTTTATTTACTAAATCAAACTCCAAATCTACAGTTGATTTACTGTAGCTTAAAGATAAGTTGTCTATTTCAATACCAGTATATGAATAATAATTGTTAATAAAACTACCATAGTGCTCCGATCCATTTTTGGATTTCCAAAAAATATCATTTCCAAAATCCAAGGCAAAAACCTTTTTACCATCATAAATTGAATCCAGCTTAAATAAATCAATCTGACTAAATCTTGTACCAGTTTTTAAAGCCGACGGGAATAATTTATTTTTGCTGTAAGAGTAAATTGAAACATTTTGATATTTATTAGTAAATAATATGTCCGTTCCTTTTGCAATGGAATCAAGCTCGTTAGACCAATTATCCATATTCATAAAATTTCTTTTCAAACTTAATTTTTCACTAAAATTATCTTCAACTAAAACAATTCTTGCACAAAAAATTAAAAAAATAGAGGGATAAATTAAATACTTGAAAAATTTATCAATTTTAGATATATTTTTTAGTTGTTTATATGAAATAATAATTAGTGCAACAGTAGAAACAGAAGTCCAATGCGCTTCCACCCTTCCATTAATGCAATAAAAAATGAAAAAAAGATAAAAACCAATTGCAATGTATTTTAATGTTTTTTCAAAAGTATCTTTTGCTCTACACTTTACAGTTAAGTACAAAACAACTATACCACTTAATGGTCCTGCAAGAACAATCTGCCCAATAATAAACTCAAACAAGTTATTCAAACTAAAACCAGAGGCTCTTGTGTCAAGGTGATAGATGAAACTTGGATAATCGTTTTTTATTTGCCAGATAATATGAGGGGTCAATAACAAAATTGTCATTGAGAAAATAAGCCAAAAACTTTTTTTAAAAACTAGTTTAAAATTTGCTAAAAGAACAAATAGTAAAATAATAAAAGCATGATATTTACTGTATATCATACATGCAATTGTTATTGATAAAGCCAATACTACAGTTACACTATCATCTCTTAAATACTTTTGGTAGAAAATAAGAAAAAGTACAAAAAAGAAACATAATAGCGCATCCGGCAAACTTAAAAATCCAGCAATATGTGTTGTGATCAATGGAAAAGAAATGATGTAAAAGAAAACATGATTTTTATTTTTATTATCATTAATTAGAAAGATAATAGCTGAGATAACAAAAACACCAATTATTACTGGTATAATCCTAAGACCAAGTGTTGTATGTGAAAGCATATCACCTATTTTGCTAGAAAATGCTATCATCGGAGGATGATCAAAATATCCCCAAGACATTGTTTTTGAATAAAGCCAGTAATAGGCTTCGTCAAAATGTAAATTTGTAAAATTCGCTTGTAATAAATTGATTAAAAACCATAATGATAAAAACCAACGATATTCAAAAAACACATTTTTTATTTTTCTCATAAACTAAAAATATGAAATAATTACATTTTCAATTGATTTAATAAGTAAATTTGCATTTTAAATGGATAAATGAAAACTCAAATTCTAATCACATTAATGATGTTAATATTTTTTTCTTGTTCAAAGGAAAATAATGAGCCTTCAAATGCCGAAAACATAATAACAACTAGCGGTTTGAACTTTGTTCCCAACCTTTTAAATTGCAACTTAGGTGATACTATTTTTTTTGAACTTGGCGCAACCCATAACGCCATTGAAGTTAGTGAGGCAAGCTTCAATGCTAACTCATCTACACCATTAGAAAATGGATTTGAATTTGATTATGGTAGTTCAGGCTATATTGTAGCTGAGGAATTAAAAACTTACTACTATGTTTGCACCCCACATCTACCAAACATGAAAGCTCAAATAATTGTAAACTAACCAGAGTTAATTGTAATTAGCTAATTTACCGCTTAACTCATTTATTTCTAACCTTTGTTTAAGCGACCATCTTTTTTTGGGCCAGAATCACATTGCTTTTAACACTAACAAAATATTATGAAAGTATTTTTTTAAAAAATTATGCTTAACGAATTCTTTCCAATTTATTTTAATTATGAAATTAAAATAGTATAAATTATATATAATCTTCTTTTGAAGAATTTTAAAATTGCTTCTCTTAGATTTAATTATTCGGTTAATTTTTTTTTCAATTTTTAGCAGTTTTTCAGTTTGTTCAAATTTTACAGTTGGATAATTAAAATAACCAATAATATCTCTAAACAAAAAAGATAATTCTGAAATTTCTTTTTTTGAGAGATCTATTTTATAGTTACTAGTATTTTTTGTATTTATCGACTTTGATAAGTTTTTATGAAACTTCTTTGATTCAAAATCAAAGTCAAATGAATGTAACTTTTGCAACATTTTTTTATTAAAATCAACACCAATTATTTTACATATTTTTTTTACTGTTTTTTCTGTAAAATCAACTAAGTTTTCAAATTTTATAATTTGTATATCTGTTCTACTTAGGTTTTTTTTTGCATGAAAAAAATAACTTTTTATTACAAGCGCTACTCTAAAAACAAATTCATCAGAGGTGGAATTAGAATGCCATCTTTTTTTATAGGAGCTAGCAATATCTAAAGGATTTCTTGTTAAAAAAATAAATTTTGAACCTTTAAAACTATTGATTAAAAAGCTAGAGTGAATTGTATTGGCCGGATTTTTTTCTGCTAAAATTTTTGATTTACTTGAATGAATCTTTTTATAAAATGACACCAACGATATATTTTTATTTTGACAAATGGATGTTGAGATTTTTTTTTGGCTTTTTATAGTTTTAATTGATTTATTATAAAGATGCAAAATATACCTTTGCTTATTATAATCTAAACTACTCCATCCCAATATTGCGGCAGTGGGAAAAATCCAAGTTTCATTTAAAACATTAATATTATTATGACTATTTAAGATGCTAGCTAAAAGTGTACTACCTGATCTGCTAAATGAAAGTATAAATGCAAAAGAATTCATTAACTAAATAATTAATAAATATATGCTATTATCTTTTAAATATCAATCTGTTAAAAGGCTAAAATAAAAGAAGATGGTGTTAAATTAGATTATAAATCAACTATTAAACATGTGTTATTTCACACTGTGATTTGTAAGTTTGCAATATGAGGATTGTATTGATACATGTGCCTAAAGCAGCAGGAAACTCCATAAAAAAGGTTTACGAAAAAGATGGCTTAATTACTTGGGGTCACAACCTTAGGAAAAGCAACTATACTCGATTTCCAGATTCTAGGCTAGCAAAATTAACCAATCGGTTTTACTTTTTGTTCCAGCATTTCTATTTCACCTTTGCAGTTATCAGAAATCCATGGGATAGAGTATTCTCAGCATACAAGTACCTGTCAAAAGGTGGTAATTGTCAAGAAGACCAAGACGATTGTAATAAATATATAGTTGACTACAAAGACTTTAAAGACTTTGTAAGACACGGACTTTCAAATGCCAGCAAAACACAAATACACTTTATCCCTCAAACGTTCTGGTTTTGTGACAATAACAATAATGTGCTTGCTAATGAGGTTATAAAACTGGACAATTTAGAAGAGTCCATAGCACAAATCATGAAGAGGTTTAATAAAAGTCATTACAAATTACCTGTCGTAAATAAGAGTAATAGCTTAGATTATAGGCAGTTTTATAACAAAGAGACAATCGGCATTGTGAAGGACATTTACAAACAAGAAATCGAACTTTTTAATTTTAACTTCAAGTGACTCCTTATCCACAGTTTCCGAAAGTTTCTATCTGCATACCCACATACAACGGTGAAGAATATTTAGAAGAAACTATTTCTTCAATCGAAAAGCAGAATTATTCAAATATTGAGGTTATCTTCTCTGATGATCAATCGACAGACAACACATTGAAGCTTATTCAAAGCTTTCAAAATAGATCCGAGGTAAATATCAGTATAGTCAAAAATCAGCCTAATGGAATTGGGTCGAACTGGAACAACTGCGTACATTACGCAAATGGTGAGTTTATCAAATTTTTATTTCAAGATGATTTACTTGAAGCAAACTGCATATCGGAAATGATCAGTCATTTCCAAAAAAATGGAAGCAAGAATGTTGGGGTTGTATATTGTAATAAAGAATTAATTGGCGATGTAAATCAGAGCCATATTAATCTAAATCAAAGTATTTTTGATCATTACAAAAATAAAACTAACAAAGAATTACTCTCTTCTTCTAGTCTTTATAAAAAGCCTAGAAACAAGATTGCAGAACCACCTTGCACATTAATAAAAAAATCTGTATTCGATGAAATAGGTTATTTTAATGAGAGCCTGAAACAGTCTTTAGATTATGAATTTTTGTATAGAGTAATGACCAAGTTTACAGTTATTTCTTTAGATCAAAAACTTGTGAAATTCCGTGTTCACGCTGCTCAAACCTCTGCACAAAACAATAAAAAAATTATAAAAGACAGCTATTTGACTCCCTTACTATTATTAAAGAAACATTTCAGAGTTCTTAATTACAAAACAACAATATTACTAATATACAAAGTAATTGCAGGGGCAATCCTATTCTTTATTTTCAAACCTTTTCTGAAAGAAACTTAAAGTTTTGATTTAATTAAATCATAACCTTTTTTGACGATACTATTAATTTCACCTGAAACTTTGGAAGCAAGTATCAGAAAAGAAAAAACTCCCCCAACAATAAAACTTCTTATTATTATATCAAAGGCTAAACTTAACTCTGGTAATAAAAGTTGAGTTATATACGACAGTATGAAGATAGATATAACAACTAAAAACCTGTAGTTAAATGGTTGAAATCCATATTTCCTGTATATAAATAGACATTTAACTAGATTAGTTACAAACATAGAAATGGCGGAAGCTATTGCTGCTCCTAGGATACCCCATATCGGAATAAATATGTAGTTACTTACAATCACTAGTACTATAAGCAAGGAAATAAAAAGAAGCATCATACGATATTGCTTTGAAAGACTAATTACAAGATTCTTAGCTCCAGTCCCCATATCTATAAGAAAGCTTAAACCAATGAAAAATATCACCCACTTAGCTTCTAAATAATCATCACCAAGTATTTCAAGAATATTGTCAATATTAACCCATATCCCTAAAAACAAAACGCTACCAAGAATGAATTGATTTAAACAACTTTTTTTATAAATTGAGTCAATCTTCTTTAAATCATTATCCTTCCATGCATCAGCAATAATTGTGCCTGCTATTTTTAGTAAGGGCCGAGATGGTATGACAACTAAGGTTCCAAAAAAGAAAGCAATAGTATATACGCCTGTATAACTTAAGTCCAGAAGATCAAAAATGATTATCTTATCAATACTAAAAACTGCAGATGTTCCAAATCCTGCTAACAAGCTAAACAATGCGACACTTATGATTTCTTTTCTAAGTTTAAGCGTTATGAATGAAAAATTGGGTTTTAATTTTATAGATTTTTTTCTCCACAAATGAGCAAAAATTAATATTCCTTTCATTGACAAAGAAAATGCATAAGCTAGAACAAAAAAATTAATGTCAATAATATTAAAGATAAAAAGAAGTGTAAATAGCAATATCAATAATCTCTGAACAAACTCTTGCAAAAAGGTTCCATATACTGCATCATAAAGAAGCTTATTGTAAGAATCAAAGAATCCATACAGAGAAACAAACAAGGTAACAACCTTAATTAAAAAAAAATAATCTGTTAACAATACGCTATCAGCTTTTCCCTCTAAAAGATATGGGCTGATAAATGAGAAAACAGCCAAAAAAAGAACAAAACCAATTAAAACAACTGAAACACCAATAAAGAGGAATCCATTATGTCCATTTGACTCATTACGGAAATAAGGAAAAAGGCGCCCTGTAACCCCCTTGATTCCCAAAGATGATAACTGACTTGCAATAGTAGAGTATGCTACAATAACTCCGAACAAGCCAATAATTTCAGTACTAACATATTTTGGGAAAAGAAAAGATGTTGTAATAAAACCTAATAATACACCTAAATAGGACCAAAAACTCCCCTTTATACTTTGTTTAATAATTAAGCCCATTGAGTTATTTTTAAAAGGGACAAAGTTACAAATTCTCATTATTATTCTTTCATTTTGTAAAGTACAGACTCTGAGAAAGCCGCTCAACTGTTCTAATTGTTGTAACCTTTAGAAATAATTGTTTGTGTATTAACTGTTGTTTCTAACTATATTTTTATTCCAAAAATGGTATAAATTGTTCGACTATGGCAACAACTCTTTATACTTTTTTTTATAACCGTTTTTTGGTTTTAGTTTATTTATTACTATTAGTGGTAATATATACTATGATATTGTGTAGAAAACATTCTTTGTTTTTGTTACTTTTATGTACTTAAAATTACTTTAAAACTAACATAAGACATAAACAAAAAATTTAATGAAAATAAGAAATTGGATTAAAATTTTATATTTTCATGTTAAACAGTTCAAAGTTTTTTATTAATTACTTTCTTTTAAATCAGAAAACATAATTTGAAAAAAATAAGTATAATCTTAACAACCTACAACTCAGGAGATCAACTTCAAGAGTTAATAGATTCAATAAACAGTCAAGAAGGAAAAGGAGAACTGTTTGAAATTGAATTAATAGTAGTTGATGACTGTTCTAATGATAACACTAAAGATATCCTTTTGGCTAATGGAATTGATTTTCAGGTGACTAATCAAAATACTGGAGGTCCTAATCATGGAAGAAATAAAGCACTTAAATTGTGTACTGGACAATTTATTTGTATTGCAGATCATGATGATATCTGGTTTACAAATAAGATTAAAAAATTATTAGAAGTTTCTCATTTAGCTCCAATAGTTACATCTGGTTATATATTGTCAGATTATTCTTACTCTAGTAAAGTAGTTAGAGTTAGTAAATCGTTAGATAAAAAAGATTATATAGAATACTTAAAAAATGAAACATTTTTAAGTAAGCTTACAAAAAGCAAGGTTGGACAACAGACTTACTTGGGCAGTATTTTATTTTCATCTTCTTTAAAGCATATTTTCTTTGAAGAAGAATATGGCATGATTGATTTTGACTGGGTTTTGAAATTATTTCATAATCAACGTTCTGTTGAAATATGTAGTGCATTGTATCTTAGAAAAGTTGAAGGAAATAATCTTTCTTTAAACGAACAATACAGAATAAACGATTATAATTATTCCCTTAGTACTATTTCTTCTTATAAAAGTAAATATCCAGATGAAGTGAAGTTGGCTGAAAAAAGAATTAACGGAAGTTTTGGCAGGTATTACTATTTAATAGGAAATATGAAGTTATCGAGAAAATATTTGTTAAAATCAACAATTGAATTAAAGACCATTCTATATATAATAACTTCATATTTTGGCTCAAAAATTGTAAAAAAATATTTTAAAATTTTTGGTTAAGAAGGTTTCCTATCAAAATGTTTGTTTCAAAACTATTCAACCGCAACTGACTGTTTTTCCACCACCGATTCTATTACTTTTAATTCTAATAAAAAAGATGTTGAGAGTATAATATTTTCATTTGACTTAATTATTAGAACTTTAAAACTAACAAAAACATCACATTATAATACTAACCAATATAAATTATATTTTTTAATCAAATTCTTAAAGGAAGAAAGGTAAGCTTAGAGAAAATAGAATTGAACGAAGTTTTGATTCTAAAATTGAAAATATTAAATGCATTTTCAAATATTTTTAATAAATATGGTAAGTTTGTGAAAATAGATTGATGAAAATTATATCGATCTGCAGATTCTGGAATTTTAAAAGAATTAATTCAATACCCTTTTGCCAACTTTAATATTAGGTGGAGAATTGATCATATGGGCTATAAAGCTTCTTGGAATTATTGATTTGTAATTACATGATTAGCACTTTTAATAAAGGCCATTTTAATAACCAGATAGATCAACTCCAAGAACTATTTCAACAGATGTTTTCTTAAAAATTTACTCCCCCTGATTTCAACATGCTTATAAGTAAAATTAGAGTATAATATTGTTAAAATTAAACACAGAATGAATATTATAATTTGAATTGTATCATTATTTGGTATACTAAGAACTTTAAATAAAATATTAGGAAAAATATATAATATTATAAAATGATTGAGATATGTTGAGTAAGAAATTCTGCCTAAAAACTGCATAGGTTCTTTCTCAAGAATGCTAGATATCCATCCATTTGTCTTAATTAATATAAATATAGATAGTCCAAAAATTACTGGCACTAAGAATTCAAAATATACTCTAATACTATTGCCGACATTAATGTGTAAGATATAAAGAATACTAGTGAGCAGAAAAGGTATTGTGTATTCTAAATAGTTATTAAGTTGAAATTTTAATAAATTTAATTCCCAAATAAAATATCCCACCAAGAAACACATTAAACCTCTTATAAATCCATAATCTCCAAAAACGAAAAATGTTCCATAATCTAATAAGGTGATCGTTGATAGACACATGATACATAAGAATAGAACAATTTTGAGGTTTTTGATTAATATTACGCTTAATAAACCAAAAACAATATAAGATATCATTTCTGCAGAGATAGACCAAGAAGGGTGATTCATTCCTAAAGAATCTCCAAGTAGAGGAGTTGAATTTAAAAAAGTTAATGAATCTAACGTTGTATATATTTGTTCCATTAATGAACTTCCTTCATCTATATATTTAGTGAGAAAATTATTTGATACTATCATGGCTACTAAGCAAATGTTGACCGTGAAAAAAAGAAGTGGATATAATCGGATAAACCTTTTCTTTAGGTAGGTCCAAAAATCTTTGAAATTACTAAGAGAATAATAATTATGGGCTATAACAAATCCGCTTAACACAAAGAAAAAATCAACAAAAGTATGAGACTCTCTAATGATAAAGAAGTTATATAAATAATAAGGCAAGAAATCTTGAGAATAATGATAGATTACAACCATTACACTACAAATTCCTCTCAGACCATCTAATTTCTTAATTCGCATTTAAATTGAATTTATCTCTTCAAAACTAAGAAAAAGAATATACTGCGCATTAGATAGACTTTAGAAATTGAAACCAATTTATAGAGTTTGATGAAAAATTAAAAGTGACTTGTAACACTTAAAAATCAATAACAGGAATTTACAATTTGATTAAGGAAGTTTTCTATTCCAAATGTTTGGTCTATCCCTATTCAACAGTGACTGACTTAGCTAAATTTCTTGGCTGATCAACATCACAACATCTTAAGACAGCAATATGGTATGATAATAGTTGAAGAGGAATGACTGAAATTATTGGAGACAAATACTTGTTAACTTTTGGAACCTTGATTACGTGCTCAGAAATCTTTGAGATTGCATCATCATCATCAAATACTATTGAAATAATTCTTCCACCTCTTGATTTTACTTCAAGAGCGTTACTGAAAATTTTTGAGTAATACTCATCTTCAGTAGCTATTACCAGCACAGGCATTTTTTCATCAATAAGAGCAATTGGTCCATGCTTCATTTCAGCTGCTGGATATCCTTCAGCATGGATATAAGAAATTTCTTTTAATTTAAGTGCACCTTCTAAAGCAACTGGAAAATTCATTCCTCTTCCTAAGTACAAAAAATTGTCAGAATCTTTGAACTCTTTTGAAATCTTTTCAATTTTTTTATCAACTTTAAGAGATTCCTCTACTAATGATGGAAGCATTTGAATTTCAATTAACATTCTTTGGTAATCCCTATCCCTAATTGATGACTTTTCTTTTCCAAATCTAAGCGCTATCAAAAGTAAAAGTGTTAATTGAGTTGTGAAAGCTTTTGTTGATGCAACTCCTATTTCAGGCCCCGCATGTGTGTAAGCACCTCCATCATTTTCTCTAGCAATACTTGAGCCAACTACATTACATATTGCAAGAGTTGTAGCTCCCCGACTTTTTGCAAGTTTTTGAGCAGCAAGAGTATCTGCTGTTTCACCAGATTGTGTTATACTTAATACAACATCTTTTTCATTTAAAACTGGATTTCTGTATCTAAACTCTGATGCATACTGTACATCAACATTTATTCTTGCTATACTTTCAAAAAAATATGATGCAACTAAACCAGCATGCCATGATGTGCCACAGGCTATTATTGTTAGTCTATTTGCTTTTATTATTTTTTTTTCAAAATCTTTTATGCCTGCAAACTTTATTTTATTTTTCTTAATTCTACCTCTAAGCGTAGATTGAATACTTTTTGGTTGCTCGAAAATCTCTTTTAACATGAAATAATCATAACCTCCTTTTTCAATATCTTCGATTGACAAAGCTAATTCTTGAACAAATGGAGATACTTTTTTGTTACTTACTGTTTTGATTTGAAGTCCGGTTTTAATATTAATTCTTGCAACCTCATCATCATTTAAATAAACAACATTTTTTGTATGCTCGATTATTGGACTAGCATCTGATGCAACATAATACTCACCATCCTCAATTCCAATTACTAATGGAGAACCTTTTCTTGCAACAACGATTTCATTTAAATTATTTTTTTCTATGACAACTATTGCATAAGCTCCAATTACCTGCTTTAATGCAGATCTTACTGATTCAAACAAATCTAAATTTTCGCTTTTTTGTTCATATTCTATTAAATTGATTAAAACTTCTGTGTCAGTTTCTGAATAAAACTTAAATCCTTTTTTTTCTAATAATTTTTTTATTGAATCATAATTTTCGATTATTCCATTGTGAACAATAGCCAATCTTTCAGAATTTGATAAGTGAGGATGGGCATTAATTTTATTTGGTTTTCCATGAGTTGCCCACCTGGTATGACCAATTCCTATAAAGGCGCTATTGGGTCTTTTATTAAACTCATTCTCTAAATCTTTAACCTTACCCTTTGACTTATACGTCAGCAAAGAATTTTTGAGCAAGCAAATACCTGCACTATCGTAGCCTCTATACTCTAGTCTTTTTAACCCCTTAATAATGATTGGGTAGGCGTTCTTGTTGCCAATGTAAGAAGCAATTCCACACATTTCTCAAAAGTAACAATTTATGATAAGTTATTTTAAATCAGAATAAATTACTTCTAATAAAAAGCTTGATTTTGGAATTATTGATCTATTTGAGTTAATAACAGCTCCAGATGGTAGTAAATACAATTCATTTGTAAAATCTGATGATTCATTAATTAAATCACTGAAATATCTTGTTATATTAAATGTAAAGTTATTGTTCTCATTCTGCCCGCCAAAATGTGACTCTCCCTCAATTAAGAAATCGCTTAAAAAAACGTTTTCTCCTGCTAAATTGTTTCTAACTAAGAAAAGTTTTTCGTGAGGTTCAAATTCTATATCTTCATTACAAAAGAATTTGAGACTAACTTTGTTTATCACTTTATTTTTTAAAGTATCCTTAATAATTTCTAAATCATTAAACTTTATGGACGTTTTAAAACTTGACATCGACTGAACATAACAACTATCTGTAGAAGAAGTAAGTTGTTGAAGATTTTTTTTGTTAAAAAGATTGATTCTAGCAGCATCACCTCCTAGATCAAAGTCAAGCGACCTAACTGAATCGATAATTGAAATGTCTCTGTAATAAATAGTAAATTTTGATTTTTGATTGTCAGGGTTGAGGTATAGTATTGTATTATCAGTTGCTGAATTTAAATTTGACGGATCTGTAGTGGAAACCTTTATTCCGTAAAAATATTGAAGAAATTCTTCATTAGAAACTAGAGCCCCGATATTTTCTCCATTTATAATTTCTTGACCAATTGCAATATCTAATGATATTCTAATTATTGACACAGAGTTAGAATCCTTAATAATTTTGTTGGTGTATGAAAAAAGTTCAGATTGATTGTACGAAATGGGATAATTTGAAAAATATGATGAATCTTTGTGTATTGGTGTTGTTAATTTTGATACATAAAGGTTAGGAAAAGACTGAATTTCATTTCCATAATAATCATCTATTACATATTGTAATATCACACTATCTATAATAATATTTGTAATGTCACCAAGACTAATGTTATTTGAAGAAAGTAGTAGACTATTTATAAAGTGTGCATTTGCTTTTGGAAATATTGGATCACTTGTAAGACTACCAAGCAACAATCTAGCTGGCTCATCTGATCTTAATGAATCTTCAGCAATAGTAATTGTTTCAAAAGAAAAAAAATTTGAATTATTTTTTATAATAATCTTGTCGTCGCTTGGGTGAATATCTAAACCTATCTCTGAAGGTTCCTTACACGAAAACGTTAGACATAAAACAAAACAAAAAAATATTTCTAATTTTGGACTAAACAGCTTCAACTAATTGCTTCTTTTTTTTTGTTTTTTTTGAATTAGCTGCGTTTTCGTAAAAAGAAAGACATTGCTTCTCAAAATTATCATCATCAGTTTTTACTAATAAAGGTACGTTTGTAATTTTAATAAAATCAAGTAGACTTTTACTTAATTTTTTTGACCCCAGAACAACTGAATCTGAATAGCTGATTGCAAACTTGTTGAGATTTTCAAATGTGGGGTTATTAATTAGTTCGACATCCTTACTAGTAAGGTCTTCAAATAATAGCTTTTCAGAGAGTAAGTTGTTTAAATCTCCTTTAAATGAGTTGTCAAAGACAGTGTAGTAGACTTTTGTTTTTGAAAATAATGGATCCTGAGAATATAATTTTTTAATATACATAGGTACAAGAGCAGAAAACCATCCATTACAATGTATAATATCTGGGGCCCAACCTAATTTCTTAACAGTCTCTATTACACCTTTACAAAAAAACATCATCCTCTCATCATTATTTTGCATGAATTTACCTTCAAGATCATTTAAGTAATGTCTCTTTGGGAAATACTCTTCGTTGTCAATAAAATATACTTGCATTCTAGAGTGCTGAATTGAAGCAACTTTAATTATTAATTGATGATCAAAATCATCTATTATGAGGTTCATACCTGAGAGTCTTATTACTTCGTGAAGTTGATGTCTTCTTTCATTGATTGTTCCAAATTTTGGCATGAAAATTCTAATATCATTATCATTTTCTTGAACAAACTGTGGTAAATTCATGCAAAAATTTGATCTTTTATTTTCTTTTGTATATGGAGAAATTTCCTGAGATACGTATAAAATTCTTTTCTTTCCCATTATTAAGATTTAAATCGCTTTACAAAAATATATAAAAAAATTCTTTAAATGAAGCATTTAAGGTAGTTTTGTTTATACTTAAAATGAAGATAATAAAGAAAAAATCTAAGCTAAAAGTAGCTCTGAATTCACTATCTAATCAAACAATTGGATTTGTTCCCACAATGGGAGCTTTACATGATGGGCACATTTCCTTGATCAAAGCATCAAATTCAAGATGTGATATAACAGTATGTAGTATATACATTAATCCAACACAGTTTAATTCACAAAAAGATTTAAGCAATTATCCCTCCAATTTAAAAAAAGATATTGAATTTTTGAAAAAAAATCAATGTGACATAGTTTTTACACCAAATGATTTTGAACTTTATGACGGCAATGTAAAAAGCTGTGAGTTTAATTTGAATAAACTTGATAAGTATATGGAAGGAAAATATAGGCCTGGTCATTTTCAAGGAGTAGCAACTGTAGTTACTAAATTATTTGAAATAATAAAACCAAATTTTGCATTTTTTGGAGAGAAAGATTTACAACAACTTATGATAATAAAACATATTTCTAATGAGTCTGATATTAAGATTTTTTCTGTTCCTACGTTTAGAGATAAAAATGGAATTGCTCTAAGCTCAAGAAACAATAATTTGACAAAAGACAGCTATAGATCAGCAACAATAATCTTTAAATCTCTTTGTTATTGTAGAGACAATATCAATAAATATGATATTGTAACTTTGAAGAATAAAGTAAAAAAATTGTTTGAAAGAAGTAAATTTAATTTAGAGTATTTGGAGTTTGTCAGTATGGAAACTATGCATCCAATAGATTTCTCTTGTCATAATTTTGCAATTTGTATTGCAGCCACTGTTGAAAATATTAGATTAATTGATAATATCATTATAAATGCGAAAGAAACTAATTAACTCAATAAAATATCTTCTTTTTGGATTTTTAGCTTTTTTACTACTTGCGCTAGCTCTAAAAAACCAAAATCCGAGAGAACTACTACAAAGTTTAGCTAATTTAGAAATGAATTGGATTTATCTCTCAATCGTGTTGGGAGCATTAGCTATTGTTTTGCGAGGTGTTAGATGGATTCATATGATACAATCGCTAGGGTATAATTGTAAAGTTTCAAACAGTATTAATGCTGTTGCGATTGGCTATTTAACAAATTTAGCAATTCCAAGAGCTGGTGAAATTTCAAGATGCACAGCACTAAATAAAAAGGAAAATATACCAGTTGATAAATTATTTGGCACTATAATTGCTGAAAGAACTATTGATTTATTAGCTCTTATTTCTCTTTTGACATTAATGTTTATTGTTAATCTGGAAAAAATTAATATTTTTTTTAATTCTGTTTTTAGCAAAGCTCAAACATTACCCATTAACTCAATACTTCTTTTTGTTATTAGCCTATTAGCAATTTCATCTATTTTTTTCACATACATAAAAAAAAATCAATCTTCAACTGTTGTAATAAAAATTAAAGATTTCTTGAAAGGCATCAAAGAAGGATTTACAAGTGTAAAAAAAATTAAAAACAAATCTTCATTTTGGATTCATACCGCTTTGATATGGGGTTTATATGCTTCAATGACATACATATGTTTTTTTGCTATCAGCGAAACTAACTCACTAAGTTTTATGGATGGAATATACATAATGGTAATAGGCGGTATTGGCATGGTAGTTCCAACTCAAGGAGGCATTGGCTCATATCATCTAGCTACTAAACTGGGACTAATGAGTTTAGGAATAAGTGCTGATTCAGCACTTATTTTTGCTTTTGCTGTTCATACTGCACAAACTTTAATGGCTCTAGTTTTTGGAGCAATTTCATTAGCTTTACTTTTCATTTCAAAAAATAATACCAAGTATGTCACTAATTAGTAAAGTAAGAGAAAAAATAATTAACACTGACATCTTAGCTTTAAAGGTTAGTAAGTGGAAAAAAAATAAAATGAAAGTAGCCTTTACGAACGGATGCTTTGATATTTTACATCTAGGTCATCTTAAAATTCTCACAAAATCTAAAGAATTTGGAGATAGGCTAATTGTAGCTATCAACTCTGATGAATCAGTAAGAAAACTTAAAGGAAAAGAAAGACCTGTAAATGACTTTCAAACCAGATCTCACATGCTAGCTTCTTTCTCTTTTGTTGATTATGTAGTCAAATTTAGTGATGATACTCCTAAGGAATTAATTCAAAAAATTAAGCCTGATTTTTTAATTAAAGGAGGTGATTATAAAAAAAAGGATATTGTGGGAAATGACATTGTAAGTTCATATGGGGGAGAGACAGTCATAATTCCTTTAATTAATGGTCTTTCAAGTACAAATACCATAAAAAAGATTAATAAATAGTGATAATAAAAAGGAAAGTTAGATCTGCTTTTTTCTGTCAAAATTGTGGTCATCAATCACCAAAATGGTTAGGAAAGTGTCCACAATGTAGTGAGTGGAATACATTTGTTGAGGAGACTATTAACAATGATAATAATGTAAGCAGTTCTTTTAAAAATAAAAGAGTCAACAAAGCTGTATTAGTTTCTGATATTGACTATAGCCAAGAGGAAAGAATAGTCACTAAAGATTCAGAACTTAACAGAGTTTTAGGTGGAGGTATTGTTCCTGGCTCTATAGTTCTTCTTGGGGGTGATCCAGGCATTGGAAAGTCTACGTTATTACTTCAGTTTGCATTGAGCTCAATATCAAAAAGAACTTTATATGTTTCTGGAGAAGAAAGTGAGAAACAAATTAAAATGCGTGCTGAAAGAATAAATAAAAGCTCTAAAAACTGTTACATTTTAACAGAGACTAACACACAAAATATTTTTCATCAAATTGAAAGCTTAGAGCCAGAAATTTTAGTAATTGATTCAATTCAAACACTTCATTCATCTGAAATAGAATCATCTGCTGGAAGTGTTTCTCAAGTTAAAGCTTGTACCTCAGAACTTTTAAAATATGCGAAAGAAAGTGGAACCGCAGTATTTTTAATAGGTCATATAAATAAGGACGGGGCAATAGCAGGTCCAAAAATATTAGAACATATGGTTGACACAGTACTTCAGTTCGAAGGTGATAGAAATTATATATATCGTATACTGAGAACAGTGAAAAATCGTTTCGGTTCCGCATCTGAACTTGGAGTATATGAGATGAATAGCTATGGCCTAAGAGAAGTAGAAAACCCCTCAGAAATTCTAATTTCTGAGAGAGATGAAAAAACAAGTGGTGTAGCAATTGCTGGCACAATTGAAGGGGCTAGACCCTTACTAGTTGAAATTCAATCTCTAGTTAGCTCTGCTGTTTATGGTACGCCTCAAAGATCTGCAACTGGATTTGATACAAGAAGAATGAATATGTTATTAGCTGTTCTTGAAAAAAGATGTGGTTTTAGACTTGGGGCAAAAGATGTTTTTTTAAACATTACTGGAGGAATTAGAATTGATGATACTGCAATAGACTTGGCAGTTATTTGTTCTATATTATCTTCAGATCAAAATATTGAACTCGATACTCAAATATGTTTTGCAGGAGAAATTGGACTTTCTGGAGAAATTAGAGCTGTAAACAGAATTGAACTAAGAATAGCTGAAGCTGAGAAACTTGGTTATAAACAAATTGTTATATCAAAGTATAATAGTCTAAACTTAAAAGATTTTAAAATTAAAATTTCAAAATTTGGTAAAATTGAAGAGGTATTTAAACTTCTCTTTGTTTGAGATTCTATAAAACATATATAGTTTTAAAAGTATTTTTCATAATTAATTTAAATTAACAACTAATATCCAAATTCATAATGTATACCAAAGCCAAAAGTTGTAAAGCTGAAATCATAATAAAATAAATCAACATCTCCATATCCAATTTCAATCGATGATTTAAGATTATCAGAAAACAATCCCCAAAAAAAATAATTGAATTCCAAACCTGCGCCAATGCCATACCCAAAGACCGACTCATCTAATATTCCTTGGTTATAAAACCATTTACCTGCTTGAGCGTATAAAAATGGTTTTGTTGGAATAATTGCATCATTTTCATCAAAAAGATAATTATATCTACCTGAAAAGTTTGACACTATTCCTAAAGCACCATAAATTAATTGAATACTGTGATGATCATTTGGATTAAACTTTGCACTTAAACCATATGAAGGGAAAGAGTATTGAAGGCCTAATGAAGCCGTTTGTGAAAAGCTAGCTTTGGCAATAAAAAAAATAACAAGTAATTTAATAAGTTTTTTCATAATATTTTTTAAAGTTACAAAATTTGAGAATAATGCTCTTTAGTATTTACTTTAGAAATAACATCTTCGATTTTGCCATTTTCATCAATTATAAATGTTGTTCTGACAATTCCCATGTACTCTCTGCCCATGAACTTTTTTAATTGCCATACTCCATAATCATTTACTACTTTTTTATCTTCATCGGAAATTAAATTAAATGGAAGATTATATTTTTCAATAAATTTTTGATGTCTTTTCACGCTATCGCATGAAACTCCAATAACATCATATCCTTTACTAATTAAATCAGAATAATTATCAGACAAATTACATGCTTGTGCTGTGCAGCCCGAAGTCATGTCTTTTGGGTAAAAATATAAAACTACTTTTTTTCCTTTGTATTGATCAAGTGTGATCACTGATCCATTTTGATCAATGGCTTTTATTTTTGGAGCTTGATCTCCTATTTTTAATTTTGACATAATTTATTATTTATAGTGTTCCTCTTTTTGCTTGTTCTCTTTCAATTGATTCAAATAAAGCCTTGAAATTTCCAGCACCAAAACCTCTGGCCCCTACTCTTTGAATTATTTCAAAAAATAACGTTGGGCGGTCTTGAAGAGGTTTTGTAAAAATTTGTAGTAAGTACCCCTCTTCATCTGCATCAATTAGTATTCCAAGACTTTTGAGAGTTTCTATATCTTCTTTTAACTCATGATTGTGCTCTTCAAGCCTGAACGGAACAGCTTTATAATATTCATCTGGTGGTGTAGATAGGAATTCAATTCCTCGAGTTCTTAGTTTGCTTACTGTAGAGATTATATCATCAGTAGCTACAGCAATGTGTTGGACCCCAGGCCCTTCATAAAAATCTAAATACTCCTCAATTTGAGACTTCTTTTTACCTTCCGCAGGCTCATTTATTGGAAATTTAATTCTTCCGTTTCCATTACTCATTACTTTGCTCATAAGTGCTGAATACTCTGTATTTATTTGTTTATCGTCAAAAGATAAAAAGTTTACAAACCCCATGACATCTTCATAAAACTTAACCCACTTATTCATTTCGTTCCAACCAACATTACCTACCATGTGATCAATATACTTTAGACCAGTGGGTTCAGTTTCGTTATATGATGACCACTTTTTGAATCCAGGAAGAAAAACTCCATTATAATTTTTTCTCTCAACAAAGACATGAACAGTTTCTCCATATGTATAAATTCCAGATCGTACAACTTCACCGTGCTCATCTTTTTCCAATGTTGGTTCCATGTAAGATTTTGCCCCTCTTGATGTTGTTTCTTTCCATGATTTTTCAGCATCCTCAACCCAAAGAGCAATAATCTTAATACCATCACCGTGCTTCACAATGTGATCATTAATTGATGAACTAGAGCTAAGCGGAGATGTAAGAACAATCTTAATTTTGTCTTGAACTAGAACATATGATACACAATCGGTGCTGTTTGTCTCAAGTCCTTTATATGCGTAAGATTGAAACCCAAATGCTGATTTATAAAAATGAGCTGCTTGCTTTGCATTACCGACGTAAAACTCAACATAGTCTGTTCCAAGTAATGGAAGAAAATCTTTGGCTTCTTTAAATATTTTCTCTAGTTTCATAAAATATTAATTTATTCTAACCAAGATTTATGATATTTTCCGTCTGAAAGATCAATGGCCAGCTGTGTTAGTTTTAAAGGGGCAAAAGTATCGACCATTACAGCAAGCTCATCTGTTTTCTTTTTTCCAATACTCCTTTCCATTGCTCCTGGATGAGGACCATGCGGAATTCCTGCAGGATGAAGTGAAATGTAACCTTCATTAACATGATTTCTACTCATAAAATCTCCATCAACATAATAAAGCACTTCATCAGAATCAATATTTGAGTGATTATATGGTGCGGGTATTGCCTCAGGATGGTAGTCATAGAGTCTGGGGCAAAAAGAACACAAGACAAACCTACTAGTCTCAAAAGTTTGATGAACTGGTGGCGGCTGATGCACTCGTCCTGTAATGGGCTCAAAATCATGTATTGAGAATGCATATGGAAAATTGTATCCATCACATCCAACAACACCAAATGGATGAGCTGCATAAACATATTCGTGAATCATATGCTCTTTCTTTAGCTTAATTAAATGATCACCAATTTTATCATGCGTTTCTAATTCCTCTGGAAATCTAAAGTCTCTTTCACAGTACGGAGAATGCTCTAACAATTGGCCAAAATAATTTCTATATCTTTTTGGAGTATATACTGGATTGTAAGACTCAACAATAAAGTGTCTATTTTCATTTGTATCAAAATTTAACTTGTAAATTGTTCCTCTGGGGATTACTAAATAATCTCCTTCCTTAAACTGAATGTTTCCAATAAAAGTTCTTAATTTTCCCGTTCCTTTATGAACGAAAATGATTTCATCTCCATCTGTATTTTTGTAAAAATAATCTTCTGATTTATTTGTAGGCGCAGATAGAATGATATTTAGATCGTTATTTACTAAAATTGAAAGTCGACTTTCAATTAAATCTGCAATTTTAGGAACCTTAAATGCATCGAGCAAATATGCTTTCATATTCTTCTCAATAGCAACTTTAGGCTTAACTGTATAAGACTTAATTATATCTTTGACCTGTGTTGGTCTGTGTAAATGATATAAAAGCGTAGACATACCATCAAACCCAATTGTTCCAAAAAGCTCTTCGTAATGGTATCCTCCGTTTTCTTTTTTAAATGTAGTATGTCTCTTGTGAGGAATTTTTCCTAATTTATGATATCTTGGCATTACAAAATGTTTTATGCAAATTACTATTTTTTTTTATAGTATGAAAGTCAATATTAACCTAGTTTTAATACTTTTGTAAGAGTGAAACTTGCACGTTATTTATATAAAAATCAAATATCATTTGGTCAGGTCATCAACAATAGAATTTATGACTTGAGTGACGAATCCGATAATATCATTTCTTTTTTACAAAAGAACCACAATTACAATTTTGAGGATAAAAAAAAGAAAGAAATTATAAAATTAGAAGATGTTAAAATATTAGCTCCATTTTCAAAAATAAATAGCTTAAGAGATGCCTATGCTTTCAGAGAACATGTTGAAACTTGTAGAAAAAATAGAGGTGCTGAAATGATAAAGGAGTTTGATGAATTTCCTGTTTTTTACTTCTCAAATCACAACTCAATTTTAGGCCACTTAGATGAGGTTGAGTGTATGCCAGAACATTTAAATAAACTGGATTATGAACTTGAAATTGCAATTGTAATATGCAAAGAGGGCAAAAATATTAAGGCTGAAAAAGCAAGAGAATTTATTGGTGGTTTTACAATCTACAATGATATAAGCGCTCGAGACATCCAGTCAAATGAAATGAAGCTAAACTTAGGTCCTGCTAAAGGAAAAGACTTTGCAAATATTTTTGGTCCTTTTGTTGTTACTAGAGACGAAATTTATGAAAATGAAATTTCTAATGGTAAAATTGATTTAGAAATGAAATGTAAAATTAATAATAAGCTTTATTCAATTGGAAATCTCAAAACTATGCACTGGTCCTTTGAAGAAATTATTGAAAGAATCTCATATGGAACTAAAATATTTCCAGGTGATGTAATTGGGTCAGGCACAGTAGGTAAGGGATGTTTGCTAGAAATAAATGGAACTGAAAAAAGAAAAAATATAGAATATAAAGAGACTTGGCTCAAAGAAAATGATGTTATTGAAATGAGTATTGAAAAAATTGGAACATTAACTAACAAAATCGTGCTTCACAAATGAAAAGAGTAAGTATAGACATTAAAAACAATCAAAATGTTGACATATATAAAATTTTAGCAGCTGCAATTACTCCAAGACCCATTGCTTTTGTTAGCACAAAAAATAAAACAGGTACATCAAACTTGAGTCCATACAGTTTTTTTAACGCATTTAGTGTTGATCCCCCAGTAGTTGTTTTCTCTCCAACAGGAAAGCCAAAAGGCAAAAATCAAAAAGATACTCTTAGTAATATCATTGAAACAAAAGAATGTGTTATAGGACTTGTCAATACGAAAATAGTACAACAAATTTCCTTAACTAGTTGTGAGTATCCAAGTGGTGTGAATGAATTTGAAAAAGCAGGGTTAACTGAGATTAAAGCTGATTTAGTAAATGCTAGTCTTATCGGAGAATCCAATATCAATATGGAGTGTAAATTAGTTAAAGTAATTCCATTAGGTAAAAAATCCAGCTCAGGTAATCTTGTGTTATGTGAAGTTTTAAAATTTCATGTTAATGAGAAAATTGTGAATCACAATTTCGAAATTGATCCAAAAAAATTAGATGCTGTTTCAAGACATGGTGGTAATTTTTATGGTAAGACAACTGAAGATTCAATTTTTGAAATCCCAAAGCCGAAAGCAAAAATTGGGATGGGGTTTGATAAACTTCCAAAAAAAATAAGAACCAGCTCAGTCCTTTCAGGTAATGAATTAGCAATTTTAGCAAGCTATGAAAATATTCCTAATAAGGATCCTGATTTTGTCTGTAATCAAACATCACTTCAAATGCACGAAAAAGCTAAAAAATTAATAAATATGAGCCAAGTAGATTTAGCTTGGCAATACTTAATTCATGATTCATTTGTTTAGCAGAAAAAAACCAGATAATATTGTTTTTCTTGTAGGATGTGGTAGATCTGGAACAACACTACTTTCCAGGCTTATTGGCTCATGCTCTAATACACATGTTTTGAACGAAAGGCGCGATCTTTGGCATAAGGTCTTTCCTGAATTTAACATTTGGGACAATATCAACTCTGTGCTTGATTTCAAGAATAGTGACTACAACACAAAAAAAAATGAAAAGATTAGAAGTGTTTTTTTTAAAGAAGCTGAAAAACACAAGAAAAATAATATTCTTGAAAAACTTCCTGTGAACTGTTTTAGATTAAATTTTATTAATAAAGCTTTTCCTGAAGCAAAATTTATTGTCATTGAAAGAAATCCACTTGAAGTTGCAGCATCAATTGAAGAAAAAATTGGAAAGGGGAATTGGTATGGCATCAATGACAACAAGCTAAGATTGTTAATTGAATATGCAAAGAGCAATAACATTGAAACTAAAGATTTTTTAAAAACTGATTTTAATAAAGGACTTCTTGAATGGAGATTATCTCATATCGCAATTAGTAAATTTTTTAATGAATCTAATAAAGATTTTTTTTCAATCAATTACTCTAACCTTACTCTTAACGCTAAAGAAATATTAACAGAAGCTTTTAATTTTTTAGAAATAAAATATGACGAAGAAGCCTTAACAAATTGTTGTAATTTAGTTTATAAAAATCTGAGAAATAAAGAAAATATAAAGAATAATATACAAAATAATCAAAAAGAATTTTTAACAAGCGAGGGCTTCTTTCAAGAAAAATAATTATTACTTTTGCATATGAGCACAAGAAGAAAGTTTCTAGCATATTTTTCTTTAGGTATTGCAACTTTAGCTTTTGTTCCAAGATTGTTTAATTTTAAAAGAAAAAATATGGCATTTGAATTACCACAACTGAAATACTCATACAACGAATTAGAGCCTCATATTGATGCTAAAACAATGGAGATTCACCATAGTAAACATCACAATGGTTACACTACAAAGCTAAATGCAGCAATAGAAGGCACTGAACTTGCAGGTAAGTCTATTGAAGAAATACTGAAATCAAAAAATCTGTCAAGTGCTGTTAGAAATAATGGAGGGGGATTTTACAATCACTGTTTGTTTTGGGAAATTATAACCCCTAAAGGAGGTGGAATACCAAATAATGAAGTAGGAAATGCTATTATTGAAAGTTTCGGAAGTTTCGATAATTTTAAAGATACTTTTTCAAAATCTGCAGCAACTCAATTTGGTTCTGGCTGGGCATGGCTTTGTGTGAACAACGGTAAATTAAATACCTGCTCTACTGCAAATCAGGATAATCCTATAATGGAAAATGTTTGCGGAGGTACTCCGATTTTAGGAATCGATGTCTGGGAGCATGCATATTATTTAAATTATCAAAACAGACGACCTGATTATATAAACGCATTTTTTAATATTATAAATTGGGACGAAGTAAATAGAAGATATTTAGCGTCATTATAATATTTTTTTAAATTTGTCCCATCTATAAAAACACAATACAATGAAAAAAAGATTTAAAATAATTTCAATACTATTTGCAGTTTTATGTTTCTCTAGCATAATGTTTGCTCAAGATAGCTATGACTCTAATATGGCAAACACAGATACTATCATGTCTGTTGATTCAGCAACAGAAGAAGTTGTTGAGGTTATGCAAGAACCAGAAGTTGATGAAAGTAAAAGTTTCCATCAAATAATAAAAGAAAAATTTATTGAAGGGGGTCCTGGTTTTATGGGGATTGTCTTATTGTGTTTAATTTTAGGCCTAGCGCTATCAATAGAGAGAATTATATATTTAAATCTCGCATCACAAAACACTGAAAAACTTGTTAATGATGTTGAATCAGCACTATCAAGCGGCGGTGTTGAAGATGCTAAAACGATTTGTAGAAATACCAAAGGGCCTGTAGCCTCAATATTCTATCAAGGTCTTGAAAGATCTAACGAAGGTATTGAAATGGTTGAAAAATCTGTTGTTTCATACGGGTCTGTACAGATGGGGTTATTAGAAAGAGGTTTATCTTGGATTTCTTTATTCATTGCACTTGCTCCCATGCTTGGATTCATGGGTACGGTTATTGGAATGATTGGTGCATTTGATGCTATTGAGGCTGCTGGAGATATTTCTCCATCACTCGTTGCTGGAGGAATAAAAGTTGCTCTTTTAACAACTGTATTTGGACTTATAGTAGCAATCATATTGCAGATTTTCTACAATTATTTGGTATCTAAAATTGACAACCTTGTAAATGATATGGAAGATGCCTCAATTAAGTTAGTAGATTTATTGTCAAAAAAATAAAGTAATGGTCAGCATATTAAACATAGGTATTCTTTTAACTTACGCTCTGATTGCTATTGGTGCAGTTATAGCTATATCTTTTGGTGTTATAAAACTTTTTTCTAGAAGGGGCAACTCAAAAAAAACTCTGGTCGGTATAAGTGCATTTATTGCTGTTGTCGTTTTATCATTTGTGCTAGCCTCTGATGCTGTTTTACCATCATATGAAAAATATGAAATAAGCTCTTCATCGTCAAAAAGAGTTGGAATGGGCTTATACACATTTTATATTTTAACTACTATCGCAATAATTGGAGTAATCTATTCAGAACTTACCAAAGCATTTAAGAAATAAATGGCTAGAAAAAAAAGAGGATTACAGGAAATCAATGCTGGTTCAATGGCAGATATCGCTTTTTTATTACTAATATTTTTTCTTGTAACAACCACAATGGATGTTGACACTGGAATAGCTAGAAAACTGCCTCCAATGCCTGAGGAAGAACAAGAAACACCGCCTGAAATTCATGCAAGAAATATATATGTTGTGTTAGTAAACGCTGGAGATAATCTCTTAGTTGAAGGAGAGCCCATGAATATAAACCAACTTAAAGAAGGAGCTAAAAAATTTATTAATAACAACGGTGCAAATCCTACTTTATCAGACAATCCAGAAAAAGCCATAATCTCACTTCAAAATGATAGAGGAACATCTTACAAAATGTATGTAAGAGTTCAGAATGAATTAGCAGCGGCTTATAATGAAATTAGAAATGAAATCGCTTTGGAAAGATTTGGAGAAAGATATATTGATTTAAATAAATCAAAACAAAAGGAAATAAGAAAGGAATATCCTCAAAAAATTTCTGAAGCAGAACCAAAAAATATAGGAGGCTGATATGTCAAAGTTTAGAAACAAGGACAATAAAGGAACTCCTGCTATATCAACTGCAGCATTACCAGATATAGTTTTTATGTTACTTTTTTTCTTTATGGTAACTACTGTAATGAGAGAAACAACTCTTTTTGTTGAAGTAATAATTCCAAAGGCAACTGAGATAAAAAAAATGGAGAAAAAATCCTTAGTAAGTTATATATACGTTGGACCACCTGTAAAAAGAATGCAGGCTTCATTTGGATCAAAATCAAGAATTCAGCTCAATGATTCTTTTGCAACATTAGATGAAATTCAAGAATTCATTGCTTCAGAGAGAGAAGCGAAAGACGAAAAAGAAATTCCATACATGACTACTTCAATCAAATCTGATGAAAGCGTTAAAATGGGTATTATAACTGACATAAAGCAAGAGCTTCGCAAAGCTAATTCTTTGAAAATAAATTATTCAACAAGAAAAGGTACTTACTAAACAGCCTTTTTTTGAGTTTCTTTTTTAAAATAAAAGATTAAATAAATCATAGTTGCTAAAAACAATACAGCTGTAAAGTTACTTAGCTGATAGTTGTCAATATCAAGTCGAACTTGTATCAAATTGTTCTGTGATAAATAGCTTATAAAAACAATTAGAAAATTATTAAAAAAATGACAAATAATAGGATACCAAATATTCTTTGTTACAAAATAAATATAGCCAAGAAGTATGCCTAAACCAAGTCTTGGTAAAAATCCAGCAAACTGCATGTGTATAGCAGAAAATATAATTGCCGTAACCAGTATTGAGTACAAATAATTAATCTTATTTTCTATTAAACTATTTTGTATGAGACCTCTGAATAGTATTTCCTCACCTACTGCTGGCAATATTGCTATAACAAAAATGTTAAGTAATAAATCATTAACTGAACTCATTATTAAGAACTTCTGAGTAATTATTTTAGCATTTTCCTCATATGAGATCATCCAGTCAGACAAAGGAAAAAGCTGATTAATTTTAAATAGCAAATCGACCATTCCATTACCAAGAAAAATAATTAAAATGCTTAGAAAAACTAATTTTAAATTTGGCAAATCATAAATTAGCTTCATTTTATAAATTTTAAAAAATATTAAACCAGGAAATATAAAAATTCCAAATGCAGATGCTATTTGTATAATTTTAAGTGCTAGAATAGATTTTTTTGAGCTATAATCAGATAAAAAAAAATCCAAATTCTGCATACTTACATCAAAGTACGAGGTAATAAAAAAATTAGAAACTAGTAAACAAAAAGAAGTTGATATTAGCATAAGAACAAGCAATGAAAGCAGTTTAAAAAAAATTGATCCAGACTTGAACATTTACATTTATTCTATTTAAGTTAATTTTGTAAGGTGAGTGTAAAAATAGAAAATATTAATTTAGGTAGCTTCCCTTTAATGTTAGCTCCAATGGAAGATGTAAGTGACCCTCCCTTTAGAGCTATTTGCAAAGAAAACGGTGCTGACATTATGTATACTGAATTTATATCTTCAGAGGGATTGATTAGGGAGGCAGAAAAAAGCACTATGAAACTAGATATATATGATGAAGAAAGACCAATTGGAATTCAAATTTTTGGGGGAAACATAGAATCTATGAAATTAGCAACTGCGATCTGTGAACAAGCTAATCCGGATATAATTGATATAAATTACGGATGCCCAGTGAAAAAAGTTGCTTATAAAGGAGCTGGAGCAGGTATTTTACAAGACATTCCAAAAATGGTTAAAATGACAAAAGAAATTGTTAAATCAACCGCATTGCCAGTAACTGTAAAAACCCGATTAGGTTGGGATGAAAATAGTAAATATATCGTTGAAGTAGCTGAAAGGTTACAAGATGTTGGAATTAAAGCAATATCAATACACGGAAGAACTAGAAAACAGATGTATAAAGGTGAAGCCGATTGGACATTAATTGGTGAGGTAAAAAATAACCCGCGAATGCATATTCCTGTTTTTGGTAACGGTGATATAAATTCTGGAGAAAAAGCCCTTGAGATGAAAAAAAAATATGGGATTGATGGAGTAATGATTGGAAGAGCAGCAATTGGATATCCATGGATTTTTAATGAAATCAAAAGCTATTTAAAAAACAAAGAAATCATTTCTAAGCCAACTATTGAAGATAGAGTAAGGGTATGTAAAAGACATTTGAAACATTCAATAGCATGGAAGGGTGAAAGACTCGGAATTTTCGAAATAAGAAAGCACTACACGAACTATTTTAGAGGAATACCTCATTTTAAAGATCATAGAATTAAATTAGTTTCATCTGAGAATCCAAGTGAAATAATAGAAATATTAGAAAGCATAAAAGATAAATTCTCAGAATTCAGCTTTTCTTAAAAAATTTGATGATAGAGTTTTGCTTGGTAACCAAGAGTATATAATAGAGATTAAAATAAGTACAACAATTAATTGCAATACTATTAACGGCTCGTAACTAATTGGGTAAGAATCTACTACTAAATTATCTTTCATTTTAATTAATGAAAATTTCAATTGTAAGAAGACAAATAAATGGGCCAAACCAACTCCAATTATGAGTCCCCTTACAAATTTTTTAACACTAACAAAAAAAAGTGCATCTTGAATTAACTTATTAGAAAAGCCTATTTTTTTTAGTGTTAGAAATTCTGATTTTTTTTCAATAAAAAACATATTTAAAAAGCCAATATGAGTGAAACTAGAAAGTAAAATAATCAACAGTAAAATAAAAAAAACAGCTAGCTTCTCGGAATTAATGACTTTAAATAAAAAATCTCTTTGCTGAAACTTATCTTTAATATAAAAAGAATTTTCATTTTTCTTTTTCAAATATTTTATGACTGTATTTAAATCTTTCTTGTTTTTTACCTTTAGCTCTATTGCAGAAATTAATTCGTTTTTTGAAAACAGTTTTTGTGCAAATTCAATTTCAGAAATAGCAAACTCATTATCAACATCTGATGAAAATGAAAATATTTTATTAACAATAGCTTTATCTGTATTGTATGGTTTAACTCCAAAAGCCGAATTTATTTTAAAATTTGGATAAAAAAAACTTAAAGTTTTATTAAAGCTTTCATTTTGTATGCCAACATAATTTGCTAACCCTAAACCTAAAAAAATTGTATTGTATGAATTGTTTTTATCGAAAGAAAAGTTTTCTTTCACAAAATCATTTATTTTAGTTACGTTTTCATAGTTTTTTGAAACTCCTTTTAAATTGGTAAGAAACTGTTTATTCTCATATTTAGCTAAAACCTTATTTTCAATTGTTAGGGCGTAATCAATTTTACTTGAATCAAGTTCTCCGAAATTAAAATCACTTTTTGAGAAATAGGTTTGATTTTTAGATGTTACTTTAATATCGGGATCAAAATTACTATACATTTCTGAAAGTAAGTTTTCAAAGCCAGTAAAAATTGACATTATTACAATTAACGAAAATGAACTAGCTGCTATTGAAATGCTTGAAACTTTTGAAATAAAATAAGAACTTGAACTTTTATTTTTGGAGTTAAAAAATTTTTTTGATAAATAAAAGGCTTGTTTCATTTTATTTTTTGATAAGTTCTTCTATTTCATTTGAAAATTCAGCTGAATCATCCAAAAAGAATATCAATTTTGGAACTTTTCTAAATTGATTTTTAATTCTACTTCCTAATTTGCCTCTGATAAATTGTTTATTATTATTTATTCCTCTAATGAACTCATTGGGTTTTTCCAATGGAAAAACACTTAAAAAAACTCTTGCTTCAGAGAAATCTGGTGTGATTCTAACAGTTGTTACGCTAATTATGATTCCAGAAAATTGATTAGTTAAATCAATATTAAAAACATTTGACAATTCCTTTTGGATTAATCTCGATACTTTACTCACTCTGTTGTTTAATTGCATTTTGCAATAATAATAATTTGTTTACGTTATTCCTACCATTAATTATCTTTGTAGAGTGAAAAATTTATTGAAATTTTTAAGCTATCTAAAAGTTTACAAAGCTTATTGTATTTTGAATGTGTTTTTTAATGCACTATCATCAGTCTTCTCTTTGGTATCATTCACAATGATTATACCATTTTTAGGTGTTTTATTTGGAACACAAGAAAGTGTAATTAACCCGCCTGAAATTATAAATAGCATTGAAAGTGTCAAAAACCTTTTTTATTATCAAATAAGTCACACAATTGAATCCAGTGGAAGTGCTAAAGCACTAATTTTAATTTGCTTAGTAATTTTAATATGCTTTTTGTTCCGTAACCTTTTTAGATATTTAGCACTATATTTTATGGTTCCAATAAGAAATGGAGTTATAAATGATATTCGAGTTGTAATTAACAAAAAATTACTTTCAATTCCCATAAAATCGATTAAAACAAGAAAAAAGGGAGATCTTCTTTCTAGAATTTCTAATGATTTAATTGAAATAGAATGGTCAATTATGAGCACTTTAGAAATGTTATTTAAAGACCCCATCACAATAATTATTTTTTTGATTGCGTTATTAGCATTAAGTTTTAAATTAACATTGCTTGTAATAATAATGTTTCCAGTTGTAGGATTTATAATTGGATACATTGGCAAGCAATTGCAAAAAGATTCAGACAAAGTTCAAAATCAAATGGGTAAAATTATGAGTAAGGCAGATGAAACCTTGTCAGGAATTAGAACCATTAAATCATTAAACATAAGTAAACATATACATTCGATTTTTTCAATTGAAAGTAAAAAATATAGGCAGCTTATGAACTCTTTACTGAGAAAAAAAGACTTGTCCTCTCCTATGAGTGAGTTCTTAAGCACTATTGTATTGGTAATTGTTTTGCTTATTGGTGGAAACATGGTTTTAAACACTAAATCTGAAATTCTAGCTCAAGAATTTATTGGCTTTGTTCTAATTTTTTCTCAATTAATTCCTCCAGCTAAATCTCTCACATCTTCATTTTACAGCATAAAAAAAGGAAATGCGGCTTCAAAAAGAGTATTTGAAATCATTAATTTAAAAGATGAAGTTAACGTTAAAGACTCAAAGAAAAAAATTAAAAATTTTAATTATTTAGAGTTTAAGGACGTTCATTTTAGCCACGATAATAATAAAGTTTTAAATGGTACTTCTTTCAGAATTAATAAAGGAGAAAATATTGCCATAGTTGGATACTCAGGATCAGGAAAAACGACTATTTGTGATTTAATTAACAGATTATATAATTTTGATAGTGGTGAAATTTATATTAATAAAGAAAAGTTAAGTAAATATGAAATCAGTTCAATTAGGGAATTTTTTGGAAGTGTAGATCAAGTACCGTTCTTGTTCAACGACACAATATTTAACAACATTTTTCTCGGTAATCTAAATGCAAAAAACAATGATGTGATTAAAGCTGCAAAGGATTCTTACTCATATAATTTCATTAAAAAACTACCTGAAAAATTTAATTTTAATGTGGGAGACAAAGGAAACAATTTGTCTCAAGGAGAAAAGCAAAGGATATGTATTGCTAGAACTTTGATTCAAAATCCTGAATTTTTAATACTTGACGAAGCAACTTCATCCCTTGATGCTGACTCCACTGAATACATTAACTTGGCTATTCAAAGTATTATGAAAGGTAGAACGTGCTTAATAATAACCCATAATCTAAATACAATAAAAAATTGTGATAAAATTTTGATTCTCGACAAAGGAAGAATAGTTGATTCAGGCACTCACAATAAACTTTTGAAAAACAGTGAAATTTATTGTAACTTATTTGAAAAGTTTACTAAAACATCAGTAAAGTAAATTATCATAAGGCCAACGCCTTACATGTATATTCTTTATGTAAGAATATAAAAAGTTTCTAAGCTCTATGATGTCATTTTTGTTTAAAGCTGAGATAAAAAAAACATTTTTGTTTTGCTTACTTATCCATGTTTGTCTTAAATCGTCAATTGATAAATTATCTTTTGTTGGAGGTGTTAAATCATCAATATCTTTCTCAATAAAACTGTATTGATCAACTTTGTTAAATATTAACATTATAGGCTTATCTACTACTCCAAGTTCGTCCAAGGTTTGATTAACAGTGTTCATATGCTCCTCAAAATTTTTATTTGAAATATCCACAACATGTATTAGTAAGTCTGATTCTTTAACCTCATCTAATGTTGATTTAAATGATTCGATGAGTTGATGAGGTAGTTTTCTAATAAAACCTACAGTATCTGATAGCAAAAATGGTAGGTTTTTTACAACAACCTTTCTAACTGTTGTATCTAGAGTAGCAAATAGCTTGTTCTCTGTAAGAACATCTGACTTGCTTAACTTATTCATTATTGTTGATTTACCTGCATTTGTGTAACCAACTAATGATACTCTGACCAATCTAGCTCTTCTCTTCCTCTGTGTATTTTTTTGTTTATCAATTTTAATCAATCTTTTTTTTAGCAAGGAAATTTTATCTTTTATAATTCTTCTGTCTGTTTCAATTTGAGTTTCTCCCGGTCCTCTCATTCCAATACCTCCTTTCTGACGCTCTAAATGTGTCCACATTCTAGTAAGTCTGGGTAATAAATACTCATATTGAGCAAGTTCTACTTGTGTTTTTGCGGTAGCTGTTTGTGCTCTCTTTGCAAAAATGTCAAGAATTAAATTGCTCCGATCTAAAATTTTAATTTTAAAATAATTTTCAATATTTCTTAGCTGAGTGGCTGATAAATCGTCATCAAATATTAATAAATCGACCACATTTGAATTAATATAATCTAAGATAATCTTAAGTTTTCCCTTGCCTAAAAAAGTGCTAGTATTAGGTGACTGAAGCTTTTGAGTAAATTGCTTCACAACATTTGCTCCACAAGTCTTTGCTAGAAACTCAAGTTCTGACAGGTTTTGGTCTACAGTATCAGTATCATCATTGGATAAGACTAGTCCAATAATAACTGCATTCTCTGTCATTTTTAATTACTTATTTTTTCTTGCCTGTATAAAGCTTTTTACAAATGTAGTAATAGCTATTATGCCTGTAATAATCATTAATAATATTCTGATGACAGATGCACCTCTTTCATCTGCAATTGCTGCTTTTAAAGGCATAGATAGACCTAGTAATGCTATCAAAGTAATTAAAACAGCAACGTGAGCAACTGTCTTATTTTCTTTTTTTATTCCTCCATTGCACAAGAGCAAAATCACACCAAAAATTAGTGGGATAAATGCAGTAAATGATTGACTAGGCTTTTCTGGTGTTGCTTCAAAAGCTAGAAATGCCCAAATTGGCATGATTATTAAAGTAATACTGTTTAGTAAGTTGGCTTGATGTGTTTTCATTTTATTTTTTATAGTGCAAAGAAACAAATAAAAAACAATAAAAATTTGGTAATTTCACAACAGTTTATTTATGAAAACAGTCTCTTCACTTCTTATTTTTATATTTAGCATATCAATTTGCTTATGTCAAGAAACTTTCCCAATAAACGGAGTTGAAAATAATTATAAATCTCCAATAGCGTTTATTAATGCAAAAATCCACCAAAGTTCATCTAAAGTTATTGAGAATGGAATGATGTTAATTCAAGATGGAAAAATATTAAGTATTGGAGATAGTATCTTCATACCAAAAAATGCTATAATTAAAGATTTAAATGGGGATTTTATTTACCCCTCTTTTATTGAACTAATTTCAGATTTTGGCATTGAAACTCCAGCAAAAACTAAATTCAGTTATACCCCACAATACGAAAGTAAAAAAACTGGTCCATATCATTGGAATCAAAGTATAAAGCCAGAAGTTAATGCTTCGAGCATATATAAATATGATGAGGATGATGCTACAAAATACATTAACAACGGATTTGGAATGGTTCTTTCTCATCAAAATGATGGTATTTTTAGAGGAACCGGAGCTCTAGTAGCTATTTCTGACAAAAGACAAAATCAAACAATAATTGAAGATAAAGCAGCTACATTCTACTCCTTTTCTAAAGGAGTTTCTCGTCAAAGGTATCCTACATCTCTTATGGGAAGCATTGCTTTGTTTAAACAAACTTTACTGGATGCTCAATGGTACGAACAAACAAATAAAAAAGAATTAAACCTTTCTCTGAAAAGTTATAATCAAAATAAATTTTTGCCAAAGATTTTTATTCTAAATAATGAAACAGATTATTACAGACTTTTTTCAATTGCTGATGAATTTGAAATAGATTTTATTGTTAAAGGTAATGGCAAAGAATTTGCAGTTAGTGACCAATTAAAAAATTATAATTTTCCTTTAGTTATTCCTCTTAACTTTCCAAACGCTTATGATATTTCAAATCCTGTTTACACAGATTGGTTGAGCTTAAAAAAACTTAAAGAATGGGAGCTAGCTCCATATAATTTAAATATTATAACAAAAAATAAAATTCCATTTGCAATTACATCATCAGATTTAAAAAACAAAAAAGATTTTTTAAAAAACCTTCGCATTGCTGTAAATCACGGTTTGAGTAAAGAAGATGCATTAAGAGCATTAACAAAAACACCAGCAAAATTAATTAATAAGTACCATTTAATTGGATCTATTGAGGTAGGTAAAATAGCCAACTTTATTATCTGTTCAGATGACATATTTATTGACGGAGAAATTTATGAGAACTGGATTTATGGAGAAAGAAATGTAATAAATGAAAAGATCAATGAGGATATAAGAGGATACTACACATTTAGTTCAACAAACCTTGAGGAACTGTTTGTTGAAATTAATGGTGACATTAACAAACCAAAAATTAAGATACCGACTCTTGACTCCTCATGGATGTGCACTAGTCTGAAATACAACAAACTTACTTTATTTAGTAAACATATTTCGTTTAGAGCTGTTTGCAAGATTGAAAATGGTTTTGGAGAAGGAAGAGCTCAGATGATTGATGGAACAACAATAGATTTTGTTCTAACTAAAGACTCATCTATAGTTATCAAAAACAAAAGGACTAATAATTCAACTGTAGATACCGTTCCTCCTAAACAACTAAAACCAAATGTTTCTTATGGCTTTGAAAAACTTCCAAAAAAAATTGATGTAGTTCTAAAAAACGGCACAGTTTGGACAAACGAAAAGCCAGGTATTTTAAATAGTACAGATATTGCATTCAGTAATGGTAAAATTGTTTTTATTGGTAAAAATATTATTCTTTCAGATGTTTTTAGCGATACTACCTCTGTTCAAATAATTGATGCTGCAGGAAAACATATAACTTCTGGAATTATTGATGAACATTCACATATTGCTATTTCAAGAGGTGTAAATGAAAGTAGCCAATCTGTGACAGCAGAGGTTAGTATTGGAGATGTGATAAATGCAAATGACATTAATATATATAGACAATTAGCAGGAGGTGTGACAGCTGCACAGTTGTTGCACGGGTCAGCAAATCCAATAGGCGGTCAATCTGCACTTGTTAAAATGAGGTGGGGTAGCTTATCAGATGAAATGAAGATAAAGTCAGATGTGGGTTTTATAAAATTTGCTTTGGGTGAAAACGTAAAGCAAAGTAATTGGGGAGCGTTTAATACGTTTAGATTTCCTCAAACTAGAATGGGCGTTGAACAGGTTTTCTATGATGCATTTTTTAGAGCAAAAAACTATAAAAAGGTGTGGGATGAATACAACAAACTTTCCTTGCGGAAAAAAAGAAATACCCCACCACCAAGAGAGGATCTAGAGTTAAATGTTCTCTCAGAAATATTAGATAAGAAAAGATTTATAACATGCCATTCATATGTGCAATCTGAAATTAATATGCTAATGCATGTTGGAGACTCAATGGGCTTTACTGTTAATACTTTTACACATATACTAGAGGGGTATAAATTAGCTGATAAAATGAAAAAACACGGAGCAGGAGGATCAACTTTTTCTGATTGGTGGGCATACAAGTTTGAAGTTAATGATGCTATCCCTCATAATGCTGCACTATTAAACAACGCCGGAGTTATCACTGCAATTAATTCTGACAATGCAGAAATGGGAAGAAGATTAAATCATGAAGCTGCAAAAGCTATCAAATATGGTGGTGTTAGTAAAGAAGATGCATGGAAGATGATAACTCTCAATCCAGCAAAACTTCTAAAACTTGACAAAAGAATGGGTAGTCTTAAAGTTGGAAAGGACGCAGATATCGTCATATGGTCTGAGGAGCCATTATCAATTTATGCACAAGTTGAGAGCACTTTTGTTGATGGAAGACTTTTATTTGATAAGACGTCTAATGAAAAATTAATTAACAGAGATAGAAATGAAAAAGCAAGACTAATTTCTAAAATGGCTACTTCAATAGGTAAAAAACAAAAAATTAAATTTGAAAAAGAAGAACTATATCATTGTTGTAAACACAGAGCAATTAACTATTATGAATAAAAATTTATTTTTTTCTATACTTATATTTTTACCCTTGATTTCACTAGGTCAAAAAAGAACACTTTTAATTGGAGGAACAGCTTATGTTGGGAACGGTGAAAAAATAGAAAACTCTGTTATTTGTATTGAAGGTGAAATAATTGATTTTATTGCAAATAGTTCTGAAATTAAAATTGATCCAACTGCATTTGATACAATAATCAGACTACATGGCAAATTTATATATCCATCATTTATTTTACCAAACTCTAGGTTGGGTATTACCGAAATAGATGCTGTACGTGCAACTCATGACTATAGAGAAGTTGGTTCATTTAACCCTCACGTCAGAACTAAAATTGCATATAACACCGATTCTAAAATCATAGGAACTCTAAGGACTAATGGAATTCTAGTCAGTCAAGTGGCTCCGATAGGTGGTTTATTTTCTGGACAATCCTCTGTTTTTTATCTTGATGGAAATAACTGGGAGAATGCAGTATGCAAGTCTGATGATGGTATTCATTTGAACTGGCCAAAATCATATAATAAAAGTGGTTGGTGGGCTGAACCTGGGGAAAGTAAAAAAAATAAAGAATACCAACAAAAAGTTTTAAAAGTTGAGGATTATTTAGATAAAGCATTATCTTATTTTAATAAAAACGGAGAAAAAATTGATATAAAAATGGAAAGCATGAAAGGTCTGTTTGATGGAAGTAAAACACTATATGTACACGCTGACTATTACACAGAAATTACTGATGCTATTCATTTACTCAAAAAGAAAAAAATCAAAAAAATAGTTTTGGTTGGAGGTGAAGAGGCTTTGAAGGCTAAGAACATTATAAAAAATAATAATATAAAAGTAATTTTAAATCGTGTACATAGGCTTCCTAGTAAAGTTGGTTCATCAATTTATGAACCATATACTCAAGCAAAACTGTTGCATGAAAATGAAATTTTATTTTGTTTTAGCTATGAGGGAGATATGGAAGTAATGGGTTCAAGAAACCTTCCATTTACCGCAGGTACATCTGTTGCGTATGGTCTAGATTATAACATCGCAGTAAAATCACTGACTCTTAATGCTGCAAAAATATTAGGAATTGATAATAAGTTAGGGTCTTTGGAAGCTGGAAAAGATGCAACATTTTTCATCTCTGATGGTGATGCATTAGACATAATATCTAATAATTTGTTCCTTGCATATATTAAAGGAAAGGCTATTAAGCTAACTAACCATCAAACTGAACTTTATGAAAAGTATAAATAGGTTAATATCCAATATTTTTTCTAACTCTATCTAAAACTGTAGTAGCTATTTGATTTGCTTTTTCAGCGCCTTTAATAAGCTCCTGCTCGATTAAACTTTGATTATTGATATAATGATTATATAGCTTTCTTTGTGATTTATACTTTTCTAGTATAACTTCAAAAAGGTCGTTTTTTGCATGACCATACCCGTATCCACCGTTTCTATATTTTTTATCTAGTTCCAAAACGTCACTTTTATCAGCTATTGTTTCGTATAGTTTAAAAACTGTACAATTATCTGGGTTCTTAGGATCATCAACAGAAATGGTGTCTGTTACAATTGACATAATTTGCTTCTTTAGTTTTTTTTCTGGTAAAAAAATATCAATAAAATTGCTATATGACTTACTCATTTTTTGACCATCAGTTCCTGGCACTATCATTACTTTTTTATCAATTTTTTCTTCTGGTACTATTAGAGAATTTGGAAATTTATGATTAAATGAGTTCGCAATATCTCTGGTTATTTCTAGATGTTGTTTTTGATCTTTTCCAACCGGTACAATATTTGCATCATACAATAATATATCTGCAGCCATTAGAACAGGATAAGTAAACAATCCTGCATTTATCTCTGAAAGTTTATCAGACTTATCTTTAAAAGAATGAGAATTTGCCAACATTGGATATGGTGTAAAACAACTTAAATACCAAGAAAGTTCACATACTTTAGTTACATCTGATTGCCTATAAAAAATATTTTTATCTGTATCAAAGCCAAAAGCTAGCCAACAAGCGGCTGTGCTATATGTATTTTTTTTTAACAATTGCTTGTCTTTTATTGTTGTAAATGAATGTAAGTCTGCAATGAAAAATAAACTTTGATTTTTTGTGTCTAAAGAAAGTTTAATAGCAGGAATTATTGCGCCTAAAATGTTTCCTAAGTGCGGTGTTCCTGTACTTTGAATACCTGTTAAAATTCTTGCCATTGTCTTTCTTCAAAAATAGTAGATTTTTATATTTGTACTATGAGATTTGCAAAGTATCTTCTCTCATTTTTATGGAGAAGTTGGGTTTTTTTATTTTTTGTATTTACTCAAATATTTTTTTTACCAGCTCTTTTCATATTTACAAATATATTTCCAAACAAGAAAAGAATTTTTAAAGTCTCAAAATTATGGTCTAGATGTTTACTTTTTTTCTCAGGTATAATTGTCAGAAAAGAACTATCAAAAAAAATTGATGTTAGTAAAACATATGTAATTTGTTCAAATCATGTTTCCAGTTTAGACATAGCTTTAATTTACTCAACAGCTAATATCCCTCTAATTTTTATTGGCAAATCTGAAATTACTAAATTTCCAATTTTTGGGTATTTTTTTAAAAAAAATTCAATAAGCGTTGACAGACAAAATTTAAGAGATTCTTATAATGCTTATATCAAAGCCAAACAAGAAGTGAAAAAGAAAATTAATGTTTGTGTTTTTACAGAGGGCGGTATTCCAAAGCCAGACATTAGACTTAGAAGCTTTAAAAACGGAGCCTTTAAAATAGCATTAGAAAGTGGCGCTGACATACTCCCAGTTGTTATATATGATAATAAAAAAAGATTTCCTTGGTCTTATTTTAAAGGATCCCCCGGTATCTCAAGAATTAAATATCTTGATCCCATCAAAATTGGAAATTTTGAAAAAAAAGATTTAAAAAAATTAAATAATTTTGTCTTTGATAAAATAAATCAAGAATTAAAAGTAAATGAAAATATCTGACAGACTAATTAATCAATTAAGTACTCTAGCAAAACTTGAATTTAAAGACGAAGGTTTTGATGAAATAAAAAATGATCTTGATAAAATGTTAAAATTTATTAATATTCTTGACAAGCTCGATGTTAGTAACATAGAACCACTTTCTCATCTGAGTACTGAGCTTAATGTTTTAAGAGATGATATAATAATTAATTATGAGTGCAAACAATCTGCAATGATGAACTCCCCTGAAACAGACTCTGACTACTTTAAAGTAAAAAAAGTTATAAATAAAGCTTAAGGTCTTAAGTTTTATTTTACTGTACCAAACTTACTATCTTTGAAGTAACATCGAGTTGTGATTTTTTTCCTAAAACTAATGGCTTGTTATTTTTTTGATGCCCAACAGGAAAATCAAAGCACATTGGAAAGTTAAATTCTTCAGTATGATATTTTATAATTTCCTTTGCATTCATTCCAAATTTAACCTTGTTATCATGTATTTTTGTCATACTACCGACTATAAGTGCATTTAAATTATCAAATTTCCCTGCTCTTTTTAGTGAAATTATCATTCTGTCCAAATGATACAAATATTCATCAAGATCTTCAATTAAAAGAATTTTATTGTTGGTACAAATATCTGACTTAGATCCCAACAAACTATATAAAATAGAGAGATTACCTCCAACTAACTCAGATTTAACTAGTCCGGTTTTATTTAATGAATTTGATAAACATTGAATATAATTTTTTCCTTTAAATAAAATAGTATACAAACTTTTTAGATTCTTTTTTGAAACTGAGTCATAATTTATTGGCATAAAAGAATGTATTGAACAATATTTTAAAATATTCAAACTTGAATGCAAAATTGTAATATCACTAAAACCAACTATCCATTTTGGGTATTTAGTAAAAGTATTAAAATCTAATTTGTCAATTATTCTAATAGTTCCATAACCTCCCCTCGCACAAAAAATAGCTTTAATTTCCTTAGAATCTAGTAACTCTTGCAATGAATCTTTTCTAATTATATCGTCACCTGAAAACTGGTGGTAAGATTTATATATGTTTTTTGCCAATACAACTTTTAATCCCCAGCTTGTTAAGATATCAATACTTTTTTGAATATCCTTTTTGATCACTTTTCTTGCAGTGGAAATGATTGAAACAGTATCTCCTTTTTTTAATAAAGAAGGCTCTTTGTTCATATTATAAACTAAAACTAAAAGTTATATTTGCTAATATAATTTTTTCTGAACTAATAAATGAGAAAAAGGTTTACTGTTACATCTGCGCTACCATATGCAAATGGACCACTTCATATTGGACATTTAGCAGGAGCTTATTTGCCCGCTGATATTTTTGTGCGATATCAAAAAAATAAAGGAAATGATGTAGCTTTTATTTGTGGTTCGGACGAGCATGGAGCTGCGATAACTTTACAAGCAAAAAAAAACAAAACTACTCCCAAAAAAATTATTGATAAATTTCACAATCTTAATAAAAAGACTTTTTCAAACTTCGGAATAGATTTTGATTTTTTTCATAGAACCTCTGAGAATTCTCATCACAAGACTGCTCAAGATTTTTTTTTGAAACTTAATGAAAATAATGCTTTCAAAATCTTAACTAACAAACAGTATTTTGACAAACAAGAAAATCAATTTTTAGCAGATAGATATATTGAGGGAACTTGTCCAAAATGTGGATATGAACATGCATATGGCGATCAATGTGAGAGTTGTGGGACCGCACTTAGTCCAAACGAACTTATAAATCCCAAATCAAAAATTAGTGGAAATAGTCCTGTGCTAAAAGACACAACACATTGGTTTTTAGATATGCAAAAGCATGAGAAGTGGTTAAAAAAATGGATCAATGAAGGTGTTATTAATAAAAAGAAAAAACATGACTCAAAAGACTGGAGATCACAAGTGATTAGTCAATGTAATTCATGGATTGATAATGGTTTAAATGAACGTGCAATGACTAGAGATCTTGATTGGGGAGTAAAATTACCAATAAAAAACAATGGTGGAAAAGTTCTTTATGTGTGGCTTGATGCTCCTATAGGTTATATATCTTCAACCAAAGCATGGGCAAAAGAGAAGAATAAAAACTGGAAAGATTATTGGATGAATGATGAAACTGAGCTCATTCATTTTATAGGAAAAGATAACATTGTTTTTCATTGCATAATTTTTCCTATTCTACTAAAAATTCATGGGAATTATATATTACCTAAAAATGTTCCTTCAAACCAGTTTTTAAATTTAGAGGGTAGGAAAATTTCTACTTCTAAAAACTGGGCTATATGGTTACATGAGTTTCAAAAAGATTTTGAGGACAAACAAGATTCCCTAAGATATTATTTATGTGCTATAAGTCCCGAAAAAAAAGATTCTGACTTTACATGGAAGGATTTTCAAAATAGAAACAATAATGAACTTGTTGACATATACGCAAATTTTATTAATCGAGTTATTGTTTTGACAAATAAATATTATGATGGAATTGTACCAAAAGCGAGTAATTTACAAAGTATTGATAACGATATATTAAAAGAGACTGAAAAATCAATTGAATTAGTCGGTTATCATATTGAAAAGTTTGAGTTTAAAAAAAGTTTAATGAGTTTTATAAACATTGCAAGAACTGGCAACAAATACTTAACTGATACTGAACCTTGGAAGTTGATTAAAAAGGATGAAAAAAGAGTAAAAACAATAATGAATATTTCAATCAAAGTAGTTGCTGCATTGTCAATAATTTCAGAGCCTTTTTTACCTTTTAGTTCTTTACAACTAAGAAAAATAATGAACATAAAAAATAATTATTCTTGGGATTTTAATATATATAAAATAATTAGTGAAGGGCATAAAATTGGTGCGCCAAAACACCTTTTTAATAGAATTAGTGATGAGGAAATTGATAAAGTTATAATGAAAATGGAAGATGAAGAAAATTAAAAATTTGTTAATTATATGCTTTCTGTTTTTTCTAAATAATGCAGCTAGTCAATGTAACGGTAGATATATAAATGAAATCTTCTCAAATGTTGCCGTATCTACAACTAATTACTCTAATGTTTTTTTTGATAGTGAACATGAGATAGATGTGTATACCCCTGTTGGAGACAGTGTGCAAAATAGACCACTTATGCTTTATTTTCATGGAGGATCATTTACAGCCGGTGACAAATCAACAATTGACTGTGTTGATTTTTGTGAATATTTTTCAAAAAGAGGTTATGTTACTGCATCAGTCAACTATAGACTATCTAACATATTAACTTTTTTCTTATCAACAACTGCTCAGATAGATGCAGTACTAAAATCTTTAGCTGATGCCAGATCAGCAATAAGATTTTTCAAAAAAAGTTATATTAATGGTAATCCATATGGCATAGATACGAATGCAATTTTTGTTGGAGGTTACTCTGCTGGAGGGGTTATTGCTATTCACCATGCCTTCATAGACAATGAGCAAGAATTACCTCAAAATATATTATCAAGACTATCTTCAATTGGAGGTACGCTAGAAGGAGATGCTGGTAATTTTGGGTTCTCGTCTAAGATCAATGGTATAATTAACTTTGCAGGTGGCATACATAATTTAAGTTGGATAAATTCTGGTGAAGAACCAATTGTTAGTGTTCATGGAGATTTAGACCTTGTTGTTAATTACAACTGTAGTCCAGCTTTAAATAATTCTGCATTATTAAACTTATGTGGTTCAAATGAAATTCATATTAAGGCAAATAATCAAGGGCTAAACAATCAATTGCTTGAACTTAATTTCACTAATCACGAATGGGCACAGTTTGGTACTGTAAATCCTAAATTCGTTCAAGGCCTTGAGTTTTCAAGAGATTTCATTTTCAATCTTCTTCCCTGCAACCAATCACTTAGCACAAATAATAATTCTAATGATTTATTCGTTGTAAATTATGATAAAAATATGCAAGAACTTAAATTAAATATTGGGAGTTCTTTTAACAATGAGTCAGCTTTAATATATGATATAAGAGGAAATTATATTCAGAAGATAACTATGTCTGAAAACTTAAAGTCAAAAAGTATTAAGCTAAATGAGCTTGCTTCTGGAATGTACATAATATCAATAGGTAGCAAATCTGCTAAGTTTATAAAGTATTGATTTTGAGAGGAGAAATTAAAAAAATTAGATTAAATAAATTTATTTCTAATTCTGGCATTTGTTCAAGAAGAGAGGCTGATAAATTTATTTCTTTGGGCTTAGTTAAAGTAAATAACAAAATAATAACATCAATGGGTTATAAAGTTGATATTAATGATATTGTAAAATTTAATGATTCCGTAATTAAAGCTGAAAAGCACAAATACCTGGTACTAAATAAGCCAAAAAACTTTATTACTACAATGAAAGACCCTCAAAAAAGGAATACGGTTTTAGACTTAATTAGTAGTGCCTGTAAAGAAAGATTATTTCCTGTCGGAAGGCTTGACAGAAATACAACTGGAGTCTTGATGTTTACAAACGATGGTGATTTGTCAAAAAAACTTTGCCACCCTAGCAACAAAATAAGTAAAATTTACAGGCTTGAATTAAATAAAAATTTGAAGTCAAGTGATTTTGAGAAAATTAGTAAGAATCTTTTTTTAGAGGATGGTCCTGTTAAAGTCGACAAAATATCATTTCTAGAAACAAAAAAAAATATCGGAATTGAAATTCATATTGGAAAGAATAGAATTGTAAGAAGAATATTCGAGCATCTAGGCTATAAAGTAACTAAATTAGATAGAACATCTTTTGCTGGCATAACAAAAAAAAATATTGTCAGGGGTAAGTATCGATTCTTGACTGAAAAAGAAGTGAATATTCTCAAAAGACTATAAATGGGATTAGTAAAAAAAACATTCTTGATAGTATCTACATTATTATTTCTTTTTGTAGCAGTAATATTTTTTTTTACTAAATACAAATCCGATTTAATAAAAGAAAGTATAACTGATAGCATTAATGATGCTATCTCAGCAGACTTCTCTTTTGAATATATTGATTTATCTGCTTTTGAAAATTTAACAAATATTTCGATTTCAATAAAAAATATTTGTGTTATAGGAGATTCTAATTTTGAAAACGACACATTGTTTTTTGCAAAAGAATGTCAATTCTATTTACCATTAATCAAGCTTTTGACTAAAAAAATTTATTTCTCAACTATTGAAATAAATGATGGTATTATTAACCTTTATAAGTCTGACCAACATACAAATTTTGACATATTTAAATTTTCTAAGTCTAAAAATGATGAACCTATAAAATTGTTCAACAGAATCAAGATCTATAATTCTGATTTCAAGTACTCTGAATTACATAAAAATAATAAATCTTTTTTTAACATCAAAAATCTTGATATAACAAGAAAAAGAAGCAACAACTTTCATTTAACTGGTAATTTATATTGTGATGATTTAATTTTTATTGAAAATCACCTGGATAATAAGCAGCTCTATTTAAATGGAAATATTAACATTAAAAAAGATCAAATCAATTATAAATTTGATGAGCTAAAAATCGATGATTTAGAATCTGAATCGGTATCAGGAAATATAAATGATTGGAAATCATTTAATATAGAATTTGATTTTAAGAATCAGGAAATTATTAATGTTAGAAAAAATTGTCCCGTGTATCTTGATTACTTGTTTGAGGGCATGAGCTTGAACTCATCAATATCCTTTAGTGGAAACATAATAAAAAAAAATGATGAATTCTTAAAAAACCCAAGAGTTCAAATTAAATATCTTGTTGAAAATGGTAGCTTAAAATTTAATAAATCAAATTTACGTCTTCAAAATATAAGATTCAATGGAAAGGTTTCTAACGGTGAATATGCTAATTTAAATTCAACAAAATTCACTTTTGATAATTTCTTTGCTAAAACAAAATACAGCGAGCTTAGTGGAGATTTTAATATAGAAAATCTAAAGGATTTTTATATAAATCTTAACATGAAAACAAAAATTGGAGGCAGTGATTTGGAAATGATACTTAAAAAAGATAATGTAGAAAGTATTACTGGTAATTTACTCTTGGCTTGTAATTATTCTGGAAAATTTTCATTCAAAAATGGGTTTAAAAATAAATTTTTAACATCAAAATATAACTTCAAAGTAAATGCTGAAAACGTTTCATATAAATTAAATAATTTCAAAAACTCATTTAATATTGAGTTTTTAGACGCTAATTTAAACCATAAAAAACTTGATGTTTATAAGAGTTACATCACAAGTGGAGAATCAGACTTTGAATTCAAAGGGAAGATTTTGAATATGCCAGAGTTTATTTTGGGTAAGAAAACAAATTTTTTTCTTCAGGGATCAACCAAATCCACATATGTTAATTTAGACGATTTACTTAAAAAAAATAGAACTGGAGATTTAAACGAAGATGAATTTATCATACCAAAATGGGCTAATCTTCAAATAAACATGAAAAGTAAAAACTTTACATATAAAAATTTTGATGCTTTAAATTTAACAACAGACTTTTTGATAGAAAACCAAGTCTTGAATTTTAAAAACACAAAAGCTTCTGCTTTAAATGGTCAGTTTGAGGTAGACATGCAACTATACAAAACTATAGGCAATGAATTGAAACTATCCACAAATTTCAGCTTTAACTCAATAAATATTAGACAAGCATTTAATTCTTTTAACAACTTCAATCAAAGCTTCATAGAATCAAAACATATTAAAGGAATTGGTTCAGCAAATATTAATTTATCCGCAGTATGGGATAATAAAATGAAGTTCATAAAAGAAAGGTTAACGATGAATTCAAATTTAAGTATTGAAAAAGGAGAGTTAATTAATTTTAAACCATTAAGAAATTTATCTAATTTCGTAAATGTTGAGGACTTAAAAGATGTTAAGTTTTCCAAACTTGAAAATAAAATAGAAATTAAAGATAATCTGATAACAATACCTGAAATGCAAATTATATCATCAGCTCTGAGTTTAATTGTTTCAGGCACACACTCATTAGATAATGTTATCAATTATGATATAACTCTTCTCTTGTCAGAACTTATGTCCAATGAATTTAGAAAAAAAAATACTAAAATAAATAATGAAATTGGTGAGATTAAATCAAACAATGAAGGTCTCAGTGCAATTTATCTTAAAATGATAGGAACTACAGAGGATACAAAAATTGAATTTGATAACATAAAATTTAGAGCAAAGATCAATAACAAAATTGAAAAAGAAAAAGAAAGTATTAAAGAGATTATAAAGAACATTAATGATACTTTAGATGAAAAAAAAGACATTGCTCCGGATATAGAATGGTACGATGACGATTTATAAAAAAGAGCAAAAATGGAAAAAATGGCTGCTATTTTTTGCAATATTAATTGCTTCATTTTCAATTATTTTTACAAACAATCTAGTAAAAGAACTTAAAAATGAGGAAAGAAAAAAGATTGAACTTTGGGCACAAGCCACTAAAAATTTAGTTAACATATCTTCTGATGGTGACTTTTCGCTTGCAATTAATGTAATCACAGAAAATAAAAAAATACCTTTAATTTTGGTAGACGAATGTGATACTATATTAGAGTACAGAAACTTAATTAAATACAGTAAGTTAGATAGTTTATTAACTTTTAAACTCAAGATTTTTGAAGAGAAAAAAATCACAAAAAAGTTTTTAGCAAAAGAACTTTTGCTAATGAAAGAGGAAAATAGTACTCCAATTGAAGTAAATTTTATTGGAGATAAACAATTTATATACTATAAAGATTCTAACATTCTAAGTATGCTTCGTTACTACCCATTTTATCAGTTAGGATTTATATTAATTTTCTTTATTATAGCATATATTATTTTTAGTGCATCTAAAAAATCTGAACAGAACAAAGTTTGGGCTGGTATGGCAAAAGAAACTGCTCATCAATTAGCAACACCATTATCATCATTAATTGCCTGCAGCGAATTATTAAAGGAAAGTGAAATAGATCCAATTACACTAAATGAAATCAATAAAGATTTAACAAGGCTTGAAACAATCACTGATAGATTCTCAAAAATTGGTTCTGTACCTGTTCTAAAAAATTATCAGCTAAATGAACTATTAGGAAGTTTTTTAAAGTATTTAGAAAAAAGACTTCCCCACAAAATAGAAATAATTAAAAATTTCCCTGAAGATCCAATATTTGTAAGTGCTAATAAAACATTGTTTGAATGGGCAATCGAGAACTTATGTAGAAATGCAACAGACGCAATGAAAGGTAACGGTAGAATTGTGTTTGAAATCAATAGTAATAATTATGAAGTTGATATTTTAATAAAAGATTACGGTCATGGTATTGCTAAAAATAAAGTCAATCAAGTGTTTTTGCCAGGTTATACTAGCAAAAAAAGTGGCTGGGGATTAGGGCTTTCTTTGACAAAGAGGATAATTGAAGAATATCATAAGGGGAAAGTTTTTGTGTCAAGTTCTGAAGAAAATTATGGAACTACTTTCTGCATAAGACTTAATAAAGTATAGTTACTCAGCTTTTTTAATAAACTTTATACTTAAAGAGTTAACGCAGTGTCTAGTATTTTTCTTTGTAAATCTCTCACCTTCAAAAACATGACCTAAATGACCACCACAATTAGAGCAACAAATCTCAGTTCTCACTCTACCTGCTGAATAGTCAGGATGTCTAGAAATTGCACCTTCTATTTCATCATCGAATGAGGGCCAACCACATCCTGAATCAAATTTGCTGGTTGATTTATAAAGAGGTGTTTCACAGGCCTTACAAACAAATATCCCTTTAAGGTAAAAGTTGTTATATTTTCCTGAGAAAGGTTTTTCAGTACCTTTGCTTACTATTATTTCATACTCTTCCTTTGTTAAAGTTGAGAAATAATTTTTATTTTGTTTCATATCACAAATTTAATGATGATTTTTTAATCTATATCAGTGAGCAGCATTTATATACATATTCCATTTTGCAAACAAAGGTGCATTTACTGTGACTATCACTTTGTTGTTTCTAAAAAAAAAGAAGATGAATTAATAAATTCAATTATTAATGAAATTCGAATAAGAAAGGATTATTTAAAAGAAAAAAAATTAAGCTCTATTTACTTTGGAGGCGGAACTCCATCAATTCTCTCCACTCATTTGATAAAGAAAATACTAAAAAATATAGGTGATGTGTTTATAGTGAGTAAAAATACTGAAATTACAATTGAGATTAATCCAGATGACATTAATAAAAAAAAATTAGATGATTACTTCAAAATTGGTATAAACAGATTAAGTATTGGTATACAATCTTTTGATGATGAAATATTAAAATCATTAAGCAGATCTCATAACTCAATGCAAGCAAAGAGTTCTATTGAGATAGCGATTAATTCTCAAATTAAAAATATCTCTGTTGATATTATGTTTAATTTGCCCAATCAAGATTTAATAAAACTAGATGAATCTTTACATAGTTGTTTTGATTATGAGATTAATCACTTATCTATATATGGTCTTACTATCGAACCTAATACAGTTTTACATAAAAAAATTTTACAAAATAAAATTAACAAGCCTTGCGATGAGATGTTTATAAAACATTATAATCATATAGCTGATTTATGTCAAAAAATGGGTTTTTTAAATTACGAAATATCAAATTTTTGCAGAGAAAATTATGAGTCAAATCATAATAAAAACTATTGGTTAGGCAACGAGTATTTAGGTATTGGACCATCTGCTCACTCTTTTAATGGAATAAGTAGAAGATGGAATGTGAAAAATAATTCATTATATATAAATTGGTTAAACAACAATAAAAAATATTATGAAAGTGAAACTTTAAACAAAAAAGATATTTACAATGAATATATAATTAGAAGATTAAGAACTAAAAAAGGTGTTAATGTTGAAGAAATAGAAAATAAGTCTCATAAAACCTTCTTTTTAAAAAACATTAAACCTTGGCTTAACCATGGCTATGTTTCAAATGAAGCTCAGAATTATTTTTTAGAAAGAAAGGGCAAAATTATTTGTGATAAAATAACAGAAAGTCTCTTCTTAATTTGAAATACTTAGAAAAAAATTTTCATAAGCATTAATAATTTTTTCCCAAGAAAATTTCTCTTTTATAATACTAAGGTTTTCCATTACATATTTCTTTTTTTCTGATAAAATTCTTTTGTCAAGCAAAAGTTTTTTTAGTTCTTCAGGGTTTGAAAAGGATAGATTTTCATTTTGTAAAACAGAGAGGTTAAATTTATTTCTATGCATTAGAACTAAAGCTCCAGCAGACATAGCTTCAATTAATGAGGGGTTTGTACCTCCAACAGAATGACCATGAATATAAAATCGAGAATAATATCTGAGATTATTGAGTTTATCTTTATTGTATATTGGGCCAAAAAAATATATGTTTTTATTTTTAAATTTATCTTTTAAGTAATCTCCGTATTTAGTTAAATGATTTCCTATTATAAGAAGTGGAATACTTAAATTTGAATCAACAAAGGCTTTAAAAATTATTTCATAATTATTTTCAGGCTCAATTCTACCAATACATAATATATACTCTCCTTCTTTTAAATTGTATTCATTTAATATTATTGGTTCTGGTGAATCTAATATATTAGCCCCATAAGCAATGTATTTTGAACTTTTATTATATGTTGTTTTTAAATAATCTTGGATTCCTAAATTATCAGCAACTAAATAATCCGAAAAATGTACACCTAACTTTTCCATATTTCTTGTGATAAATCTAGTAATGAAATTCCATTTTTTTCTCCGCCATTCAATTCCATCAATATTAGTAACTATAATTTTTCCTCTATGTCTTAACAAAATTATGGAAGGAGATGCCGTTATTAATCCAAGTTCTAGAATAATATCATAATCAGATTTCACAGCATCTTTGAAACACAAGTAGTCATAGATAAAATTTGATGCGGAATTTCCTAATAATTTATTTGGTGAATATTTTTTTTTTATTGTAACACCATTATAAAATTTTTTGTTGTAATAGTGAAAAGAGGGATTATATACTGTAACTTGATGCCCTTTTTTTTGTAATCCAACAGCTAAGGCCTCTGCACATTGTTCAAAACCTCCATAATTGTTAGGGATACCCCTTGTTCCTAGAATAGCTAATTTCATACCAAATATTTTTGAATAGTTTTTTGACTTAAAAGTTATTCAACAATTTTTTGTTAACAAAAATTACTAACTTAACTCCTTTGCCATGTAAATCGAACTAAATTTGGGGCAAGTCGTAATTCTTGTTTTGGGTTGTACAAATCTTTCCCTAATATTAAGTACAACAATTAAAAGCCTCAATAATCAGAGGCTTTTTTTTTATCTTTTTTAATCAATAAGTTCTTGTTCTTTATTTGGAATAAAATTGATTCCAATCATAAACTCATGAGATGAGGAGGAGTAGTCATTAATATCAGCATTTACAATATCATATGAATAGCCCACTATGAATCTTTCTCCAATATTGTATCCGAACAAAGCCGCCATATCTCCATTGCTTCGATAATTCAATCCTGCCCATATTCTATCATTATATTCAACTTTTGTTCCAATATCAAACTGTGTTGGTGAAGGGTCCATGTATTTTACTAGAAAACTTGGCTTTACGTTCCAAAAATCATTAATTATATGTTGGTATGCACCTAAAATATAGACATGTGGGCTTAAACTACCTGTCATTTTCGTGTTAAAATTTCTTGCAAAATCAGTATCTAAAAGTTCTAAATTAGAACTCACTAGCTGAGGTATAGCTCCACCTAAGTACCAATTTTTTCCATAAAAATTAAATCCAAATGTTGCATCAGGAATTGCGTCTACAATTACATCTCCTTGTGTAACTGGATCGTCAGGGTGTTGAACATTCCATCCTATTTTATCAATTTTATATTGAGTAAAGCCACCTGATAAAGATAGCGCTATAATTGTCTTTTTACTTATATTAAAATGATATGTATAAGACATATTAGCTCCAATTCTACTCGTTGGTCCAACTTGATCATTAAAAACAATTCCTCCAAGACCAACATTGTTTCCTCTCTTTCCATAAATGCTTAATATATTTGTTGTTGGAGCATCATCAATACCAACCCACTGATTTCTTATTGTAGTTCTAATTTGGTAATATTCTTGCATACCTGCCACAGCTGGATTTATAGCGTAATTATTCAGCACATACTGTGTCAATTGAGGTAATTGTTGCGATTTTCCAAAATTGGGGAATATTGCAATTAAAAATAATATATATAAACTGTTTTTGAATGTCATAATCAAGTTTTTTATCTTATAATTGTTACTGGGCCAGTGATCGGTTCATCTTGATTAGCCAAATCAATTATGTAATAATATGTGCCAACAGGCAATTCTTCACCATCTTTTGTGCCATCCCAAGGCTCAAATCTAGTTCCACCAAAGGTTTTATAAAGTTCTTCCCCCCATCTGTTGTAAACTGTTATTGTAGCTTGATCGTACCTCTTTGCAGTAATTCCTAAAATGTTCCAAGTATCATTTTTCATATCTCCATTGGGACTTATTGCATCAAAAGGTATAACAGATAACACAACATAAACAGAGTCATATCCTTTGCACCCGAAAGAATCAAGTTCAAGAAATATCCACTTATTCTGATCGATATTAGAAATTTGTATTTCAGGTTCTGTACTAGATCCTAAGTCCCACAACCAAGAATGTGATATTCCTAAGTTGGGGTTTGAAGAAATAGTAAAGCTTTCATCATTTACAACTGATAAAATATTTACTGCTTTGTTTGGTGAAATTACATCATCTGATCTAAAATATATTTCGTTATTTCTTAAGGCAATCTCAGAACTTATCTGCTGTACAAAAATATTTACTTGTAAATCATAAGGATTACATCCAGGCTCAGTTACACTTAAAATATAATTATGCATGCCTACGCTTGTCGGCTGTAACTCAACATCAGAAGTATTAGCACCAGGGGTCCATTCATAAACAAAACCCGGCTTTTCCTCAACATCAACAGAAAGACTTTTACCTAAGCAAATAACTGTATCTATCTTTTCTAAATTTCCAGGAAGAAAAATATTTTTAACACCATTAACAAAAGTACTGCCACTTATTACACATCCATTTTTATCAGATATTTCAACATTGTATAAGCCTGGAGATAGGTTATTTATTGAATTAACACCTATTCCTTGATTTACTAAACTTCCACTAGAGTTTGTCCAGTTAAAATCAAGTGGTTGGGTACCTCCATTAGCAAATGCTGTGGCTGTTCCATTGTTTAGCAAGCATGTTTCGTCAGTGGAATCAACATTTAATGATAAAGGATTAGAAGGCTGTGTAATAAATATTGAATTTGAAACTACACTACAATTATTATCATCTGTTACTGTAACACTGTAAATACCAGGGCCTAAATTAGTAGCAGTTTGAGTTGTTTGATTGCCGGGAGACCAAATATAGTTATATGTTGGCGGAATACCTGGGGTTGGAGTTCCACCAGTGGCAATGGCCGTGATTTCTCCATTAGCATCACCAAAGCAACTTACATTTTTTTGAGTTGTTGTAACATCTAATTGGCTTGGCTGAGACAAAAATATTTCAGTAGTATCTATACAACCTTTGTTGTCTCTTACTACAACAACATAGCTAGAAGAACTTAAGTTATTATTTACTGGGCTATTGCTCCAATTGTTTGCATTGTTCCATAAATACTGTTTACCTCCATTACCACCAACAGCGCTTGCTGTTATCCTGCCATTATTATCACCAAAACATAATATTTCTGATAATACTGATGAAGTCACAACAAGTTCTTCTGGCTGATTTAGTGTATACGAGACTGTATCACTACATCCTTGTGAATCAGAAACTACACATGTATAAATTGAGTTGTTTGTACTATTGTCTACGCATAACCCGATAGCTGTTTTAGTATTTTGCGATAAAATATCACTCCAACTGTATGAGTAAAATGGATTACCATTAGCATCAATGTTTGGAACTCCACCACTAACACTTAAAGAAATGATTCCATCACAAAAATCAAAGCAAGAAACATTGCTTGTGAGTGTGTTATTAATAGAAGCTGTTAATGCCAAACTATTGTTAATGTTGGAAGAATCAACTGAAGTACAGTTGTTTTCATCAACTACTGTTATTATATAAGTTCCAACTCCCAGGTTAGTAATTGAGTATGTACTATCCCCAGTATTCCAAGAATACAAATAAGACGTAGCTGTACCCACACCACCACTAACAATATCAACTAAAGATCCATTATTTACATTATTGCAGCTAACATGAGTGGGTATAAATGAATGAACAATAGGATCTGGTTCATAGTACATAATATCGTTACTAAAGGTACATCCTCTTGAATCTTTAATTATGAATCTGTAAAGTCCAGCAGAGACAGAGTCAATGAAAGTGTTTGCTGAAGACTGAAGTGTATCTCCTGTCGAAACATCAATGCAAGTTATTGTGTATGGAGATAACCCACCTGAAACATTAACATTTGCATATCCAGTGTTTTCCCCACTACATTTGACTTGGTAATTGTTCCAGTTGGATGTTGTTATTTGAACATCAAGCTCAGTGGGTTCATCAATGATTATCAAATCTTGGGCAACACAATTATTTTGATCAAAAACCTCTACTGTGTATGTTCCAGGACAATAATTATTAAAATATGCCATTGATGATTGCTGAGGGCCTCCATTTACTGAGTATGTGTATGGTTGCGTTCCTCCAACAGCATTAATTGATTGAATTGCACCATTGCAAAAAGAGTAACATTGAACGTTGTTATATATTGTAGAATCAATATATAATGAATCAGGTTGGTTGATGTTTACAGTGTCTACATCAAAACATCCTTTTTGATCTTTAACCTTCAATATCTGTTGACCATTACTAATATTTATAAATCCGAAATTAGATTGATAGCTAAACCCATTATCGTTTGAATAAAGATATGGTGTTTCTCCTCCGCTAGCTAATAAAGCTATTGTACCATTATTTGCTCCAAAACAAGTTACTGAAGATATTAAAACAGAATCTATTTCAATTGATTGTATTGGCTCTAGTATGTTAACTGAATCTTCGTAAACACATCCATTGCTATCAGTTATCTGAAGAAAAATTAAACCAGCAAATAAATTATTAACAGTATTTGTTGTTTCATTATTGCTCCAAAGGTAATTGTAAGGTGGATTTCCTCCAGACGTTAATACATTAGCTAAGCCATCATTTCCACCCTTACATGTAACTGAATCTATTGTAAAAATATTAATTACCTCTTGAGGTTGAGTAATGTTTATAAAACTTGATCTCGAACAACCATTATCATCACTTACAGTAATGCTATAATTAGAGGATGAAACATTATTTATTGTAGAAGTTGTTGAACCATTGCTCCATAAATAGGTGTAACTAGGTGTACCTCCAAAAACAGTTACAGAAGCATTTCCGTCAGACCCCCCATAACACTCCACAGCATTAGAGCTAGTTATTAAGAATAAACTATCAGGTTGATTAATTGAAATAAGTGGAGATGTAACTGAACAATTATTTGTATCTGTTACATTTACACTGTAAAATCCTGGTGAAAGATTATTTGCAGTAATTGTACTTTGATTAAGTGGATCACTCCAAGAGTATGTAAATGGTGCTGTTCCACCAGTATGAAAAACTGTTATTCTACCATTTGCACTATCATAGCATGAAACATTTTCTTTAAACAAGTTGTTAATGACTAATTGAGCTGGCTCACTTATATAGACTGAATCGCTATCGGTACATCCTAAGGAATCTACTACGGTAATGTAATAGGATGCTTGTCCACTAGGGCCAAATGGTGTTCCGGAAGAGAAAAAACTATTACCTCCGTCAGAACTAAACTGATATGGCAATGTTCCTCCAGATGCTGACGTATAAATCATTCCATCATTTGCTCCAAAGCAAGAAACGTTCTGGACCACAGCATCTAAAAGCGGATTTTGACCAGGAAGAATTTCAGCAGAGTCTGTAAGTATACATCCGTTAATATCAATCACACTAAGAGTATAAATATCGGGCATTAAAAATGATAATTGATTAACAGTATCACCGTTATTCCAGAAATATGAATATCCAGGAGTTCCTCCTGAAACAGATACATTCAACTCACCTGTTGCAAGTGTTTGATTGCCAGAACATGTAGCATGACTAGAAACATTTATATTACTTTGTAAGATTGGTGGCTCATGAACTGTTAAAGTATCTGATAATGGTGATGATGAACACCCATTGAAATCAACAATAGACACAACATAGTCTCCTGCAACTAAACCATCTATTAAGGAAGATGTTGAACCATTGCTCCAAGAATAAGTGTATGGTGAAGTACCTCCCGAAATAGAATCTATGCTAATAGAACCATCGTTACCTGAAAAACAACTTACATCAAATTCTGAACTGTAAAAGTTTATTTCGTTAGGTTGATTTATGGTTACAAGTAAGCTGTCAGTGCAATTATTAGCATCTTCAACAAAGATCTTGTAGTCTCCAGAATAAAGACCTGTAAAAACATTTGATGCTTGAGGTGTCGGAAATGCATTTGGAATGTAATAAAGGTAGGTGTTAGAACCAGTTCCTCCACTCGCATTTAAAGTTATTCCACTTGATTGATCACCATAACAATTAACATTTATATCAGAACTCGAAGAATCTAGTTGCAAGTCTACATAAACACTGTTATTAATTAAAACAGAATCCACTACCAAACAACCTGAGCCATCAACTACAGACACTGAATAATAACCTGGACTTAAGCCAGAAATGGTGCTTGCTGTTGAGCCATCACTCCATGTTACTTGATATGGCGGAGTTCCATTTGGAATAACTGTTGCTGATCCATTGTTTAATCCGTTACATGGAGGTATACTGTTAAAAGATAGCGTTATATCCGCTTCGTTAACAAAAATATCTTCTGTTAAATTACACCCGTTAACATCTTTGACTAAAACGTTGTAAGTACCTGATTCAAGATTTGTTGCAGTTGATGTCGTTTGGGCATTAATATCATCCCATAAAAATGTCAACCCACCTGCACCTCCTTGAATAATATTAATAGAGGCTTGACCATTAGATAAATTACATGTTTCTACAACTGAATCAACAGTATAAGTCCATGGTTGAGACTCTGTAAGGCTTACGTCAGTGCTGTCGGCACATCCGTTACTATCTATTGCTATTAAATTATAAATTCCGCTTGATGTTTGACCACAAAGACCTGAAAAAACTGGAGATGTTGAAGAAAATCCTGATAATGAATAATTGACAACTCCAACAGCATTTAATGATGTAACCAAGATAGACCCATCACATAACCCATAACATGATACATTAACTCCGTTGTAATTGGAAGTCACAGTATATTGAATTTCAAATTGATTAGGCTGTGTTATTAAAATAGTAGTGTCAGCTTTGCATCCAAGATTATCCCTTACTGTAACTTGATAAGTTCCCGAACTTAAATTGCTATTTATTAGTGAGTTAGAATATGAGACTCCACCATCAATAGAGTAATCATAATTTGGTGAGCCGCCAGAGGGTGAAAGAATAATAATTTCCCCATCACTTGATCCATTACATGAAACCCCAAAGCCATTAAAGTCAGATAAAATAACATCAAATAAGATTTCAGTTGGTTCTGGTAAAAATATGCTAGTTGTAAACAGACATCCATTAACATCCTTTACAGTTATAAAATAGCTGCTTGATCCACAAAGATTAGTAAAAATGTTTGAGCTTTGAAAAGAAATACCTCCATCGATTGAATATGAATATGGTGGTGTTCCAACAAGTATATTATCAACATTAAATTGTAAAGATCCATCACAAGCATCAAAGCAAGATAATGCTTGATTAATGGTTATCGAGCCTGAAAGTTCAGTTGGCTCATTAATTGTTATGACTTCACTAGTAATGCAGTTATTTGCATCTCTGCAATATACTGTTGTTACACCTGAACTTAATGAAGTGAAAACAGAATTGGATGAAAATGAAACTCCATCTGTAGAATATTCGTATGGTGCTGTTCCTCCGCTGGCAACAGCTATTATTTCTGCGTCATTAGCTCCAAAACAGCTTATATCTCTACCATTATAATTTGATGTTATAGATAAATTAAGTGATAGAAGACTTGGTTGAGCAATGTTAAATGAATTAAAGGCAGGTGATGTCCCACATCCATTTACATCTGTAATAGAAAAAGTATATAAACCAGAACATAAATTTTGATAAGTTGTGTCAACTGACAACACGTCTAATGTGTTGTTCTGGTTAACTATACTAGGACCATTTATGCTAATGTTGTAAGGTGGTGTTCCACCAGAAATACTTATATTTTGATTGGCATTACAATCTCCAAAACATCCATTAAATACTGACTGAGTCGTTGAAGAAGCAAGTAAAGGAACTCCAAATACTGTGTAATCAAGAAAATCTAAAATTGCAGGATCAGTTGGATTGATTAATTGTGAATTAGGAACAAATGGATTTGTTGAGCCTGGTAAGGGAGGAAAGGCGTTCCAAAAAGAAGCTGAATCAACCATTAACATTCTGTAATTAGTAGCAAACATACCTGTAAATGGCTGAGAAACTCCAGTTGTTACAGCTGATGATCCGTATGAAACTAAAAATGTTGACGTTGCATATCTGTAGTTCATAAGTTTAATTGGTGTTGATGGTGAGGTTTGACTTAAAAATACATTTACAGTTGCTAAATCACCATAACAAGAAATAGGAGTTGTTGTTATAACAGAATCGATTGTCTGTGAACTTGATTTAAGCGATAAAATTGCAGTAAATAAAATGGATAAAAAAATTATATACTTTTTCATATTAGTACTTGATTATCTTTAATTGTGATTGCAAGATACAAATATTTGTAGTTTTTACAGTAACGAACAAACTAAATACTTAGCATATGGCTAATTTGTATTACAGAAATTTTATTAATCTAAAATTAATATGTGTAGTATGGGGCTATCATCAGGTAAACAATAACACCAGTTACAGTAACATATAGCCAAATAGGAAATGTTATTCTAGCTATCTTTTTGTGAGATGGAAATGCCTTTTGAAAAGCTCTTACATAGCTAATTAAAACCAGAGGTATTAATATAACAGAAAGTAATATATGTGATATTAAAATGAAATAATAAGTATATTTAACAAAACCTGTACCTCTGAATGGAGTTGGATCAGTTGTTATGTGATAGGCAATATACATTAGAAGAAAAGATAATGACAAAGCTATTGATACTTTCATTAAACTTTCATGCAGTTTTACTTTCTTTCTCCTTATTGCATAATATGCAAAAACTAGAAGTAGTGCAGTAATTGCGTTGGTACTAGAGTAAATTGGCGGCAAACTTTTAAGTGGTTTGACAACAGGTAAATTTTCAACAAGTGTTATTGGATCAGAATTTGGCGCTCTCAAGTCAAATACTAGTTTATCTGCATCCCATTTGATAAAAAGCAAAAGCGCTACAACTAAAGGTATCAATACGGAAACAACAGTAATTAATTTATTATATTTTTTTTGATTCATTGTAATAAAAATTTGTCGATAACAAACAAAATTTGAACTATTGGTAGATAAATATAAGAAAATAATAGCATTTTTCTAGCTGAATAATCGTTCTGATTATTTAAAAACTTCAAAGATTTCAAGAGAAAAAATAAACCAAGGAAAAGTATCAACGTAAAGGCATATTTGCTTATTTCAAAGCTCTTTATCTCATAAAAGAATGGAATAACAGATGTCATAATCATCAAAATTGTAAAAATAATTGTGAGTGTTGGAGCAAAATTACTTTTATTTCTACCAGGCATCATTTTAAATTTTGCATTTTTATATTCTTCATCCCTTATCCATGAAATTGCAATAAAATGAGGGAATTGCCAAAAAAACTGTACAGCAAACAGCACTCCAGAGGCTAAACTGAAATCATTTACAGCAGCTACCCAGCCTAACAAACACGGCATAGCTCCTGGTATTGCCCCAAAAAAAATTGCTACTGAAGACTTCCTTTTTAGAGGAGTGTAAATATAAATGTAAAACAAAAAAGATAATAGGCCAAGATAAAAACATTTAAAGCTAATAGTATTTAGCAAGATAAAACCTAAAATTGAGATTATTGTTGAAAATAAAATTGCATTATTTAAAGAAATTTTCTTTGCTGGTATAGGTCTTTTGTTTGTTCTTATCATTAATGCATCATATTCTCTTTCAATAATCTGATTAAAAGAGTTTGCTCCAGCTGTGACAAAAAATCCGCCAAAAAATAAAAGTAATAGACTGAAATGGTCTACTGAATCTATAGCCAAAAAGTATCCAGTAATTGCTGAAAATAATACAGAAAGTGATAGCCTGAACTTTGTAAGTTCTTTAAAAGTTTTGAAACTCATTTAACAATGAGACTCGAAAGCAGATTTTAGATTTTCACATATTAATTTAGCATCTCTACCCTCAATATGATGTCTTTCAATCATATGTACTACTTTACCATTCTTAAGCAATGCTATTGATGGTGATGAAGCTGGAAAAGGAAGCATAAACTCTCTGGCTTTTGCAGTTGCTTCAGAATCTTGACCGGCAAATACTGTTGCAAAATTGTCAGGCTTTGGATTAAGTTTAGTTGCCATTATCGCTGCTGGCCTTGCATTTCCAGCAGCACAACCACAGACGGAGTTTACCATCAATAAAACTGTCCCCTCTTGGCTCATTAAATTTTTTACCTCTTCAGAGGTTTTAAGTTCTTTATAACCAGATGAAGTTAGCTCTAACCTCATTGGTGTACATAATTGTTCAGGATACATATTTTTTTTTCGCAAAAATAAACTTATTATCGTTTAGTTTTAAAAAAATCTTTTAACATTTGACTACACTCATTTTCATAAAGGCCTTTTTTCACTTTAGTGCTAGGGTGAAGAATGTTAGGGTTTAGGGTTAAAAAACCTTTTTTTTTGTCGGATGCACCAAAGATAATTTCACTAATTCTGACCCAATAAGAAGCTCCAGCACACATTACACATGGTTCTAGAGTAACAAATAACCTGCAATCGTTTAAGTATTTACTTGAAAGATAATTACTTGCACTTGTAAAAGCTTGCATTTCTGCGTGGGCAGTAGCATCATTTAATGATTCGCATAAATTGTGAGCTCTAGCTATAATTTGATTATGACATACAATTACAGCTCCAATTGGAACTTCATCTTTTTTCATAGCTTTTTTTGCCTCTTCAATTGCTTGTCTCATGAAGAACTCATCACTAAAAACATTAAAATCCATTTTACAAATATACGCTATGATTTTATTAAGTTTGTCAAAAAAAAGTGTTTAGAAATTTTAATTGTGGAGAATTAAATCTTGAAAAAGTTGGAACCACTGTAATTTTAAGCGGATGGGTTCAAAAATCAAGAAATCTTGGTAACGTGTTGTTTATAGATCTCAGAGACAGGTATGGTATTACTCAACTAAAATTTGAACAAAAAAACATCCAGCTTTTTGAAAAAGCTCAAAGTCTTGGAAGAGAATATGTACTTAAAATTGTTGGAAAAGTTGTAGAAAGAGAAAGTAAAAACAAAAACATAAAAACTGGAGAAATTGAGGTTTTAGTTGATGAGCTAGATATTCTAAACCCTTCTAAAACACCACCTTTTACAATTGAAGATAAAACTGATGGAGGAGAGGAACTAAGAATGAAATATAGATATTTAGATATAAGAAGAAATAAAATTAAGGAAAACTTAGTTTTAAGACACAAAATCAGCTCTGAGGCTAGAAACTACTTGAATAATATAGGATTTATAGACGTAGAAACACCATATTTAATTAAATCAACCCCAGAGGGAGCGAGAGATTTTATTGTCCCCTCTAGAATGAACTCCGGTAAATTTTATGCTCTGCCCCAATCACCACAAACTTTTAAACAACTTTTAATGGTTGCTGGAATCGACAAATATTATCAAATAGTCAAGTGCTTTAGAGATGAAGATCTAAGAGCTGATAGACAGCCTGAATTTACTCAAATTGATTGCGAAATGTCCTTTGTTAATCAAAGTCAAGTTTTAGAAACTTTCGAAGCACTAATCAAAGATTTAATTTTTAAAATAAAAAGTATAAACGTTAAAGATTTTAAACAAATTACATATGAAGATTCAATTTCAAAATACGGGACAGATAAGCCTGATTTAAGATACGATTTAGAAATTATCAATTTATCTGAAACTATTGTAGATACAGGGTTTTTTAATTTTTTCAAACATGAATTCACTGCCGGAATAAAAATCGAATCAGGAGCATCGATTTCAAGAAAAAAAATTGATAGTTTTATTAATTATATAAAACAAAAAGAAGTTGGTGGTGACAAACTATTTAACATCAAAATTAATGAAGATGGTATTATAAAGTCAACTGTAGATAAATTTTTATCTGAAAAAGACAAGCGTTCTCTGGCTTCTGACTTAAACCTTAACAAAGGTGACATAGCTTTTTTCATGTCTGGAGAAAGAAAAAATATACTTAGTGTCTTAGGTAAATTAAGAATTTTTTTGGCTAAAAGTTTAGATCTAATTAATAAAAATAAGTTTGTTCCACTCTGGGTTATTGACTTTCCATTATTTGAGTGGGACTATGAGAATAGAAGGTACTCTGCTATGCACCATCCATTTACAGCACCTAAAGAAGAAGACATTAAAAAATTAAGTTATGATCCTCTGCAGGTGAAAGCTAACGCATACGATCTTGTACTAAATGGTAGTGAAATTGGAGGTGGAAGTATAAGAATACACAATAAAGAACTTCAAAACCAAATTTTTTCTTTTCTTGGATTCACTGAAAAAGAAGCGTCAGAACAATTTGGTTTTTTAATGAATGCATTTGAATATGGAGCTCCCCCTCACGGTGGAATTGCATTTGGACTTGATAGATTATGTGCTGTAATAAACGGTGATGAAAGTATTAGAGATTACATTGCATTTCCGAAAAATAACAGCGGAAAAGATATAATGATTGAATCTCCTTCAATAGTTGATAAAAAAATCATTGAAGATTTGAATTTGGATATTAGTTTATGATTCTGTGAGAATTAAATCTCTTTTTGTTTATTGATTCTTTCCTGATGTTTTTTTGCTCATTTTCTGGAAGATCTATGATCTTCTTACACTCAGTTGAACAACAAGATTTAAATTTTTCTTTACATTTTTTACATTGAATAAATAAAAGGTTGCAACTCATATTTTTACAATTGATATGCGTGTCACATTTACTTCCACACTGATGACAAAAACTTATAACTTCTTCAGATATTTTTTCAGATAATCTTTCATCAAACACAAAATTTTTACCAATAAATTTATTCTCTAGCTTTGGGTTTTCCATTAACTGTTTTTTATAATCTATTATGCCCCCGCGTAATTGATTAACATCTCTGAATCCATTATGTTTTAAGTAAGCAGAAGCTTTTTCACATCTGATTCCTCCAGTGCAATAAAGTAAAATTTTATCGTTTTTATTCTTTGATAACAATTGTTTAACCATTGGCAGTTCTTGTTTAAAGGTTTCTGATTGAGGAAGAATGGCGTTTTTAAAATGCCCTATTTCACTTTCGTAATGATTTCTCATATCAACAATTATCGCCCCTTTATCAATAGCACTATTCCACTCATCAGCATTCAGATGATTTCCAACGTCGCTTGAGTCAAAATCAATTTCAGTTAATCCATCAGCAACTATCCTTTTTTTAATTTTGATTATTAACTTAAAAAATGAAAATTCTTTTTCTTCAATTGCTTCTTTAAGAGAAATGTTTTTTAAGTATCTATCATCATAAAGTTGCTCTTTGAATTTTTCAATATTATAATTCGGAATACTAATCTGAGCATTAATTCCCTCTGTGGCAATATATACACGACCAAGAATTTTTAATTTATCCCATTCTCTGTAAAGATAATCTCTATAATGAGATATGTCTTTTAATTTAACATACTTGTAAAAAGATAAAGTTGTTCTTTTAAATGTTTCACTTTCTACTTTTTTCTTAGCATTTTGAGAGCTGAGCTTGTTAAATAATAAATACTTATTTGCGTTAGGGTCCAATTTGATACATAAATTTTATTATAGTACTATATTTGTAAAAATATGAAAAAAAATAAAGTTTTAGTTATAGGTTCTTCTGGACAAATAGGAACTGACCTCTGCCCTAGTTTAGAGAGAATTTACGGCGCTGAAAATATTATTTGTTCTGATCTTAACCCTCCTAAAGAAAAAAACCAATATAAAAACTTTATTAAACTAGATGTTCTTGATAACAAAATGTTGACTAGAAAGGTTAAAGAAGAAAATATTTCTGAAATATATTTATTAGCAGCTCATCTATCTGCTCTTGCAGAAAAAAATGTAAAGAACTCATGGGAATTAAACATAAACTCACTCATAAACGTTTTGGAGCTTGCCAGAAAAAAAACTATAACAAAGGTCTTTTGGCCATCATCAATTGCTGTTTTTGGACCTGATAGTCCAAAATTAAACACACCTCAAAACACTATTTTAAATCCGAGCTCAATTTATGGATTAACAAAATTAGCCGGAGAAAAACTCTGCAAATACTATCATGATAAATTTGATGTTGATATTCGAAGCCTTAGATTACCAGGTCTAATTGGCTGGAGATCTTTAGCTGGAGGAGGAACTACTGATTATGCAGTAGAAATCTTCTATTATGCTTTAAAGAATGTTGATTACACATGCTTCTTATCCAAAGATACTATGTTACCAATGATGTATATGGATGATGCTATTGAAGCTATTCTTAAGATAATGACAGCTAAAAAAGAAAATGTCAAGATTAGGACTTCCTATAATATTTCTGCAATAAGCTTTACACCTCATGAGCTAGAAAAGCAAATAAAAATTTATTTCCCTAATTTTAATGTTAAGTTTAAGCCTGATTACAGACAAAAAATTGCAGACTCATGGCCAGACACAATAGACGATCAAGAAGCAAAAGTTGACTGGGGATGGAAAGCAAAATTTAGTTTGGAAAGCCTGACTTCTGAAATGTTTAAAAATTTATCGAATTGAAAGAACAACTGAAAATTTATAATACTCTCACAAAAACTAAAGAAATTTTTAATCCAATAGATAAAGATTGTGTTGGTATGTATGTATGTGGCCCAACAGTTTATGGAGAGCCTCATCTTGGCCATGCCAGACCAGCAATTGTATTTGACGTTATTTTTAGGTATTTTACTCATCTTGGATACAAGACTAGGTACGTTAGAAATATTACTGATGTTGGTCATTTAGAAAATGATTCTGATGATGGCATTGACAAGATTGAAAAAAAAGCAAAAAGTGAAATGCTTGAGCCAATGGAGGTAGCCCAATTTTACACTGAAAAATATCACGAATGTTTAAAGAAACTAAATTGCCTGTCTCCTTCAATTGAGCCTCGGGCAACAGGTCACATAATTGAACAAATAGAGATGATTGAAAAAATTATTAAAAATGAGTTTGCTTATGTTAAAAATGGTTCAGTTTACATGGACGTTAAAAAATACAGCGAGACATACAATTATGGAGTTTTATCAGGCAGAAAGATTGAAGATAATATTGATGGAACTAGAGAATTAGAATCTCAGTCAGAAAAAAAACATGCTGCAGATTTTGCTCTTTGGAAAAAGGCTTCAAATCGTCATATAATGAAATGGAATTCTCCATGGGGCGTAGGCTTTCCAGGATGGCATATTGAATGTTCAGCAATGAGCAAAAAGTATTTAGGGGAAAATTTTGATATTCATGGTGGTGGTCTTGACCTAGTTTTTCCACATCACGAAGCAGAAATATGCCAGAGCTACGCTGCAGATTTATGTCCTCCCGCCAATTACTGGATACACAATAATATGATAACAATTGATGGTCAGAAAATGGGGAAATCGTTAGGAAATTTTATAAACTTGAATGAATTTTTCAATGGTTCTCATACAAAACTTGATAAGTCATACCACCCAATGGTAATTAGATTTTTAATTTTACAAGCTCACTATAGAGGTACTATTGACTTTTCTAATGATGCATTAGTTTCTTGTGAAAAAGGTCTCGGTAAATTGTTAAAATCGTATGAAAATATTGAAAAAATCAACTGTGAAAAAAAAGGATTTGTTATTGATGATTTAGAAAAAATTAAAAACAATTGTTACTCAGCATTAAATGATGACTTTAATACGCCAATTGTGATTGCTAATTTATTTGAATTATCAAAAATTATAAATACCTCAATAAATGAAAAAACAACTATGACCTTTTCACAAAAAGAACTTGTAAAAAAAATATTTGATGTTTTTTTATTTGAGTTATTAGGCATTAAAAAAATGGTTAAGAATATCAACAATGATTTGAGTAAAGAACTTATGAAGTTAGTTATAGATTTAAGAGATAATTCCAAAAAAAATAAAGATTGGGAAACGGCTGATATAATTAGAGATAAATTATCTGAAATAAATATTCAAATTAAAGACACCAGAGAAGGCACTAATTGGTCATTAAATGAATAAATTATATATACACAAATTTCTTTGCATTTTTTTTATTTTATCATCATGCATGGAAAATAATAATGTTAGAAAAAACGTAGCTACCGAATTAAACAACATAATACATGTACCAGAATTTAACGCAGACTCATGCTATAGTTATATTCAAAAACAAGTTGAATTTGGCCCAAGATACTTAAGTAGTGAGGGTGCAAAAAACTGTTCTAAATGGCTAATAAAAAAACTGACTGAAATTGCTGATACTTTAATTGTACAAGAGGCTAATGTTATTACTTACGATAATAAAAGACATAAAATAAAAAATATAATCGCCTCTTTTCATCCCAAAAAAAACAATCGCATCTTGCTTATGGCACATTGGGACACAAGACATATAGCCGATCATGATAGCGTCAGGAAAAACAAACCAATTCTTGGGGCAAATGACGGTGGTAGCGGAGTTGGAATGTTAATTGAAATAGCAAGAAATATTAAAATTAAAAATCCTAAAGCAGGTATCGATATTATTCTTTTTGATGGTGAAGACTATGGGCAGCCAGAAAATAGTAAATTTCCCGCTATGCAAGATTCTTGGTGTTTAGGATCTCAATATTGGTCTAAAAACAAACACAGAAAAAATTATTTTGCAAAATATGGCATTCTTTTAGATATGGTTGGTGGTCCAAATGCTAAATTTTACGAGGAAGATTTTTCAAAATTCTATGCAGATAATATTTTACAAAAAGTTTGGAATATAGGACATGACATAGGATATGGTGAGTTTTTTGTTTTTGAAAGAGGAGCTCAATTTTTAGACGATCATTACTATGTAAATAATATTACTTCTATACCTACAATCGATATTATTGAATTTGATCCAACATCAAAAAATAAATTTAACAAACATTGGCATACTCATGCTGATGACTTAAATAATATCAGTAAAAAAACACTAAAGGCAGTTGGTCAAACTGTCATGCATGTAATTTATAACGATTAGTTTATTGCTTATTGCTCGTCACATCCTTGAACAAATGTGATATAAAAATCTGAAACCTCTAAAATTTTTTGGTTTTTTTCATTCGTATGCAAAGAACCATCAATCTCAATATCAATTGGTAAAAACTCTTGCTCAGCAATTTCCAAGTAAAATTTAGTAATCTCTTCACTTGTTTCATTTAGAAAAAATAATTCGTATTCTTCTAGATTTTTAGAATCTTTAAAAAGATGCATCTCTTCTCCAAAGATCCACCAACCTACATATTTTTTAGTTTGAACTTTCTTTTTAATATTAATATCATTTTGAGATGACAAATAGCTATTATTGTCAATATTAAAGCAAGAAGTTACAGAAAAAACAATTATTATTAATTTTAGATTCATTTTTTATAAAAATTCATTTTATCAATATAGTTCCAGGCTTTTTGTGGCACCAAAAATGATGCATCAATTCCCTTTTTAATATAACTTCTAATTGATGAAGCAGAAATTTGTATTATTGGAGCTTCTTTCATGTACGTTATGTTACTGTAAGAATAATTGAACTCAAAGCCCGGTCTTGGGTATACATAAAAATGATAGGTGTTTAATAGCTCCTCATGATTTTTCCACTTGTGAATGTGTGTTAGATTATCAGCCCCCATAATTATTGAAAAATTATGATTGTATTTTTCAGATAACTTTACCATTGTATCAATTGTATATGATGGTTGAATAATATCAAACTCTATGTCCGTCGCTTTTAAAAATTTTACGTCTAATATTTCTTCCCTTATTATATTTAATCGATGATTTTTGTCTAATATCTTTTTGTTTTTTTTAAACGGGCTTTCGGGTGAAACAACAAACCACACTTCTTCTAAGCTAGAGTGATGATAAAAATAATTAGCTATTATTTTGTGACCTACATGAAAGGGATTAAATGTTCCAAAAAATAAGCCAATTTGTTTCATGTTATTTTAAGAAATTTCGAATAATTTTTTCAGCTTCCATACATGCTTCCTCAAGTACTATATTTTTAATTATACAATCAAACTTTGAACTTTGATTTAACTCTAAATCCATTTTTAGTTCTCTTTCAAGCAACTGTGTTTGAGACTCTGAATCTCTTTTTTTCAACCGATTTAATAATTCATTTTTTGATGGGGGCATGATAAAAATTGATAAACAGCTTTTTTTAAATTTGTTTTTGATACTAATACTCCCAAAAACATCTACATCTAGTAAAACAGCTTTATTTAAACTCCATATTCTATTTAACTCTTTATGATATGTTCCATAAAATTTACCGCTGTACACTTCTTGCCACTCTACAAATAAATTTTTTTTAATGTCATTTTTAAATTCATCTATTGATTTAAAATAATAATTCACTGAATCCTTTTCATCTTCTCTGGGTAATCTGCTAGTTGCGGAAATTGAAAAAGACAATTTTTCAATTCTATTAATAAGACAGTTGGCAATTGATGTCTTACCCGCTCCAGAGGGAGCTGAAATTACAACTAATTTAGACATTATAGTAAATTTAGGATTTGTTCTTTAACTTTTTCTAAATTATCTTTCATTGATATTACAATTTTTTGAATATTAAAATCATTTGCCTTTGAGCCAATTGTATTAATTTCTCTTCCTATTTCTTGAGAAATAAAACCTAATTTTTTGCCTACTGGTTTATTAGAATTTATATTTTTTTGAAATAGGTTTAAATGTGAGTTTAATCTTATTAGTTCCTCATTTATATCATATTTTTCTATATAGTAGATTATTTCTTGCTCAAACCTGTCCTTATCAGCCTCTTTAAGCACAAGTATTTTATTTTTCAATTTAGTCCTAATTTGATTTTCTCTTTTAATTGCTCTTTTGTTTATTCTTTGTAGATTTCTGTAAATAGAATTTATATTAGATAAAAGATCTTTTTCTAAAACGCTTCCTTCTTTCAGTCTAAATTGTGATAGTTCTTCAGTAATTTCTTTGACTTTTTGAAGTATTTTTTTCTTGCTATTTTTATTTAAAATCGAGCTATTATTTTGGGTTCTATTAAATACTTGTAGGTATTTTGCTGATCCTGTCCAGAAGTTATCAGAAAAGTTTTCTGAAATAATTTTTTCTTCAATCAACGATTTTCTTATCTCTTCGATTTTGGATACTTCACTTTTTAATAAACTAGAGTTTTGAATATATAATTCTGACCCATTATAATTTTGTGTTATCAACAATTCTACTTTTCCTCTTATTAATTTTTTAGAAATTAATCTTCTAATATCAAACTCTAAAATTCTTAAGCTTGATGGAATTTTTAATGAAATATCTAAATTTTTAGAATTCAATGATTTTATATAAAAATTAAAATGTGAATTATCTAAGATTAACTCACCAGATCCAAAGCCTGTCATTGATAAAATCATTTTTTTTTACAAATTTATTAAAGAATATTTTGTTTGTCTACAGAAACCAAATATATGCCAAAAAAAACCAAAGTAATTGAAACTATTTTTGTCGCATCAATTTGATCAGAATGCAATAAAATTGCAAAAACTGAAGCCAGAATAGGTTGTAAATATATGTAAGTGCTTACTGTCGTGGGATTTAGTTTTTTTAAAGCACTTGAATTTAAAAGGTATGCAAAAAAGGTTGTAAAAATTAAAACAAACAACACTTCCAAAACTATTGTTTTGGGCATAACCATCCACTCAACGCTAATTAATTCTTTAAAGCCAAAAGGTATTACAAAAATTGATCCAAATAAAAAAACTATCATCATTACTGTAACTGCATTATATTTTTTAATCAAAGGCTTAACCAAAACTAAATAAAGTGCATAGCTTGTTGCATTTAAAAAAATAAATATATTTCCCTTCATAAAATTATTATTAAAATCTAAACTTCCATTGTTTAATATGAGTGTCGTCGCGCCAAGAATTCCTAAAAATACCCCTGCGATTTTTTTAATTGTAATTTGCTCTTTTAAATAAATTAATGAAATAACAATAACCAAAAGAGGATTGGTAGTCATAATAATTGCTGCGTTAATTGGAGTTGTTAAATTGAGACCTTGAAAAAATAATAGTTGATTTATTGTAACTCCGAAAATGCCGCATAAAAAAAATAGTTTTAAGTCCTTTGAGTAAATTTTTTCTTTTACGAAAATAGTATAACAAACAGAAAATAAGATTATAGCGGTTATGACTCTTAATAAAATAAATCCAGATGGTTGAATGTAATTTGGCATTACGTCTTTAGCTAATGTGTAATTAAGTGCATAAATTAAGTTAGCACTTAATAGTGCCGAATGAGCTAATATTTTTGAATTCAAAAATTTTAATTTTTACAAATGTAGAAACAAATGTTTTATAGCTTTGTGTATTAATATATTATTAACATGAAATTTAATACAAAAACTATACATGCAGGACTTTCTGCTGACTTATCAACTGGTGCAATTATGACTCCTATTTATCAAACATCAACCTACGTTCAAGATTCACCTGGTGAACATAAGGGCTTCGAATATTCAAGAACAAGTAATCCAACAAGATTAGCTCTTGAGAAAAATATTAGTGCTTTAGAAAATGGAAAATACGGACTTTGTTATTCTAGTGGGTTAGCTGCTATTGATAGTGTTATTAAATTACTAAAAGCCGGTGATGAAGTAATTTCAACAAATGATTTATACGGAGGAACATACCGATTGTTTACTAAAGTTTTTGAAAATTATGGAATTAAATTTCATTTCTGTGATGCTACTAATTATGAAAACGTACTAAATCTTGTGAGTGAAAAAACCAAATTAATTTGGATTGAGACGCCAACTAATCCAATGTTAAATATAATTGATATTAAAAAAATAACACTTGCTGTAAAATCAAAGCAAATATTAGTTTGTGTTGACAATACATTCGCTACCCCATATTTACAAAACCCTCTTGATTTAGGAGCTGATATTGTTATGCATTCTGTAACTAAATTTATTGGAGGTCACTCTGATATTATTATGGGTGCACTTATTTGTAATAATGACGATATAGCTGAACAGTTATTTTTCTTGCAAAATTCTTGCGGAGCTGTTCCTGGACCGCAAGATTGTTTTCTTGCCCTAAGAGGTATTAAAACTCTTCATATTCGAATGCAAAGACATTGTGAAAATGGAATCGAGATTGCTAATTTTTTAAACAACAACAATAAGATAAAAAACGTATTCTATCCAGGTCTAAAAAGTCATAAAAATCATGATATTGCAAAAAAGCAAATGAAAAACTATGGAGGTATGCTGTCATTTGATCTATATAATGGCTCGTTGAAGAAAGCTGAGGAATTTGTTTCAAAAACTCATTTTTTTACTCTCGCAGAAAGCCTCGGTGGAGTTGAGTCACTATGTGGTCATCCTGCCTCAATGACTCATGCTGCAATACCCAAACAAGAAAGGCTAAAAAGTGGTGTTACAGACTCATTAATAAGGCTAAGTGTTGGTATTGAAGATATTGATGATTTAATTTATGATTTAGAATCTACACTCAAAAAAGTATAGATTTGAAAACTGCAATTATAACTGGCTCAAGCTCTGGCATTGGTAAAGCACTAACTGAACTACTTTTAAAGCAAGGGTGGTTTGTTTACGGAATTTCACGATCGAATAAAATATCTCACGATTTATTCGTTCATAATTCAGTTAATTTATCTGACATAAAAAAAGTAGAAAGCTATGAGCTTCCTAACATCTTTTGCGATGAAATCTTATTAGTAAACAGTGCCGCAACTTTAGGCAATATTTTACCATTTGACAAGAAAAAAACTTATGATTTATTAGCTGAAATAAACTGTAATCTTGTTTCTCCTATTATTTTATTTAATAAGTTCATTAAAAAATTTAATAATGTCAAAAAAACTATCTTTAGCATAAGCTCGGGAGCTGCTGCGAGACCAATACATAGTTGGTCGACTTATTGTGCTTCAAAGTCTGGCCTTGAACAGTTGTCACAAGTTTTAAAAAATGAAAGTATCAATAGTAATCTTCGTGTTTTTTCCATACATCCTGGAATTGTAGATACACCTATGCAAAAACATATAAGAAACACTGATAAAAAAAATTTTCCAGTTGTAGATAAGTTTATTGAATACCATAAAAATAAAGACTTAACATCCGCTAAACTAGTTGCTAAGAAACTTTTCTACCTATATAAAAACCAACAAAATTTTAATGAATTAGTGATTTATCTTAGAAATCTTGAAATAAAAGATTCATTGCACTAAAATCAATAGAGTATAAAACATAAAGCGTTGATTGTAAGTAAGTTACAACACATATGTGTTTTTAACAACATAATGTGTAAAAAGGTGAATAAAAATACATATTAAAAAACGTGCAAAAACTGTAATGTATTCATTTTCAGCTGTTTAAACATAATTTATTTTTTTTTGATAAAATATTAATGCATCAAACACATCTAAAGAAAAAAATCATGTAATTCAATAAACAAAAACAATTATGTTTTAAGTTTGAGCTATATTAATCAAAATTTATATTAATTATGGACAATGTATTTAAGTATTTTAATGGCTTTTTCAAAGGCTTAACTGGTTTAATTATGACAGTTTTAGGTCTTGGAGTTGCTGTAGAGATTCTTTTTGGAGGAGGATCAATGTTTGGAATGACTGTTATTGACAACGTTATGGCTGTTATTAACGGTTTAGGTGGAGCTGGCTTCGCTGGATTAGTTGGTTTACTTGTATTGTTTTCTTTATTAACAGGAAAATAATAATAACTCAATGTTTTAATTTAATAAATAGCCCTGCATTGTGTTAGGGCTATTTTTTTAATAATATGACAGCTTTTATTTGTACACTTATTGCAATTGCACTGTTCATGATGCTTTCTAGCAGAATAGAAAAACATCTTTAAGCGAGTATTTTTAGTAATTTTAAATTTAAAAAATGCTTAATTTTTTTAATAAAATTCAGTCCCTCATAATTCGCATAATCAAATTAGCACTCACGCTACTATGCCTTGGAGTTGTAACGCAACTATTAATTAACGATAAAATTCTTGGTTGGGACCCAATTGGAAATATTCAAGATGCGGGAAGTTCTTTCATAGGAATTCTTTTCATCGTTATTTTGTATCAACTCTATAACAAGAACAGTTAGTGAGCATCTAACCAATTATTTGAGATTCCAATATCTACTTTAAGTGGTACTACCAATTTCGTTGCGCACTCCATTCTTTCTTTCACTAATTTCTTCATCTGATTTATTTCTGATTTGTCAACATCGAAAACTAACTCATCGTGCACTTGCAAAATCATTTTAGAATTTAAATTTTGAAGTGTTATTTCATTATTTATATCAATCATTGCTATTTTTATAATATCAGCAGCTGTTCCTTGAATTGGCATATTGATTGCTATTCTCTCCTCAAATGATTTTAAAATATAATTTTTTGAATTTATATTTCTAAGTGGTCTTTTTCTATTAAAAATTGTCTTAGCAAACTCATTGTTTCTAGCTTCATCAATCAAATAATCCATGTACTTTTTTACACCTTTGAACTCATTAAAATAACTATCAATTATTTCTTTTGCTTTGTTTCGACTAATTCCTAAATTTTGAGACAAACCATGAGGAGATATACCATAAATTATACCAAAATTTACAGCTTTAGCATCAGACCTCATTTCTCTTGTTACATTTTCTAAAGGAACATTATTAATTTTTGAAGCTGTTGCTGAATGTATATCTAAATTGTTATTAAATGCGTTTATCATAAAATTATCATTACTTAATGAAGCCATTATTCTTAGCTCTATTTGTGAGTAATCAGCAGCTAATAAAGTGAAGTCAGAACTTCTTGACTTGAAAGCCTTTCGAATTAGCTTTCCTCTTTCTGACCTTATAGGTATGTTTTGAATATTAGGGTTTACAGAGCTCAAACGTCCTGTTGATGTAACTGTTTGATTAAACGTAGTATGGATTCTTTCAGAAACTGCAACTTTTGGTAATGCTTTTACATAAGTACTATTAAGTTTGTTTATTTCCCTATGCTCAAGGATCAAATTAATAATTGGGTGTTTATCCCTTAATTTTATTAATGTTTCCTCCGATGTAGAGTATTGTCCAGATTTAGTTTTCTTGGGCTTGTTTGTTAATTTTAAATAATCAAAGAGCACCTCTCCTAATTGTTTAGGCGAGGAAACATTAAATGTTTTTCCAGAAATTTTAACTATTTCATCTTCAAGATTAAGCAATTCATTATCTAATTGCTTAGAAAAATCATCTAAAAACTTAATGTCTATTTTAATTCCATTTTTTTCCATTTCAAGCAGTGCATAAATTAATGGAATTTCAATTTCTTGAAAAAGATCAAGTAGATTGCTACTCTTTAGTTCATCTAATTGTTTTTTGTAAGTTTCATAAAAAGCTAAAACAAAATGATCATTTAAATTAATATCAATGTATTTTGTGACTAAATTTCTTGTTTGACTGTTGGCAGATGAGTCTAATAAATACTCAGCTATATGGAGATCGAAAAAATTGGTCTCTAGTTTTTTTGGTTTTTGAAAAATAGTTTTAAGTAGTAACTTAATATTATTACCTATAATTGTTTTTGTTGAACTATTAAAGTTTAACTCAAGAAAATTCTTTATAAAAACTTTTGTGTCTTCATTAATTTCATTTACCAACAATTTTTTGTTTCTATCGCAAATGAAAATACATGAGGTTTTTTCATCTAAAAAGTTATCTAACGAAATTGATAAACATGATACGTCTCTAAGACTATTTAATTCTCTTTTAAACTCTAAATCATTCATTTTAATAATCTCGGATTTGTTTTCTATATTGGAATTAGTAAATAAATCAACTTGTTTTGACTCATTTGTAGATGTCACTTTTGAATTTTCTTTTGAAAAAATCTTTTCAGAAAGATTTCTAAACTCAAGATCATCAAAAAGTTGTTTAAGCTTGACCATATTAAATTGACCAACTATCATTTCTTTCTCATCAATTTCAATTGGAACGTCAGTAATAATAGTTGCCAGTCTTTTTGACAGAATTGCTGATTGTCTTCCATCTATTACTTTTTCCTTAACTTTTCCACTTAATTTATCTACATTTTCTAGTAAGTTTTCTACAGAACCAAATTGAGAGATAAACTTTTGTGCTGTAACTTTCCCTACGCCTGGAATTCCGGGAATGTTATCAGATGCATCTCCCATTAGCGCAAGCAAATCAATTACCTGACTTTGATTTTGAATTTTAAATTGCTCTTTAACATTTTCTACCCCCCATATTTCACTTGGCTTCCACTTACTAGAGGGTCTATACATTTTTATGTTTTTAGAAACTAACTGAGCAAAGTCCTTATCGGGTGTCATCATAAAAACTTCAAATTCTTTTTTTTCTAAAAACTTAGAAATAGTTCCAATAATATCATCAGCTTCGTAGCCTGCCTTAGCGTAAGTCTTAACATTAATTGATTCAAGAAATTTAAAAATATAATCTAAAGAGTTTTTTATAGGGTCAGGCATTTCCTGCCTATTTGCTTTGTAACCTGAAAACTCAATATGCCTAAATGTTGGTTCTTTAGAATCAAAGACAACAGCTAAGTGTGTGGGTTTGTGTTTATTTAAGATTTCAAAAATTGAGTTAGCAAATCCGAAAATAGTTGACGTATCATAACCTTTTGAATTAATTCTGGGGTTTTTTATGAAAGCAAAGTATGCACGATAAATTATTGCGTATGCATCAACTAAAAATATTTTTTTTTTTACTTTCATTTCATAAAAGTAAACTTTTTAAACTTTAATTCATCAATCTAATAAATTGAAAAAAAAAAATCTGAACTCATTAAAATTTTCTGCAATATTGATAACGATTATTTGGTCTGTTAAACTATTTGAAATTATTTTTAGTTATGATTTTACGAACTATGGTGTTTTGCCAAGAAACTTTCACGGTCTTATAGGAATATTCTTCAGCCCTCTTATACATTCAGACGTTAATCATCTACTAAGTAATAGTTTGCCAGTAATTATTTTATGCCTACTTATTTTTAACTTTTATATTCAAATTGCAAAAAAAATATTGATGTATCTTTACTTTATTTCAGGGCTATGGCTTTGGTGTATTGGAAGAGAATTCTTTCATGTAGGTGCCAGTGGTTTAATTTACGCAATGGCAAGCTTTTTATTTTTTAGCGGGGTTTTGAGAAAAAACACTCAGTTAAGTGCGGTTGCATTGCTGGTTGTTTTCATTTACGGTGGACTTTTTTGGGGTCTTTTCCCAGTACATGAAAATGTGTCATGGGAAGGACATTTAACTGGTTTTATTGCTGGGGTTTTAGTTGCATTTATTTACAGAAAAGATGGACCCAAAAGAGAAAAATATGATTGGGAAATTGAGGATGATATAGAAAATAATGATAATTAATCAAATCATTATATCAACTAAATTTTGTTCAACTAAAACAAAATTATTTAACTAACTATAATAAATAATTAACTACAAAACATGTCTTATTCTAACTTAAAGTAAAATAACTTTAAAAAATTAATAGTAATCGTAAGCACAAAGCATTTTTGATGAATAAATTGCCAGTACTAGTCTAAAAAGTGTTTTGTTTTTCTTCATACATAATTTAATACTTATTTAATATAATTTAGTTTGAAAAACATAAATAAACTAAATTTGTTTATATGTTAAATATTAGAAATTTCTGTATAATCGCGCACATAGATCACGGAAAAAGCACTTTAGCTGATAGACTATTACAAGCCACAAATTCTATTTCAGAAAGGGAGTTTAAAAATCAAATGCTAGACGACATGGAACTTGAGAAAGAGAGAGGAATCACAATAAAAAGCAAAGCAATTCAAATGAAGTTCCTTAGAAATAATATTGAATATACTTTAAATCTTATAGACACGCCAGGTCATGTGGATTTTTCATACGAGGTTTCTAGGTCGATTGCTGCATGCGAAGGCGCTCTATTAATTGTTGACGCAGCTCAAGGGATTCAGGCGCAAACAATCAGTAATTTATATTTAGCACTTGACAATGATTTAGAAATTTTACCAATAATTAATAAGATTGATCTACCAAGTGCTGAACCGGAAGTTGTGAAAGATCAAATCGTTGATTTAATTGGATGTGGTAAAGATGAGATTTTAGAGGTAAGTGCAAAAACAGGACAAGGAATTGATAAAATTTTAGATTCTGTCATAGTCCGTATTCCACATCCTAAAGGAGACCCTGAATCGCAATTACAAGCTATGATTTTTGATTCAGTTTACAATCCGTTTAGAGGAATTGAAGCTTATTTCAAAATATTTAACGGTAAAATTCAAAAAGGTGACAAAGTAAAATTTATTGCCACTGGCAAAGAATATTTTGCAGAAGAAATTGGAGTATTAAAAATAAATCAAGAACCAAAAAAAATATTATCAACTGGAGAGGTTGGATATATTATTTCAGGAATTAAGAATGCTAATGAAGTAAAAGTTGGTGACACAATAACATCAATAAATAACCCTTCAAAAGATGCAGTTTTAGGATTTGAAGATGTTAAGCCTATGGTCTTCGCAGGAATATACCCCGTTGATACTGATGATTATGAGGAACTCAGAGTTTCTATGGAAAAATTACAACTTAATGATGCTTCACTAACATTTTCGCCTGAATCATCTGTTGCTCTAGGTTTTGGTTTTAGATGTGGGTTTCTAGGCATGTTACATATGGAAATTGTTCAAGAAAGATTGGAAAGAGAATTTGAGATGAATGTAATCACTACAGTACCGAATGTGTCATATTTTGCTCATAACAAAAAAGGCGATAAAATCATAATCAACAATCCCTCTGATTACCCTGACCCTAGCACTTTGGATTATGTTGAAGAACCCTACATTAATGCACAAATAATTACAAAAGCTGATTTTGTTGGACCAGTTATGAATCTTTGCATTGAAAAACGAGGCGTTTTAAAAAATCAAGTTTATTTGACAACAGATCGTGTAGAGCTAACCTTTGACATACCTCTTTCCGAAATTGTATTTGACTTCTATGACAAACTAAAAAGTATTTCTAAGGGTTATGCGTCTTTTGACTATCATCCAATTGACTATAGAACATCAAATTTATCTAAACTTGATATTTTACTAAACGGGGATCATGTAGATGCCTTGTCAGCCTTAGTACACAAGGATAATTCATTTACATTAGGCAAAAAACTTTGCAAGAAACTTAAGTCACTAATTCCAAGGCAGCAATTTGATATCGCTATTCAATCAGCTATTGGTTCCAAAATAATTTCAAGAGAAACAGTAAAAGCTGTGAGAAAGGATGTCACAGCTAAATGTTATGGAGGGGATATCACAAGAAAAAGAAAACTTTTGGAAAAACAAAAAAAGGGAAAGAAGAGAATGAAACAAGTTGGAAATGTTGAAATTCCTCAAAATGCATTTTTATCTGTACTTAAGTTAAATGATTAATAAATAAAAATGGCTGGGCACAGCAAATGGGCAAATATTAAACATCGTAAAGGAGCACAAGACGCCAAAAGGTCTAAAATATTTACAAAACTTATAAAGGAATTGACGATTGCTGCTAAAGTTGGTGGAGATGACAAAGATTCTAATCCAAGATTAAGAACTGCTATTCAAAATGCCAAAGGAGCAAATATGCCTAAGGATACTATTAATAGAGCAATTAAAAAGGGTATGAGCAATGAATCAGAAAATTACACTGAAGTTAGTTTTGAAGGATATGGTCCAGGTGGTATTGCTATTTTTATAGAATGTTCAACAGATAATAATAATAGAACAGTATCCAATGTAAGAGCTATATTTAACAAATTTGGTGGTGAATTGGGAACAAAAGGTTCTTTGGAGTTTGTTTTTAATAGAAAGGGTCTTTTTATTATTGAAAAAAATAAAATTGATTTTGATGTAGACGAATTTCAAATGAATCTGATTGATTGGGGACTTGAAGATTTTATTATAGAAGAAGAATTATGTTTTTTGTATGTTGAGATGATGGACTTTAGTAAAATGCAAAAAAAACTTGAAGAAGATAACATTTGTGTTAAATCTTCGGAGCTAATAAGAGTACCTACTACAACAAAAAGTTTAGAACTTGGAAAAGCTCAAACAATAATTAAAATGATTGAGAAATTCGAAGAAGACGTTGATGTTCAAAATGTTTTTCATAATTTAGAAATAACTGAGGAAATAATTATAAAAATATAGTTTTATGAATGTGATGATCATTGGAAGCGGTGGTAGAGAACATGCTATTGCTTGGAAAATTTCTAAAAGTAGCATGATTAAAAAACTAATTGTTTGCCCCGGCAATGCTGGTACAGCATTAGTTGCGCAAAATGTTAAACTTGACATTAATGACTTCAATAAAATTAAATCATTGTGCTTAAGAGAAGAAATTGATATTGTAATTGTTGGGCCAGAGGACCCATTGGTAAACGGTATTTCTGACTATTTTAAGCTTCAAAAAGAATTAAAAGACGTAACCTTGGTTGGCCCCTGCAAAAATGCTGCTCAACTTGAAGGTAGCAAAGACTTTGCAAAGCAATTCATGAAAAAATATAACATACCGACCGCCAAACACAAAACTTTCGATATTGACTCAATAGATAATGGATATATATTTCTGGAAACCCTATCACCTCCTTATGTGTTGAAAGCTGATGGGCTAGCCGCTGGAAAAGGTGTCCTAATTGTTGATAATCTCATTGAAGCAAAAAAATGTTTGAAAGAGATGATCTTAGAAAATAAGTTTGGTAATGCTTCAAATAAGGTTGTAATTGAAGAGTTCTTAAAAGGTACAGAATTATCGGTTTTTGTATTAACTGATGGCTCAACTTATAAAATTCTTCCAACAGCAAAGGACTATAAAAGAATTGGTGAAAAAGATACTGGCTTAAACACTGGAGGAATGGGTGCCGTATCACCTGCAACTTTTGTAGATCGATTTTACCTCGAAAAAATTGAACTAGAAATAATTAAACCAACAATAGATGGATTAAAAAATGAAAATATCAATTACATAGGATTTATTTTTTTTGGTTTAATTGACGTTGCAGGAGAACCTAAGGTAATTGAATATAATGTAAGAATGGGAGATCCTGAATCAGAAGTTGTTTTTCCGAGAATTAAATCTGACTTTCTAAATTTACTTTTAGGAATAAAAAACGGCACGTTCAGTGAAAAAGATTTGCATATTGACAAAAAAGTTGCTGTTACTGTAATGCTAGCTTCTAAAGGTTATCCTGAGAGCTATGAAAAAAACAAATTAATTTATTTGCCAGAAGATTTTACTGAAAGTTTAATTTTTCACTCTGGCACAAAATCCAAAAAAGGGAAACTGTATACAAATGGAGGCAGAGTGATGTGCGTAACATCTTTGTCTGAAAACTTAAAGTTAGCACTAGAAAGATCGCTAGAGCTATCCTCAAAGATTAATTTTGATGGAAAATACTATAGAAAAGATATTGGATATGATTTGATTAATTATTAGATTTCCTTTCTTTTTCATGTTTAAACATTTGCACAGTCCAAAGAACTAGAAAAGCAAAGATTATCAGCATATATAAATAATTAAACTTATTACCTATGATAGGCAAAATCTCAAAAGATTTTGTGAAAAAATCACCAAGAAAACACCAAAACTCTTTAAACATTTTTTTTGTAAAATTACATTTTTAAATGATAATTGAAAGACTAATTAACAGTAAACCTCAAACGATAATATTTTTTTTAATTGTTTCAATAGTATATTTACTACTTCCACTATCTAAGTTGTTTGAGCCCGATTCTGAATCTTTTGAATTTATTAATTTAATTTTACCTTCATTATTACTTTTTTTTTCCTCTTTATATTTAACAAATGTAATATTTGAAAAAAGCGTCATTAAAAAGAATAACATCGTAGTGCCAATAGTTTTTTTATCATTATGTATGCCTTTTATTGATTTTAATTATTTAATGGTTGGAAATTTAATATTGATCATCAGCTTAAATGAAATATTCAATTTTTATCAAAAAACTAATCCTTTTTCTAATTTGTTTAATTGCAGTTTTGCAATTAGCTTTTGTATGCTTGTTTTTAATTACTATTTAGGCTTATTTTATTTTCTTGTTCCACTCTCACTTTATGTTTTTGGGAACAGCTCATGGAGATCATACATGGTCTCAATAATTGGCTTACTCTGCCCAATAATAATTTTCTATTTTTTAAAACATAACGGAGTCTCTTTAAATAATGAAAATAATCAAATATCTATCTTTTTAAACATATATAAATTAAAATATTGGATAATAATTCTTTTGATTATAAGCTTTTTTTCAATAGTAGAACTCTTTTTTTGGATTGACAAAAAAAGTAGTAAATCCAGAAGATGTTTTTACATAATACTTTTATATTTTTTTATATCAATTTCAATCTTTTTATTTTCAGTAGACAATGATTCCTTGATTTTTTTAATTGCACCTGCTTCTATTATTTTATCCAACTTTTTTATTTACTCTAGTTATCGATTTATTGCTAATTTTTTATTAATAACACTCATATTAAATTCTCTTTACAATAGATTTTTAATAATTTAATATTTATAAATTTGGTTAATGAAATTTGGTATTGTAACGTTTCCTGGTTCAAATTGTGATCAAGACATGCATCACGTGTTAAAAACTGTACTAAAACAAAAAACGGTTAGCTTATGGCACAAAGACAAAGATTTACAAAACTGTGATGTTATTGTTCTTCCGGGTGGATTTTCCTATGGCGACTATTTGAGATCTGGAGCCATTGCTAAATTTTCGAGAATAATGAACTCTATAATTGATTTTGCGAATAATGGTGGTTTTGTAATTGGCATATGCAATGGGTTTCAAATATTATGTGAATCAAAACTATTACCCGGAGCTTTGTTGCATAATGATAATCATAAGTTTATTTGTAAAAACGCTTATATTAATGTTACTTCTAATTTATCACGCTTTACATCCAAATATTCTTTAAATCAAGTGATAAAAATTCCTGTTGCACATGGTGAGGGAAGATATCATGCAGATAAATACACACTAAAATCTTTGAAAGAAAATGATCAAATTATTTTTCAATACTGCAACGATAACGGAAAGATTGAAACAAGTAGTAATATTAATGGGTCAGTTCTAAACATTGCTGGAATATGCAACAAAAACAGAAATGTTTTTGGAATGATGCCACATCCTGAGCGTGCGTCTGATTCAGAGCTAAACAATGTAGACGGAAAAAATTTCTTTCTAAGTGCAATAGAATCAAATACTTAACAACATTGTTAAAAAATCTTTTTTGAAAATTCCAATCACTGATTCAGAGGAAAGGTTTTATGCTGATGACGAAACAATTAAAAATGATCAAATTATTTTTAAATAATGTGATAAAGGTTGAGATGTGAATAATAATGAGTTTAATTCGAACGAATCTCTAATTAACATTACAGGAATTTGTAATAAAAACGTTGTTTTTTTAGCATGATGCCGCACCCAGCAATGGCAGCTGACACTAATTTACCTAATGAAGACGGGGAGTTTTTATTTGATAGTATTATAAAAAACTTTAAAAACTAACTAAACATACATATTTCTGTTTTAGAAATTATAGATATATTATATAGTATGTGGGATAAAAAGTGCTTCACTACATATTTTTTTAATAATTCTGTTACATCCATTTTGTTTTTTTTTTAACAATTTAAGTTGATAAATATTTTTGTTTTTTTCATACACAAAATTGGACTTTTAAATTATAAATTAAATATTTGCGATGTTGTTTATCAATATTCCATCTTGCTTAATATATCTCTGCCGCTGAGGTAAATTAATTTAGTAAGTTGGGCACCAATTTTTATAAAACGTATTTGATTATTAGCAATAAGTTGTTAATAAAGAAACAAAACGTGTTGTTTATAAATCTTGTTAAGTTGTAATTTTAATTTTTTAAAATCTATTAAGTAATATTATGCAAGTCAAAGAAATTATGCAAATCAATGAAATTTTTAAGCGCAATCACACCAAAGTGCCTTTTCAAATTGAAAAGATCATAGAGGCTGTACTAAAAGCAATGCTATCGGTGAAAAACGGATCTCCCAAAGATGCAGAAGAAATTGCAAACAAAGTTTGCTCCAATTTAAATGAAAGAAAAGCTAGTATACCTAACTACGTTCCAAATGTTGAAGAGATTCAAGACCTAGTTGAACAAACTTTAATGAAAAGTGAGTTTTTAGATGTTGCAAAAGCATATATATTATATAGAAATATTCAGGCGAAAAAAAGACAAAGAAATATTTTTGAAAGAAAAATTACTCTCAAACCTTTTGAGTATCCAGAACTCTACGAATATGTTCCTGCAATTAGACATTCATATTGGATTCATACAGAGTTTAATTTTACAAGTGATGTCCAAGATTTTAAAACACATTTAACAGATATTGAAAGAAATGCAATTAAAAATGCCATGCTAGCAATTTCTCAAATTGAAGTTGCTGTAAAAAGTTTTTGGGGAGATATTTATCACAAAATCCCCAAGCCAGAAGTTGGTGCTGTTGGTTCTACTTTTGCTGAAAGCGAAGTGAGACATACAGATGCATATTCACACTTGCTTGAAATATTGGGCCTAAATACTGAGTTTAAAAATTTGAAAAAGAACCCTGTGATAATGAAAAGAGTTCGCTATTTGGATGCAGCGCTTGTTAGTTCAAAAAGTGAAAACGACAAAGAATATACAGAAGCAATATTATTATTCTCACTATTTATTGAACATGTATCTTTATTTTCACAATTTTTGATAATAATGGCCTTCAACAAACATAAAAATATGCTTAAGGGGATATCTAATGTTGTAGAAGCTACGTCAAAAGAAGAGCAAATTCATGGAGATTTTGGTATTGATTTAATTAATATAATTAAAAAAGAAAATCCACAATGGTTTGATGTCAAGTACGAGTTCAAGGTGCAAAATATGTGCAAAACCGCATATGAAGCTGAAAGTGCAATTGTAGACTGGATTTTTGAAAAAGGAGAGGTTGATTTTTTGCCTAAAAATCAAATTAAAGAATTTATAAAAGATAGATTTAACAGATCATTATCGAGTATTGGAGTTAAAGAAGTATTTGAAACAGATTCAAATATATTAAATGAAACCGAATGGTTTAATGATGAAATTATCGGAACCAAACATGTTGATTTTTTTGTTAAAAGATCTATTAATTACAGTAAAAAAGCTCAAAGTATAACCGCTCAAGACTTATTTTAAGATATGCAAAACACTAAACCAGATTTAGCTAAAAACCAATCTATAGAAAACAAAAAAAATTCGGACTATGAGTACCTAATTGAAGCAAGATCAAAAGCAATAAACGCAAAAAAAGAAAACGCTAGCTTTGGCTGGTTAACTGAACATAGTAGAAGTTTTTTAGCAGCAGGTTATGTTGCAGAAGGTGTTAAAGCAGAAGAAAGAATTAGAGAGATTGCCAACAGAGCAGAAGAAATATTAAAGTTACCTGGATTTAGTGATAAATTTTTTAACTATATGGAAAAGGGCTATTATTCCCTTTCTTCACCTGTGTGGTCAAATTTTGGAAAAAAGAGAGGCCTCCCTATCAGTTGTTTTGGGTCGAATATTGCCGACGACATGGGTAATATTTTATACACCCAATCAGAAGTGGGTATGATGTCAAAACTTGGTGGGGGAACTTCTGGATATTTTGGTAATATAAGACATCGTGGGGCAAGTGTTAAAGACAATGGTGAAGCGTCCGGTTCTGTACACATTATGCAATTGTTTGAAACTATGGTTGATGTGGTTAGTCAGGGGTCTGTTCGTCGGGGTCGTTTTTCTCCTTATTTACCAGTTGAACATCCAGACATTTTAGAATTCCTTGACATTGGAACCGAAGGAAATCCTATCCAAGAACTTACTCATGGTGTTTCTGTTACTGACAAATGGATTCAAGAAATGATTGATGGTGATGTGGAAAAGCGTACTGTTTGGGCGAAAGTACTTCAAAGGAGAGGAGAAATTGGATACCCTTATATATTCTTTAAAGACAATGCTAACAATGGGGCTCCAGAGGTTTATAAGAAGAACAACTACACAGTAAACGCAAGTAATTTATGTACTGAGATAATGTTGCCATCAAATGATGAGTGGTCTTTTGTTTGTTGTCTTTCATCTCTTAATGCTTTACATTATGACGACTGGAAAAATACAGACGCCGTTGAAACAATGATATATTTTTTAGATGCCGTAATAAGTGAATTTGTTGAAAAACTAGATGTTTATAAAGACTCTTCCGACTTAGGCGATCAACAAACCTTTTTGTTCATGAAAAGAGCATACAATTTTGCAAAAGATCATAGAGCCCTAGGGTTAGGGGTATTAGGTTGGCACTCATTACTACAATCTAAGATGTTTTCCTTTAACAGTCAAGAGGCTTATAACTTAAATTCAGAAATATTTAAATTTATAAAAATTAAATCCTATGAAGCATCAGCAAAATTAGCAGAAATTTACGGAGAACCCAAAGTGTTAAAGGGGTTTGGAAGAAGAAACACAACGTTAAATGCTATTGCTCCAACAACATCATCCGCTTTCATTCTTGGACAAGTTTCTCAAGGAATTGAGCCTATTTGGTCAAATATTTATGTTAAAGATATCGCAAAAACCAAATCAACAATTAAAAACCCTTTTTTAGTTACGTTGCTTGAAGAAAAAGAAAAAAACACACAAGATGTATGGCGAAATATTAGAGATAAAGACGGTTCGGTTCAGCATTTAGATTTTTTATCTGATCATGAAAAAGACGTATTTAAAACCTATACTGAAATAGATCAAATGGATATAATCTATCAAGCTGCTAATAGACAGAACCACATTGACCAAGGACAGTCAGTGAATCTTATGGTCCACCCCAACATGCCCGTAAAGGATATAAACAAATTATATATAACAGCATGGAAACTTGGTTTAAAATCTTTATACTATCAACATAGTATGAATGCAGCACAACAATTTAAACAAAAAAAAGAATGTGCTTCCTGCGAAGCCTAACTTGATAAAACAAATATTTTTGATAGCTGTTGTTTGTTTATCAGCTTGCGCTAATGTCATCCCACCTAGTGGAGGACCGCTGGACAAAGAGCCACCACGTTTAGTTTCTAAAGAAATATTAGTAGATAATAATAAACTACAAAAAGTAGACTTACTATTTGACGAAAACATATCGTTGAATAACTGGAACCAAAACTTTTATATGTCTCCTCCTAGCGAATGTACAATTAAAAAAAGTGTAAATAAAAGAAAACTTACTATGTACTTTGAGCCATATTTTTTAATTGAACACGGTTATAAATTATGCTTATCTAATGCTGTAAAAGACTATAACGAAGGTAATATTTTAGACTCGCTTGAGATTAAGTCCAAAACTGTTTACAATAATATTTTTAAAGGAATCCTAAAATGTGTATACGAGGATATGCCTCTTCAAAATCATTGGGTAACTCTTTATAATAGTAGTATTTCTGACTCTTTAATTTTTAAAAAATTACCATCGTATATCACAAAATCTGACGAAAATGGAGAGTTTAAATTTGAGGACATAAAACCTGGTAATTATAAGCTTCTTTCAATAGAAAATAGCTTTAATTTTTATGATTATAAGCAGTATGTATCCTTTAGTAATAACTATTATCTAGTTCATGACTCCTCTTTTATCAATACTCGTCTTAATGCATATAGTTCTGAACTTTCATTCAAAAATGATTCAGTGGTTAATGACACTCTGAAAACAAATAATCAAATTATTGTTAATACTAACAAAGACAAAAATTTAATGATAGAACTTTACAATAACAAAAAATTAATAAAACGCGAGGAGGTAATTAATAAAGCTTGTACACTTAATAATCTTAAAAAGGGGGAATACCATTTAAAATATTTTATCGATTTAGATTCAAATAAAATTTTCAGTAATGGTAGATTTTTAAAAAAGCAATCTGAAGTAAAATTAAATTATAACAAAAGTATAAACGTGCTGGAAAATTGGTCTGCAGAAATTGACCTGATTATTGACTAACGTCTATCTTTAAAAAAAGGATATCTTTTCCTATATTTTTTTAAGTTATTTAAATCAATTTGAAAAAATAAATGATCTTTTTCACTATTTTTTTTATGTAAATCATCACCTGTATAGCTTATTAATCTCGAGTGCCCTGGATAATTAATTTTGTTTTCATCATCGTATCCATTTCTATTTACTCCGATTACAAATGATTGGTTTTCAATAGCTCTTGCAGGTAATAATAAGTCCCATGCGTTAATTCTTTGAATCGGCCAATTTGCAACATATATTATTATATCATATACTTCCTCTTTTGTTAACACTGGAAATCTTAAGTCATAACAAATTTGTGGACAAATGTTCCAATTCTTATATTTAAATGATTTTACTTCAGTGCCTGAGGTAATATGTTTATCCTCATTTGCAATAGAAAATAAATGAAGTTTATCATAGGTGTGTATAATGTCATTTAGATTGTCGTAAAAAATAAATCTGTTGAAAATATTATCATTTTCTTTAACCATTAAACTACCACAAATTGCACACTGCTTTTCTCTTGCTAATGTCTTCATCCATAAAATTGAAGGGTTATTTTTAAATTGATAAACATTTTTAGGAGGAAAGTTAAATCCCGCATCAAAGGTCTCAGGTAGTACTATTAAATCAATATTTATTAAATTTTTTAATTTGTTGTAAATGTTCTCAAGATTTTGATTTATGTCAAAGCCTATTATTCCTGATTCTACTAGACAAACATCCAGCTTTGAACTCATTATTTACTGAGATTTATATTTTGCTTTTACAAACTCTCTGTTTAGTCTAGCGATATTATCTAGTGATATTCCTTTTGGACACTCTACTTCACAAGCTCCAGTATTCGTGCAATTGCCGAAGCCTTCCTCATCCATTTGTTTAACCATGTTTAACACCCGATCTGTGGCTTCAACTTTTCCTTGTGGAAGTAATGAGTACTGTGATACTTTTGCAGACACAAACAGCATGGCCGAGGCATTTTTACAAGTAGCTACGCATGCAGCACATCCAATACATGTTGCGGCATCAAATGCTTTATCAGCATCTTTTTTTTCTATAGGAATTGCGTTGGCATCTTGAGTGTTTCCTGATGTATTTACCGATATATAGCCTCCAGCATGTTGAATTCTGTCGAAGGCTGACCTGTCAACAACCAAATCCTTAATAACAGGAAATGGTTTTGCTCTAAATGGTTCTATAAAAATGGTATCACCATCATTGAACTTTCTCATGTGTAACTGACAAGTCGTAACTAATCTATCAGGACCATGAGCTTGTCCATTTATAAACATAGAGCATGAACCACATATACCTTCTCTACAATCGTGATCAAAAGCTACTGGATCTTCATTTCTATTAATCAGCTCCTCATTTAGAACATCCATCATCTCTAAAAAAGACATGTCTGGTGTGATGTCAAAAATTTCATAATCTTTTAATTCACCTTTAGATTTATTGTTTTCTTGCCTCCAGATTTTTAAATTTAGTTTCATCTTATTTATATGATCTTGTTTTAAGTTCTACGTTTTTAAATGTTAATTCTTCTTTATGTAAAATTGCCTCTGATGGCTCTCCATTGTATTCCCAAGCTGAAACAAAGTTGTATTTTTCGTCATTTCTCAAAGCCTCACCTTCTTTTGTTTGATGCTCTTCTCTGAAATGACCACCACATGACTCCTCTCTATCAAGGGCATCTTTTGCAAACAGTTCTCCCAGTTCCAAAAAATCTGCAACTCTTAAAGCTTTTGAGAGTGTTTCATTAAACCCTTTATTTTTTCCTGTTACATTTACACTTTTATAAAACTCTTTTCTCAACTCTTTAACTTCTTGAATAGCTTCTTCTAACCCTTTTTTATTTCTTGCCATACCACACTTATTCCATATTATCTTTCCTAACTTTTTATGAAAATAATCTACTGTTTTACTTCCTTTAGTGGATAATAATTTTTCTATTTTTTCTTCAACAGATTTTTGAGCCTCTTCAAATTCCTTAGTATCAGTGGAAATTGGACCAGTTCTAATGTCAGCAGATAAGTAGTCACCTATTGTGTATGGAAGCACAAAATAACCGTCAGCTAAACCTTGCATAAGTGCTGATGCTCCGAGCCTATTTGCTCCATGATCAGAAAAATTTGCTTCACCAATTGCAAAGCATCCAGGAACAGTTGTCATCAAATTATAATCAACCCAAACTCCTCCCATTGTATAATGTACAGCTGGGTATATCATCATTGGTGTCTCATATGGATTTTGGTCTACAATTTTTTCGTACATCTGAAATAGATTTCCATATTTTGATTTAACAATTTCCTTTCCAAGCTTTTCAACAAGATCTTTGTCCTCAGTATCTAAATTTTTTATTTGAGCTTGCTCTTTTCCATATCTTATTATGGCATCATAAAAGTCTAGATAAACCGCCTCACCTGTTTTATTTACTCCATACCCAGCATCGCACCTTTCTTTTGCCGCTCTTGAAGCAACATCTCTTGGAACAAGATTACCAAATGCAGGATATCTTCTTTCCAAATAATAATCTCTGTCCTCTTCTTTTAGATCAGTAGGTTTTAGGCTTCCTTGCCTAATTTTCTTGGCATCTTCTTTAGATTTTGGCACCCATATTCTTCCGTCATTTCTCAAAGACTCTGACATTAAAGTAAGCTTTGATTGATAATCTCCCGAAACTGGAATGCATGTTGGATGAATTTGAGTGAAACAAGGATTAGCAAAAAAAGCTCCTTTTTTATGTATCTTCCATGAGGCTGTTACATTACTTCCCATAGCATTAGTTGATAGGTAAAAAAGATTTCCATATCCCCCAGAAGCTATTACAACTGCATGAGCTGAATGTCTTTCTATTTCACCAGTAACCAAGTTTCTAGTAATAATCCCTCTTGCCTTTCCATCAACAATTACAAGTTCTAACATTTCATGTCTGCTATACATTTTTATCTTTCCTCTCGAAATTTGTCTGTTCATCGCTGAATACGCACCAAGTAGTAATTGCTGGCCCGTTTGACCTTTTGCATAAAATGTTCTAGAAACTAGAACTCCACCAAATGATCTGTTATCTAATAGCCCCCCATAATCTCTGGCAAATGGTACTCCTTGAGCAACACATTGATCAATGATATTAGCAGATACTTCAGCAAGTCTATAAACATTTGATTCTCTGGATCTATAATCTCCTCCTTTAATTGTATCATAGAACAATCGGTATGTAGAGTCTCCGTCTCCTTGGTAGTTCTTTGCAGCATTTATACCTCCTTGAGCTGCTATAGAGTGTGCTCTTCTTGGTGAGTCTTGAAAACAAAATGATTTCACATTATATCCCAGCTCAGCTAGAGTTGCAGATGCTGAACCTCCAGCTAGTCCAGTACCAACAACAATAACATCGATTAATCTTTTGTTTGCAGGACTGACCAGATTAATTTCATTTTTGTGTCTTTCCCATTTCCCTGCTAAATCTCCATTGGGCTCTTTTGAATGTAAAAACTTTGTATCTGCCATTTCTTAATGCATTAAATGATGATATATAGCAATAAATGCAAAGCCGAACGGGACTACTATTGCAAATATTTTTCCAAGTATATTTATTTGATTTGCATACTTTCTGTCAGTTCCAACACTTTGAAAAGAAGAGCTAAACCCATGAAGCAGATGTAGTGACAAGAAAATAAAAGATATAACGTAAAGACCTACGCGAACTGGATTATGAAACTTGTGTACCAATTCTTCATAATATCTATTAGGGTCTTCGGGTAAGAAATTTATGTATTTATATTGCATTTCTGGCACCCAAAAGTCATAAAAGTGCAAAAACAAAAAAGAAAGAACTACTAAGCCAGAAATAATCATATTTCTAGAAACCCATGATGAGTTTTCTGAGCCCTTGAAGTACTGGTATCTACTTTTTCTTGACGATCTGTTCTGTATCTCTAACACAAAACCCATCACAAAGTGAAAAACTACACCAAAAATTAAAATTGGTTGTAATATAAACTGCACTAGAAAATTTGTTCCCATGAAATGTGAGAATGTATTAAAGATATTTTCACTAAAAACAGAAGTTATATTTATTGTAAAATGTTGGAGTAAAAAAATCATCAAAAACATGCCAGAGACTGCCATGAGAATTTTTTTTATAATCGACGAATTGGTATTTACCATTATGCAAATTTAAACCACAGAACTTAAATTAGCAACAATAATTATATGAATTCAGTAAATAGAGAAAAAAAAATTAAGTAAACTATATTTGTAACAAATTAAATGTTATGAGATATCAAAAAATTAACAGAGAATTATTCATCAATAACAGATTTAAATTTAATCAAAAAACTACTGACAACAGTTTAACTGTATTTAATTCGAATGATCAGATGCCAACTAATGCTGATGGAACGATGCCCTTCAAGCAAAATAGCGATCTATTTTGGATGACAGGAATTAATCAAGAAGATACTACTCTGATAATTGCAAAAATTAATGGTGAAATTTTCGAAAAGCTTTATATCAAAGAGACGAATGAACATATCTCGATTTGGGAAGGGGAAAAGTTAACAAAACAACGTGCTAAACAAATTTCAGGTATTGATTCAATTTATTGGAATGAGTGTTTTTTAAAAGATTTTAAAAATTTATGCAATCAGATCAATTCAATATATCTGAACAAAAACATACATACAAGATCAAAAAATAAAGTTGAAACTTGCGATGATAGATTTAGAAAGAAAATAAAATCAGACTTCTCAAATAAAGAAATTTTAGAAGCCGCCCCAATAGTTAATGATTTAAGAAGAATCAAATCAAATGAAGAAATTAAATTATTGAAAATAGCTTGCAACATTACCGAAGAGGCTTTTAGAAGAGTTTTAAAATTTGTAAAACCGGGCGTAATGGAATATGAGATTGAAGCTGAAATAGCTCATACATTTATTTCTAATTGTTCAAAGGGCTTCGCATATGAGCCAATAATTGGTTCTGGCTTTAGCTCTTGTATTTTACACTATATAGAAAATAATAAAATTTGTAATGATGGTGATATCTTACTAATGGATTTTGGAGCTGAGTATGCTAACTACTGTGCTGATCTTAGCCGAACTATTCCAGTAAATGGAAAATACACAAAAAGACAAAAAGATGTATATAATTCTGTTTTACATGTTTTCAATTGCGCAAAAAGCATGCTTGTTCCAGGTACATTGATTAAAGACTATCATAAAGAGGTTGGAAAAATCATGCAAAATGAATTGATAAAGCTCAAACTCATTGACAGTCATGATGTGAAAAAGCAAGATGCAAAAAATCCAATTTATAAAAAGTATTTTATGCATGGAACATCTCATTTTCTAGGTCTTGATGTACACGATGTTGGTAATGTAAAACTTCCAATTGAAAATGGAATGGTTTTTACATGTGAACCAGGAATTTATATTCGCGAGGAAAGCTTAGGGGTAAGAATTGAGAATGATATTCTCGTTTCTGACAGTGAACCTATTGACCTGATGGGGAAAATACCTGTAGAGGCTAATCATATTGAAGAGATTATGAACTCTTAAGAGAATCCCAACCTTGAGCTGTTAGCTCATGGGCTTGGTTATCGTTGGATATGAAAAAGTTGCCCTCAGATTTATCTGTAACATGACCAATTATAGTAAAATCAGGGTCTTTCTCTAACTTTGAATATTCTTTTTGATCAATTGTAAATAACAGTTCATAATCTTCACCTCCATTTAGAGCGCAAAAAATTGGATTTAAGTTTAATTCTGCTGCCTTATTCATTACAGTATAATCAATTGGAATTTTATCTTCATAAATTTTGACAGAAACTTTTGAGGATTTTGAAATATGTAAAAGCTCTGAAGAAAGGCCATCAGAAATATCAATCATTGAAGTTGGTATAATTCCTATTTCATTTAATATTTCAAAATACTTTTTTGGTGCCTCAGGTTTCAATTGTCTTTGTAAAATATAATCATAACCTTCGAGCTTGGGTTGAACATCTGGATTTTCCAGAAAAATTTCTTTTTCTCTTCTCAAGATTTGTAAGCCAAGGTAAGCTGCTCCTAAATCTCCAGTAACAACAATTAAATCATTTTTTTTAGCACCACTTCTTTTAACTACTTTTTCTTTTTTTACTTGTCCCAAAGCTGTGATTGAAATAGTCAAGCCAGATTGTGAAGTTGTAGTATCTCCACCGACTAAATCTATCTTATATTTTTCACAAGCCAGTTTTATACCTTTGTATAATTCTTGAATAGCATCGACTTTAAATCTATTTGAAATTGCTATTCCTATAACTATTTGCTTTGGCATACCGTTCATAGCATAGATATCCGACAAATTTACAATTACACTTTTGTATCCAAGATGCAGTAGAGGTGTGTAAGAGAGATCAAAATGAATTCCCTCTACTAATAAGTCTTTAGTTACGAGTGTGTGTAGTTTAGAACTTTCTATAATAGCCGAGTCATCACCTATTCCCAATAAACTTTCAGAATTTTTTATTTCAAAATTCTCAGTAATTTTTTCAATGAATGAAAACTCACCTAATTCAGAATTGTTTTTTGTCATTTATTTAGCAAAGATAAATATTATGTGTTTTCTGATTTGAAATTTTGTAATTTTGTAAAATGATATTAGTTAGCGATAATGCAAGAGACAAGTTAAACCAACTGCTGATTGAAGACAATAGCGGAAAGGAATACGTAAGAGTTGGCGTTGAAAGCGGTGGTTGCTCTGGTCTTGTTTATAAACTTGATTTTGATGATAGCATGAACAATGAAGATGAATTAGTTGAGCATAACGATATTAAGCTCGTTATTAACAAAAAAAGTATTTTATTTCTAGCAGGCACAACATTAGAGTACTCATCCGGACTAAATGGCAAAGGATTTGTATTTAACAATCCTAATGCAAACAGGACTTGTGGCTGTGGAGAAAGTTTTTCATTATAAATAGAGGCATGAAAATTGAACCAAAAATATCCGAAGATATTTTACTGGACGAAGTAACCAGTAAAGAATATGAATATGGTTTTACAACAAACATTGAATCTGAGAAAATTGAAAAAGGTTTAAATGAAGATGTAATCAAATTCATTTCCAAGAAAAAAAATGAACCAGATTGGATGCTTGATTTTAGGCTTGAAGCCTTTAAGGTTTGGAAAGAAATGGAGGAACCTGATTGGGCCAATATAAATTATCCAAAGCCAGATTATCAGGACATAGTTTACTACTGCGCACCAAAACAAAAGAACAAATTAAATAGTCTTGACGATTTGGATCCGGAGATGAAAAGAACATTTGATAGACTTGGAATTTCTATTGACGAACAAAAAAGACTAGCTAATGTAGCTGTGGATATCGTTATGGATTCTGTTTCAGTTGCAACATCATTCAAAGAAAAATTAGCTGAACTCGGAATTATATTTTGCCCAATTTCAGAAGCTATTCAAAAATACCCTGAGCTTGTCAAAAAATATATTGGTACAGTTATTCCTGTAAGAGATAATTTTTTCTCCGCATTAAATTCTGCAGTTTTTTCAGATGGATCTTTTTGTTACATTCCTAAAGGAACAGTGTGCCCTCTGGAATTATCTACTTACTTCAGAATAAACGAAGCGGGTACTGGGCAGTTTGAGAGAACGTTAGTTATTGCCGAAGAAGATAGTTGTGTTAGTTATCTTGAAGGTTGCACTGCTCCAATGCGAAATGAAAACCAGTTGCACGCTGCTGTTGTTGAGTTAGTTGCACTGGATAGTGCTGAGATTAAATATTCTACGGTTCAAAATTGGTACCCTGGTGATAAGAATGGTAAGGGTGGCGTATTTAATTTTGTAACTAAAAGAGGGATTTGTCATGATAATGCTAAAATTTCTTGGACACAAATTGAAACAGGTTCAGCAGTCACATGGAAGTACCCCTCTTGTGTATTAAAAGGAAAAAATTCCATTGGTGAATTTTTCTCTGTCGCTGTTACAAACAACTTTCAACAAGCCGATACAGGAACTAAAATGGTTCATTTGGGTGAGAATTCAAAAAGTACAATTATCGCTAAAGGAATATGCGCAGGTAAAAGTAACGGAAGCTATCGAGGTCTTGTAAAAATTGCAAAAGGCGCTAAAAATTCAAGAAATTTTTCACAGTGCGACTCATTGTTGATGGGAGACAAGTGTGGTTCTCACACATTCCCCTACATCGAAGTTGATAATAAATCTTCGCAAGTAGAACATGAGGCAACAACATCTAAAATTGGAGAGGATCAAATATTTTATTGTAATCAAAGAGGTATAGGAACTGAGGAAGCTGTTGCACTTATTGTTAATGGATATTGTAAAGAAGTTTTAAACAAATTACCAATGGAATTTGCTGTTGAGGCAAAGAAATTATTAGAAATTAGTCTAGAAGGCTCTGTTGGATAAAAAAAGACAAATATGTTAGAGATTAAAAATTTAAAAGCACAGATTGAGGACAAGACAATTCTCAGTGGAGTAAATTTAAAAGTAAATAAAGGCGAGGTTCATGCCATCATGGGACCAAATGGTTCTGGTAAAAGCACATTATCCTCAGTTATCGCGGGTAATGAAGATTATGAGGTGAGCTCTGGAAGCATTAAATATGAAGGTGAAGACTTATTAGAAATGGCTCCAGAAGAAAGATCACACAGAGGGGTATTCCTATCATTTCAATACCCAGTTGAGATTCCTGGCTTAAGCGTTTCAAATTTTATAAAAACAGCTATTAATGAAAAAAGAAAAGCTTTCGGACAAGAAAATATTAGCGCCAAGGAACTATTACAATTGTTCAAAGAAAAATGTGAGTTGTTAAACATTGACAAGGAATATTTGTCCAGGTCTCTCAATGAAGGTTTTTCTGGCGGGGAAAAGAAGAGAAATGAAATTTTTCAAATGGCAATGATGGAGCCAAAGCTGTCTATTTTAGATGAAACTGATTCAGGTTTGGATATAGACGCTCTTAAAATAGTCGCAAATGGGGTTAATTCATTAAAATCAAGCTCCAACTCCATAATTTTAATTACTCATTATCAAAGACTTCTTAATTATATTGTACCAGACTTCGTACACATACTCAAAGACGGTAAAATTGTAATGTCTGGTGATAAATCGTTAGCTCTGAAATTAGAAAAGGAAGGATATAGTTTTTTAAATTAATTAATAATGTTGATTGAAGAAATAAAAAAATATGTTGTTGATGCTGACTTGACCAGTACACAAAAAAAGAGCCTTGATTACTTCCTTGAAAATGGATTTCCAACAACAAAAGACGAAGATTGGAAATATACATCTTTAAAAAAAGTTTTAAAGAGAAAATATTGCCTAAAATCCTCTGATTTTGAACTAAATGATGAGATGATTCAACAATATTCTCTAGGAGTTAAGGACAAAATAATATTTAAAAACGGTAAGATTTATTCAGAGCCGAAAATCTTAGGTGTAAGTATTAAAAAAATGAAAGACCTAGTGATGCCAAAAAATAGTGCTTTGTGCTATTTGAACGAAGCAATCTGTGAAAATAGTTATGAAATTGTATTTGACAAAAATTTAAATCTAGATAATCCTATCGAAATTTTACATTTTATCAATAATTATAATGATTACTTTTTGCAGCTTAGAACAAAGATTACTTGTGGTTCTGGTTCAAATGTAAAATTAGTTGAGAGATTTTGCAACATAGGAAACAACACATTAATCAACAGTTGTATGCACGCAGATGTTAAAAGAAATAGCTTTTTTGAAATTAGTAAATTACAAAGTTATAATGACAACACGCATACCATTGACAACACTTTAGTGGACCAAGACAGAGACTCCACTGCTAATGTTCATACATTTAGTTTTGATGGGTCTTTTATTAGAAATAATCTAAACTTTTACCAAAACAATGAAAATTGTACAAGTAATATGAACGGAATAACTATCATTGACAAATCTAATTTTGTTGATCACCACACTTTCGTTGATCACAAATTTCAAAACTGCTTAAGTAATGAGTCATATAAAGGTGTATATTTTGACAGTACTAAGGGGGTTTTTAACGGAAAAATCATGGTAAGACCAGATGCTCAAAAAATTAATGCTTTCCAGTCAAACAACAATTTATTATTTAGTGACAACGCCAGTATTAAAACGAAACCGCAGCTGGAAATCTATGCTGATGATGTGAAGTGTAGTCATGGCTGTACAATTGGACAAATTGACAAAAAGTCCCTTTTTTACATGAGATCACGTGGTTTCTCAGAAAAAACTGCAAAGGGACTTTTAACTTTCGCATTTTTAATTGAAGTTATTGAAAAGCTTAATGCCAAAGAAATTGTTGATTACGCAAAGACTGAAATAGCAAAAAAACTTTCAATTGAAAAGGATTTATTGTGATTGATTTTGAAAAAATTATAAGTAGTTTTCCAATACTTGATGTAAAAGTTAACGATAATAAACTTGTGTATTTTGACAATGCTGCAACCACACAAACACCTACTCAAGTTACAAACAGTATAAGAGATTATTTTAATAAACAGAACTCAAATATACACAGAGGGGTACATTATCTCAGCAATATATCAACAGAAGATTTTGAACAGAGCAGAAAAAAAGTAAAAGAGTTTATTGGGGCTGAGAAAGATGAAGAGATTGTATTTACTAAAGGAACAACTGATTCTATTAACTTAGTAGCAACATCTTACCAAAAATTTCTTAACCCTGGGGATGAAATTTTAATCTCTGAAATGGAACATCATTCTAATATTGTTCCTTGGCAACTATGCGCTGAAAAAACTGGTGCAAAACTAAAGGTTGTGTCAGTCACTAAAGAAGGAGAAATAGATATGGACCATTTAGAAAAGCTTTTAAATGAAAAAACAAAAATTTTATCAATCACTCACATATCTAATACCTTAGGAACTATAAATCCAATTAGTGAAATAACTAAATTAGCTCGCAAATTTGATGCTAAAGTGTTCATTGATGGAGCACAAGCAATTGCTCATCAAAAAGTAAATGTGACAGAGTTAGATGTAGACTTTTACTGCTTCTCAGCTCATAAATTATATGGGCCGACAGGAGTAGGTGTTTTATATGGTAAAGAAGAGATTTTAGAAAAGTTGCCTCCATATCAAGGAGGTGGTGAAATGATTGAATTGGTAACTTTTGAAAAAACAACATATGCAAAGTTGCCGTCGAAATTTGAGGCTGGAACTCCAAATATTTCTGGAGTGATTGCTTTGGGCAGGGCTATTGAATTTATCGAAGAGATTAATTTAGATTTAATATTTGAATATGAGGCTATGTTGTTAAACCATTACAACGAAAAATCAACTATACTTGAGTATTATGAGCCTTTTGGAACAAGTTTAAATAAATCGGCAATCGCTTCATTCAATTTAAAAAAAGCACATCACTATGACATTGGTGTACTTTTAGACAATATGGGTATTGCGGTCAGAACCGGTCATCACTGCACTCAACCTCTACACAAAAAATTTAATTTATCTGGAACCATTAGAGCATCTTTTGGGATTTATAATACCAAAAGTGAAATCGATTATTTCTTTGATTGCCTAAGCAGGGCTTACAAAATGTTGTATTGATGACAAGCGTTGAAAAAACACAAAATGAAATTGTTGAGGAATTAAGTTTATTCACGGACTGGATTGAAAAGTATGAGTACTTAATAGAGCTTGGAAAAGATGAAATTGATTTTGATAAAAGGTTCATGAAAGATGAATTTCTAATAAATGGTTGTCAGAGTAAAGTATGGCTATATGCGAAACAAAACAATAGTAAAGTTACTTTTCATGCATACAGTGATGCTATAATGACAAAGGGTATAATTGCTCTTCTAATAAAAGTTTTTTCGAATCAATCACCAGATGATATCATTAACTCAAAGCTTGATTTTATAGACAAAATTGGTTTAAAAAGCCACTTATCAGCAACAAGAGCAAATGGATTAATGTCCATGATAAAGCAAATAAAAATTTACGCGATCGGATTTAAAGAAAAAAATGGATAAAGACAAAATTTCAATACTTGGAGACATAATTATAAAAAATTTATGTGAAATTTTTGATCCTGAAATTCCAGTAAATATTTATGACCTTGGATTAATATATGATGTAAAGGTTAACGAGGACTGTGATGTAGAAATTGACATGACATTAACATCTCCAAACTGCCCAGTTGCAGAGTCACTTCCTTTAGACATTGAGAAAAAAATTAAGAGCATAGATGAAATAAAGTCTTGTAAAGTTAATGTTGTATTTGAACCAGCTTGGAACAAGGGTATGATGAGTGATGAGGCTAAATTAGAACTTGGAATGCTTTGAAATGTCTAAAGAAATAATAAATCGTGTTGAAAAAAGTGGTATAATTAACATTGACCTATCTAACTTTATCACAAAAGAAGTTGTTGAGCTTGATATTTGTTGTTTTTTAACAGAAACCAATATTGTTATCGAAAAAGAATTTAGAAAGAGTTTGTCAAATTATGATTGGAAAAAATTATCTAACAAAAATGTAGCTGTTTTTTGCTCTGCTGATACTATTTTACCAAAATGGGCCTATATGCTCATCGTTTCATATTTAAACGAAGTAGATGCAAACGCTTATTTTGGTGAAAAAAAAATCGTTACTAATCAAATAGCGATCGATAAAATAAAAACTCTTGACATAAATAATTATAATCAAAAAATTGTTTTAGTTAAAGGTTGCAGTGATATAGATATTAGTTCAGATTTATATGTTGAAATAACTAAATTATTATTACCAGTTGTTAAAAAATTAATGTTCGGTGAAGCATGCTCATCTGTTCCAATTTATATGAAAAAAAAATAGTGCATATTAAAAACATGACGTAATTTTGTAAGAAAAAATGAATCCGAAAATCTCAGAACTAAACAAAAAACTACAACCTTACAGAAATGAAATAATAAAACATAAGCTATATTCTAAGCTAAAAACTAAGTCCGACATCAAAAAACTTATGGAGTCACACGTGTTTGCAGTTTGGGACTTCATGTCTCTTCTTAAGGCTTTACAAATAAACCTAACATGTTTTGAAATTCCCTGGAGACCTATTGGTGATCCAAAAATTAGAAGGCTAGTTAACTCGATTGTTTTAGAGGAGGAAAGCGATGTTGACTCTGAGGGGAATCCTGCATCTCATTTTGAATTGTATCTTGACGCTATGAAAGAATGTGAGGCTGAAACAATTACAATTGAAACATTTATGAAAAATTTAAATAAAGATTCAAGACCAAAAATCAATGAAGATATTGATAGCTTTTTGAACACTACATTTTCTATAATCGATGGTGGAAAATCTCATGAAATTGCATCAGCATTTACATTCGGAAGAGAAGATTTAATTCCCGATATGTTTTTAGCTATAGTTAACGACATGAACAAAGAAAAGTCTTTTGATAAATTTGTTTATTACTTAGAGAGGCACATTGAATTAGATGGGGGTGACCACGGTCCTTTAGCGCTCGAACTTATTTGTAATCTTTGTGGAGATGATGAAAAAAAGTGGGATGAAGTTCAAGAGGTTGCTATTAAGTGTCTTAAGGCTAGAAAATTACTTTGGGATAAAATTAATAATGATATTAATTAAACAGATTATGTTTTTTATTAAATGAGAATTCTTTTTTTAATTTTTATTTTTTCTGTATCAGTCTCATCTCGTGCTGATGAGGGAATGTGGTTGCCTAATTTGATCAGTACCATGAATATTGATGATATGCATTCCAAAGGGTTGTCTTTGAGTGCAGAGGATATATATAACGTAAACAAATCTTCACTAAAAGATGCAGTTGTTGCCCTGTCTTGGGGTAGCTGCACTGGAGAAATTATTTCAAAAGAAGGTTTACTTCTAACAAACCATCACTGCGCAGATGATTTAATTCAATTTCACAGTTCTACTGAAAAAGATTACCTAAAAAATGGGTTTTGGGCAATGAATCGTTCTGAAGAACTTACTAATGAAAATTTAACCGCATCGATTTTAGTTAGAATTGAAAATGTTACTGAAAGAGTGTTTTCAAAAATTAATGATTCAGTTACTGAGGACGATAGAAGAGAAAAAATACGAGCTGTTGCTAATGAAATTTCAAATGAAATTTCAGATACATCCCACTACACTTCAAGGCTAAGGTCATTTTATGGAGGAAATGAATTTTATCTTTTTATTTATGAAACATTTTTAGATGTTAGATTAGTTGGAGCGCCCCCATCTTCGATTGGTAAATTTGGTGGAGATACTGACAATTGGATGTGGCCAAGGCACACTGGAGATTTTACTCTACTTCGAATTTATGCTGACACAAATAACAAACCTGCTAAATACTCTAAAGAAAATGTTCCATATAAGCCTAAATACCATTTTAAAATTCAACTTGATGGAGTAGAAAATAATGATTTCACTATGGTATACGGCTTTCCGGGAACAACAGATAGGTACTTAACTTCTTTTGGTGTTAATCAAGCATTGAAACTTAAAAACAAAACAATAATTGATATTCGCTCAAAGAAGCTAGAGATAATGAAGGAAGGAATGGACAAGAGTAGAGAAACATATTTAAAATATGCAACGAAATATAGTAGTGTATCAAATTATTGGAAATACTACATTGGACAAAATAGAGGGCTTAGGAAATTAAAAGTTTTAGAAAAGAAAAAAAATCAAGAAAAAAGTTTAAAAAAATGGATACATTCTGGCGGTGACATAAAAGTTGAGAAATATAAAAATGTATTGCCCTCAATAGAAAATGCATACAAAAAAAATGAAGCTATTCTTGTTTCAAGAACTTATCTTAACGAAGCTATTTACAGAGGTCCTGAAATTTTATATTTTTCATACAGCATGCAAAGAGAAATTAAAAAGGCTATTGAAAGTCGAAACACGGACATGCTTGAAGAACTAGAAAAAAGAGCTGTTAATTTTTACAAAAATTATGATGAATCAATAGATGAAAAAATGTTATCAGCAATGTTAGAAATGTATTACTATAATGTTCCTGAACACCAACACCCTTCAATATTTAAAAAAATTAAAAACCAACCATTTAGCAGAGGTTTGGATTTTGATTACTTTGCCTCACAGGTTTTTAAAAAATCTATTTACTCAAATCAAAACAAGTTTAGTAAATTTATTAAAACTCCTAGCTTATATAAGCTAGGTAGTGACCCAGCATATCAAATTATAGAATCCATCTACTCATTTTACACTAATAATATTAGTCAAACAAGAAAAGAGGTTAGAGATGAGCTTTCGATAAATAATAGACTTTTTATTTCAGCTTTAAAAGAAATGAATGGTTCAAACAAGTTTTACCCAAATGCAAATTCAACGTTGAGGTTAAGTTATGGAAATGTTAAGGATTATATCCCCTCTGATGCTATTCATTATGATTATTATACTACTATCGCGGGAATTATTGAAAAAGAAGATAGCACTAATGAAGAGTTTATAGTCCCTGAGAAATTAATTGACTTATACAATGATAGAAACTTTGGAAGATATGCTGATTCAGATGGAAATCTTAGAGTAAACTTTATTGATAATAACGACATAACGGGTGGTAATTCTGGAAGCCCAGTTTTGAATGCTCATGGTGAATTGGTAGGGACTGCTTTTGATGGAAATTGGGAAGCAATGAGTGGTGATATTGTATATGAACAGGGTTTACAAAGATGTATTTCTGTTGATATACGCTACATACTTTTTATAATAGACAAATATGCTGAAGCTGGTTATCTGATTGATGAGATGACAATTGCTGAAAGTAGAAAATAATAGCTTAGTAAGCTCTTTTGTTAATTTTTTCCACGTAGTTTATAAAAGCTCTGTTGGCAACTTTGTTACCCCCTTGGGTTGGGTAATCACCACTAAAATACCAGTCACCTGTGTGCTCCGGGCATGAGCTGTGAAGGTCTTCGATCGACTGATAAACAATTTCAACTTCTGCTGTAATTCCTTTTGGCTTTAACAATTCACTGATTTTATTGGAAATTTGTTCAGCTGAGAATGGTTTGTATATTTCTTTGACACAGTTTTTTATATTTTCTTTCTTTTCATTTTCTTTTTTACACCTTTCATATATCTCGTTAATGAAATTGTCTTTATTAGTTTCCTTAATAAGTTTAATAGCTGCCTGAAAAGCAATAAAGTCACCCAGCTTAGCCATATCAATGCCGTAGCAATCTGGGTACCTGATTTGTGGTGCTGATGAAACGATTATTATTTTTTTTGGCTCTAGTCTATCTAAAATTCTCAAAATACTTTGTCTTAAGGTTGTACCTCTGACAATACTATCATCAATGATTACTAATGTGTCGTTCTTTTTCACAATTCCATATGTTGTGTCATAAATATGAGTGACTAAATCCTCTCTGCCTTCATCAGCTGAAATGAAAGTTCTCAGCTTAGCATCTTTAATTGCAATTTTTTCAGACCTAACTTTAAGGTTGAATAAATTTTTAAATTCTTGACTTTGAAAATTTGGTTCTTTAAGAAGGTATTCTGTCTTAATTTTATTTAAATAATTATGACACTCTTTGATTAATCCATAATAAGAAACCTCTGCAGTATTTGGAACATATGAAAAAACTGTGTTGCTTAGATCTGCCTCTACTGCTTTAATTACTTTTTTAAAAACTCTTTTACCAAGATTAATTCTTTCTTTGTAAATGTCTCTGTCATTCCCTCTTGAAAAATATATTCTTTCAAAACTACATGCTTTTCTCTCCTTTTGAGGCTGAATATTTTTTTCGTAAACCTGACCACTTTTTTTAATTATCAGAGCGTTTCCTCTACCTATTTCTTTAATAGAATTTATATTTACATTAAAAGATGTTTGAATTACCGGCCTTTCCGATGCAATGACTACAACTTCATCATCTGCGTAATAATAACCTGGTCTTATTCCATTTGGATCTCTTAAAGCAAATGAGTCACCATGGCCAATGATACCACAAATTACATATCCCCCATCCCAATGTTTTGCTGACTTTTTTAATATTTCTGTTAATGAAATCTCGAATTCGATTTTTTTTGAAATTTCTTGCTTATTAAATTTTTTCTGTTTATATTTTTTGAAAACACGCTGATTTTCTTCATCTAAGAAATGACCTATTTTTTCCAATATTGTTACAGTATCTGCCTTTTCTTTGGGGTGCTGACCTAAGTCAATCAAATCATTAAATAGCTCGTCAACATTTGTCATGTTAAAATTACCTGCAAGCACCAAATTTCTAGACCTCCAGTTATTTTGCCTGAGGAAAGGGTGACAGTTCTCAATCTTATTTTTACCGTAGGTACCATATCTTAAATGGCCTAAAAAAATTTCTCCTGTAAATGGAAGATTTTCTTTTAACCAATTAATGTCGTTTAACTTATCTTTTTCCGATAAATTATTAAAATAACTATTTATATGACTGAATACTTCTTGTATTGGATTAGCAGAAACGGATCTTTTTCTGCTTATAAATCTTTCTCCAGGTTTTACGTCAAGCTTTATGTTAACTAAACCAACTCCATCTTGCCCTCTATTTCTTTGCTTTTCCATCATTAAATACATTTTGTTTAGCGCATAGAACGATGTATTATATTTTTCCTTGTAATAACTCAGTGGTTTTAATAGTCTAATCATAGCTACACCACATTCGTGTTGAAGAAAATCACTCATTTGAAAAGTTTGGGTAAATGTACATTTTATTTACTTTATTTATCACAATTCAAGTTTGTCTTTTAATAAAAATATATAAAGAAGTTCGTTTTGTTTAATTGTACATTTTTGGCAGTGAGATATATAAGTAAATTCAAAATGTTTGTTAATTTCAAACCCCTTGTTAGTTAATAAAAACTTGTTATCACACTCAACACTTCCTTTTGGGCAAAACCTTCTGATTCTATAAAGCTCGCCTATTTTTTGAATATGAAACCACGAACCCGAACCAATTCCAGAAAGCCATTGTGAGTTAGGTGGGATGTTGAAGGGTTTTTTCAAGGCTAATAGTTTTCAATACTTGTAAAATAAGACTTTAAGAATGATTTTTTTATAGTCTTTATTTTTTTATTTTCAATAACATAGTATTCTTTATTGCCAATACAAACATTTCTTTTTGGTGATGGAGAAACAGTTACTGGTAAAAAAAGTCTCAACTTTTTAAATGAAAATTTTAGAGATTTAAACATTAGTTTAGAAACAAATCTAGAGCAATTGGTTCCAAAGATATTTAACGGACCATAAACAATCATATCTTTTTTTTGTAATTTTTTTGCACAATTGTAAGACTTTGTAAAACTTACTTTTTTCATCACAGAAGCGTACATTTTTCCTTTTCCGTGAGTTGATTTTTTATCAGCTGTTTCTAACAAAATTGAATGCAGATTTGTTAGCTTGTTATTCTTAATTTTTGGTTTTGTTAAAATTTTTAAATCTGGGTCAGTAACCTCATCTCTAACTCTTCCAAATCCATTTGGCGTGTGGTATCTTCCAAAATCAAAATAATTTATACTTTCTAATTCATTGTTAATCAAAATAATTGCTGAGTGCCCAACTCTATACATTCCGTTTTTTGACAGAAAGAAGTCATACCAGGAATCAGCGTTTTTTACCATACCCTCAGGCCATGCCAATACTATTATTGTGCCGTTTTGCATTAATTACTAATCTTTTTTAGGCGCTCATAATTTTCCTCAACAAAATCTTCCATAATTTTAAAGAAGTCTTTGACCTCATCTATATCATTTTGAGAATTTACATTAACTAACCTTACAAATGTTTTGTGTGCGTGAGACCCATAACTCACCATTAACTTATTAGAGAAATAAAGCTGATTACATAAATCAATAGAGTCGATATTTTTATATGTAAAACAAATTGGTAATGAGTATCTTGGGCCTATGAGTTTGTATTCTGATTTTTCCGATAAATATTCTTTAATTTTATTTGAAATTAAAAGTTGTTTTTCCACAATGTTTTGTATTCCAATACTTCCAACACTTTTCCATAATGTCCAAAATTTTAATGCATTATTTCTTCTTCCACACTCCAAAGATGTCTTACCTAAATTATATTTGTCATTATGTGTTTGGAACAAATAATTGGCATCTGTATCAAATGAACGCAATAAGTCTTGATCATTTTTAAATAATAAGACAGAACAGCTTAGAGGGGCTCCTAAAGTTTTATGAGCATTAAAACAAAATGAATCTGATTTTTCTATTCCCCTCAAGAGTTCTTTGTGTTGTTTGGAAAAAATTAATGACCCCCCAAAAGCACCGTCAATATGCAACCACAAATTATATTTTTTACATATTTTCGAGATTTCATCAAAATTATCAAATGAGCCTAATACTGTAGCTCCAGCTGTAGTATTAACATAAAAAGGACATAAGTTGTTTTTTAAATCAATTTGAATGCTTTTTTCGAGCTCTTTGCAGTTCATTTCTCCATTATTATCAACAGAAATAGATCTAATGTTATTAATTCCTATACCTGAAAAAGAAACATTTTTTTTAATTGAATAGTGTGCTGTTTCTGAACAGTAAAGGATGAGTCTTTTTTTTGATTCACCATCAAGTCTATGATTACTAATCTTGTCTCTTGCTGCGACCAATGTCATAAAGTTACTCATTGACCCCCCTGTTGGGAAAGTACCTCCATATCCAAAGGGATATTTAATTTTTTTTCTAACTTCCTCTAAAATCTGTTTTTCAATCAAAGTTTGTATTCCTGAGATTTTGTATGTTGCCATACTGTTATTTAGTAAAACCGCAAGAAGATCTCCTATGACAGATTTACTATGTCTGCCTCCAAATAGTTGATTAAAAAATCTTTTAGATGAAGTTTTTGGGGTTTCTTTTATAACTTCTCTTAGTATTTGATAAAACTCCATATCATCAGTTGGGCTATCATTAAGACTGATGTCGACAACCTTTAGAAGTTCCTCTGGGTCTTTAAATACTGGCTCATTGTTTTCGCTTGAGATTAGCTCATTAACAATTTTAATAAATTGCAAAAGGTCTTTACTAATATTGTTTTTTTCTTTCATCAAGACAAAATTAGAAATAACATTTTATCAAATTGGCCTATTTAGAAAATAGTTTCTCCGGTATTTCTTACTTTTGTAATTATGAGAAAAACAAAAATTATTTATTTATTGATGTTTGTGGTGTCGTTTTCAAGAGCTCAAGTTTTAATAAATGAATACTCAGCAGCAAATTTTGACTCATACTTAGATAATTATAATGAATATGAGGATTGGATTGAGCTATATAATTCTTCTAGCAATAGTGTTGATATCAACGCCAATATAGATCCGCTTTATTCATTTTTATCATGGGTTTCTGATAGTAATTATCTTAACAGCGGGACATCAAGTATAAATAACTCGTTCTATGTACTTTATAATGACACAATCACTCTAAATATTTTTGAATTGCCAACAATAAGTGCATTTATTTCTGGTAATGATACTATTTGTGAAAATTCTAAATCAAATGCTGAAATTAATTTTTCATTTAACGGTGTTGCACCTTATACTTTCACCTATAGCATAAATGGAGATATACAACCAAGTATCACTACTATGAATCCATTCTATTTCATCTACACTAAAACTGAAGGTTTATATGATCTAGTTTCTTATTTTGATGCTAATGAGCAAGGAGATGTCAGTGGGCAAGCAATTGTTACGATTAAATCAGCACCAACCGCGAGCTTTACTGTTAGTCCTGATACAATAACAAGTCTAAACCTTACAACACAATTGTATGATCAATCAAGTGGTTATATTACAAGCAGAATATGGGACTTTGGAGATAATTCACCTAACCAGTATGATCTAAATCCAACTCATATTTACTCTGACTCCAACAGTGTTTATCAAATATCATTAATTGTTGAGGATGAAAACGGATGTAGAGACACTAGCTCGAAGTTTTTGTTGTATCAAGAAGAGTCTTGGGTATATATACCAAATGCATTCACTCCAGACCTTGATGGTGTAAACGACAGATTTTGTATAAGTTACAGCGGAATAAGAGAAAATACTTTTGTTTTTAATTTATACAATAGAAACAGTCAATTAATTTTTTCTACTAATGACATTAGTTCTCTTGAGTGTAGCAGTACAAGTATTAGTGGGTGGAACGGTGAAGATTTAACTGGAAATAATGTTCCACTGGGCATCTATATTTATGAGCTCTACTACCAAGATGTTAATGGTTGGAAGTACAACAAAACAAACAACTTGTTAATTGTAAGGTAATCACAAATCGAAAAAAAAATTATCAGAAATTTACATGATGAACTCAATGTTGAAGTTCTATCATATGAACCTACAAGTGGAGGTTGTATCAACTCTTGCTTTAAAATTATAACAAGCCAAGGAAATTATTTTATCAAATACAATAAAAATGCAAAAGACGATTTTTTTAAAAAAGAAGCTGATGGACTTTCATTGTTGAGCTCTTCGAACTCTTTCAAAACTCCAAAAGTTTTAGCTATTAATAAAAATTATTTAGTTCTTGAGTTTCTACAAGCTGGAGGCGAAAAATGTTGGAGAGAATTTGGAAAAAATTTGGCGGCTTTACACTCATGTCATAGTTTAAAATTTGGGCTAAATAGTGACAATTATATTGGCACTTTAAATCAAAAAAACTTGTTTTATGACAAGTGGTGTGACTTTTATATAAATAATAGAATCATTCCTTTGATTAAGGGCATGGATTATGACAAAAAAATAGTTAATAAATTAGAAAAGCTTATGCTGAAACTAGATGATTTTTTTGACAATAATATGAAGCCCTGCTTGATTCATGGTGACTTGTGGGCCAATAATTTTATGTTTTGTGAAAATAATGAAATTGGTTTGTTTGATCCATCTGTTTACTATGGTTGTAGCGAAACTGATATTGCAATGAGCAAATTATTTGGTGGATTTGACAAGTCTTTTTATGAATCATATTACTACTATGCTCCTAAAACTAGTAAATCAAATGAAAGAATAGAAGTGTTAAAAATATACCCACTTCTAGTGCATGCAAAACTTTTTGGAAAAAGCTATCTTGAGGATGTTAGGTTAATTTTAAATAATCTATTGTAAAAATTAGCTATTGTTAAATTGGAAGCAAAGCATATATTTGCATAGTTATAAGTAATAAGAAACAAAGATGTATCGAGAATATAAAAATTTAGACTTACAAAAAATTCACAAAGAAGAACTTGTAGAAATGGATAAACTCCAAGTTTTTTCTAAAAGCATTGAGAAAAATAAGGCTAATGAAAAATATATTTTCTATGAAGGTCCTCCATCAGCTAATGGTCTTCCTGGTATTCATCACGTGATGGGACGAACCATTAAAGATGTTTTTTGTCGATTCAAATCTTTAAAAGGTTATCACGTTGATAGAAAAGCCGGGTGGGATACTCATGGCCTTCCTGTTGAGCTAACTGTGGAAAAGCTTCTTTCAATAACAAAAGAAGATATTGGAGAGAAAATAAGCGTTAAAGAGTACAATGAAGAATGTAGGAAAAATGTTTTGAAATATAAAAAAGATTGGGAGCTACTTACTAAAGAAATGGGTTATTGGGTTGATATGGAAAATCCTTACATAACTTATGAAAATAAATATATTGAAAGTGTCTGGTGGCTTTTAAAAGAGTTCTACAAAAAAGACCTGCTCTACAAGGGTTTTACAATACAACCATATTCGCCCAAGGCTGGAACTGGCCTGAGCACTCATGAGCTGAATCAACCTGGATGTTATAAAGTGGTTAAAGATACATCTGTTACAGCTCAGTTTAAAATAGTCAAGAATGATTTGAGTAATTTTTTATTTGAAAACAATGAAGATGTATTTTTACTTGCCTGGACCACTACTCCTTGGACACTTCCTTCTAACACTGCATTGGCAGTTGGCAAAAAAATTGATTATTTAAAAATTAGAACCTTTAACAAGTATACTGAAAAACAAATATCAGTAATCATTGCTGAAGATTTGTATAAATCATATTTTACATATGATGAAACAAATGAAGAGCATTCATTCATTTTCAACGAAAAAAAACCACCCTATAAGATTTTAAGAAAATTTAAAGGTGTTGATTTGGTAGGTGTAAAGTATAATCAGTTAATGAATTATGATGTTCCGAAAAATGGTAATGCATTTTTAGTGATAGCTGCAGATTTTGTAACTACAGAAGATGGAACTGGAATTGTACATATTGCGCCTTCATTTGGTTCTGATGATAATCATGTAGCAAAGCTAAATAAAATTGGCTCATTAACTTTGGTAGATAAATATGGTAAGTTCAAGAAAGTTGTTACTGATTTTGCTGGAAAATATGTTAAGGATTCTTACTACGAAGAAGGAGAAAGCAAAAACAAATTAGACGTTGATGCACAAATTAGCATTAAACTAAAAAAAGAGAACAAAGCTTTTTTAGTTCAAAAGTATGAGCACTCATATCCACATTGTTGGAGAACTGACAAGCCAATACTGTACTACCCCCTTGACAGTTGGTTTATAAAAACAACAGCTTTCAAAAAAAAGATGTCAAAATTAAATAAAACTATTAATTGGAAGCCTAAATCCACAGGTCTGGGTAGGTTTGGAAATTGGCTTGAAAATCTAGTTGATTGGAACCTTTCAAGATCAAGATATTGGGGGATTCCTATTCCAATCTGGAGGTCTAAAGATGGAAAACATGAAAAGTGCATTGGTTCAATTGAAGAGCTTAAACAAGAGATAAATTTATCAGTAAGTTTTAAAATTATGAAAAACAATCCTTTAAATGAATTCGTGGTTGGAGATTTTTCTGACAAAAATTACAATGTTTTTGATTTACATAAACCATATGTTGATGATATAGTGCTTTGCACTGATAATGGAAAAACAAGGCTGTTCAGGGAGCTCGATTTAATAGATGTGTGGTTTGACTCCGGAGCAATGCCCTATGCTCAACTTCACTATCCATTTGAAAACGACAATTATTTTAAAGAAAATTTTCCGGCAGATTTTATTGCTGAAGGCGTCGATCAAACTAGAGGTTGGTTTTTCACCCTACATGCTATTGCGACAATAATTTTTGATTCTGTGGCTTTTAAAAATGTAATATCTAATGGGCTCGTTCTAGATAAAGAGGGAAATAAGATGTCAAAAAGACTTGGTAATGCAATAAACCCTTTTGAAACAATCAAGCTATATGGTGCTGATGCTACAAGATGGTATATGATTTCTAATGCTCAGCCGTGGGAAAACTTAAGGTTTAATACAGATGGCATTGAGGAAGTGAAAAGAAAATTTTTTGGAACGCTATTTAATACATATAGCTTCTTTTCTTTATATGCAAATATTGATAACTTTAAGTTTACAGGAAGCAATTTCAACATTGAAAAGCTTGATAAGTTAGATAAATGGATTCTTTCTGAGTTAAACACATTAATATTAAATTGTTCTAAAAACTTTGACGCTTTTGAACCAACTAAAGCTTGTAGAGATATCCAGTTTTTTGTTGTAAATAAGCTCAGCAATTGGTATGTTAGATTAAGCAGAAGGAAGTTCTGGAAGGGTGAGTATAATGAAAGTAAAATTTCAGCTTATCAGACACTATATGAGTGTCTTGAGAAAATAGCAATAATTTCATCACCTGTTATTCCTTTTTTTAGCAATCGCCTATTTAACGATTTAAACATAGTCAGTAAAAGGCACAAAATTGAAAGTGTTCATCTTGCATCATTCCCAAATGCTTCATTAGAAATAATAAATAAAAAGCTTGAAAATCAAATGGCAATAGCGCAAGAAATTACATCAATGATACTCTCCTTACGTAAACAAGAAAAAATAAGAGTAAGACAGCCTTTGCCAAGAGCTCTTGTGCCAGTTAATGACACCGTCACACATAAAAATATTATGGAAGTTAAAACCTTAATTGAAGAAGAAACCAACATAAAAGAACTAAAAATAATTGATGAAAAAAGTGGGTTTTTTGTAAAAAAGATTAAACCCAATTTTAAGGTTTTAGGACCAAAATATGGTGAAAAAATATCAAAAGTAATTTCAATAATAAATCAACTGGACAATAAAAAGATTGAACTGCTAGAGAAAAATAAACGTTTAGTAACTAAAGAAAACATTACATTGTTAGCACAGGATATAATTATTACTTCTGAAAACAATTCAGGGCTTCCAGTTATTTCCAATACAAAGTTTACTGTGGCTCTTGACACTAAAATTAATGATGCTTTAAAAAATGAGGGGTTCTCAAGAGAGTTGGTTAATAGAATTCAGCTTTTAAGAAAAGAAAGGTCTCTTGATGTAACAGATAAAATTAATGTTAAAATTCAAGACGAGGATAACATACGAAATATCTTAAATAATAATTTAAATTATATTTGTAATGAAACACTTTGCGAAAAAATTAGTTTTTCAAAAAAAGTTGAGAATTATAGTAATTTAGATTTAACAGATAACATTTCAATCAAATTAAAAATTGAGTTAATAGATGTCAAAAAAAAATAAATACACGCAAAAAGAACTCCTTGAGTTTAAAAAAATTATTAATGAAAAAATCAGCAGAGCAGAAGCTGATTTAAAAACATTAAAATCTGCTTACTCCAATGACTCTGATAATGGCACTGAGGATACATCACCAACTTTTAAAGCTTTTGAAGAAAGTTCTTCAACCTTGTCAAAAGAAGAAAACATGAAGCTTGCTGAAAGACAAGAAAAATTTATTCGTAATTTGAAAAATGCATTAATCAGAATTGAAAACCAGACTTACGGCATTTGTCGTGTTACTGGCAATTTAATTTCCAAAGAAAGATTGATGCTAGTCCCTCACGCAACCTTAAGCATTGAGGCAAAAAAATCTCAGTAAAAACTACAAATTGAAGTTAATTTTTTTAACCGCTTTTTTCTCTGTCATTATCGATCAGTGTATTAAAATTTGGATTAAAACAAATATGTTTCTTGGCCAATACTTTGAAATATTTGATTGGTTTATTATTTATTTCACAGAAAACAATGGAATGGCCTTTGGTCTTGAACTTGGTGGAGAATTAGGCAAGTTAATTTTAACCCTAACAAGAATATTAATAGTTGTTTTTGCTGTTAGATACTTATTCAAAATAAACTTATCCAAGTACAAAACACCAGTACTTGTTTGCTTTGGTCTTATTTTGGGGGGTGCAATTGGAAACATTATAGATTGCTTGTTTTATGGGATTGTGTTTAATGATAGTTATAATAATATAGCTTCAATGTTTTCTGAAGAAGGGGGGTACTCCTCAATGTTTTTTGGAAAAGTTGTTGACATGTTTTACTTTCCTTTTTTTAGCGCTGAAATTCCAAGTTGGGTACCTTACTTTGGAGGCAATAATTTCACCTTTTTTAAACCTGTTTTTAACTTTGCAGATGCATGTATTTCTGTAGGTGCAATTAGCTTGATTTTATTTTTCAGAAAGGATCTAAATTAATTACTTCTTTGGATTTTTCCATATACGCTGCTTTCAACGCTTTTCCTTTTAATTTTTGACCTAAAGGGGTAAATGATTTTTTTTAAATAATTTATTAATCTATAAGCAAATTTTGTGTGTAATCTAATCTTTTTTCCACCCCAACCTTTTGGCATTTGATAGCCAAAATCTTTCATGTATGGGGCAAAAACCTGTATCGCTCTATCTTTTATATCATCATTATAATAATAATCAAAATCATGCCTACCTTTTGTTTGATTGATTTTATGTATTTTGTGATTAGCAGCCACACCCAAATCATTTAAAAGCACATTGTAGTCATTTTCTAAATTTTCAAAAGAAATTATACGATCATAATCATTTTTTGAAATAGATAATAAGCTTGTATAAGGCAACCAATAAAATTTCTTAAAATACTCTTGAAAACTAGCATTGTTTTTTCTTATAAATAGATAATGCTTTCTTTGTCTTTTAGAAATATGACCGCCATTTTTTTCTAACAAGTTTAAGTTTGTAAAATTTCCTTTTGAATCGTTTTTCATTTTCTCATAGATAGAAATTACTATATCCATTGGGTTTCTTTTTACTGCAAACACATAATAATCTTTTTCTGTCTTGCTAGCAATTTCATCAAACTCAGAATAAAGAGAATGTTTTCTCAGTATGGCTTTTCCACCATAGTTTTTATGTAAATCTTTACTTATTGATGTTGATGCGGAGTACGGAATTCCAATAAACAATAATTTCAATTTATGTACTAAAATCACTTATTAATAATTTTTTCTAAAATTTGGATAGCATTTGTTGCCGCACCCTTTCTTAAATTATCTGAAACAACCCACAGATTAAAACAATTATTTTTTGAAAAGTCCCTTCTCACTCTGCCTACATAAACTAAATCAGAGCCAGTTGCTTCGTGTGGTGTTGAATAATAATTATTTGCCTTACCCATATACTGAACTCCGTTTGTTTGTTTTAACACCTCTATTAATTCTTCAGTTGTGGTATTATTGACTAGTTCTATATTGACACTCTCTGAGTGGGAGTTCTCTATTGGTACTCTCACGGCAGTTGCTGTGATTCTTATTTTCGAGTTAAGTATCTTGTTTGTTTCATTAATTATTTTGTGCTCCTCTTTAGTATATTGATCTTCATCAAAGATATCACATTGAGGGATTATATTATTGAAAATTTGTCTTTCATATACTTTTTTTGTGCTGATAGATTTTGATTCATTATGTAGTTGGTTTATTGCCTTTTTTCCGCTTCCAGAAACAGCTTGGTATGTAGACACTATCATTCTTTTAATTTTAAACTTCTTATGTATTTCTGAAATTGCAATAACAAGTTGAATGGTTGAGCAGTTTGGATTCGCAATAATCATGTCTGAGCTACTTACTGTGTTTGAGCTTAGATTTAGATCATTAAAATTAATCTCAGGAACTATCAATTTATGCTTGTGACGCATTCTCCAATATGATGAGTTGTCAATTACTCGACAACCTATTTCCGCTAACTGTGGTGCCCACTCTGTGGAAACTTTAGAGCCTGCTGAGAAAAGAGCTATTTCAGGTTTTTTGTCAATAAGATCATTAATGCTTATAATCTTATATTCTTTGTTTTTAAATAATATTCTTTTACCTGTAGATTTTTCGGAAGCAACAGGAAAAAGCGCTTCAACTTTAATGTCTTTTTTCTCTAAAATCTCCAGCATTTTTCTTCCAACAAGGCCTGTTACCCCAACAATTGCTAATTTCATATTTTTGAATCTATAAACAAAAATAGCATTTAGTTACTAAATTTAAACAACCCATTCAACATAGTGAGCGTTAAAAAAGAAGAAATTATTAAAAAACTTCCTCAAAAGATTGGGGTATATAAGTTTTTAGATTCTACAGATAAGATTATTTATGTTGGTAAGGCAAAAAACCTTAAAAAAAGAGTTGGGTCTTATTTCAGCAAAAAAACAAGTGGAAAAACATTAAGATTAGTAAATAAAATTGATGACGTTAAGTACATTTTAGTTCAAAATGAACTTGATGCTTTACTGCTTGAGAATAATTTAATTAAAAAACATCAGCCAAAATACAATGTGTTAATGAAGGACGATAAGTCATATCCTTGGATAAAAATAACTAAAGAAAATTTTCCCAAAATTTTCTTTACAAGAAAAGTTGTGAATGATGGTTCTGATTATTTTGGGCCATATAAATCAACTTATGTAATAAATGTACTCATTGACCTTTTTTATGATATGTTTTATGATAATGGGTGGACTCCTATCACATTATTAAAAAACAAAGTAAATTCACAAAAAAATGAAAAATATCAAGAAATAATAAAGAAGATAAAATCCATTTTAAAAGGAAATTTAAAAATTCTAATAAATCAATTAAGCATAAAAATGGAAAAACAATCAGAACTTTTAAATTTTGAAGAAGCAAAAAAAATTAAATCTAAGATTGATTTATTAAAAGACTATAGATCAAAATCAATTATAGTTAGCTCTAAGATTAGCAACGTGGATGTTTTTTCCCTTGTCTCTAACAGTCTTACTGCAGTAGTAAATTATCTCTCTATCATAAATGGTTCAATCGTTTTGTCTCATATTATGGAGTTTAAAAAAAGACTCTCTGAAAAAGATGAAGAAATTATGAGGCTTGCTATAATTCGTTCAAGAGAAGTTTTTAATAGTAAATCAAAAACCATATACAGTAACATTAAAATTAGTGAGATATATGAAAATGTCAACATTTTTTATCCAAAAATTGGCGATAAAAAAAAGTTGCTGATACTATCTGAAAGAAATGCAAAATATAATCTACTTGAAATTGAAAGAAAAAAACTTAAAGAGAATGAAAGGTCAAAAACCAAACCCTCATTAATTTTTTTGATGAAAGACCTTAAGTTAAAAACCATTCCTAATCACATTGAGTGTTTTGACAATTCTAATATTCAAGGCTCCTTACCTACTTCGTCATGTGTTGTTTTTAAAAAAGGGCTTCCATCTAAGAAAGACTATAGAATTTTTAAAATTAAAACAGTAACAAAAGCTGATGACTTTGCTAGTATGAGAGAGGTTGTTTTTCGAAGATATAAAAGAGTGTTAGATGAAAAGGGAGCCCTTCCTGATTTAATTGTTATTGATGGTGGGAAAGGTCAATTAAGCTCGGCTAAAGAAAGCTTGAAAAGATTGGGGCTTTTTGGAAAAATTGCTATAATAGGCATTGCTAAAAAGCTAGAAAGCATTTATTTTCCCAATGACAAGATTCCGTTATTCATAGATAAAAAATCGCCAAGCTTAAAATTAATTCAAACAATTAGAAATGAAGCACACAGGTTTGCTATCAATTATCATAAAAAAAGGAGACTAAAAAGTGCTCTTTCAAGCGCTCTAACTGATATTGATGGTATAGGTGAAAAAACCGCTGAATTATTAATTAAGAAGATTGGATCTGTGAGAAGAATATATGAAACTGATTTAGATGTTTTATCATCAATTATTGGTGAGAAGAAAGCGAGTTTGGTTTTAACTGGTCTGACCTCTGTATTTGAGAATACCACCAGAGAGATTTAAAACCTTTTCAAAACCCACCCTTCTTAAAAACATTTGAGCTTGAGCAGATCTTCCTCCAGATTTGCATTGAGCAATAATTAGCTTCTGCTTGAAATTTTCTAATTCATCAACTTTATTAGACAATTCTGACATTGGGACTAATTTATCAACGCCAATAATATGTTGATTATTAAACTCATATTCTTCTCTTACATCAATCAAGACAAAATCTAACTGGTTCTTTTTTCTTAATTCAATCATTTGCTCTAACTCAGAGCCGTCAATTTTATCTTTTTTTAACAGACTTTCAATTTTCATTATTTTGTTTTTTCATTTGCGGGAAAAATAAAACATCTTGTATTGATTTGCTACCAGTCATCAACATAGCTAGCCGGTCTATTCCTATTCCTAAGCCTGCTGTAGGAGGCATTCCGTGCTCTAAAGCTCTAATATAATCCATATCTAACATCATCGACTCTTCATCGCCCTTTTTTCCTAATTCGACTTGTTTTTCAAATCTTAGTTTTTGGTCAATTGGATCATTAAGCTCTGAAAAGGCATTACACAATTCTTTTCCATTAACTATTGCTTCAAAACGCTCTACTAAACCGTTTTTTGATCTATGTTTTTTTGCTAATGGAGACATTTCAATTGGGTAGTCAGTAACAAATGTAGGTTGAACAATATTCTTCTCACATTTTTCACCAAAAATAGCATCAATTAACTTGCCCTTACCCATGCTTGAATCTATCTTTATTTTTAGTTTACTACATAAGTTTTTTAAATCCTCCTCTCCCATATTTGATATGTCAACACCTATATTTTCTTTTATGATTTCAAACATAGGTAACCTCTTCCATGGAGATTTGAAGTCAATTTCTTTGTTGTCATAAGATACTTTGGTTGTTCCGTGTAAATCTAGTGCTATATTCTCTACCATTTTTTCAACCAAACACATCATCCAATCATAATCCTTATAAGCAACATATAACTCCATCTGCGTAAACTCTGGGTTATGAAAACGACTCATCCCTTCATTTCTAAAGTCTTTTGAAAACTCATAAACCCCTTCAAAGCCTCCAACAATTAATCTTTTCAAGTACAGTTCATTTGCTATTCTCAAATATAGCTTCATGTCTAACTTATTGTGATGAGTTACAAAAGGTTTGGCACTTGCTCCCCCGTAAATAGGTTGTAAAATAGGTGTTTCAACCTCCAAATACCCCTTTTTATTTAAAAACGAGCGCATTGAGTTTGTTAGCTTAGTTCGCAAAATAAATGTTTCCTTGACTTCTGGGTTAACAATTAAATCAACATATCTTTGCCTGTACCTAGATTCTGGATCAGAAAAAGAATCATATTCCTTTCCTTCACTATCGACTTTAGGAAGCGGTAGGGGTCTTAGAGATTTTGAGAGAATTGTTAACTCTCTAACATTCACTGAAACCTCTCCTAGCTTTGTCTTAAACACATTTCCTTTAACAAAAATTATATCACCAATGTCAATGAGCTTTTTAAAGACCTTGTTATATAACGATTTATCTTCACCTTTACAAATCTCATCTCTGTTTAAATAAAGCTGTATTCTTCCACAATCATCTTGTATTTCAGCAAAAGAGGCTTTACCCATAATTCTACGCCTCATCAATCTTCCAGCTATTTTTACTATTCTTTCTTCACTGCTTTCATCATAATTATCCTTAATATCTGAGCTATTTGAATCTATATCAACAAGCTCCGAAGGATATGGGTTAATACCAATTTCTAAAAGTCTATTTAAAGATTTTTTTCGTTGGTCAACTTGACTTAGGTTTTGATTTTGCATTACTAAACAAAGATATGAATTCTTGTATTAAGAATTGTTATTTTTACAATATGAAAGATTACATAATAAAGTTTACAGATCAGATTGAAGAGGCTATTAAAATTGGCAACAATTTTGATTTTAATGATAAGTTTGAATACAAAAATGTTGTAATATGTGGTTTAGGTGGTTCTGGAATTGGAGGCAGCATTTTAAAAGACATTGTAAAAGATAAGCTTAAAATACCCGTTGAACTAGTTAAAGACTACAACATCCCAAATTACGTTAGTATGAAAACTCTGGTGATTTGCTCATCTTACTCGGGAAACACTGAGGAGACAATTTCTGCGATGAAAAAATGCCATGAAAGAGAGGCAAAAATTTTTACAATATCCTCTGAAGGTTTTGTCGAAAAGTTTTCTGCTGAAAACAATATTCCTCATATAAAAATTCCATCAGGCTCGCCCCCTAGAGCAATGTTTGCTTATTCATTTATTCAACTGTTTTTTATACTTTATAAAAATCACCTAATATCAAATGAGTTTTTGAAAAACTTAGACCAAACAATTGCAAGCCTTAAAAAAAACAGTGAGAATATCATTTCTACTGCTAGTTCAGCTGCACATAAAATACACAAAACAACAGCTATTATTTATTGTTGTGATGGATATGAGGGTTTAGCTATTAGATTTAGACAGCAACTTAATGAAAATTCTAAGATGTTATGCTGGCATGCTGTTATACCTGAGATGAATCATAATGAAATTTTAGGGTGGCGAACAAACACTGATGATTTATCCGTAATATTTCTTCAAAATGATGATGATTTTTACAGGAACAAACTTAGGGCCAGTATCAACAAGAAGATCATACAAAAATATAATCCTAAAATAATTGAAGTCAATAGTTTTGGTAACTCGAAACTCGAAAAAACCCTTTATCTTGTTCACCTCACAGATTGGATTTCTTGGTTTTTGTCTGAACTAAACAATGTTGATTCTATTGAGATTGATGTAATTAATTACTTAAAAAGTGAACTCTCAAAAATTAATTAACAAATCCGTTTCTCTTCATGATGTTTCAACGATTGAATATGTTAAAGGCGTAGAATATCAAAAAAGCCTATTTGATGAAATTATTAGTGTAAAATCGAAAAACAGAAAAAACCAAACCTCTGTACCTACAAAAAATTATTTTATTTTTTGTGAACACAATCATGTATATACTTTGGGTAAAAATGGAAATAATAAAAACTTTCTAGCTGACATTAAAACACAAAAAAAAATTGGAGCTTCTTTCCATTTAACGAACAGGGGTGGGGATATCACATATCATGGTCCTGAACAAATTGTTGGATACCCCATAATTGATCTTGAAAATTTTTTTACTGACCTTGGAAAATACATGAGAGGAATAGAGGAGGTTATAATAAAAACCTTAAATGAGTTTTCTATTAAAGCAGAAAGATCTGCAGGAGAGACAGGGGTTTGGATAGATACAAAAAATAATCCAAGAAAAATATGCGCAATAGGTGTAAAAACCAGTCGATGGGTTACTATGCACGGATTCGCACTAAACGTAAATAACGATCTTTCATATTTTGATCATATCGTGCCTTGTGGTATTTCTAACAAAAAGGTCACTAGCATGAAAAATGAACTTAATGTTGATATTGACAAAAGTGAAGTAAAAAGAATTATTATTAAAAATTTCACTAAAATATTTGGAATGAAATTTATAGTGACTTAGTTGGTACTATTACTTAAAATTATTTTCTTTGAAAATATATGAAAAAGAATAAAGCTTTAATCAAATTTAATGGACTTGTAACTGAGTTTCATACTGATGGTAGTACAGTGCGGGCTGTTGATAACATAAGTTTCACATTAAATAAAGGTGAAACGATCGGTGTTGTTGGAGAGTCAGGCTCTGGAAAGTCTGTAACGTCATTATCAGCTATGAGGTTGGTACCCTCACCTCCAGGAAAAATATCCTCAGGTGAAATCATTTTTCACAAAAATGAATCAACAAGTGTAAATCTACTATCTCTTTCTGAAGAGAACATGAGATCTTATAGAGGTAATGATTTAGCAATGATTTTTCAAGAACCTATGACCTCTCTGAATCCTGTTTTTACCTGCGGAAATCAAGTTGTAGAGGCTATTATGTTGCATCAGAAACTTAATTCAAAAGAAGCTAAAGACTTAGCTATTGATTTATTTAAAAAAGTCGAATTACCTGACCCTGAAAGAATTTTTAACACATATCCTCACCAAATATCTGGCGGTCAAAAGCAAAGGGTTATGATTGCTATGGCAATGAGTTGTAAACCTTCTGTCCTAATTGCAGATGAACCTACCACAGCTCTTGATGTTACCGTACAAAAAACTATTCTTGAACTAATGCAGGGCCTACAAAAGGAATATGAGATGGGTATAATATTTATAACTCATGATTTAGGCGTTATTGCAGAGCTAGCAGATAAAGTTGTAGTTATGTACAAGGGTAAAATTGTAGAGCAAGGAAATGTCTGGGATATTTTCACTAAGCCAAAACACCCATACACAAAAGGCTTGCTCGCATGTAGACCCCCTTTAAATAAAAGATACAAGTTTTTACCAACAGTATCTGATTTTATGCAGGTTGATTCGTCAGGAAATGTTATTGATAATAAAATTTCTGTTAAAGATTTTACAAAAAAAATTATTGTTTCTGATAAGGAAAGAAAAGAGAGGCTTGTGAATTTGTATAAACAAGAACCCATATTAAAAGTACAAAACTTAAAAACTTATTTTCCAATTAAAAAAGGTTTTTTTGGAGGTACGAGTGGGTATGTAAAAGCTGTGGATAACATCAGCTTTGATGTGTATCCTAAAGAAACACTTGGCTTGGTTGGTGAGTCTGGCTGTGGGAAAACCACAACAGGAAGAACTATTCTTAGATTAGAAGAGCCTATGTCTGGAAAGATGATTTATAAAGGCGTAGATATTGCATCAATGTCGGCGAATGAATTAAGAGACTTTAGAAAGGAGGTTCAAATTATATTCCAAGACCCTTATTCTTCACTAAACCCCAGAATGACTATTGGAAATGCTATAATGGAACCTATGCAGGTTCATGGAATATATGAAAGCGAAAAAGATCGAAAAAATAAAGTACAAGACCTTCTAGAAAAAGTAAGCCTTAATCCAACACATTTTTACAGATATCCACATGAATTTTCAGGTGGACAAAGACAACGTATTGGTATTGCTAGAGCTCTAGCACTAAATCCGAAATTTATTATTTGTGATGAATCTGTTTCAGCTCTTGATGTTTCTGTGCAGGCTCAAGTACTAAATCTATTAAATGACCTAAAAAAAGAGTTTGGGTTGACATATATATTTATATCTCACGATTTATCTGTCGTTAAATATATGAGCGATAGAATGGTAGTAATGCAAGGAGGGAAAATAGAAGAGATGGGAGACGCCGATCAAATATATAATTTACCCAAAACAGCCTACACTAAAAAACTAATTGATGCTGTTCCAGAAGGCAAAACAGAGGACATTAGAAAGAAGTAAAAACCTTATAACACCATTGTTCTAAGATTTTTATCTATAATTAAATCAGCATCTGTTGAGTTAATAATTTCATCTTCTGAAACGCCAGGGGCTACTTCTGTTAATTTAAAGCCTTTACTTGTGACCTCAATAACAGCTAGGTCTGTAACTATTTTTTTTACACAAGATACACCGGTTATTGGAAGCGTGCATCTTTTTAAAAGTTTACTTTGACCCTGTCTATTTGTGTGGGTCATGGCAACTATGATATTGTTTGATGAACTAACTAAGTCCATAGCACCACCCATTCCCTTGACCATTTTACCAGGAATTTTCCAGTTTGCTATATCTCCGTTTTCAGCTACCTGCATAGCTCCCAAAACACTTAGATGGATATGGTTTCCTCTTATCATAGAAAATGACATAGCTGAATCAAAAAGAACTGCTCCGGGCAAAGATGTAATGGTTTGCTTGCCTGCATTTATTAAATCTGCATCTTCCTTTCCCTCTTTTGGAAAAGGCCCCATGCCTAATATTCCATTTTCAGATTGAAATTCAACATTAATATCTGAGGGTACATGGTTAGCAACTAAAGTAGGTATTCCAATTCCTAAATTTACGTATGTGTTATTTACAAGTTCTTGAGCAATTCTTTTAGCAATTTGATCTTTGTTTAAAGCCATATTATGCCTTTGTTATTGTTTTGTTTTCAATTCTTTTTTCATAAAATTCACCTTGAAAAATTCGCTGAACAAATATGCCAGGAGTGTGTATTTGATTTAAGTTTAACTCTCCTGCAGGTACTAAATGTTCAACTTCAGCTACTGTTAATCTTCCAGCCATAGCCATTAAAGGGTTGAAGTTTCTCGCTGTACCTTTATAAATTAGGTTGCCTAAAGTATCTCCTTTCCAAGCTTTTACAAAAGCAAAGTCTGCATTTAATGCGTATTCTAAAATATATTTCTTTTTGTTAAAAACCCTCACCTCTTTATCTCCTTGAACTTCTGTACCATAACCCGCAGGCGTAAAGAATGCGGGTATACCGGCTCCTCCAGATCTACATCTTTCTGCTAACGTTCCTTGGGGTATTAACTCAACATCTAACTCTCCTGAAAGCATTTGCCTTTCAAACTCAGCGTTTTCTCCAACATACGAAGAAATCATTTTTTTTATTTGTCTTTTTTTTAAAAGAAGGCCTAACCCAAAATCATCAATACCAGCATTATTTGATATGCATGTAAGACCTTTAATGGGTTTTTTAGAAAGTGCTTTAATGCTATTCTCAGCTATTCCACAAAGACCAAACCCGCCAAACATTAATGTCATATTATTTTTTACACCAGAAATCGCCTCCTCTGCATTGGCTACTGTTTTGTTAATCATTTTTAAAATTCTTCATCAAAATTATCCAAAAATTTAATTAAATCTTCATCGCAATCAATTGAAATGTCTATTGATTTAGAAATATCAAAATTTTTAGTTGCTAATCCTAGATTCAAAGTGTCATCATAAATTGCTTTCATATATTCTGCAAAAACTGGCAATGCTGTGTTTGCCCCTTGTCCATTCTGTATATCTCTAAAATGCACACTTCTGTCTTCACAACCAGTCCAGACTCCTGTGACTAAATCAGGCGTAATACCCATAAACCAACCGTCTGATTGGTTCTGTGTTGTTCCTGTTTTTCCTGCAATTTCATTTTTAAAGCCATATCTATATCTTAATCTAACACCCGTGCCTCTTCTTACTTTAGCCTCAGGGCTATATACCCCATCAACAACCCCTTGTAGCAGTCTTATCATTATGTCTGCTGTTTTTTGGCTCATTGCTTCTTGAGTAGAAGGGGTAAAGCTTTCAAGAACGACGCCATTTTTATCCGTTATTTTGTTAATGAAAATTGGTTCTGTCCAAACACCCTTATTTGCAAAAGTAGAGTAAGCGCCAACCATCTCATATACTGAAAGATCAAATGTGCCCAAGCATAATGAAGGTACTGGTAAGATTTTCGAGTTTATTCCCATTTTCTTAGCTAAATCAACTACAGCATATGGGCCAAACTGTTTCATAATATGAGCTGTAATTGAATTAATAGAGTTTGCTAAACCAAATTTCATTGTTAGCGGCAAACCTTCATAATCATTTCCTGAGTTTTTTGGGACCCAATCTTTTTCTAGCTTCCATATGTTTTTATCGAAAACTACTGGAACGTTGGGAACTTTTTTACATGCAGAATATCCTTCTTGAACTGCTAACGCATAAAGAAACGGTTTAAATGTTGACCCCACTTGTCTTTTACCCTTAATTACATGGTCATATTTAAAATACCGATGATCTATTCCCCCAACGTAAGACTTAATAAATCCTGTTTTTGGATCCATGCTCATCATACCACAATGAATAAAAAACTTATTATAGAGAATGGAGTCATATGGACTTATTAAACTGTCAATAATGCCATCCCAAGAGAAAAGCTTAGTTCTGACTTTCTTTTTAAAAACTCTGCTGATTTCTTTGTTTGATTTTCCTGAGGCTTTCATTTTTTTATATCTCTCTGATCTTTTGACAGCTTGTTGAATAAGTGTTTCAATTTGCAAGGAATCAAAGTCTTCGGGAAATGGAGCATGATCATAACCCTGCCAGTGACTGTAAAAATCATTTTGAAGTTTAGCTACGTGTTTTTTCACTGCATTTTCTGCAAAAACCTGCATTTTTGAATTAATCGTTGTATATACCTTTAAGCCGTCAGTATAAAGATTATATCTACTCCCGTCTGGTTTGTTTTTAGTTTTGCACCAACTAGAGAGTATTGGCCTGAGTTGCTCTCTCAGATACGGAGCTAGGCCCTCATTATGACTAGCTTTTTTAAAATCTAACAGAAGGGGTTTAGTTATTGTTGTATCAAAGGTTTCTTTGGAAATAAACTTATACTTTTTCATCTGTGAAAGCACTGTGTTTCTTCTTTGTTCAGTTTCTTGTAGCCTTCTGTTAGGGTTGTAAAGCGCTGAGTTTTTTAACATTCCTATTAATGTTGCTGCCTCTTCAAGTTTTAATTCAGATGGTTTTTTATTAAAATATACTCTTGACGCCGATCTAATCCCAACGGCATTATTTACCCAGTCAAATTTGTTTAAGTACATAGTTATTATTTCGTTTTTTGTATAGTGTTTTTCCAGTCTTACTGAAATTACCCACTCTTTTAGTTTCTGCACTATTCTCTGAACACCAGAACTCGGTTTTTTTGTAAAAAGCATTTTAGCTAATTGTTGCGTAATTGTACTCGCTCCTCCGCTAGACTTATTTCCTAAAGACTGACCATAAACGGCCCTTAATAATGACCTTATATCTATTCCCGAGTGGTTTTTAAACCTAATGTCCTCAGTTGCTATTAAAGCGTCTATTAAGTGATTAGATAGGTCTTTGAACTCAGCATTACTCCTGTTTTCATAAAAATATGCGCCTAATATTTTTCCATCAGTTGAAATAAGTTGTGTTGCCAAGTTAGTTTTTGGGTTTTCTAGCTCATCAAAAGTTGGTAGTTGACCAAAAAAGCCGAAAGAAACCAAAGAAATGATGGTGACGGCAAGCACAAAGGGTGTTAACGTAAAAATCCAGATTAGCCAAAAGTTTTTTTTCAATTGTCTTTAATTATTTTAACCCCTATTGAAGAAATTCCTTGTAGTTCTTTTATTTGATTGGTTTCTTTATTTCGCATTGCATGATTAATAATTATACTTATACTCTTTGTATCTTTAATTGTTAGGTTGTCTAATTTTTTAGAGTAGTATCTGGTGTCGCCAACTCCCTTTCCAATCCAGCTTCCGTTTTTTTTTGCCAAAGTTAAATTTAGTGTATCTAATTGATCATTTACATTTACAAATAAAATTAAATTTTGAAAATAATAATCTGTCTTATGTTTAATAATTATCTGTGAATAATATTTATTTTTAATATCTATGTTATTAAAGTTGTATTTAAGCGAATCTGAAACTAGCCATTTTTTATCATTTACTTTCACAAAAGAGGTTATTTCGCCTTGTTTGATACATGCGGATAAAATAAGTACGTGTAAAATTAAAGTCTTAAAGTTTATTTTCATCAAAAATTTTAAAGAATTCAATTGATAAAGAAAGAAACAAAATTTTTGCGTTTGCATTTCTTTCCAACAAATATACTGCTCGCTCTGTTTTTTTCAACAACTTAAATAGTGTTTCTAGACTTAAGTGTTTGCAAAATTTATTAACAAACCCCCCATCTATGACTCTTTCAACAGTTTCCTTCTTATATATTATATATCTAACACAAAAACTTAACATCTCTGAACAAAAACTCATAAAATTTTTATGTCCATTTTTTGTGTTTTTTGAAATTTCCAAGTTCAAATCAAAAAGATCAACTATGTTTTTCGAATGACATGCTCTCATCCATTTTTTGAACTTATTTAAGCTTTCATCATTAATATCGTCAAACATGAAAACATTTTTGCTGTTCTCCATATTCTTAGCTTTAGTTGCTAATGTTAAGGTTGTGGAACATAGTTTTTCTGGAACATAAATCCTTTCGAGCCTTGACTTTATGGTTTCTAATAATTCGTCTTTGTTATTAGCAACAAGAAAGAAATACGTTTCATCTGGAGGTTCTTCAAGCATTTTTAACAGTTTGTTTGAGGCTACACTGTTAAGTTTTTCAGCATGCCAAATCAAAATAACTCTTTTTTTTGCTTCAAAGTTTCTAAGCTTTATGACTGAGTTTATCTTTGTTATAGCTTCTGATCTAATTATAAGTTCTTTTTCCGTTCCGAGATTTGACGCTATTATTTTTTTCCAGCCCGTAAGGCTTAGGTTGTTGTTTTTTACAACATTTTGCTTCCATAGTCTAATCGCTTCTAATTCAATTTTTTTTTCATTTGGTAGTGGTAAAACAATATGTAAGTCTGGGTGATTAAATGTTTTTAATCTTTCACAAGCATTACACTTACCACAAGGGTCTAACTCGACTAAATCATAACAATTTAACATTAAAATAGCGCGTTGTGCAACACTAAGTTTTGGCGCATTACTTAAACCATGAAATAAAACGGAACCACTTTTATTATTTTTTTTTACAATATTCCTAACATAATTTTTAATTATTTGGGAATTATTGTTCATTATTTAAATTTATAGATTAGTTATTTTGTTTCTAATTTAGTTCATTATTTTATTTTTACAAAGTGAAATTAGTTGAAGATATTTGTTTTAAGAAAAAAACTGTTTTAGTTCGCGTTGACTTTAACGTTCCTCTTTCAAAAAACGGACATGTTGAAGATAAAACTAGAATTTCATCTCACTTAAGTACTATTAATTATATCATTGAAAAAGGAGGTAAGGTTATTTTGTTATCACATTTAGGTAGACCAAAGGGTAAATGGAATAAAGAACTTTCTTTAAAAATTTTGTCTAAAACAATAAGCACTGAATACAAAAGAAATGTTTGTTTTTTTGATCAAAAAATTGGTTCAAAAAAATTGATTGAAAATATTTTGAACACCTCTCAAAAAGATATTGTTTTGTTAGAAAATATTCGTTTTTATGATGAGGAGGCCTCTGGAGATTTAGATTTTTGCAAAAAGCTTTCTCAGTTAGCTGATGTTTTTGTAAACGATGCTTTTGCAACCGCTCACAGAAAACACAGTTCCACTTTTTATATCGCCAAATATTTTAATGAAAAGTGTTTAGGTAATCTATTTTATGAAGAATACAGTTCGATACTAAGAGTAATAAATAATTTCTCTTCCCCTTTAACTGCAATTATAGGTGGCGCAAAAATAAGTTCAAAAATAAATGTAATAAAGTCTTTCTTAAACTTTGCTGACAACATCCTGATTGGTGGAGGAATGATGTTTACGTTTATTAAGTCCTTAGGCGGAAATATAGGCGGTTCTTTGTATGAAAAGAAGGAACTAGAAAAAGCAGAGTTTTTAATTAAACTAGCTAAAAAAAACAATGTAAATCTTATGATTCCAAAAGACTCTATTAATTCATATGTTTTTGCAGATAATGAAAACTATAAAATAAGCGAATCGAATAAAATCCCAAAAGATATGATTGGTTTAGATGTTGGTCCAAAAACTATTTTTGAATATCAAAGCATTATAGTTAAATCAAAGACAATTGTTTGGAACGGACCTATGGGGGTTTTTGAATTCAAAAACTTTTCAAAAGGAACTAAAATGATTGCTGAGTCTGTGGTCTCTTCAACTCAAGATGGCGCTTTTTCATTAGTTGGTGGAGGAGACTCTATATCTGCGCTGAAAAAATTCAACTTAACATCAAAGGTTAGCTATATTTCCACTGGTGGGGGGGCATTGCTACATTTTTTTGAAAAAAAAGAACTTCCTGCTGTACAAGCTATTTTAAATTGAACCTTTCTTCTATAACCTCCTTTTTTTTATCCAAACTGTTTTTTATCTCATGGTGGTCAAAATCTGGTGCTATTTTCTCAACAACCCCCTTACAATTTGTAAACAAAACTGATTCTTTTTTTATTTTCTTATCCAAAACGTTTATTTGACTATCAAAAAAAAGTATTACTCCACAAAACAAATACAGTTTAAAGAGCCCAAAAGCTGCTCCAAGCAACTTACTAGCAAAGCCTAATGCCATAAAGCTCGTAATTTTATCAAGAAAAAACCCTATTATTTTAACACTTAATAAGGTAAATAAAAATAACGCTCCAAACGCAATGAGAGACTTTATAGGCCCTTCGCTAATATAATCGCTAAAGTAAGGGTCAAAAATTGCATAAAAGCTAATTGCAACATAGAAAGAGATGAATAGAGAAAGTGTACCTGTGATTTCTTTAACTAAACCATTAACGTAGCCTTTAACAAGACCATATATGCAAACTGATAATAAGACTAGGTCTATGTAATTCATCTTTAAGTATTCAATAAACTATTGTTAATTTACCAAAACCGTTTTAAAAACAGTTTCATCTTTTACTAACTTAACAACGCCAGTGCCTGATAAATAATTATTTCCTAAAGTTTTTTGAGCATCAATGTTTAGTACTTTTTCTAACTCAAAAACATGTATTGTTTGTCCGCGTGAATCAGTTATTTGTTGGTCACTAATGTTAGAAACCGTTCCTTGTGGGCTAATTTGACCATTTTGGCTCAACCAAACCGTAACTCCTTCAATTGGTGATCCGTTGATGTCTTTTACAGTAATTACTGCTCTTGTTTCTGGCGTTTTTTCACAAGAAACAAGCGCAATAAGAAGTAATATGAATAACAAAATTTTATGTTGCATAAATATTGTTAATTTGTAAAACAAATATAAGAAATTAAGTGTTAAAGGAAATAAGAGCTTATTACCAAGAGGTTGTTGAAACAACAATTAGTTCAAAAAATGATGTCTTTGTTTTTAAAAAAAGGTTTTTTTCTAAACAGGGTGTTCTAAACAGTCTTTTTTCAAGATTCAAAAAAATTTCAAAAGAAGAAAAGAAGTTGGTCGGAAAAGACATTAACCTGCTTAAAGATCTATGTCAAAAAAAAATTAATAGCTTCAGCCTCTCTTTAGTTTCAAATAAAAATACTGTTGAAGATTTGACAAGGCCGTCCCCAACATTTACAGGCTCTAAACATCCAATAACAAAAATTAGTGGTCAAATTAACGAAATTTTCAAATCTTTAGGTTTTTACGTATCATCTGGTCCAGAAATTGAGGATGATTGGCATAATTTTGAAGCTTTAAATTTACCTAAAAATCATCCTGCTAGGGATATGCAAGACACCTTTTTTGTTAATGTTAACCCTGATTTTTTATTAAGAACGCACACGTCATCTGTTCAAGTCAGACATATGAGTGGTAATAAACCACCGATAAGAACTATATCTCCTGGTAGGGTTTTTAGAAATGAGGCTGTCTCTTCAAGAGCACATTGTATATTTCATCAAATTGAAGGTTTATATGTTGATAAAAATGTAAGTTTTACTGACATGAAAAACTTGCTTTTTGTTTTTGCCAAAAAATTTTTTGGTAATGATGTTAGTTTAAGGTTTAGACCATCTTACTTTCCATTTACTGAACCTTCAGCTGAAATGGATGTTTTTTTAGGCACACAAACTGAGGCAGATTATAGGCTAACAAAAGGTTCGGGTTGGTTGGAGATTTTAGGATGTGGTATGGTTGATCCAAATGTTTTAAGTAATTGCAACATCAACCCCAAAACATACTCTGGCTACGCTTTTGGAATGGGTGTTGAAAGAATAGCTATGTTGAAGTATGGGGTCAAAGATTTAAGATTGTTTTTTGAAAACGATCTGAGTTTTTTAAAACAGTTTAATTAATGAGCCCAATCATGTTGATCTAATTCCATTAGACACTCATACAGAAATATTATTGTATTTGATAAGTCTGTTTTGTTCACGGTTTCAATTGTTTGGTGTATGTGTCTAGTTGGTACTGAAATTGCTCCTGCTATTGAACCCCCTGAATTCATTCTCTGCAAGGGTGACGTATCGGTACCTCCTGAAGGAAGAATTTCTAATTGTGTTTTTATGTTTTTTAAGCTTGAAATTTTTTTCATGTATTTTACCATTCGATAATCGCAAATTGTCTGAGAGTCCATTATTTTAACACATGGGCCTGACCCTAGTTTTGAAACCTGTTCTTTTTCAGCAGATCCTGGTGTGTCATATGCTATTGTTGTGTCTAAACCAATACCAAAGTCTGGGTTAATTAACAAAGCGGCAGCATTTGCGCCTCTCAAACCCACTTCTTCCTGAACAGTAAACACGCCATAAATGTCATACGGAGGGTTTTTTATTTTTTTTAAAACCTGTAAAAGAACAAAAACGGAAACTCTATTGTCAAGCGACTTACTATTGACATTCTCTCCTAGTTCAATAAGCTCGCTATGTCTTGTTATAGGGTCTCCAACACTAATTTTCTTTTCTACCTCTTCTTTTTTTAAGCCCGTGTCAATGAAGTAATCTTCTATTTTAGGAGGCCTTTTTCTGTCTTCTTCAGACATTATATGTATTGGTTTACTTCCCATGACACCAACTACGTCTGTAAAGCCATGAATTATAACTCTTTGAGAGGTTAGTGTTTTAGGATCAAACCCACCAAGTGGATGAAAAAAAACAAACCCGTTTTTATCAATATGTTTAACAACAAAGCCTATCTCATCCATGTGTGCAGCAACCATTACTCTCCTCGGGGTTTTTCCTTTGATTTTTACAATTAAGTTTCCTATGTTGTCAACACTGTGGTCCAGCTTTTCTTTACTTATATGTTTTATAATAAAATCTCTAATCCTTTTTTCGTAGCCTGGAGGCGCTGAAATTGAACATATTTTTGATAAAAGATCTAGGTTTTGCATATTATATTGTGCTTATTTTTAAGGTGTTTGTTCCTCCTTTTTCTTTAGCTGGCATACTAGACGTGTTTATAATTATATCTCCTTTTTTTACAATTTTATTTTTATGTAAAATGTCTATTGTTTCCTCAATCAGCTGATCTGTAGTTGACCCTCTATCATAATAAAACCCTACTACCCCCCAAAACATACTCATTGTGTTTAAAATATTGTGGTTATTTGTAAAGGCATATATAAACGCCTTTGGCCTGTAACTAGAAACCTTAAGCGCACTGTATCCCGAATATGTTGCAGATATAATTGCTTTTGCGTTTAAGTCATTAGCAACCTTGACTGTGTTTTTACAAATATTATCAGCTATTTTTCTTTTTGTACTTACACGACCTCTTATTTTTTTAAACTCAAAATCTTCCATGCTTTTTTCTGCATCTTTAATTGTTTTTCTCATTGTCTCTACAACTTTGAGTGGGTGTTTGCCAATTGACGTTTCTCCACTTAACATTAGGGCGTCTGCCCCATCAAAAACTGAATTTGAAACGTCGTTTATTTCAGCTCTGGTGGCTGAAAAATTATTAGTCATGCTTTCAAGCATTTGTGTTGCAATGATGCAAGGTTTCGATCCGAACCTGCATTTATTAACTATTTTTTTTTGAAGTACCGGAACTTTGTGTGCTGGTATTTCTACGCCTAAGTCTCCCCTAGCTATCATAATTCCGTCTGATAACTCGATTATTTCATCGATGTTTTTTACTGCCTCCGGTTTTTCTATCTTAGCAATAACTTTAGCGTTGCTTTTAGCTTTTTTTATTTTCTTTTGTAAAAAAACCACGTCCTCTTTTTTTCTAACAAAAGACAGCGCTATCCACTCAATGTTTTCTGAAAGCACAAACTTAAGGTCTGCAAGATCTTTTTTTGTTAGTGAGCTCATTTTAATGTTTGTGTCAGGCAGGTTAATTCCCTTTCTCTCTTTTATTACCCCATTGTTCATTGATCTTAAAAGAACTGTGTTTTTTTCTTTTTTAAGAACCTTAAAAGCTAACTTTCCATCTTCAATTAAAACATTATCCCCCTTTTTTACATCTTTAGAAAAACCTCTATAATCAACCGACATATCATGTTTTTTTGAGGCTCCTATGCTTATTGTCTGTCCTATTACAGTGTTAAGTTGGTTGTTTTTATTATTAATTTTCTTTACCCTAATTTTTGGCCCCTGCAAATCCGCCATGATAGCTGTATGTGTTGAAAGTTCCTGATTAATAGTTTTTACATTTGAAATTATTTCTTTTGCTTTTTCAAATGAAAGATGAGAAAAGTTTAACCTACAGACATTTACCCCCTTTTTTATCATTCTTTTTAAAATTGATAGTTTGGAGCAAGAAGGACCAATAGTTGCAATAATTTTTGTTTTCCTAATCATAAAATATTTCTTTTTTTTTACTGTCTTTTTCTAAATCTACCTCAAATATTAATAAAATTTCTGAGATACTATTCAGTTTGTTTATGAAGTTAGTTTTTTGTCTATCAAAAAAAGGTTTTTCAATTTTCAGAAAATAGTTGACTTTTTTATCTTTTGGGTCTAAGTAACCGTTACGCGATCTGTTTGAAACAACCTCTATAATTTCACTTTCATTCAAATGCTTGTACCTATGAAAGGGGCCTGATTTTAAACAAGTAATTGGTTCTGCCCTACAAAGGTTGGTTTGAAGTTTCTTATTTATTCTCCAACATAGTTTATAAGATTTCTCATGACTAATAATTGAAAATAACAAAAAATTAACATTAAAATCTTCTGTTAGCTTTAACTTTTTTAACATTAAAAAACTTTATTAATTATTTTTTCTAATTTATTTAGTATTAATCGCTCTCTCTTAAACTGCAAAATGTGTTTTATTATAAATTTTTCGCAGTGTTTTATCCCTTTATCTACAAATAAAGCACCTATGATTGACTCTAATGTGTTGCCAAGCATGTTTTTAGAAAGATAGCTGCTTCTATGCTTAATCACATTTTTATTTAGTATTTTTTCAGCAATGTTGTTTAAGTTCTCTCTGGAAACATATTTTGATTTTTCTATACTTAAAAACCCTTCATTTGCATCTTTGTTCTTAATAAATAATTGTTGTGAAACTATTAGGTCCAGTACTGCATCCCCTAAAAACTCTAGTCTTTCATTGTTTGAAGAGTTACTGTAAGACTTGTGAGTAATAGCTTTTAAATAAATCTCTTTCTCATTGGTCTTTATTCCTAATGCGTCTCTATAAAAATCTTTGATTTGTTTATCTGACAACCTATTTAAATCTTGCTAAACATAATTGATGCGTTGTGACCCCCAAAGCCAAAGGTATTGCAAAGGGCTGTCTTTATATTTCTGTCTTGACTCTTGTTTAAAGTAAGCTGAAGCTTGTTGTTTATTTTTGGGTCTAGCTTAAAGTTATTAATCGTTGGTGGAACAAGACTATGCTGTATTGACAATACTGTAGCTATTGATTCTACAGCTCCTGCGGCTCCAAGCAAATGACCTGTCATTGACTTGGTTGAGCTTATATTAATTTTTTCACTGCGAGCGCCAAACAAGCTCTCGATTGCTTTTAGCTCGGCAACATCACCAAGAGGTGTAGAGGTTCCGTGAACATTAATGTAATCTACTTCTGAAAGATCGAGGCCCGCATAATTTACAGCATCACTCATAACTTTTCTTGCACCATCACCTTCTGGGTGAGGTGCTGTTATGTGGTGCGCGTCAGCTGACAGGCCAACACCTGTTATTTCTGCATAAATTTTCGCCCCCCGTTTCGTTGCATGCTCTAGCTCTTCAATTACTAAAGCCCCTGCGCCCTCACCTAATACAAAACCGTCTCTTTCAGAGTCAAACGGCCTTGAAGCCGTCTTAGGGTCCTCGTTTCTTGTTGATAATGCCATCATAGCATTAAACCCACCTATGCCAAGCTCATTAACACAAGCTTCAGAGCCCCCTGTTACAAACGCATCTGAAAACCCTAGTTTAATATAATTGAATGCATTTATTATAGCATTGCTTGCAGAAGCGCATGCAGATACGGCGCTATAATTTGGCCCTTTTAAACCATATTTTATTGAAATGTGTCCTGCAGGAATGTCTGAAATTATTTTTGGTATAAAAAAAGGGTTAAGCCTTGATGATTCTCCATTATTAAGAAAAAGTTTTGTTTCTTGTAGCATTGTTGTTAGCCCTCCTATGCCTGAGCCCCAAATAACCCCTGTTCTTTCTTTATTGAAATTTGTAGAAAGTAGTTTTGAGTCGCTTAGTGCTTGGTCTGCTACAACCATAGCAAGTTGACAAAACCGATCTAGTCTCCTAGCTTCTTTTCTGTCTAGATAATCCTCAGCCTGAAAACCCTTTACCTCACAGGCAAACTTTGTTTTAAAATTTTTTGCGTCAAAAAGAGTTATTTTTTCTGCGCCTGATTTTCCATCAACAAGACTTTTCCAATAATCGTTAATATTATTTCCAATGGGAGTTAGCGCCCCCCATACCAGTAACAACTACTCTCCTGTTTTTCATTTAAGAGTTATGCGTTTTCGATAAATGAAATCGCGTCTCCTACGGTCTCTATTGATTCTGCTTTATCGTCTGGTATTTGTATGTCAAACTCTTTTTCGAACTCCATTATTAACTCAACGGTGTCTAATGAGTCCGCCCCTAAGTCATTTGTAAAGCTAGATGTGTCTGTAACATCTGCCTCTGAAACTCCAAGTTTGTCTACTATTATTGCTTTTACTTTAGTTGATACTTCTGACATAATTTTTTTTTTGCAAATTACATTAATAATTGAAACCACATCACAATTTAATTGTTACTATATTAACATATATTTGTTTAAATAATTTTAGTTAATTATATGAAAAAAAACATTGCTGTTTTTTCATCTGGAAGAGGTGGAAATTTTGAAAACATTTGTAATTATTTTCAAAATAACAAAAATGTTTTTGTTTGTTTACACGTTACAAATAAATTTGACTCTTTTTCAAAAAAAATTGCCGAGAAAAGAAAAATTAAAAATATTTATGTAACTAAAAAAGAACTAGAGAAAAGTAGTTTTTATGAGGTTTTGCAAGAAAACAACATCCACTTTATTGTGCTTGCGGGTTTTCTTTTAAAACTACCCTCGCACTTAGTTTGTTCATACGACAAAAGAATTATTAACCTTCACCCCTCGCTTCTTCCAAAATTCGGCGGCAAAGGTATGTACGGGGACAATGTTCATTTAAGGGTGTTAGGCTCTGGTGAAAAAAAAACTGGCATAACTATTCATTATGTGAATGAAGAGTATGACAGTGGAGATATCATTTTTCAAAAAGAAATTGAGCTCTCTGATGTAGAAAGCCTAGAGACGTTAAGAGAAAAAATCAGAGAGGCTGAGTATTATTATTTCCCAAGAGTCATAAAAAATCTTCTATAGTATGAACGTAAGCATATACACTGATGGTTCTTCAAGAGGAAATCCTGGGTGCGGAGGCTATGGTGTTGTTCTGTTATACGAAGGCCATAGAAAAGAAATTAGTGGTGGTTTTAGACTTACAACCAATAACCGTATGGAGTTACTAGCAGTTATTGTGGGTTTGGAGGCTTTAAAAAGTTTCAACAAAAACATAGTCATTTACTCTGATTCAAAATATGTTGTAAACGCGGTAGAAAAAAAATGGCTGTTTAATTGGGAGAAAAACAGTTTTAAAAAGAAAAAAAATAAAGATTTATGGTTGCGTTTTTTAAAAATATACAGAAAACACTCGGTCAGGTTTATCTGGATAAAAGGCCACTCTGAAATTGTTGAAAATGAAAGGTGTGATTTTTTAGCGGTTCAAGCTACTGACAGAAAACCTTTGAAAATTGATGAGTATTACGAAAACAGTATTAAACAAGGACCTGACACTTTATTTTAAACCTTCGTAATTTCTTTCAAATACTGAACCCTTTTTTCTATCTCAGCAATTGTTACTTTTTCGGCCCCCTCGGTTCCAAATTTTTGGACACAAAACGAAGCGGCCGCAGTAGCGTAAAGGATTGCGGTTCTTATGCTTTTGAAGTTTATTTTTTCACAACTACTTAAATAACCTATAAGGCCTCCTGCAAAACTATCTCCAGCGCCTGTTGGATCAATCACTGTCTCTAAAGGGTAGGCAGGTGTTAAAAAAATCTTTTCTTCACCAAACAACATTGAGCCATGCTCTCCTTTTTTTATTATTAGATATTTAGGCCCCATTTTTGTTATCTTTTTAGCTGCCCTAACTAAAGTGTCTTCGCCTGATAACTGTCGTGCCTCTTCATCATTTATGGTCAGAATATCAACTTTTTTAAGACTCTTTAAAAGGTCATCTAGTAAGTTGTCCATCCAAAAGTTCATGGTGTCTAAAATTATCAGCTCTGGTCTTTCCTGCATTTGATCTAAGACCTTTTGCTGAACTGACGGCATTAAATTTCCAAGCATTAAAAATTTAGATTTACTGAAAGATTTGGGAACATTAGGAACAAAGTTTTCTAATACATTTAGTTGCGTCTCAATTGTATCTCTAACATTCATGTCATCATGGTACTTTCCTGACCAAAAGAAAGTTTTTTCTTCACTTTTAATTTGAAGCCCGAGTGTGTCAACACCCTTTTTTTCTAGCTTTAAAATTTCGTGCTTTGGAAAGTCACCACCAACAACAGACACTAGTTTTATATTATTTGAAAATGGTGCGGCTGAGTGGCATATATAAGTGGCCGCTCCTCCAACAATTTTATCTGTTTTTCCATGCTTTGTTTCAATAGCATCAAAAGCTACGGTTCCTACTACTAAAATGCTCATTTTTGTTTTTTCACAAATATATTGCATAATTTAATGCAATAAGCTATTTTTGCTTCCATTTTCCTCCTTAGCTCAGTTGGTTAGAGCATCTGACTGTTAATCAGAGGGTCCTTGGTTCGAGCCCAAGAGGGGGAGCAAGCTAAACAGCTACACTACAAATATTAGAACCTTCGAGGAGTCGGAGGTTTCTTTTTTCCCAACAACTTGAAATCACAAACTTCTAAGAGGATGTCTCAGAAATCACCTTCAGCCACCTGAAAACAAGTGAGGTTGTTTTTTCTCCACATTTCAACTAATTTTTTTCTGTCGTCAAAGACGCATAAAATATTTTCTTGACCAATTTCGTTGAGCCACTTTTGTTTTAAATCAATATCAGAAATATATTTACCTTTTGGCGTGTTTTCTCGCATTTTAATTTGGTCAAACTGCACCTTGTTTTTCTTTAGCCATTTTAAAGTTGCGTTTTTAGTAGTATTAAGTCTACCGCTGAGTATAATGATTTTAAACCCCTTTTCCTTTAACGAGTTTAACGTTTCAATTACGGGTAGATTAGGCTGGTCAAGTTTTATGTTTTTGGAATCAAAAAAAATATCCCAGTCAATTTTACCGTTTTCTTTTGCACTTAACTTTCTTCTTTTATAAACAAGAGCAATAGTGCCGTCCAAATCAAATATTACAGAATTCTTTGACATAAAACTGGTTATATGTGTTAAATATAATAGATAATTATTAAATTGTACCGATGGTCGAAAAAGATACTCTTGATTGTAAAACACAAGTTTTAAAAAAACCTTTTTTAAGATGGACTGGTGGAAAAAACTGGTTAATTCCTCATTTATCGTCTTTAACATCTAAAATAAACTATAACAACTATCACGAGCCCTTTTTGGGAGGCGGCTCTGTTTTTTTTAGTATAAATAACACAAATAAGGCTTTTTTATCAGATTATAATTCTGACTTAATTAATGCATATTCACAAGTAAAAAATAGTCCTGCAGAGCTATTAAAATATTTAAAAACATTTCCTCAAAATAAAGATTTTTATTATAAGTTAAGGGATTCTAATTTCAGCTCTCAAATAAAAAATGCCGCAAAATTTATTTATTTAAATAAGTGTTCATTTAACGGAATTTATCGTGTTAATAAGGCAGGCAAATTCAATGTCCCTTATGGATATAAATCTATAGACCTGAAAAAAATAGAACAATTGATCTATTCCTGTTCAAATCAACTTCAGAGTGCCTCATTGAGTTCGGCAGGTTTTGAGAAATCAATGTCTAATATTAAAAAAAATGACTTAGTATATCTTGATCCTCCTTACACAATTAGTCATAACAATAACGGATTCATAAAATATAATGAAAGACTCTTCTCCGTTTTAGATCAAATTAAATTGTCTGAACTTATAAACGAGTTAAGAAACAGAGGGGTTTACTATATATTGTCAAACGCTCATCATCCTCAGGTGAAAAAAATATATGATAAGTTCAATGATAATGTTTTAACTTTGAAAAGAAGGTCATTGATAGCTGCAAAAAGTTCAGCCAGAAATCTTTATAAAGAATACATTTTTACTAACATTAAATAATAATTATGAGTTTTTTAACCAACGAAGAAATTAATGAAATTAAAAGTAAAATTTCAAATAACATCTCTATTCTTGGAAAGAAATATAAAGTAAAGAAATCTGACAGTTTGTTACGAAGTGTTTCATACACGGAGTCTATAGCTCTGGAGAAAAGTGGTTGGGAAAAAACTTCAAAGCAATACGCAACTAAAGTTGTGATGTCAAAAGAAAAAGTCCACGATAAGAAGTTTGAAGATAAATTGTGGTGTATGATGTATGATTTAGGCTTTAGAACATTAAACTCAGAGGATAATCTAAAACTTAAATATGGCCCTAACAAAGAAGATTTTCAGCAAATTGATGTGCTCGCTGTAAATGATGAGGTTGCTCTTATAATTGAGTGTAAGTCCAGTAAAGATTACACAAATGTTAACTATAAAAATTATTTAGAAAGTTTACCCCTCAAAATTGCAGGTTTCAGAAAATGTATAAAGGATTTATTTGGTAAGAGAAGGGTTAAGTACTTATTTGCTACTGAAAAGCAAATAATTGGAAAGGCAGATAAAGAAAGGCTAGATTCTCTAAAGGCTTATCATATTGATGATAATGCCACTAGCTATATTAGTGACATAATTAAAAATTACAAAAAGGCTTCAATGTTTCAATTTTTTGGAATCATTTTTAAAGGTGAGACAATAAATCTGAACAGTATTGACGTTTCCGCGCTTTCAGGTAAAATGGGAGGTAAAAAATATTATATGTTCTCGATTGAGCCTGGTCATCTTCTAAAAATTGGGTTTGTTTTGCATAGAACAAGAACAAACGAAAGGGAGGACCCAACATATCAAAGGTTATTAGTTCCATCAAGGTTAAGAGGTATAGAAAAATTTATTGAAAATGATGGGTTTTTTCCAAACTCAATCATTGTGAATTTTAATACCGCCATCACAAATAAAAAATTAGAGTTTCAACAAAGCTCCTCTAAGAATTTAAACTCATCCTCAAGACACGGGGTGCTTAAAATACCTAATTCTTATGCAATAGCTTATATAATTGATGGTCAACATAGATTATACGGATACGCTAATACAGATGAAATATTTGATGCCACTATACCTGTGGTTGCCTTTGAAAACCTTACATCTGATGAACAGTTAGGTATGTTTATGGACATCAATGAAAATCAAAAGAAAATAGCACCAAGATTAAAACTTACCCTGCAAGAAGATATTAATTGGAACTCTACAAATACTTTAAGTAGAATGAAGGCTCTTCGGTCTGGGGTTATTAACAGATTGGCTGATATGATCGGGCCTTTTAGGGACTACCTTTCGATAGGTGAGGAAAGTAAAGAGCTTTCTCCTAATTACATTGATAACGCTCTTAAAAAGGCGCCAGGATTGCTTCCAAAAGTAAAAAGCAGCAAGCTTATTAATGAGGTTGGTGTTTTATACGATGTGCAAAACCAAAAGCCTCAAGACGAGATGGATAAAGGTAAGGTTTATCTGTCAGATTTGATTAACAAATCTTTTATTTATATCAGCGATAATTTCAAAGATTTATTTGAGAACAAAAAATATTTTATAAGATCAAATAGGGGTCTATTTGCATTCATTTATATTTTAGGTAGCTTAAACAGATATCTGACGTTGAAACAAAGAGTCGATATCTATTCAGGCGTTGACGAGAGGTTAAATAACATGAGGCCTTATTTGAACTGTCTTCTCAGCCACCTTTCTGAAATGTCGTCAAATAATGACGATCCAAACGGTTATTTGAAAATTCAGGGTCAAGCAGCTGAAAAGACTTGGTCTATGTATTTTGAATCAATTATTAAAGAAGAGTTCCCTGATTTCTATTCTGATGAATTGAAAACATTTGAAGAAACCCAAGATGAAAAGATACAAAACGAAGCCAGGGTTTATCTGGACAAAATAGAATCTTGGATAAAAGAGACAACACTTGGTCATCTGAAAGAGCTTTTTGGAGATGCTTGGAACTTAGAAATAATAAATATTGAAATCGAAGCGAGCTCCAGGGCTAAAAAAGAAGAAGGAAGAATTTATAAAGATGAAAAAAAACAGGTTAAAATTCCTTGGGAAGATATGTTATTCATAACCGATTATATTGATATTTCACAAAAATTCTGGGATAAATTACCTGGAGAAGGGATTGAATACGATGAAGCCGGCTTCAAGAGATTGTTTCAAAAAATTTCAATTAATATTGATAAAGTATCTGAAATTTCAGGAAATAAGATTTTTGAAATAGGAAAGATGTCATCAAAAAAAGACGGTATAAAGTGGATAAGAACAGTTAATAATTATAGAAATACTGTTGCTCATATTGGTACTAAGAGCTATGGTCTTAATAGAGAAGAATTGGATTTTCTCAAAACAATTTTTAATACAATTAACTAGTTGTTGACCCTTTTTATTTCTCCATAACTATTTTTCCGCTAGACAGCAGATAAATTACTGCGAGAGGTAACACAGACATCACCAAATGAATATAAAATGTCACTTCTGGGGCTGGAGATATTCCAGGAACCAAAACTCCTGTTAAGTTAATTAAGCTGAAACAAACACATATTTTTATTCTGTCTTTTTTTACTGTTTCACTATCATATTTCGCCCTCACAGGTAGGGCTAAAACAGCTTGTATTAACCACAAAAAACCAACAAAAAGGCTTATGGTGTTTTCGTTTGAAATAAACTCATTGGTTTCTGCACCAAAAACCAAAAGACCGTAAACGAAATATCCTGTTAAAAAAAGTTCTCTGTTTTTTTTTGCAAGACCAACCACTGAGATTAGGGCTAAGAGAACTGCTACAATTATTAATGGGTTCATTTGTTCGAATTTAAATTAGTGTAAATATATCTTTTAATTTTTAATTAGAAAGTCTATCAGTCGATCAATGGTCTTTTTATCTCCCAGAATTTTTCTGTGCCCTAAGCCTGTTGTTTTGTAAAGCTCACTGTTTTTTAATTCTTTTCTCAATGCAATAGCTGATCCAAAGCTCACATAATTGTCATCTGAACAGTGAATAATTAGTGTTTTTGAAGAATTGTTTCTAACAAAGTTTTCTGGGTCATAATCTAATATTTTTTCACCAACTCTTTTTTCAAAAAGAGTCATTATTTTTTTTGAGTAATCCTCTTTTAGTCCCATGATTTTTATGAACTCTGCAAAATATATTGAAAGCTTGCTTTGCGTTCCAATGACAACGATTTTTTCAAAACTTCTATATTTTCTACAATAATTAAATATTGAGGCTCCGCCAAAAGAGTGGCCAATCGCATAGTCGAAAGGCCCTTTGGTTTTGTTTAAAAAATTTATTGCCTCAACAAACTCTGGCACATTCGTCGTATATGAGGACGAACCCCCATGAGCTGGAGCATCAAAACTCACAACAAAAAACCCTTTTTTATTACATTCTGTTGCTATTGATGAAAGTTGGCTTCCCCGTCCGCTCCAACCGTGAACAAGAAGCACTTTTTTGCGAAAGCCCTCCAGCTCATAAGTTTTAATTCTTTTATTTATGCTTGGTATAAAATGGGTTTCTTTCTTACTAGAAATAATAAACTCTTTTTCTCTCACGTGTGGCTTGTATCTCAAGGGTCTTGAAAATATATATCCAAGAAGGGCTGTTGTTGTTTTGCTTGAAAAAAAGCTAATTGTATGTATAAGTAGCTTTAATAGTTTTGGTATTTGTTCTGCTGATTGAAGGTCGTTTCTTTTTTTCAACTTTTTTATACAAACTTAAAGCTATACTTTAAGTTGTTTGTAAATCTTTTAAAAAAAAGTTGAAAAACTTTTTGACATTATTTTTTTTACCTCAAATTTGACGTTAAATGAAAAATCTAATTTTTTTTTGCAGCTTTATTCTTCTATTTTCTTGCGGGAACAAAAATGGCGGTTTTTATTCAACATTAAATGATAGTAAAAGCTCTGCGATAAAAGTGCAGCTAGAAAACTACCTCTCCAAAAACTATGAGCCAATGAGCTCTTTTTATCATGAAAGCCTTATGCTTTTTGTTTCAGGCTCTAATGACACGCTCAACTACTCTGATGTTTTTGAAGGGATTGAGCTTCATCATACTCTTTTTTCAAACATCGATATTCCCATGCAAGATGGTGATATACATGTGGAAACCTCTAACTATGGCAAGGAGGTTTGGTCAAAAGCTTACTTTACCTGGAATGCGAAAGGAAGGTTTACTAAACAAGCGGTATCAAACACTGTTCATATTGCATACAGATGGGCTGGAAACAAGGTTGTTGAAGAGCACCATTACGGCGACAGAACAGCTTTTGAAAATGAAATTAGGGTATATTCTAAAACAAATAATAAATAAAAAATAAAAATGAAAAATACTATTACAATTACTTTACTAAGTTTTATGATAAGCTTTTCCTCTGCTTTTTCTCAAGAGATCGGAAAATATTCTGTCTATTTAGGTATTAGCCCATTTGGTGGAGGGATAAATATTGGTCATAATTTAAACGAAAAAACATCTATAAACGTTGGTTTTGGAGGGGCTCCTGAAGGAGATATTCCAGACGCCATAAAGCCAGAAATCGCTGGTTTTTCTGACAACTATACGCATACTGCTAAAAGCGCTTGGATGGGAATGTTTGTTTCTCATCAGCCTCTTGACCGGTTTAGTTGGTTTAGGGTTAATGCGGGCTTTGCTGTAGGTTCCATCGAAAACACTATTAAGGACGGAGAAGAGCTTTATTCTGCTGACTACAATGAAAACCCTGTCTCTTACTTTGGGCTAACTTTTGGTAAGCCCCCATATAAAGGCCTTGTTTATGGCCTAGATATAGGCGCTCTATTTTCCTCAGGTGCTGATTTTTCTCATAACGCAAATGGAGATCCTGATAAGTTTAATGCCTTACAAGACGGGGTTCCTGGATTAACAAATGTATTGCCAAACATCCAGATAACTGTTGGGTATTGTTTTTAATAGTGTTTAGTGTTAAGTTCGGCTATAGATTAGTCGACTTTTTTGCCAAAAAGACTGCTTTTACCTCTTTTGTTTTTTTTACCAAAAACTCTTTGCCCATCTTTTAGTAACAAGAGTTTGTATTTGCTTTGCTTTTTTTGTTCTTTTTGAGCTACTTCACTCTCAAAAGTAGTACAGTCTAATGAGGTCGTTCCGTTAAATACTTTTTTGCTTTTGCAAGAGCCTAACACTGTAACTATTGAGAGCATTAAAAGTGTAAGTTTTAATTTTTTAATAAACATAATGCAAATTTAAAGCTATTTTTACCCGTATATTTTATGAGAAAGAAAAAAAATAAACAACTTATCGTTAATGTTTATAATGGGCTTTGGCTATTGTTCAAAGACAACCCTAATAAGAAATTTGCAGAAAGTAAGCTCCAAAAGCTATATAAAAAGAAGACTAAAAAAGACCCTCTTCCCGTGCTTTCCTCTCTTGAGAGGCTGCTCAATGAAAATAAGATTGTTAAAATATCAAAAGACAGATACTGCTTAAAACTTGGCGAAACCCTTTCTGAAGGTATAGTTGTTAAAACATCTAAATCATCAGTGTTTGTTTCTGACAGCACTGGGGAAGAGATTAAAATTAAAAATAAAAGCGCTTTATTTGCTTTAGCTGAAGATAAGGTGTCTCTTAATCAAATAAATATTTCAAAAGGAAAAAAAAAGTTTGTTATTGAAAAGGTCAAATATCGAGCTAAAGACTCTTTTGTTGGAGAGATTGATTATTCTTCCAAAACTGCCTTTTTTGTTAGCTCTGAAAAAAACATATACTTTGACATATTAATTCCAAGAAAAGATTTTAATCCGACCTTTTTAAATAAAATATTAGTTGTAAAAGTAACTAACTGGGACTCAGATGGAAAATGCCCACTTGGAAGGGTCATAAAAGTTTTGGGTCCGGCTAATGATTTTAAGTCCCACATTAAGTCTATAAATAATAAATACAACATTGGCTCTTCATTTAGCAGTAATCTTTTAAATGAAGTTTCTTCTTTAAAGGGTTTTTCTGAAAAAAAAGGCCTAAACAGACTTGACTACACTAAAGTTCCAACATTTACTATAGACCCTGTTGACGCAAAAGATTTTGATGATGCTATATCAGTAAAAGTACAAGAAAACAAACTATTTGAGGTTGGTGTCCACATAGCAGATGTGAGTCATTATGTAAAAGAGGGATCAAAGATTGATATTGAAGCCGCTCAAAGAGGAAATTCAGTTTATTTAGTTGATAAAGTCATGCCGATGATTCCTGAAGAGCTTTCTAACGATATCTGCTCTCTGAAAGAAGGGGTTCCAAGAAACTGCTTTTCTGTTATTTTCAAATTTAATAGTACTTTGAAAATTTCAAGTTTTAGTATTACAAAAACAAAAATTATTTCAAATAAGCGCTTCACCTATAGTGAAGCTCAGTCCATTTTAGACAATAAAAAGGGACTGCTTTTTGATGAACTATCAATAATAAAGAATTTAACACTAAAGCTTAGAAAAAAAAGACAGTCTTCGGGCGCAATCATGTTCAACAAAAAAGAGATGGGTTTCAAATTAAATGATCAGAAATACCCCATAGATATTTTTGTAAAAGAAAGTTATTTTACCCAAAAAATTATTGAAGAGCTCATGCTTTTAACTAACATAACTGTCGCTAACTTTTTAAAATCAAAAAATATATCAAATGCTGTTTTCAGAGTACATGATATCCCTGATAAAGACAAACTACTTTCTTTAAAGAATTTAGCCTTTGAATATAATTACAATATTGATGTGTCCAATAAAATCGCTGTTAGAAAGTCTCTAAACAAGCTTCTTGAAAAAGTTGAGGGAACAACAGAGCAAGGGTTATTTGAGCCTCTTGTAATTAGATCTATGGCAAAAGCAGAATACTCATCAAAAAACATTGGGCACTATGGCCTTTCATTAAATGATTATGTTCATTTCACTTCTCCAATTAGAAGATATGCTGATTTGATTATTCACAGAATAATAGATTCTATCTTAAATAGTAAGCCTTTCTCTAAATCATTTGAAGGTATCTGCAAGCATATTTCAAAGAAAGAAAGAGAAGCTGCTATGGCAGAAAGGGAGTCTATAAAACTAATGCAGATTAAATATATGGAAAAGCATGTTGGGGATACTTTCAATGGAGTTATAAGTGGTGTGGTTGATCATGGTTTTTATGTTGAACTATTTCAAAATGGTTGTGAAGGGTTCGTAAGAGCAAGTTCTTTAGAAGGTTTTTATCAAATAGATAATAAGAGAATTGCACTAGTAAATAATGAAAATAAATTTACATTAGGACAATTAGTTGATGTAAAAGTTATTAGATCAGATTCTAATAAAAGATTATTAGATCTGGAGCTAATTAGTCTTTAACAATTTTTCTGTTTATTTCTAAATTATCTTTAGTAGTAATTTTTAGTTGATACAATCCTTCTTTTATTTTAGATATATCTAAAACACTATTTATTGCAGCATCTAATACTAGTTTTCCTTCAATATTGAATATCTTTATTGAACTGACGTCTTCTGGAAGATTGTCTATATATAAAGTATTATTTGCTGGATTTGGATATGCCTGAATATTATTATGTTCTGGTCCTTCTAAATTAATTGCTTCTGTGCTAGAGGAACAGTCAACCCACCCAGAACTTAAAGCCTCAGCATATGATTGAGAAGATCCGTTATTTATTCTACCAGTATTATCAATAAGCATTCCAACTATATGCATTTGGTTTAAATCCCAGCTTGGATCTATATTAAATTCAAAACATATTGTTTCAGTATCTCCAGTTTGGTAAAATTGAGTTAGTGTTTGCCCATTAAAACTAGGGGCAATTCCTCTTGCAACATGTCTATATACCATCATATAATCAGGAACATTTGAAGGTTTATTTGCCCAGTCTGTCCCATCAACATCTATTAACGGTCCATTAGCACCTCCACTATATGCATTTGATTGATAATAATTTGGTCCTTGTCCTGTTACACTATCTTCAACTAATATACATGCTAATTTATGATTAGACCCAATTGTTTGATTGACATTCATTGTTAACGATACTTTCATTTTATTTCCATCAATAATTGCTCCTGCATTCATTGTTGCTTTTGGTGTTAGTCCTATTCTTTGTAGAAAATCTACTTCAAAATTTGAAGGATCAATATCTGACCCTCTGTCAACTAATCCACTTGGATAGCCAGAAGTAAGCGCTCCCATTCCTACGTCATAATCTGTATTGACCATTGGATCATTATTATGAACAGCTATTCCTTGCCAATATCCATAATATTTTTCATCCATCCAGTTCATTGCTACAGCTCCTCTTGGACACCAAGAACACCAAGTACCTGTTCCTTCTTCTCCAATTACAATTTTTCCTGGAGCTGCATATGTTCCCGTTACAGATATTGAAAGAGTATCATCAGCTGTGTTCTGTATTAAACCACCATTTATGTTATATATATAAGCTGTAACTGGAAGAGTACCTGTAGCAAGTGTAATTTGATTGGAAAAATTAACCTGATAAGTTTGTAATGATGTTAAATTTAAACCAGTTACGTTTTCAGTTACTTGAGTACCATTATAATCAACTGTTACATCAAAGGATGTAATAGTATTTTGACCAAAATTTCTTATATTAAGGGTAGGTTCTTTTTGCTGTCCAACTAAACCAGTAATTGCATCTATTGTTGAAATTTGCGCATTTAAAGAATCTAACATTGCAGGTTGGTAATCATAACAAACATCATCTACCCAAAATTCAGAATTTGCATTTGGAAATAAATCTATTGAAGAAATCTGATTAATTGTATTTGCAAAACTTCCTTGCGATACGTTATCAACAAAAACTTCCCAATTATTCATTGATAAGTCTATCACAAATTTTATTTCAAACCATTGTCCGTTTGGATATGAAGCTGAAAAATTAGTTCCACTTGTATTTGTCATTATCATTCCTCCTGCAGCATCTAAATTAACTTCTAAAGCCCACTGAACACCAGGCGTGTTTTCTGCTTGAAAGTTAAAATATCCTGTTTTACCAGAAACAACCTTCATCATGTGGGAATAAGTGAGTACACCTGAAACATAAGGTGTCATTAAAGTATTAATATTTGCAATAGATATATTTGGTGTATTGTCAAACATTAACAAAATATCATTAGGTCCTCCTGTTCCTGTTTGGTCAATAATATATAAACAATTTGGAGCACTATAAAATTCTGTAGCGCTTACTTCACAATCATCAATAAATGGTGCAACTGATCCATTCATTAATTCATCCCATGAATTCCAATTAGGCGATGTTTCTGCAATAGGATCACCAGTAGTAAATGGGGGTAATCCTCCAATGTAAGAATCAAAATTATCACAGAAATTTATACTTGGTATTTGAGCATTAGTGTTGGACGTTATTAATAATATTAAAAATGTAACTAGATTATAAATCTTTTTCATAGCTTTTGTTTTGAATTGTTGT
>CACAMX010000002.1 GCA_902533655.1 uncultured Bacteroidota bacterium
AAAAAAAATATATAAAAATTTATGAAAATAGGAATAGCATGTGATCATGCAGGATTTACTCATAAAGATAATTTAAAAAATTATCTAATACAAAAAGGGTATTTAGTTCAAGATTTTGGATGTTTTAGTGAAGAAAGTGTTGATTATCCAGATTTTGCTCACGAGCTAGCAAAAAGTGTTTTAAAAAAAAAAAATGATTTAGGAATACAATTTTGTGGAACTGGAAATGGAATAAATATGAGTGCTAATAAACACAAAGGAATCAGATCTGCGCTTTGTTGGAATACTCATATAGCAGAGCAGTCTAGATTACATAACAATGCAAACATTTTGACTATGCCTGCTAGGCACCTAAATTGGAATGAAGTTAAAAATATAGTTGATGTTTTTCTCAAAACAAAATTTGAAGGAGGAAGACATGAAATAAGAGTAAAAAAAATAAATATATTATAATTGAGAGTTTTGATTTTTTTCATATTTCCATTAATTTGCTTTAGTCAAAACAATGTAAAATATGCTAACACAATAAATAAAAAAGATTTATATAAACACATATTAGTGTTTTCATCAGATTCATTAGAAGGTAGAGAAACTGGTAAGCTAGGACAAAAAAAAGCTGCAAAATATATAATTGATAATTTTAAAGGGATCAATATACCTCCATATAAAAGAAAAAAGTATACTCAAAAATTTCATGTAAAATCAGATAGACATGTTTGTAAATGTGAGGATTGTGATTTACCATTTATGAAAAGGATTTTAAGAAAGAAAAGAATGGTAAGAGGAGAAAATATATTAGGCTATATTGAAGGGAGCGATTTAAAAGATGAATTAATTATTATAACAGCTCACTATGATCATTTAGGAAAACATGATAGTTTAGTTTTTTATGGAGCAGACGATAATGCCTCTGGAACAGCAGCAACACTCGAAATTGCAGAAGCTTTTATGATTGCAAAAAATGAAGGAAAAGGACCAAGAAGAAGTGTGCTTATAATGCCTGTTTCAGGAGAAGAAAAAGGATTGTTAGGAAGTAAACATTATACGGAAAACCCTGTTTATCCTCTTGAAAAAACAGTTGCTAATTTAAACATAGATATGATTGGAAGAATTGATGATTGGCATACACATAATAATTATGTTTATTTGATAGGATCAGATAGACTAAGTATAGAGCTTCATGAAATAAGTGAGGAAACAAATAAAAAGTATATACGTTTAGAACTTGATTATACATATAATGATATTGATGATCCCAATAGATATTATTACAGATCAGATCATTATAATTTTGCAAAAAATAACATACCTGTAATATTTTACTTTAATGGAGTACATGAAGATTATCACAAACCCAGCGATACAATAGATAAAATTGATTTAGAAAAAACAGAAAGAATTACTAGGTTAATATTCCTAACTGCTTGGGAAATTGCTAATAGAGATAAAAGACCTGCTCTAAATTAAATTAAGATTATAAATCAAATTTTATTCCTTGAGCAAGTGGAAGATCAGATGAATAGTTAATAGTGTTGGTTTGTCTTCTCATGTAAATTTTCCAAGCATCTGAACCGCTTTCTCTTCCTCCACCAGTTTCTTTTTCACCACCAAATGCACCACCAATCTCTGCTCCAGAAGTGCCTATATTAACATTTGCTATTCCACAATCACTCCCATCCGCCGCAAGAAAAAGCTCAGCTTCCTTTAGATTAGAAGTCATTATTGCTGATGAAAGTCCCTGTTTTACATTGTTTTGCATTTTAATGGCCTCCTCAATATCATTGTACTTTATTAAATACAAAATAGGAGCAAATGTCTCTTCTTGTACGATATTATAACTGTTTTCTCCTTCAATTATTACTGGCTTAACATAACAACCACTTTCATACCCCTCACCTTCAATAACTCCTCCTTCTACAACAATTTTTCCACCCTCTTTTTTTGCTCTTTCGATCGCATTGAGGTATGCATTAACAGCATCAATATCAATTAAAGGACCAACATGATTAGACTCATCCAATGGGTTACCTATCTTTATCTGATTATATGCTGATGAGAGCTTATTTTTTACATCCTCATAAATAGATTCATGAACAATGAGTCTCCTTGTCGTTGTACATCTTTGGCCACAAGTTCCTACTGCACCAAATAAAGAACCGATTATTGTTATTTTTAAATCAGCATTTGGAGTTACAATAATTGCATTATTTCCACCGAGTTCTAACAAACTTTTCCCAAATCTTTTTGCCACAGTTGAACCAACAATTCTTCCCATACGAGTAGAGCCTGTTGCAGATATTAGAGGCACACGCTCATCATTAGTTAAATATTCACCAACTTCATAATCTCCAGACACTAAGCAAGAAATTCCTTCAGGTAAATCGTTTTCTTTGGCTACATCAGCCCATAAATTTTGACAAGCAATACCACATAGAGGAGTTTTTTCAGAAGGTTTCCAAACGCATACATCCCCACAAACCCACGCTAGAGCTGTATTCCAGTTCCAAACAGCAACAGGAAAGTTAAAAGCTGAGATTATTCCAACAACACCAAGTGGATGATATTGTTCATACATTCTGTGTTTAGGCCTTTCAGAATGCATTGTTAACCCGTTTAGTTGTCTTGATAGCCCAACAGCAAAATCACAAATGTCAATCATTTCTTGCACCTCTCCTAACCCTTCCTGTAACGACTTCCCCATTTCATATGAAACCAATTCACCTAAAAATTTTTTATTTTTTCTAAGTTTCTCACCAAATTTTCTTACAATCTCTCCTCTTTTTGGAGCAGGATATTTTCGCCAAAACTTAAAGGCGTCCTGTGCGACTAAAATGACTTTGTGATAGTCGCTCTTAGTTGTAGATGTGACAGAGCCAATAAACTCACCGTTCACAGGTGAATAAGAGTCAATTTTTGGCCCATTACCAAAAAAGGTGTTTCCCGTGGAGGTTCCCATATTATCTTTAGAGATATTTAGTTTATTAAGAGTTTTTTTAATATTTATCATGCGGTTTTATAAAAATTATTTATCATTTTCGGTTATGACTGTTTCTTCTTCAGAAATATCGTTGGTTATATCTTCATTTAGTAAGTCATTTTCAGCCTCGAACTTTGTTTCAGTACCATCTAAACCATTAGGCGCTAATTCTAACTCGCTTGATTTCTTTTTTTGTCTTATAAGTGACCAACTCATAACTAAGCAAGTCGCAATAATAATAAAAAGGAGATACGGTTCAAATTCTAAGCCACTCTTAAAGTGAGGAGGGATTTTGTAAAATAACAAAACACTAATTAAACCTCTAGGAGCTAAATATAGTTGTGGTACTATTTTTTTTCCCGAAACCGAGAAAAGAATAACAGCTCTACTTAAATAAATAATTACTAATAATGCAAAGCCAATTAAAATTACCTTTAGGTTAAAAACAGAAATTAAAGAAACACTCCAGCCAAAAATTATAAAAAAGAAGGTTCTTACAACAAAAGCGGATTCGGCTGTAATAACCTTGAAGTCTGCTAAAACATGATCCATTTGTTCACGTTTTATTAGTTTTGATAAACCACCTTTAAAAAACGAGGAGTAGTTGTTTAATATCACACCAAACATTAATATTATTATCAGCGGAGAAAGGTGGAAAATTTTACCAACAGCATATAGTAAAAGTAAAACAGAGATCAGTAAAAAGAGTTTAGCGTGGCCTTTTAAGTTTTGAAAAATATAAATTAAAACATAACTAATTATCACTGCAAAAAACACTGTGAGTAATAAGTTTCCTGCAACTTCACCATAAACGCCAGATTTTGAATCACTTTCTGCAAGAGAGAGGACACTGTAAAAGGCAACGATACCTAAGATGTCAGAGAATGTGCTTTCATATATCATAAACTCTTTTTTATATTCAGATAAGCCTTCTAAGCTGGGGATAATAATTGCAGAACTCAATACAGACAGGGGAATCGTAAAAAGCAAAGAGGTTTCGAAATCAAGAACAAATAACTTTTGTAAAACAACAGCCCCTAAATAAGCAGTTACTCCAAGGCCTAACAAAGCAGCTACAAAAGACTTAATGATTAAACCAACCTTGTTTTTAACAAGCTCTAAATCTAATGCGGCCTCTAACACAATTAAAATTAGTCCGACCACACCAAGAATTTCTAGTATTGGGCCAAGATTTGGCTTGTCATAGTTCATCATATTCAGACCAAAATTTACAACCATGCCTAAGAGAATTAACATTAAGACAGAAGGAACTCCTGACCGACTAGAAATAAGATTAAAAAAATAAGAAAGAATAATCGTTAAAGAGAATATAATGATCAGTCCATATGAGCTTAGGTTTTCCATTAGAATAAAAGTCTTGCTATGTCGTTGCCGTTTGCAAAAACCAACAAACTAAATAAAATAACCATTCCAACAACTTGAGCATACTCCATCACTTTTTCAGGCGCAGGTTTTCCAACAACTATTTCGTACAACAAGAAAACCACATGACCCCCATCTAATGCGGGAATGGGAAGTAAATTCATGAAGGCTAACATTAAAGATAAAAAAGCAGTTAGGTTCCAAAAGACTTCCCAATCCCAGACAGCAGGAAACAAGTTTCCTATTGCGCCAAAACCACCCAGCCCCTTGTATGCACCTGTACTTGGCTTTAGTATTAATTTGAATTGATCAACATAACTTCCTAGCTTGCTTTTGGCCTTTTTGTAACCCGCTGGTATTGATTCAAAAAAGGAATAATTAGCGGTTTCTAAATTATATATACCCATTTCTGAAAGCTGGCTAATAGAGGGAATTAAAGCTTGATAACCTATTTTCCCTTCACCATCAACAACAACAGTTATTGATTCAACGCCTGCTTCTCTTTTAATAGTTAATGAAACAGACTGTTCTTTATATTTATCTAATGCTCTTTTCAGTTCATCAAAAAAAAGAATTTCAGTGTTGTTTATAGCAATAATTTTATCACCACTTAACAAACCTGCCTTTTCGGCGCTAGAGCCTTTTAGAACCTCTTTTACAACAGCAGGAATTCTTGGATAAAACATCATTGACGGCTGGTTTTCAATTAATTGTTTTGCGAAGTCTTTGGGCAAAGAAATTTTAATTAATGAACCTCCTCGATCAATTAGAACCTCATTCCCTAATAGTAAGCCTTCTAAAATTGAGGAAAACCTCTTAGGCTTTTTGTTGTCAATCGAAATAATTTTATCACCATTCTCAAAACCAAGAGAATATGCCATTTCGTCAACACACCAAACTCCATTATTTAAACTTTGGTTTGGGAGATATTTGTCTCCATATGCATATAAAGTCATAGAATAAATAAAAATACCAAGCAAAAAATTTACAACCACACCACCTAACATTATAATAAGTCTTTGCCAGGCTGGTTTTGAGCGGAACTCCCAGCTTTCAGGGGTTTTTTTCATTTGGTCTTTGTCCATAGACTCGTCAATCATACCTGCTATTTTTACATAGCCACCAAGAGGAAGCCAACCGATTCCGTATTCAGTCTCTCCAACCTTCTTTTTGAAAACTGAAAACCAAGGGTCAAAGAAAAGATAGAACTTTTCAACTTTAGTTTTAAAATATTTGGCAGGCAAAAAGTGACCTAGCTCATGCAGAACAACTAGTATTGATAAACTTAGTAATAATTGTGAGGCTTTAATTAAAAATATCATTTAATAAGGCTTTTTGCTAAAAATCTAGTTTCCTGATCAATATCAATTAAAGACTTAAGATCAGGATTTTTTACAAAGTTAATTTTTTCCATACAAATTTCAATGATATCGGACATCTTTAAAAAACTAATTCTTTCTTCCAAAAAAGCCTGAACAACAACTTCATTAGCAGCGTTTAAAACACAAGGAACGCTTCCCCCTTTATTTGCTGCAACAAAAGCAAGAGATAAGTTCTTAAAAGTTTTGTAGTCGGGTTCTTCAAAAGAAAGAGTCGGGTATTCTAAGAAGTCAAACCTTTTTAAGTTCAATGGCTGTCTTTCTGGAAAGGATAAAGCATAGTTTATAGGAAGTTTCATGTCAGGATATCCGAGTTGAGCGACTATAGAGCCGTCAATAAAGCGAACAGCAGAATGGATAATCGACTGTTTATGAACAACTACTTCTATATTTTTAGCGCTAATGTCAAACAGCCACATTGCTTCTATTACCTCTAACCCTTTGTTCATTAAAGAAGCAGAGTCAATTGTAATCTTTGCTCCCATTTGCCAGTTAGGGTGATTTAAAGCGTCATTTACTTGTATATTTTTTAACCCACCTCTTTTTTTTCCAACGAAAGGCCCTCCTGAAGCGGTCAATATTAAAGAGTCAATATGACTCTGGGGCTCCCCTTGAAGACATTGAAAAATAGCTGAGTGTTCAGAGTCAACAGGAATAATTGAAACACCCTGTTTCTTACACAAGGTCATTATTAGTTCACCAGCAACAACCAGGGTTTCTTTATTAGCCAATGCAATTTTTTTACCACGCTTAATAGCATTAATAGTTGGTTTTAATCCGCTAAAACCAACAAGGGCTGTTAAAACAATATCAGTCGTTTCGGTTTCAACAATTTTTTCAAGAGACGAAACCCCACTGTAGACAGATATTCCTAAACCTCTGAGTTGTTTTTTTATTTCCTCAGCGTAAATTTTATTGGCTATCACGACACTTTTTGGTCTGTGTTTTATAGCCTGTTGTATCAAAAGCTTAAAATTGTTGTTTGCAGTTAAAAAGTCTACCGAATAGTCTACCGTTTCACATTCGCCAATAACTTGTAGCGCTTGTGTTCCAATCGAGCCAGTTGATCCAAGAATGCCTATGTTAACCTTTTTTTTCATAATTTAACAAACTGTCAGCAACACTTCTTTCGTTTGAAAGTCTTGGCACTTTATTTTGCCCACCAAGCTTACCAACACTTTTCATGTGTTGAGCGAATCCTCCTTTTTCGATAACTCTAATTTTTAAACTATCTAAAACACCACCCTTCACTAGGTCACAGTAATAAGAATTAATTTTCTGCATTTTTTTATCAATCTCATTTGCAAAACTAATCAAAGATTCTGGTTCTTTGTCAAACTCAACTAACCATTCGTGGTGCGGACCACCTTTTTTTGGAGAAACTACTGGTGCGACATGAAATTCATTTACTCTACAACTGAATAGCTTGCTCGCATCTGAAAGAGCACCCTCAACTTCGCTTCCAATTACATGTTCTCCAAAAGCTGAGGTAAAGTGTTTAATTCTGCCGGTTACTATTAGTTTGTAGGGATTTGAACTTACAAACATTACGGTATCTCCAATGTTATACCCCCAAAGCCCTGAGTTTGTGTTGAGAATTATAACATAGTTTGTGTTTAAAGAGACATCATCTAAACAAACCCTTTTGGGCTTTTTGTCAAAGAAAGTGCTTGCTTCAACGAATTCATAAAAAACACCATGGTTTACACAAAGTAAAAGACCCTCATCTTTTTGTGAGTTTTGATAAGCTATAAAGGCCTCAGAAGCAGGAAATAATTCTACTGACGAGACTCTTTTACCAATTATTGACTCCATGCTGTCTCGGTAAGGCTCATAATTAACACCGCCATATATATACAAGGAAAAGCCGTTAAACAAATCTTTTATCTTCTTGTTGCTTTTTTTCGATAGCCTTTCAAAATACATCTGAACCCAAGGGGGAATGCCTCCAATTATGCTCATAGGCTGATTTATGGTTTCATCCACAATAGCATCAAGCTTATCTTCCCAACTTTCAATGCAGTTAGTGCCAAAGCTTGGCAGTCTGTTTTTTTGTAAGTATTTAGGAATATGATGCGCGGTTATTCCCGAAAGCCGACCGGTTAAGACCCCATTTATATTTTCTAACTTAGGACTACCTTGTAGAAAAATCATTTTTCCATTAACAACAGAGGTTTTTTTTGTTTCATATATGAAAGAGAGAATTGCATCGCGAGCAGCTTTAATGTGAAAAGGAAGCGCTTCCTTTGTTAAGGGGATATATTTGGTTCCTGAAGTTGTTCCAGAAGTTTTGCAAAAGTACATAGGCTTTCCAGGCCACAAGACATCTTTCTTACCATCTACAACTAAATCAACATATTTTTTAAGGCCTTCATAATCTCTAATAGGCACATTTTTTTTCCAGTCTTCATATGTTTTTATATTCTTAAAACCATGATCAACCCCGAAAGTTGTTTTTTTTGCTCTTTCGATTAGTTTATAAAAAGTCTTTTTTTGAAACCTAAGAGGGTTATTTATCCATCGATCATTTCTTAATTTTATAAAGTATGCAAAAGGGTACGCAAGAAAGCTTTTTAAACTCATTTAAAATAAAATATATTTCATGGGGTTTACAGGTGAAGAGCCTTTCCAAAGCTCAAAATGTAAGTGGGGCCCTGTAGAATATTTTCCGGAATTTCCAATAATAGCGATAGTTTCTCCAGCCTTTACATAATCCCCTTTTGATTTAAAAACCTCAGAATTGTGTTTGTAAAGTGAGGTAAAGCTGTTCTGGTGTTTGATAATAAGAACATAGCCAAACTCGTGAGACCATGAGCTAAATAATACAAACCCATCATCAATTGAAGAAATTAAAGCGTCTTTTTTTGAAACAACGTCAACACCAAAATGCCTAATATTTTTGTTAAAGTGTTCAGTAATCACTCCGTTAACCGGCTTTATAAACAGTGCGGTTGGGTCTTTTCTCTCAAAATTAGAAGCCAGACTTATACTTTCTTCCGCTTCAACTTCTGCCCTTAAGTTTGAATCCTCAACAGACGGGTTAAAATCAAATTCAGCGAATTCAAACTTATGATTAAAAAGATTTTGCACGCTATCAACAGAAACACTGTCTGAAAGAACCTTTTTAAGGTTTTTTGTGAAAAGACTGTAGTTACCAATACTTTTTTCAAGAGAATCAGCTTTTTCTAACATTAGTATTAACTCATTTTGAACATGCGACTTAGATTTTCCGGGCACCAAGTTTCTTAATGGGGTATAGCCCAATAGCAAAACTAAAACAGTAGAAGATAATGAAAAAACAACTAAAAAAACCCATAAAAGGTTTTTTTTAGAAAAGTTAACACTAAAAATCTCTTCTAAACTATTGTTGTTTATTATTGTAAAGCGAAGCAAGTTATTATTTTTCATCAGGTTATAATCCAGTATATATTATCAGCAAATATCATAAAATATATATATATCCAATTTTAAGATAAATTTGCAATAAAAAAACTTTTTAAAAGTTATTGGTTTATGATGACTCGAACAGCAACGAACACCACAATTCAACTACTCCTTTTCCTTTTTTTGCTTTCAGCGTGTTCAACTAAGAAAAACAGGTGGTTTAACAGACAATATCACAACACTACTGCAAAATATAATGGATACTTTAACGGAAAAGAAAGTATAAAAAAGGGGTTAAACAAAATAAATGAGTCCTCAGAAGATGATTACAATCAAATTATTAATGTCTTTAAAGAGCAAGACCTGTCTAAATCTAAATCAACACACTCGTACATGGATAAGGCAATAAGAAAAGGATCCGTTGTTATACAAAGGCACTCAATGAAAATAAAAGGAAAAGAACACTGTAAATGGATTGACGACAACTATCTAATGATCGGTAAGGCGTATTTCTATAAGGGAGAGTTCGAGGAGGCTTTGAAAACGTTCTTGTTTATTATTGATGAGTTTAAAAAAACAGAAGTAGCTTATGAAGCAAAAATTTTTGCGCTAAGAACATACTCAGAAAAAAACGATTTCTTATCATCTGAAGAAATAATATCTGAGCTAAACAAAAAAAGAACAATTAGTAAAAAATTAAAGCTGTTTAAACACAGCTCGATAGCAGACTGCTATCTTAAACAACAAAACTATTCACTTGCAATTGATGAATTAAACGAGTGTGTAAAACTTTCGAAAAAAAGACAAGCCGCTAGATATAAGTTTATACTTGCACAAGTTTATCAAAATATTGGAAACCAAAAGAAAGCGTATGTGCTTTTCAACGAGGTTGCCAAAGAAAGCTCAGACTATGAAATGATTTTTAACTCTAAAATGAATTTAGCAAAATCAGCAATTCATACAGGAGTAAACGTAAATAAATCAAAAGAGGACTTAAAAAAAATGTTGAAAGATGATAAAAATAAAGAATACCGGGACCAAATTTACTACACTATTTCTGAAATTGAAATTGCTCAAATGGACACAATGGCGTCTATAAACAGCTTAATTAACTCAACAAAGTATAGCCTTGAAAACACTACACAAAAATCAAAATCTTTTTATAAACTAGCCAAAATATATTACTTTAAGCAAGAATATAGAAATGCTGACTTATATTATGACAGCACAATTTTTTATTTAGAAAAATCTGAAAGCGAATACCCTATAATTTATGAAACCTCTCAAAATCTGAACAAGCTAATTGCTAAATTAGATGTGGTTTCTCTAAATGATAGTTTAATACACCTGTCAAAACTTTCAAAAACCGATCAAATTGATGTTATAAATAAAATTATAAAGAATATTGTTGAAAATGAAAAAAAAGCTATTGAGAAAAGAACTCTTAATGAGCAAAATATATACAACAACAACATATATGGAAGAAACGAACAGTTTGGCAATAAAACCTCAGGGGGAAAGTGGTATTTCTATAATCCAGCAACACTAAGTTTTGGGCTTTCGGAGTTTAGAAAAAAGTGGGGAAAAAGAAAGCTTGAAGACAATTGGAGAAGAAACGACAAAAGTAATTTAAACGAGGTGGCTGAAGACACAACATTGGCAAATACTCAAGTTAATAAGATTAATGGGGGTGAAAACAAAAAAGACCCAAAGTACTATCTTTCAAAGATTCCAAAAACTGAAACAGAGTTAGCAGTCTCACATAAAAAAATAAAAGAAGCGTTATTTCAGATTGCAATTATATACAGAGACTTGTTAAACGACTACAGTAAAAGTAACACTACACTTAAGGACATTATTAGAAGGTATGACTCTGACACAACATACCTTCCATTGTCTTATTATAACTTATATATTAATTATTCAAACCAAAAAAAACCCAACCTTGCATTTGAAGCTAAACAAGTTTTAACATTAAAATACCCAAAAACAAGGTACGCAAAAATCATTACAGACTCTTTATATGTTTTTGGAAGCGAAAAACAGAGAATTAAAGATGAAAAACACTATACTTTTATCAAAGAGTTATATACAAATAAAAAGTATCAAAAGGTCATTAGACTAACATCAAAACCTAAAACCCAAACATTAATGGATAAGGAGATGTTTTTAAGGTCACTTTCAATGTATAAGCTTGGTGATACGGTTTCAGCCATCTCAGAAATTAATAAAATTTTAAGCAGCAAAAATTTAGATCAAAAAAACAGAAAAAAATACAAAGAGGTTTTAAAAAATATTGAAAACCCAGAAAAGATTAACGAGTCAAATTTAATTTCGACCACTAAAAAATCATATAAAGTAAACTTACTTAACGACCACCTGCTAATTTTTGTGTTACCAAAAGAAAATAGCGATATGAGCTATCTAATGAGTGTCTTTTCAGATTTTAACAAGAAGGTGTTTTCTACCCAAACCATTGAAATTAGTTCTTTGATGATGGGTATGGATCAACACATATTAATCATAAAAACAAATGAAGACTTTCAAGGCTCACTAAACTATGAGCAAAAAGTTTTAGCAGATGAGGGTGTTATGAAAGAAATGTTAAGGTTTAGCTTTGAAAAACTATTAATTTCAAACGATAACTTTTCAGACTTTTATAAAGACAGAGACCTAAATGGTTATAGAGAATTTTACAACAAAAACTACCCAACTATTTAATTAAACAAATTTATTAGATTTGCCAAAAACAAAAAAGATGTTTGTAAACAAAAACGAATCAATGCTAAAAAACGACTTAACACCAGCTATAAATATGATTGGGTCTGGTACAATTATCACAGGTGATATTCAGTCTAAGGGAGACATCCGTGTGGACGGGACATTAAAGGGCTCTATAAACACAGAAGGGAAGGTTGTGTTAGGGGCCAATGGAACTATAGAGGGCGATGTTATATGTCAAGACGCTGATATTTCTGGAACGATAAACGCTAAAATTACTGTGTCAAAACTACTTTCATTAAAAGCAACGGCAAGGCTTAACGGAGATATAGTAACAAACAAGCTCTCTATTGAGCCTGGGGCAGCATTTACAGGCTCGTGTAGCATGGGTGCCGTTATCAAAGACATTAAAAACGTTGAAAAACCTGAAAAAAAGGAAAGGTCAGCCTAAGAAATATTTAATGTTTTCCTCGATTGCGCTGCAAATGGGGGTAATAATTTTTATAGGAACATGGCTTGGTCAAAAAACAGATGGTGTTTTTGGGAGCAATCAGTTTTTCACTATATCTTTTTCCTTAATATCTGTTTTTATTTCACTTTATTACATGTATGTAAAAACAAAAAATGAACCTTAACCTAAGACTAGCCTTTCTAGTTGTCAATATTGGCGCTTTACGTATTTTCCAAATAAAAGAACTGCTATACTTTGCCGTAAGTTCTCATTTGTTTCTTTTTGCCCTTGATGTTTTTAGCCATATGCTTGAAAAGCGACTAAAGAAGGCTAGTAATCCTTTATTGGCATTATCAATAAGTTTTTTTAGAACTTTCATTTGCCTAGTCTTTTTGCTGCCTCAAATTACATCTTCAAACTCAAATAGAAAACTATACATTATCAACTTTTTTCTTGCTTATTTTATGTTGTTAATAATTAATTTAATAAATAGAAAAAAACAATTAAATAAAAGCTAAAATTGAGATGCTTTAATCTAAATAAAAAGTTAATTTTGTCATGTTTTAATATAATTAAATGACTCACAATAAAAACAAATTAGCAGCACTGATTTTTCTGTTTTTATGCCCACTAGTCTCTTTTTCAGGAGACCCAAAACCACTAAAAGAAGGTGAGATTTACAACCCTGTTCCTGCAATTATGCACCATATTGCTGATTCTCACGAGTGGCATCTTTGGGGTGAGGGTAAAAATTCTGTTTCAATACCCCTTCCTTTAATATTGTTTTGTGATGGGAAACTAGATGTTTTCTTTTCTTCAAAGTTTCATCATGGGAAAAAAAACGTAAAAATCGAAGATCGTGAATATGCGTTGGATCACGGTCATTTAATTGAGGTTAATAATAAAGAGTTTGTAGACCTTTCTATTACAAAGAATGTTGCATCTATGTTGTTGTCTGTGCTGGTGCTTCTTCTTTTGTTTGTAGGCGCTGCAAGAAAAAGCAATAAAGATAAAGCTCCTAAAGGCCTGCTCTCCTTTTTAGAACCGCTTATTCTTTTTGTAAGAGACGATATTGTCAAGCCAAACATAGGTCATGGCTATAAAAAGTACGTGCCGTATTTACTAACGCTATTCTTTTTTATACTAGTTAATAACCTTTTAGGTCTTATTCCTGCCGCAGCAAATTTAACTGGTAACATTGCCGTTACTCTAGTTTTGTCTTTCATAACTTTAATAGTAACCAATCTTTCAGGAAACAAAACATATTGGGAGCATATTTTTAACCCTCCCGGTGTCCCATTGGCTTTGATGCCAATCATGATACCTATTGAGATAGTTGGAATATTTACAAAACCATTTGCCTTAATGATAAGGCTGTTTGCAAATATTTCTGCAGGACACATCATTATTATGAGTCTTATTTCTTTGATTTTTATGGCTCAGAGTGGTTTAGGAAATGCAGGCGCTTTTGGTGTTGCGCCGGTATCAGTTCTATTCGTACTTTTTATGTATTTTATAGAAGTGCTTGTTGCCTTTTTACAGGCATATATTTTTACTTTGTTAACATCTTTGTTTATAGGGTTAGCGACAGTAGAACACCATTAAATTAAATTATTAATAACTAAAAACAAGAAAATGGAAATAACAGGAATCGCAGCAATTGGAGCTGGTTTGGCAGCAATCGGAGCAGGTATTGGAATTGGAAGAATAGGTGGCTCTGCACTTGAAGCTATGGCTAGACAGCCAGAGCATTCTGGAATGATACAAACCAACATGATTATTGCTGCAGCACTAGTCGAAGGTGTAGCGTTATTTGGCGTTGTAGTTGCATTATTGCAAGGCTAAAAATTATTAATTAACTAACTAGCCATAACGGTTGGTTGTGGCTAGTTACATAAAAACAAATTATATGGACCCAATGGCTTTAGTAACACCAGCGATAGGTCTTGTCTTCTGGACAAGCGTGGTGTTTATATTATTAATATTTATTTTGAAAAAATTTGCATGGAAGCCTATTCTAGACTCTGTAGACAAAAGAAATAAAAATATCGAAGACGCATTACAATCTGCAGAAAAAGCAAAAAAAGAGATGGAAAACCTCACTGCAGACAATGAAAAAATATTGGCAGAGGCGAAAGCCCAAAGAGATTTGATTTTAAAAGAGGCTCGTGAAATGAAAGAAAGCTTAATAAAGGACGCAAAAGAAAAAGCAACCTCAGAAGCAGAAAAAATAATGGACGATACAAGGGAACAGATTCATAATCAAAAAATGAAAGCGATAACAGAGCTTAAAAACCAAGTGGCTGACTTGTCTATTGAAATTGCTGAAAAAATCATAAAAAGCGAACTTAAAGACAAACAAGCTCAGAAAAAACTTGTTGTTGATGCAATGCAAGACAAACATTTAAATTGATGAAAGATTTAAAAGTGTCAAATAGATATGCAAAAGCTCTTCTAGAGCTAGCTGCAGAAACCAACAATTTGGAATACTGTTGCTCAGACATGAAAACAGTTTTGTCAGCTTGTCAAGATTCTAAAGAGTTTTATTTGTTTTTAAAAAGCCCTATAATTAAGACCGACAAAAAAATAATTATAATTGAGGAAATATTCTCCAACAAATTATCTAAGCTTACCAATGGTTTTATAAAAATTATTACAAGAAAAAAGAGAGAGGCAATACTAGACTCAGTAGCAAAAAGTTTTATTTCTCTATACAAAGAGAAGAAAAGCATAATATCTGCAAAATTAGTTACAGCTACAGAGATCGATAACGAAACAAGAGAAGAGGTGTTAGATTTTATTAAGAAAAAGGGGCATAAAAATGTAGATCTGCAGGAAAAAATTGATAAGAGTATAATTGGGGGAGCAATAATTAATATCGGAAACAAGCAAATAGATGCTAGTGTTTCCAACAAGATTAATGAAATGAAGCAAAATTTTAGTGTAAACTTATATGAACAAAACTATTTAAATAAACAAATATGGGAGAAGTAAAGCCGGCTGAGGTATCAGCTATTTTAAGAAAACAACTATCAGGATTTAATACTGAATCAAAGCTTGAGGAAATTGGAACTGTATTGCAAGTAGGAGACGGTATAGCTAGAATATATGGGTTAAATAATGCACAGTCTGGAGAACTGGTTCAGTTTCAAAACGGCCTACAGGCAATTGTCCTTAACTTGGAAGAGGATAATGTTGGTGCTGTACTTCTTGGGCCTTCTAAAGGAATCAAGGAGGGGGATACTGTTAAAAGAACAGGTAAAATCGCATCAATTAATGTTGGTGAAGGGATGCTCGGAAGGGTTGTAAACACTTTAGGAATGCCTATAGATGGTAAGGGCCCAATTGAAGGAGAAACTTTTCAAATGCCTATTGAAAGAAAAGCCCCAGGAGTTATTTATAGACAACCGGTAAATGAACCTTTACAAACAGGAATTAAAGCTGTTGATGCTATGATTCCGATTGGAAGAGGACAGAGAGAATTAGTTATTGGAGATAGACAAACGGGAAAAACAGCTGTTGTAATTGATACAATCATTAACCAGAAGGAATTTTACGACAAAGGTGAGCCCGTATTTTGCATCTATGTTGCTGTTGGACAAAAAGCCTCAACAGTTGCAGCAATTGCAAAGACATTACTAGAAGCGGGCGCGCTTGAATATACTGTAATTGTTTCAGCTAACGCAAGTGACCCTGCACCTCTTCAATTTTATGCTCCTCTTTCAGGTGCTGCAATCGGAGAGTATTTTAGAGATACAGGAAGACCCGCCTTAATAGTTTATGATGACTTGTCAAAACAAGCTGTTGCATACAGAGAGGTTTCACTACTTCTAAGAAGGCCTCCGGGCAGAGAGGCTTATCCAGGAGATGTGTTCTATTTACACTCTAGACTTTTAGAAAGAGCAGCAAAAGTCATAAATGACGATAAAATAGCTTCTCAAATGAATGATCTTCCAGAGTCCTTAAAATCAAAAGTAAAGGGTGGGGGTTCATTAACAGCGTTACCGATTATTGAAACACAGGCGGGAGATGTGTCCGCATATATACCGACTAATGTAATTTCAATTACCGATGGTCAAATCTTTCTTGAGTCTAACTTATTTCTCTCAGGAGTAAGGCCGGCAATTAATGTAGGAATATCAGTTTCTAGGGTAGGTGGATCTGCTCAAATTAAATCAATGAAAAAAATAGCAGGAACACTTAAGTTAGATCAGGCGCAGTACAGAGAATTAGAGGCTTTTGCAAAATTTGGATCAGACCTGGATGCAGCAACAACAGCTGTAATTGAAAAGGGAAAAAGAAATGTTGAAATTTTAAAGCAAGGCCAATATTCCCCCTTAAGAGTAGAGGAGCAAGCAGCTATAATATATTGTGGAACAAATGGTCTGTTAATGGATGTTCCTGTTTCTAAAATAAAAGAATTTGAGAAGGAGTACATTTCTTTTTTACATACTAAACATCAAGATGTGTTAGATCAGTTAGCATCAGGTAAATTAGATGATAAAATAACATCATGTCTAGAAAAAGCAGTAAATGAATTAGCTCCAAAGTATAAGGAAAATGCCTAATTTAAAAGAAATAAAGTCTAGAATAACATCTGTAAAGTCTACGATACAGATAACCTCAGCAATGAAAATGGTTTCTGCCGCTAAGTTGAAAAAAGCACAAGATGCTATAATACAATTAAGACCATATTCAAATAAGCTAACTGACATCATTTCATCAGTATCATCAGCTTCAGAAGACAGTTCTCAAAACAAATATTCAGAAGTAAGAGACGTTAGTAAAACTTTACTTGTTCCAATTACATCTAACAGGGGTTTGTGTGGTGGTTTTAATGCAAATATTATAAAAAAATCAATTGAGATAGAAAAAGAGTTAAACTCTAAGTCAGAGTTAATAATATTGTCTATTGGAAAAAAGTCTTCAGAGTTTTTTCAAAAAAACAAGTACAATGTTCATTCAACTCACGATGATGTTTTTCAAGATGTTAACTATCAAGATGTATCAAAAATCGCAGAACTGATATTAAATGATTTTGCAAATGAAAAATTTGATAAAGTTATTTTAGTTTACAATCAATTTAAAAATGCCGCAACTCAAATTGTTATGCAAGAGGATTTTTTACCACTTAATAAAACTCAATCTGAAAATGGCCAAGAAGCTGTAGACTATATTTACGAGCCTGGTAAGGAAGAAATTTTAAACGAATTAATACCGAAATCATTAAAAACACAACTCTTTAAAGCAATATTAGACTCTAACGCATCAGAGCACGGGGCTAGAATGACTGCAATGCATAAGGCTACAGACAATGCCACTGAACTAAAGAATGAATTAACACTTTCATATAATAAAGCAAGACAAGCTGCAATCACCGGAGAAATACTTGAAATTGTTGGTGGAGCAGAAGCTCTTAACGGCTAAGCTCAGTTAATACCTTTTTATATATTTACAATTAAAATTGTGTGAAATGAACAATCTATTAATTTCCAACAAAGAACATATTACAAATATTACCATTAATAGGCCTAAACAACTAAATGCCCTAAACATTTCTACAATCAAAGAGCTTGGAAAAGCCTTCAACAACCTGCAAAATGATAAAAACACAAGAGTTATAGTTTTAACAGGGGCTGGAGAAAAATCTTTTGTAGCTGGAGCAGACATAAAAGAGTTTAGCAATTACAATAACAAACAAGGCACAGATCTATCACGAAACGGTCATTTAAACCTATTCAACTTAATTGAAGATTTTCCAAAACCAGTAATTGCAGCTATAAATGGATATGCATTAGGCGGGGGTCTTGAGCTAGCATTATCTGCGCATATTAGAGTTGCATCGAAAAATGCTAAACTTGGACTTCCAGAAGTTTCGCTGGGCGTAATTCCCGGCTACGGAGGAACGCAGAGATTAACAAATTTAGTTGGAAAAGGAAGAGCAATGGAATATATATTAACAGCCAAAATGATTGGGGTTGAAGACGCAAAGCATAGTGGTTTAATAAACGAATATTGTGAGCTAGAGGAACTCTTGCCCACTTGTGAAAACATAGCTAGAAAAATTATTAAAAACTCTCCAAGAGCAACTTCCAAGGCAATAAAATGCATAAATGCGAGTTTAAAGAATGAAAGTGGGTTTGAAACAGAAATTGAGGAGTTTGGTAAATGTTTTCAAACAGACGACTTTATAGAAGGGACGACCGCTTTTCTTGAAAAAAGAAAACCAAAATATAATTGATTCAATTAAAAAAATTAGTCGGTCAAACAGCCATATATGGAGTTAGTAGTGTTATAGGTAGACTATTAAATTATTTACTTACACCTATTCTAACAAGACCTGAAATAGGAGGGTTCAATCCTGGAGAGTATGGTGTTATTACAGAAATGTATGCTTACCTTGCATTCCTAATTGTTTTTTTAACATACGGCTTGGAAACCGCATTCTTTAGGTTTAAACAAAAAAATGAAGATAAAAAACATGTTTACAGCACAGCTTTAATCTCTTTACTACTGTCTTCAACACTATTTGTTTTTTTCGCATTCCTTTTTTCATTTGAAATTTCAAGCTTTTTAGGCTATCCAAATAATCAAGAGTACGTTAAATGGTTTTCAATTATTGTGGGAATTGATGCGGTATGTTCTATTGTTTTTGCTAAGTTAAGATATGAGAACAAGGCTTTAAAATTTTCACTAGTTAGAGTCATGTCTATAGCCATAAATATTCTTGCAGTATTATTTTTTCTTATTGTCTGTCCACTATTACAAAGCGAAGACACACTATATTATCTTTCAAAAAGTTTTTACGACCCACAAGTTGGGGTTGGCTATGTCTTTATAGCAAACTTAATTGCCTCCTCAGCAACCTTATTAGTTTTACTTTCAGAAATGAAAGGTATAAAGTGGGGCCTTAATTACACTTTATGGAAAAAAATGATCAGATATTCATTACCACTTATGGTAGCGGGCCTAGCAGGAATGATAAATGAAACTGTTGACAGGGTTTTTTTAAAAAAACTATTACCATCAATAAAAGACACATCAGCAAACCCGAGCGGAGATATAATGTATGAAATAGGAATTTACGGTGCTTTCTATAAAATATCAATATTTATGATGCTTTTTATACAAACATTCAGATATGCGGCTGAGCCATTTTATTTTAAGTATAGGAAGGAAAAAGATTCAAAAAAATTATATGCTGATGTAATGAAATATTTTGTTATTGCCTCTTCAACTATTTTTTTAATAGTAATGATAAATTTCGATTTGTTCAAGCACTTTATTGGAACACAATTTCATGATATAAGAGGATTTAAGATTGTTGCTGTTCTCATGCTCGCTAATTATTTCTTTGGACTTTATTATAATTTATCTGTTTGGTATAAATTAACAGACAAAACACGCTATGGGGCATATATATCAATTTTTGGAGCAGCTATTACTATATCTCTAAATTTCATGCTTGTGCCAGTTATTGGTATTTTTGGATCTGCCACAACTACTTTAGTTTGTTATTTAACAATGACTATCGTTTCGTTTTATTTTTCAAGGTCTCATTACAAAATCCCATATGACTTAAGGTCAATCTCAACATACTTTATTTTAATGATTTTTATTTTTATGATTAGTCAATTTTATAACTTAGGGGAAATAATTAATTCTATCTATATCCTAATCTTTATTTTTGTAGCTTATGTGTTAGAGCTTAAAACAAAAAAAACAACAACAAAATGACAGATGTATTTGAAGACATAAATAAATTCGCAACGGCTTGTGATCAAGAGCCAAGCAAAGAAAATTACGATATGTATCTTAATCTAATTCGAGAAGAAATGGATGAATTAGAAGAAGCTATTAAAGAAAACGATAGGGTAGAACAATTAGACGCATTAATTGACATCTTAGTTGTTACATTAGGCGCTATTAGAGCGGGTGATTTTAAAGGCAAAAGTGCATGGAAAGAAGTGATGAAGACAAACTTTGCTAAAATCAATCCAGAGACAGGAAAAGTAATTAAACGTGAGGATGGAAAGGTGCTAAAGCCGAAAGGGTGGGAGGCTCCAAAACTTAAACAATTTATATAAAAACTTTAAATGAATATTATAATACCCATGGCCGGAAGAGGCACAAGGCTAAGACCGCATACTCTTACTACACCAAAGCCTTTAATTAAAATAGCTGGAAAAGCAATAGTTCAAAGATTGGTTGAAGAAATATTTGCTTCTTTTGATGAAAGAATTGACAATATTGGATTTGTTGTTGGAGATTTTGGTAGAGAAGTTGAAGAGGACTTAATAAATGTTGCGAAAAATTTAGGAGCTACTGGTCAAATCTTTTATCAAGATGAGCCTTTAGGAACAGCACATGCTGTTTTCTGTGCTGAGAAAATAATGAGCGGAAGCTGTGTAATAGCTTTTGCTGACACTTTATTTAAGTCTGATTTTAATATAAACAAATCTGTAGATGGAACAATATGGGTAAAACAAATAGATGACCCCAGCTCATTTGGAGTAGTAAAGACGGATAAAAATATTGTCACAGATTTTGTTGAGAAACCGGATGTTTTTGTTTCCGACCTTGCTATTATCGGAATTTATCATGTTAAAGACTCTTCAATTTTGAAAAGAGAAATAAAGTTTTTGATTGATAACAATATTAAGGATAAAGGAGAATATCAACTTACTGATGCTTTAGAAAATATGAAAAATAAAAATTATAAGTTTGGCGCAGCAAAAGTAAGAGAATGGTTAGATTGTGGTAACAAAAACGCAACATGCTACACTAATCAAAGGTTATTACATCATCAAAAAAACAATGTAGATCAAACCAGTCAAATTATTAATTGTGAAATTATAGAGCCATGTTATATTGGTAAAAACAACTTCATTAAAGACTGTCAAATTGGCCCAGATGTTTCAATTGAGGATAACAATAAAATAGAGGGCTGTGAGCTGAATAATGTTATTATGCAAAGCAATAATGATATTAGAAAAATTAAACTTAAAAACTCAATGGTTGGTAGCTTTACATCAATAGATGGGAAAAGCGCGTATCATCAAGCTAGTATCGGAGACTTTACTATTATAGAATGAAAATTATAACTTTAATATTTTTTGCATTAATTTTTTCCTCAGAACAGATATATTCCCAATGGAATAAAAAAAGAGAAAAAAACAAAACCAATTTGGCACTAAATTATGGTGAAAGAAAGAAGTTTGATCATAATTTTTTTGAAGCGTTAAAAGAGAAACATCTTGAAAACTATGATGATGCTTTGGTATTATTTGAAAAATGTATAAAAATTGATCCAAATGCTGCAGCACCATATTACGAGGCTGCAAAAATTTACAAAAAACTAAGTCAAAATTACCAGGCGCTAGAATACTCATTAAAAGCTTATAAGTTAGATGAGGGAAACGAAACATACGCTCATTTATGTGCTCGAATGCTTAGTAAGCAAAAAAAATACTACCAAGCTAAAGACATATATAAAACCTTAATCAAAACAAACAGAAAAAGAGAAATTTATTTTTATGAATTAGCTGACGTAAACATACTATCAAGCGATTTTAAAGGAGCAATAAAAGTGTACGATGAACTCGAAAGAATAATAGGAATTAACAAAATGCTTTCTTTGCAAAAGCATAAAATATATATGCAAGTTTTAGATGTAGAAAATGGAAACAACGAGCTTTTAAAACTTGCAGAGGAGTTTCCTGAAGATGTAGATGTTTTGGAAATTTTAGCTGAAGGATATTTACTAAACAATGAAAAAGAAAAAGCATTTAAAATTTTTAAAAAAATCTCAGATTTAGACAAAAACAATGGAAGAGTTCACCTAATGTTATATGACTATTATAAATCCAATGGAGAAAAAGAAAAAGCTTTTGAGGAGCTTGCTAAAGCCTTTGAAAGCAGTAGTTTAAGTATTGATGGGAAAATACCAATATTAGTTTCATATATAAACTTGTTAAAAGATTCAACGTATAAGACTCAAGCATTTTCTCTTTGCAGAAAAATAGTCAAAGCACATCCTTTGGACCCTAAATCATATGCTGTCTTTGGAGATTTACTATATGAGGACAGACAACTTGATTCAGCAGAGTTTTATTATAATGAAGTTTTAAAAATTGACAAATCCAAACCCCAAATTTGGACTCAACTAATTTTTGTAAATGCAGAAAAAAATGAATACGACAAGGTTTTTAAAATTACTGAAGAAGCTCTATTGTATTTTCCAACAAATGCAGTTTTTTATTACTTTAATGGAATATCACTACTTAGAAAAAAAGAATATAAAAGTTCAATCAACGTTTTTAATCAAGGTATAGAATATGTTTTTGACAATAATATTTTATTAAATGAATTTTATAATTCTTTAGCAGAGTGTTATAATGAAACCCAAGATTATATATTATCAGATTCTCTTTTTGAATTGTCACTAAAAATAAATCCTTCAAACCCAACGGTATTAAATAATTATAGTTATTATTTATCTTTAAGAGGCGTAGAATTAGAAAGAGCTAAAAAAATGTCATTGAATAGTAATTTATTAGAACCAAATAATGGAACATTTCAAGACACATATGCTTGGATACTTTATAAATTACATCAATATGATGAGGCTTTAACTTGGATTATAAAGGCTGTAGATAATGGAAGTAGTGAAAGCCCTGTTGTTTTAGAACATTATGGAGACATACTCTATAAATTAAACAGAAAAAACGAGGCTTACGAAAAATGGAAACTGGCTAAGGGTTTTGGAAAAGGGTCAGAACTGTTAGAAAAAAAGCTAAAGGAAAAAAAACTATATGAGTAAGCTGAAATATCTACTGTTATTTTTTTTTACATCTTGTAGTCTTACTTTTCTAACAAAAAAAAACATTAAAGAAAATCAAAACACTGATTTACAAATTCAAAACGGGTTCAGTGCTGTTGGTGAGTTTACGTACAATGAGCAAAAATCACCAATCAAAGGAAAAATCAACTTAATTTTTGATTCTAAAAACAATATGTGGTTGTCGGTAAATTCATTGTTTAATTTAGAGCTCTATCGTATTTTTTTAATAGCAGACACACTTTATTTAATAAATAGAATTGAGAAAAATTACCAAAAAATAAGTTTTCAAGACTCAACTAACAATATCAATAAAAACTTACTGAAAAAAATCAGAGATTATGAAAACACTGAAGTAGTCTATAATGGAAACGTTTTTTATTTACTCTTTAGTGAGTCTAGTGACGAAAAAACCACAAATATTCCTAAAAAAATAGTCATAAAAAAAGGAGAAGAAAAAGAGTTTTTTTTGGAAATAAAACTCAATCAAATACAAAGAACAAGACAAAAAGTGGAGATTAATATTCCAGACAACTATGAAAAAATTTAAAATTTTTCTTTTTCTATTCATTATCACTAAAACTCTATGTGCTCAAAGTAAAAAAGATTTAAAAAACGAAAAGAAAAAAATAGAAAACGAGATAAAAATAACAAGCGGTCTTTTAGAAAAAACAAAACAAAACAAATTAAAATCATTGAATTATGTGAATGCTCTTGTCACTCAAATTGAGAAAGAGGAAAGTTTAGTCAAAATGTTAAACATCGAAATAAAATTAAAAGAGAGAAAAATAAAAAATATCAATAAAAAAATATTTGCGAGTAAAGAGATAATTTTCGATAAACAAGCAGAACTAGAAAAGCTAAAGAACAATTACTCAAAAATTATATTTTCTTACAGTAAAAACAAAGGGTTAAAAGACCTGCTGATGTTTATAATTTCTGCAGAGGATTTTAACCAGGCCTACAAAAGACTATTATATGTAAGACAATATACGACTCAAAGAAAAAATTATTTAAATCAAATATCAAAAGAACAAAAACAATTAAGACAAGAAATTGTAAATTTAGAAAACATAAAAAAAGAGCTCGAGACAACCACCTTTCAAAAGAAAAAACTTTATGAAAAAAAACATGAAAATCTTAACGAAATATCTATCAAAAAAAACGAAAAGCAACAATTAATAACTAATCTTGTTAAATCAGAAAAATATTTTAAGCAAAAACTTAAGGAAAAACAAAAAAAGTCTAAAGAGTTAGATGAAAAAATAAGAAAGATTATTGAGGAGGAGATAAAAAAAGCAAGAAAACTTGCAGAAAAAACCAACAAGTTAAACTTATCACCTGAAGCGTTAGAGTTGACAAAAAAGTTTACAGGAAATAAGAGAAAGTTGCCATGGCCAGTTGATAATGGGGTTGTTATTCAAAAATTTGGAAATAAAAAACATCAAATTTTTTCGGAAGTTGAAACCTTTAATAATGGAGTTGATATTGCAACAGATAAAAACGCAATAGTAAATGCGGTTTTTGATGGTACAATTTCAAGAATATTTCTAGTTAAAGGTGAAGGAAAAGCAATATTAATTTCACATGGAGAATTTTACACTGTTTACTCAGGACTTCAAGATGTTGTGGTTGAAACAGGTGAAAAAATCTTAACTAGAGAGAAGATAGGCAAAGTGAGATATAACGAAAAAGAACAGAGATCACTATTGCATTTTGAAATTTGGAAGGGTTATGATAAGGTTGATCCAGGAGATTGGATCTATAAACTTTATTAATTAACAAATTCTTAAATTTGTTGAAATTAAATATATGAAATCAATGACTATATTAGGAATGATTGGACCATGGCAAGTGGTCTTGATAGTTCTTGTTGTTTTAATTTTATTTGGTGGTAAAAAGATACCTGAGTTAATGAAAGGTCTAGGAAAAGGCATGAAAGAATTCAAAGACGCTACCAAGGAAATTGATAAAGACAAAGAAAAAAACTGAGTTGAAAAACATAACAACCTTTTTACAAGCTAGAAAAGAGCTCCAGAAAAAACAAACAACAGTTAACTCAATAACTCAAAGTTATTTAAAGTTAATAGATGAAAAAAAAGAATTAAACATTTTCATTGAAGTTTTTAGAGATGAAGCTTTAAAAAAAGCTAAAGAAGTTGATGAAAAAATAAAAAACAACACTCAAGGCAAGCTTGCTGGTATGATAGTAGCAATAAAAGATAATATTTGTTTTAAAGACCATTTTATAACAGCGTCCTCAAAAATCCTTGAGGGGTTTAAATCAAATTATTCTGCGACAGTGATAGAGCGAATTTTAGAAGAAGACGCAATTATTATTGGACGAGTTAATTGTGATGAGTTTGCTATGGGAAGCACTAATAAAAACACCATTTATGGTCCTCCATTAAACCCAATAAATAAAAAAATGGTAACTGGCGGCTCTTCTGGAGGGTCCGCTGCTGCAGTTGCTGCAAATCTATGTATGCTTAGTTTGGGTTCAGATACAGGAGGGTCAGTACGTCAACCAGCGTCCTTTTGTGGTGTGTTTGGATTCAAACCAACATATTCAAGGGTTTCAAGATATGGATTAATTTCATACGCATCATCATTTGACCAAATAGGTGTTATATCAAATTCTATCTTTGACAACGCTCTAGCACTCGAAGTTATTTCAGGCTATGACCACAAAGACAATACGTCCAGTAAAAAAGTTGTTGAAAGATACTCAGATTTTGAAAAAAAAGCTAAATATAAAGTCGCGTTTTTAAAAGAAACACTAGAACTCAAAGGTCTGGATATTAATATTAGAAAATCAATGTTAGGGCTGATTAAGGACTTAAAATTTAAAGGACATAAAGTTGAAACATGTAGTTTCCCGCTTCTTGATTACTTAGTACCTACTTATTATGTCTTAACTACTGCGGAAGCATCATCTAATCTTTCGAGATATGATGGAATTAGATATGGTCACAGAAGTGTTAGTGCAAGAAACCTCAACGAAACTTATATTAAGTCTAGATCTGAAGGCTTTGGAAGAGAGGTAAAAAGAAGAATTATGTTAGGAACTTTTGTTTTAAGTTCTGAATATAAAGAAGCATATTACACTAAAGCTCAAAAAATCAGATCTCTAATACTCAAAGAAACAAATAAAATTTTAAAAAACTATGATTTTATAATAACACCAACAACACCTCGAACTGCTTTTGAAATTGATAAAAACAGTCAGGATCCAACCGAAGTTTATATTGAAGATGTTTTTACTGTTCATGCAAATCTGACAGGAAAGCCAGCAGTTTCTATTCCTTACGGAAGAAGCCCTAAAAACTTACCTTTTGGATTACAAGTTTTGTCTCAAAACTTTGAGGAAAAGAAAATTTACAGTTTTATCAATCAATTTTTGACACACAATATTTAATAAATAAACTGTAAGTGCTTTTAAGCAAATGGTTAAAATACTAAATTGCATTTGTGAAAAGATATTTAATTTTAATAGTTCTCATTTTATCTACCATCTTTTATTTAGTTAATAACAAAGAAAAAATTAAAATTGATTTCCAAGAAAAAGTTAAAGAGCCAAACGTAAAATTTGGTTTTGATTTAGATTCTTTTAGCATAAAAAAAGGAACGATAAAAGAAGGACAGGTGCTAGGTGAGATATTGTACTTGCATCATGTTGATCATAATCAAATTAATAGAATTGTAAAAAAATCAAAAGATATTTTTGATTTTAGAAGAGCTGTTCCTGGAAAAAAATATACAGTCTTGTGCTCTAAAGACACGAACGAAACTGCACAGGTATTTATTTATGAAAAATCACTCGCAGAATATGTAGTGTTCGACATTAGAAATGACATTAAAGTTTATATAGGTGAAAAACCTATTGAGATAAAAAACAGACTTTCCAGCGGTATTATTGAAAGCTCATTATGGAACGCTTTAGTTTATAACAACTTAAGCCCAGCACTAGTTGTTGAGCTTGAAGCGATATATGCTTGGACATTAGATTTTTTTAAAATTCAAAAAGGAGATTATTTTACTGTGTTGTTTGAAGAAAAATATGTTGAAGGAGAGTTTATTGGAATAGGAGAAGTAAAAGCAAGTTCTTTCACACATTCAGGCAAGAATTTTTACGCATTTTATTTTGAAGAAAATGAGCTTTACGGAGATTTTTTTGATCACGAGGGGAACAACCTGAGGAAAACATTTTTAAGGGCACCCATAAAATATAGTAGAATCTCATCAAGATTCAGTAAAAAAAGAAAACACCCCGTAACTGGACAGTGGAAAGGGCATTTTGGCACCGACTATGCAGCACCCGCAGGAACCCCAATAATGGCAACAGCAAATGGTACCATTAGCAAAGCCTCATACAGCAGGAATAATGGCAATTATGTTAAAATTAAACACAACACAAAATACTCAACTCAATATTTACATATGAGTAAAATAGCTTCAGGTATAAAAAAAGGAAAATTTGTTAAACAGGGAGATATCATTGGTTATGTTGGTAGTACAGGGCTAGCAACTGGACCACATGTTTGTTATAGATTTTGGAAAAATGGAAGGCAAGTAGATCCCTATAAAGAAAAACTACCTGCGGGTGAGCCAATAAAAAAAGAAAATAAAGATAATTATATGCTTCTTAAAGACAGTTTGTTACAGTTGTTACAATTAGAAACACTATATGATCTTTGATAAAAAATTAATTTCTTTTTTTTTAACTCTTTTGTTAATTTCTACATCTTTTTCACAAAACAATTTTATTAAAAATGAAGGTCAGCTTCCAGAAAAAGTTTTTTCAAAAGCTGATTTTTTTCAGGGAGCTGTTTTTGTTGAGACAGGGGGCTTTACATATAACTTGTTTGACAAAAAAAAATTAAGAGATATACATGAGGGTTTTTCTGAAGACAGTTATATTGATGCTCACTCATTCCAGCTTAGTTTCATAAACTCAATAAAGTCGCTCGAGACAGATTATATCGATAACAGCAATTACTATGAAAATTATTATGTTGGGCCTAAAGAAAATTGGGTTGAGAATGCAAAAGCCTACAATAAAATCAAGCGACCTTTGTACGAAGGAATATTCTATGTAATTTATTTTGAAGGAAATAATATAAAATATGATATTCATATTAAAAAAAACCATAACCCTGGAAATATACAGATTGAATATAAATATGTAGATGACATAAAATTAACTGAAAATAATACTATCATTATTAATGCTTCATTTATTGAAATAGAGGAGAAAATTCCTGAAGTTTATCAAATAATAAATGGTAAAAAAATCTCTGTAGACTGTAAATACCAACTAAAAAACAATATAGTTAGCTTTTCCTTTCCAAATGGATATAATAAGAATTATGATTTAGTAATTGATCCAGAACTAGTTTTTTCAACCTACTCAGGCTCTTTAGCCGATAACTTTGGATATACCGCTACTTATGATGATCAGGGCAACTTATATGCTGGAAGTATTTCATTTGGACCAGGCTACCCAACCACACTTGGTTCTTATCAGTTAAACTTTAATGGAGGTGTTGGTAATGGAGGAACTGATATAGCAATAACGAAATACAATAATACCGGAACACAAAGAATATATTCAACTTATCTAGGTGGGCGTTTTGATGAATTACCTCATAGTATGATTGTTAGTGATTTGGGTGAGCTTTATATTTTTGGAACTACCGGATCAGAAGATTTTCCCACTACTGAGTCTAGCTTTGACACAACTTTTAATGGAGGGGTCAATTTTGTGCCTAATGGAATAGGAGCTAGCTTCCCTAATGGGTCTGATATAATTATTTCAAAATTAAGCTCTAGTGGGGGGCAACTAGCTGCATCAACTTTTTTTGGGGGGTCATTAAATGATGGTTTAAATAATTCATCAAAACTTACTTTTAATTACGCTGATGAGGTAAGGGGAGAAATAGAAATTGATAGCGAAAACAATATAGTTGTAGGAACTTGTACTAGATCTAAAGATTTCCCAACACTTAACCCAATCCAACCTAATTTAAGCTCTGGTTTAGAAGGTTGTGTTTTTAAGTTAGACAGACATTTGTCAAACATTATTTGGAGCACATATTTTGGTGGTTCAGCTGATGACTGTATTTACTCTGTTGATTTTAATAGGAATAATGATATTGTATTTGGAGGAGGGACAACATCCCCAGACATAAACACGACACCTTTAGCGTTTCAGCAAAATTACAATAGTTTTAACGCACTGAGTGCAGATGGTTTTATCACTACAATTGACAGTAATGCAGACAGCATCCTTTTCTCCACATACTTTGGTACAGACTCTTATGATCAAGTTTTCTTTATAGATGTTTCTAAAGATGATCATGTTCACGTCTTAGGACAAACAAATGACACAAATAATTTTTTTATTAAAAACTCAATAATATCTACGCAAAACTCAGGACAATTTATTTCGACTCTTTCAAGCAGCTTATCCTCAATCATAAGGTCATCTACAATAGGGTCAGGTAGAGGAACCCCTGACATATCACCAACAGCATTTATGGTTGATTTGTGTAATAGTTATTACCTGTCAGGCTGGGGAAGCAGTATAAATGGACAACTTTCAACCCTAAACCTACCTGTTTCAGACAGCGCCTTTCAAATCACAACAGATGGCAATGATTTTTATTTCATGGTTATCAGCGAAAACATGGACAATATTGATTATGCAACATTTTTTGGAGGAAATGTAAGTAGAGAGCATGTTGATGGTGGCACCTCAAGATTTGATAATAAAGGTGTAATATATCAATCAGTATGTGCAGGCTGTGATGGTAATAATGATTTTCCAGTAAAGCCAAACCCTGGAGCTGTTTCTACATCAAATAATAGCCCAAACTGTAATAATGGAGTTTTTAAATTTGACATGAACACACCTCTTGTTATTTCAAACTTTCAGGCACCGTTAATAGGTTGTGATTTAACAATTCAGTTTAATAATATTACAGATACTATTTCCAACACTTTTTTTTATTGGGATTTTGGTGATGGTAACTCAAGTAATCAATTGTCACCCACACACACCTATGGTACGCCAGGAAATTATTTAGTCAGGCTTATTTCAATCGACTCTCTTTCATGCAATATTTCGGACACAATACAAAAAGAATTGTACATACTCGGTAATCAAAAAAAATCAGCTCCTGAGCTTTTCAAATGCAAATACGAAAAAACCAGAATTGGTTTAAACAATCCAAGTTCAATTAATTCGAGTTATTCATGGAGCCCCATTAACAATTTAAGCTCTTACAACGTTCAACGACCATTTACCAATATTGATTCCACAATTGAATATACTTTAGTAATTAACTATAATAACAGCTGTTTTGACACGATAATTCAAAAAGTGAATGTGGATGACATTAGTGTATTAGCTAGTGATGACACATCATACTGTAGTGATTCAATTATTTTAACTGCAGTTTCGAATGATAGTAGTGCAAATTTTATTTGGTCTAGTGATTTTAATTTTACTAATATTTTAAGTTTGGGAGACAGTATTAAAGCAATACAGGTGAAGACATATTTTGTTAGAGCTGATAATGGGAATTGCTTTAGTAGTGACAGTGTCTCAATTAAGTCAGAAAACATTGATATATCTTTAGATGGTGACAATAGTGTTTGCTTTGGAGACAGCAGTTTGATAATTGTTAATAATTTAGTCCCAGAAAACCCAATTCAATCTTACAACTGGAACGAAAGCGTCTCATCCTTTGGAACAGACTCCTCTCAAGTGTATGTTATTCCAGAACTTTCAAAGTATTATGATGTTGAAGTAATTAATTACCTAGGCTGTAAAATTAATGACTCTATTTACGTGGAAGTTATTCAAAAACCAACTATTGACTCACTATGGGTAAGTGACTCTATAATATTCTATGGTCAAGAAGTAACACTAAGCCTGTTAACAGACTTTACATATTCATGGTCAAATAACAATCAAAATAAATCATTTACATTGAATCTGTATTCAGATGAAATGTTTTTTGTTGAAGTAAATAATAATGGGTGTATTGAAAAAGATTCTATATTTATTAAGGTAAGTGATTATAATTGCGATATATCAAAAATAAATATTCCAAATGCGTTTTCTCCAAATGGGGACCAGATAAATGATTTTTATAGAGTCACAGATTATGACGGTGTAGTTGAAAGGTTTCATATTCTAATTTACAATCGCCTTGGCCAAAAAGTCTATGAATCAAAAAACATTTTTGACTACTGGGACGGAAGATACGACGGACATGTTTTGACAAACCAGGTTTTTGACTTTTACCTGGATATAAGATGTTATGGAAATAAAGAATTTATATATAAAGGAAATATTAACCTTATTAGATGAAAAAAGTTATTTTTTGCACCTTAATGTTTTCATCAGTAATTTGTAGAGCGCAAGACACTCACATTTCACAAATTTCAAACAACGAACTACTAATTAATCCCTGTTATATTCAAAAAATTGTTGGTGATTATGCATTTAAAATTCAATCAAGGAGTCAATGGCAAAGTGTTGCAGAACCATTTAAAACATTTTCAGCATCGGCTTATTTCAAAGAGATTCGAAATATAGGGTCATTGGGTATTAATTTCTTATCAGATAATTCTGGAAATGCTAGCCTAAATAATAATAGTTTGAATTTTTTTTTCTCAAAAGATATTATGTTAGTTGAAGGCCTTTCATTTGGCACGGGAATTTCTTTTAGCCAGAGATATATTAATTTTTCTGAGCTGGATTTTGAACAATACGAATATATTTCAAGTTCAAAAAAAAACTACTTTGACTTTACACTTGGAACTAATTACTCTTTAGATTTTAACAATAATCAATTTCATAACCTTGGACTATCCATTAATCATTTGAACAAACCTAATGTTTCATTAATTTCATTAGATGACAAATTAAAATTGAAATATAATTTTGCATATTTTTACAATTTTAGTCTTAATGACATAAATTATGAAACATTCTTTTTTCACTCTTCTCAAAACAGCCAGAACGAAACATTAGTAGGACTAAATCTTCAATATGTTTTTAGAAATACAATTAAAAATAAAACCAGCATAAAACCACTTTTATGCTATAGATTTTCTGACGCAATAATTGCAGGAGCTGGTTTACTTCATAATAACTACGAGTTTACATTTTCATATGACATTAATGTTTCTGAGTTTTCAAAAGCTACCAATTATAACGGAGCTTTTGAGTTTACTTTTATTTACTATATTTTTAAAAAACTACAACAAAATAAAATAGTTAAATGTCCAAGTTATATTTAATTTTAATTTTCCTCCATTTATATTTTTTTTCTACTTCGCAATCTTTCCAAATAGAAAAGTTAAAGGGCAATATTAATACTATAAAAAATTCTGAGCTCAACTTTAGATATGTTAATGACAGTACAGCAATTTATACTGAGCTAAATAATGAGAAATCTAATTTGTCTTATGCGGTAAAAAAAGAAGATGAATGGTTTAAGTCAAGAGAACTTAACTTTATTCCAAATAAAAAAACCGCAAATTTTTGTTTTGAAAATAATAATTCAGGATATTTTAGTGTTTGTGAAAATGCTAAATCATGTAAGATTTCATATTTAGAAAACATTACAAATGTTAGAAAATTTAAACTGCTTCCAAAAAGCATAAATGAAAAAAACTATAATAATACAAATCCCTTCTTCGTTAATCACAACAACAGAAAAGTTTTATATTTTGCTAGCAACAGAAAAGGAGGCTATGGAGGGTTGGATATATGGTTTTCTTTTAAAAATGAAGACGGAACATACAGTTCACCAATAAATGCAGGATCTTCAATAAACTCAGAGTATGATGAAATAACTCCTTTTTATGACATCTCTCAGGAACTTATGTACTATAGCACAAACAAAGATTTATCAATGGGGTTTGACATATATTATTCATCAGGTTTTTTAAATAAATGGGAACCTTCAAAAACTTACTCAGAGATTAACTCTACATATGATGAAACGTATTTTTCAGTCATTAGTGATACTGTTTCTTATTTTTCATCTAGTAGAGATAATTGTAGTGATTCGATAAGCTGTTGTAGCGATATTTATGTTTTAAAAAAAGCATATTCTATAGATGATAAATTAAAGTTTAATCAAAAATTAGAATTACCAATTAATTTATATTTTCATAATGATCAGCCTGATTGCTGCACATTAGATACAACTACTAATAAAGATTATTATGAGTCTTACGTTGATTATTATCTATTAAAAAATCAGTATTATGATTTTAACAGAAATAATCAAATCATTAGCTTTTTTGAGGATTCATTGATTAAAAACTTTAATAAATTCAACAATCTTATTGATCAGATAATTATCTTAGTTAGACAGGGGAAAAGCATATCCATTACAATAGAGGGTTATGCAAGTCCGTTATTTGAAAGTTTATATAATCAAGCTTTATCAAAAAGAAGAATTTCAAGTGTAAAAAATTATATCGAATCTTATGACTCTTATGTTTTACAACAATTTTTTGAAAATGATCAAATTGATATTAAGTTAATGCCTTTTGGCGAATACAATAGTACTCTGGAAACACCAAAAAATAAAAATGAAGCAATCTATAATATAGAATATGTTTTAGAGAGAAAAGTAAGAATAAGAAGTATTAAGGTTTTTTAAATAGTTTAAACATTAATTAAAAGGAAAAAAACTAATGCACCTAACAAATAGCTTGAGTATATTTGAGTGAAATCATGAGCTTGCTTGAGGTGTCTTGAGCTAGCAACTAAGCCTGAAATGATAACAAAAAAGCAAAAAATTAAAAAATACCCATTGTAAGTAACCGACAGGTAATAAAATATTCCCGTTGCTCCACCTAAGCCTGTCATATGTATACTAACTTTCCAAAAGTTAGAGATTATCAAACAAATAAAAATCAAAACGATTGGAGTAATAAAAATAATGTTTAGTTCAGCAGAAAAATATAATAAGCTACGAACTAGGTAGTAACAAACACAGTTCCAAATAAGTGCAGGAAAAAGAGCATGATGTCTTTTTTTGTGATTATTTATCTCATACGAATCAATGATCCCGTATTTTTTTTTCAATGCTATTATTGATAAAGGAGCAATAATTGTTGTGAATGTTAATATAAGATAAAAATAGCTTAAATGAGTTTGAATAGGATAAACAAAGAATTTGTTTCCAAGATGAATAAACATGAAGACCATTAAGGGAATAAAAACAGGGTGAAATAAATAAGAAAAATAATGCATCTATATAATGGATTTCCTCAATCTAGCATTGGGAATTTTCAACTCTTCACGATATTTTGCAACGGTTCTTCTTGAAATAAAAAACTCGTCTTTTTCTAAAATTTCAACAATTTTTTCATCGTGAAAGGGTTTTAATTTATTTTCTTTCTCAACAATTTCTTTTAGTAGTGTTTTAACATACTTGTTTGAAACACTTTCGCCATTTTCTTTTTTATAAGCTTCAGAAAACAGTTCTTTCATCAAAAAACTTCCAAAAGAAGTTTCTATATATTTTCCGTTTGATACTCTTGAAACAGTTGAAACGTCCATGCTGATAAGCTCAGAAACATCTGCAAGTTTCATGGGTTTCAATGCAGAGATGTCTCCGGATAAAAAATAACTTTCTTGTAAAGACATAATGGCTTTAATTACCTTTTTTAAGGTTATCTGTCTTTTTATTAGTGATTCTTTGAACCACACAGCCTTATCAATCTTTTCTTTTAAGAACTTTTTTGCTCGCTTATCACTGGTTTCCTTTACTAGTTTTTCATAATAAGAACTAATGTTTAGATTAATGTTATGACCCTTCTCAATTTTCATTTCTAGCTTTCCACCTATATTTAATATAGAAAAATCATGAACGATATAGTTATTTTTCACTTCACCTGTATCAAAACTTTTACCTGGAAAAGGGTTTAATTTCTCAATTTGCTGATAAATTCTTTTTAGAGTATTTAAGTTTATTTTTAATTTTTCACATAACGACTCATATTTTTTATTCATAAAATCCTCATAAAAGTCAGAAACAGCTTCAATCGACTTTTCTGAAATCTTATTTTTTTCAAGTAATTTAAGCTGGATCAGGATACACTCTTTTAAGTCAGAAGCGCCAACCCCTTTTGGCTCTAAAGTTTGTAAAATTTTAATGCAATTTTTTATATATTCTTCATCTATTTCAATATCATGGTTAGTTAACAAATCACTTGAAATTGAATATGCATTTCTCGTTAAGTAGCCTCTTGGGTCTATGCTTTCAATGATGTAGTCTAAAATAAAAATCTTTTTATCATCAAAGTCTTCACCAATTAGTTGGTTTTTTAAGTATGAAGATAAAGTAATCTTTTCAGTCTTATTTTCTTTGCTTTTTAATGAGTAAGTGTTTTTTGAGTATCCTATTTCTGATTTTTCTTCCATTTCATCATCGACTAACTCTTCTTCTAATGTTGGATTGTCCTCAAGCTCCTCTCTAATTCTTTGTTCTAAATTAATTGCAGGAATTTGTAGCAGGTTTAAAAACTGAATTTGCTCAACACTAATATTTAGTTTTTGATTTTGCTGTAACTTTTGTTTTTGCATTCTTTAAAAAGAAACATTTTTTGGTGTTCTTGGAAATGGAATAACATCTCTAATATTTTTCATTCCAGTGATAAACATAACTAATCTTTCAAGGCCAAGCCCGAAACCACTATGTTCACAAGTTCCAAACTTCCTTGTTTCTAGATACCACCACAATTCTTCTTTATCAATTTTGAAATCAATAATATTTTTATTTAAAACATCTAATCTTTCCTCTCTTTGTGAACCGCCAATTATTTCACCAATTCCTGGAAACAGAATATCCATCGCCCTTACAGTTTTATTATCATCATTAAGTCTCATGTAGAAAGCTTTAATTTTTTTTGGGTAATCAGTAATGACAACAGGCTTTTTAAATACTTTTTCTACTAAAAACCTTTCATGTTCTGATTGTAGTTCATTGCCAAATTCTGAAATGTGATATTTAAATTTTTTCTTTTTGTTAGGCTTAGAGTTTTTTAAAATACTTATTGCTTCTGTATAAGTAAGTTTTTCAAAGCTAGATTTTGAAACATGAACAAGTTTTTCTATTAAAGATAGTTCTGATTTTAGCTCTTTTTTTAATGAGGACTCTTCATAAGATAGCCTTTGTTCTAAAAACAACAAATCATCTTTACAATGTTCTAGACAATAATTAATACAATACTTCAAAAAATCTTCTGCTAAAGCAGCATTTTTTTTTAGATCATTGAAAGCAACTTCAGGCTCAATCATCCAAAACTCTGCTAAATGTCTTGAGGTATTTGAGTTTTCAGCTCTAAATGTAGGTCCAAATGTATATACCTTGCCCAAAGCTAGTGCAGCTAATTCAGCTTCTAGTTGACCAGAAACAGTCAGATTAGTTTTTTTACCAAAGAAGTCGTTTTCATAATTAGCGTCAGAAAAATTTATGTTTTTCAAATTTGTAACCTGAAATAATTCTCCAGCACCTTCTGCATCAGCTGAGGTAATAATAGGAGTATTGATATAATAAAAACCCTTATCATTAAAGTATTTGTGTATTGCAAAAGAAATGCAATGCCTAATTCTAAAAACTGCAGAAAAAGTATTTGTTCTAAACCTTAAATGTGCTTTTTCTCTTAAAAATTCTAAGCTATGTTTTTTTGGTTGTAATGGGTATTCATTAGGGTCAGCCAAACCCAATACTTTGATTTTTTCTGCAAAAAGTTCTGATCGCTGATTTGCACCAATTGATTTTTTTAGAATTCCATTTATTTGAACACAGCAGCCTGTAGTTATATCCTTTAATTTAGCTTCATTTATTATTTGATCCTCTGCAACTACTTGCAATGTCTTAATTGTAGACCCGTCATTGACAGATAAAAATGATGTTTTTTTGCTGCCTCTTTTGTTTCGGACCCAGCCTTTGATCTCAATTTTTTGATTACTTGCTTCTAACTCAAGAACTTCCTTTACCGAAATAATTTGATTATCCAACATTAGCAACTGTTTTAGTAACTAGTTTAACAACCGTTTTTTGTAAAGTATCAGCATCATACAAACACTCTTTATGTAGCTCCTCCTGAGTTCCATGATTTATAAATTTATCAGGAATACCTAACCTTACAACATTCGCTTTGTAATTGTTATCTGACATAAACTCTATAACCGCACTTCCAAACCCTCCCTGTATACAACCGTCTTCAATTGTTACTATATTTTCAAATTTCTGAAACACCTTGTGTAAAAGTTTTTCGTCAAGCGGTTTTACAAAAACCATGTTGTAGTGCGCTATATCTATTCCTTTTTTTTGAAATTTTTCGTAAGATTCAATAGCATAATTTCCTACATGGCCAATTGATAAAACTGCAACATCATCACCTTCTTTAACAATAACCCCTTTACCTATTTTTAACTCTTTGAAAGGTTTCCCCCAATCTATTGTAACGCCCTGCCCTCTTGGGTATCTAATAGAAAAGGGCCCCTGATTAGGAAGTTGAGCAGTATACATTAAGTTCCTTAGTTCTATTTCATTCATTGGTGCAGAGACAATCATATTTGGAATACATCTGAAGTATGCAATATCAAAAGCCCCATGATGCGTGGCTCCATCAGCACCAACGAGTCCGCCCCTGTCTAGGCAAAACACAACATTTAAGTTTTGAATAGCAACATCATGAATTACTTGATCATAAGCTCTTTGCATAAAAGTTGAATATATGTTACAAAAAGGAATAATATCTTGTGTAGCTAGTCCTGCTGAGAATGTTACAGCATGTTGTTCGGCAATTCCAACATCAAAAGTCCTATCAGGCATAACCTCCATCATTTGTTTAAGAGAGGATCCAGTCAGCATTGCAGGTGTTACCCCAACAATCTTTTCATTTTCTTTTGCTAATTCAATTATTGTTTCTCCAAAAACATCCTGATACTTAGGAGCCGATTTATTACCATTTCCCTTGATTATACTGCCTGTTTTTTTATCAAATAACCCTGGTGCATGCCACTTAGTTGTGTCACCTTTCTCTGCAGGTGTATATCCTTTACCTTTCATTGTTAAACAGTGGAGAATTTTAGGCCCATCAATGTCTTTTAAATCATTTAAAACTTTTGATAGTTGTTCAACATCATGACCATCTACAGGACCAAAATATCTAAAATTTAAAGATTCAAAATAATTGCTTTCAGATAGTACTGTTGATTTTATTGCTCCCTCTAGTTTTTTGACAATTTTTTGTGGATTAGGCCCAAATCTGCCTATTTCTCCTAATAATTTCCATATTTTTTTTCTGGTTTTATTATAGTTTTTAGAAGTAGATATAGATGTTAAGTAGTCTTTCAAAGCGCCAACTGCAGGGTCAATAGACATGCAATTATCATTTAAAATCACTAATAAGTTAGACTTTTCTATACCTGCATTATTTAAACCTTCAAAGGCTAGTCCAGCACTCATCGATCCATCACCAATAACAGCGATATGCTGTTTATCATTTAAGCTATTTAGTTTTGAGGCGGTAGCCATTCCAAGTGCAGCTGATATAGAAGTTGATGAATGACCTACACCAAAAGTGTCATAAATACTTTCGCTTCTTTTTGGAAATCCACTTATTCCATTATAGACTCTATTTGTGTGAAATTTATCTTTTCTGCCTGTTAAAATTTTATGACCATAAGCCTGATGCCCAACATCCCACACTAATTGATCGTATGGTGTATTAAACACATAGTGCAAAGCTACTGTTAACTCAACAACTCCAAGACTAGCCCCTAGATGACCGCCTTTTTGAGAAACAACACTAATTATGTAATCTCTTAGTTCACCACATAATTTGACCAATTTTTTTGAAGATAAACTTTTAATATCTCTAGGAGCGTTAATTTTAGACAGTATTAATCCTTGTTTAAACATCTTATAAAATAATTATACAAAGATAACGCTTTATTAATAGATTTTATAAGTTTTGTGACCCCCAAAGTTACTGAACCAATTACTATTATAAATAAATAAAGTAAATTTGCAAACTTTAAAAACAGGCCTTGCATTAATATAAAACAAAAATATGCGCGAAACAAAAAGAAAAATCATAAGAGCTACACTAATAATTTTTGCATCATTTCTTTTCATAAAACTTATAATGAGCTTTAAAAAAGATACAAGCATAAGCAAGCTAACAGAATCTACAAGATTAGTAAGCGTAGAAAATGTAAAATTAGAAAGCAATAAAATAACGGTACCGGTATACGGAAAGCTGGCTTCGAGCAATGAAATAAATATAGTTTCAGAGGTTAATGGTATATTTTTCAGCAAAAACTTTAAATCAGGAGTAAATTTTTCTAAAGGTGATACCCTAGGATTTGTAAAATTTGAAGAAACGGAAAGCAATTTAAATAGTCAAAAAAGCACTTTATTAAATCAAGTTTCAAAAATAGTTTCAGAAATAAAGTTTGATTTTCCAGAGTCTTATAATTTATGGTATGAATTTATGCAGGAAATCAGTTTTAACACTCCTTTACCTCAACTGCCAAACATTGAAAATAAAAAACTTAAGAACTACCTTTCAGGAAAAAAATTCTTCAACACATATTTTAATGCTAAAGCAACTGAAGATAGGCTGAAGAAGCACTTATTTATAGCTGAATTTAGTGGTAGTTTAAGTGAGGTATCAATAAAAAATGGAACAGCAATTGTATTCGGTCAAAAAATTGCTAAGTATCACAGCCCTAAAACTTTAGAATTTGAATCAAGTACATCCATCAAAAACACCTTACTCGTAAAAAATAAAGCGAAAGTATTACTAAAAAGTGATGAGTTTGAAGGTGAACGATTGGGATATGTCTCTAGAATAAATAAAACAATAAATGCAAATTCCCAAAACATGAGTGTTTTCATTGAGAGTACTGATAATGACTTGTATAATGGGATGTATGTTTTTGGTGAAATCATTGTCGGTGAAGCTAAAAACACATTTTTAGTAAAAAGAAATTTAATTGATAAAAACCGAATGTATGTAATTGTTGATAATAAATTGGTTTCTAAGAAAATAGAGGTCGTCCAAGTGTCTGAGGAAAATGCTGTTGTCAGGGGTTTAAAAAACAATGATTTGATTTTAAATGAATCAATAAAAGACACTTATGACGGCATGGAAATAAGATATAAAAATTAGAATGAGAGATTTCATAAAATATTTTGTCAAATATCCAGTATCAGCAAATGTTATTATGGTTCTTATTATAATATTTGGATCGATGAGTTTATTCAATCTAAGAAAAACTTTCTTTCCTGAGAGGTCAGCAAAAATAATTTTTGTCAATTCAGTATTACCAGGAGCCTCACCTCTAGAAATTGAACAGATGGTAACGCTTAAAATAGAAGATAATATAGATGGAATTACAGGAATAAAAAAAATAACATCTAAGTCATTAGAAAACACTAGCACTATTATTGTTGAAATTGAGAATGATGTTAATAATCAACTGGTAGTTCAAGACATTAAAAATGCTATTGACAGGATTAATTCCTTTCCTGATGACATGGAGTCTCCTTCTATATCTTTAATGGAAGACCTCAACCCAGCTATTTCTTTTGCAATAAACGGAGATGTAACTTTGAGCCAACTTAAAAAAACAGCTGAGGAGATAGAAGACGATTTAAAAGCTATGAAAGGAATTTCTAAGGTCAGAATCTCTGGATACCCAAGTGAAGAAATTGAAATCTCTGTCAGAGAAAATGACATTAAAAAATATGGATTATCATTTCAAGATATTAACAATGCGATTAATTCTGAAAACATTGACATTACTGGTGGAACTATAAAAAGTAAAGATGAGAATTTTAAAATCAGAAGTAATAATAAAAAATACACCACTAATGAAATTTCAGAAATAGTTATAAAAAAAGTAAACAAGAGAATAATAAAAATTAAAGATATTGCAACTGTTCAAAGAATTTGGCAGGATATCCCTAACAGAAAGTTCTACAATGATATTCCAGGCGTAGTAATTAATGTTTTTAACACAAATAGTGAAGACATTACAATAGTTGCTACTAAAACTAGATCCTATCTTGAAAATTTCAATAAGATTAACAAAAATATTAAAGCAGATATAATTGTTGACAACTCAGTTATTATTGAACAAAGAATCGCACTACTTACAAAAAATGGAGTTATTGGATTTGTTCTAGTTCTTTTAGTTTTAACTCTATTTTTACACCCTAGTCTGGCGGGATGGGTTGCTGTAGCTATCCCTATTTCTTTTTCGGGGATGTTTATCCTTGCCTCTTTATATGGTGTCACCTTAAATGTTATTTCATTATTTGGAATGATAATTGTAATAGGTATTTTAGTCGATGATGGTATAATTATCGGAGAAAACATTTATCAAAGATTTGAAAAGGGGGAAGACAGAATAAATGCTGCAATTAATGGAACTTTGGAGGTATTACCAGCCGTTACTTCAGCAATTTTAACAACTATTGTAGCTTTTTCATTGTTTTTCATGTTAGAAGGAATACTTGGCGATTTTTTTCCTGAAATGGGTTTTGTTGTAATTGGAACGTTAATTTTTTCCTTAATAGAGGGAATAATTATATTACCAACTCACATAGCTCATTCAAAAGCATTACGGGGAGTCGAGCCTCATTATAGACTAAAAAAGATAATAAATAAAACTACTGCAACACTTAATATAATAAAGAATAAGTTTTATGCTCCATTATTGAGGTTTACTTTAAAAAATCCACTAACGGTAATTTTAATATTTGTCTGTTCACTGATTATTACTGTTAGTGCAATGAGTGCAGGATTGATCAAGTCAACAGTTTTTCCAAACATTGAAGGAGAAAGTATTTTAGTGAATTTAAAGTTTGAACCAGGCTCAAGTGAAAAAAAATCTATAAAATGGATTAATTTTGTTGAAAATAAAATTTTAGATGTCAACAATAAAATAAGCGATGAGTTTAACAATGGTAACTCATTAATAAGGGCTATAGAAAAAACATATGGAAATAATCAAGCGGCTGATCAATGGACACTATCAACCGCACAAAGCTCTGAAAAAAGCTATTTAAATGTGCTTTTAATCCCATCTGAAGAAAGATCGATAGGTACTTCTGAAATAACCAAGTATTTTAAAGAAGCTGTTGGTGAAATTCCAGGAGCCGAATCCCTTTCATTTGACATTGAATCTCCATTTGGTAGACCTATTAGCATAGCTCTTTACTCCCAAAATAATAGCGAACTACTAAATGCTGTTAAAATACTAAAAGACTATATGATTAGCTTAAATATGATGAAAAATATTGAAAGTAGTGACCAAAAGGGATTGAAGGAATTAAAGCTAAGACTTAAAAATAAAGCTTATCAAATGAATTTGTCAACAGCTCAAATTTTAAGTCATGTAAGAAATGGTTTTTATGGTTTTGAGTCGCAAAGATTACAAATTGGAACGGATGAAGTCAAGATATGGATTAGATATGATAATCGAGACAGAAATTCAATATACGATCTTGAAAATATGAGAATAAAAATAATGGGAAATAATTATCTTGTTGGAGATTTAGTTGATATTAAAATTGAAAGAGATTTGCTCAGTATTGATCATTTAGATGGAAAAAGATCAGTGCAAATTGATGCTGACCTTCTGAACCCAAAAATAGATAACCCTATTACTATTGCCTCGAATTTAGAGGGCTTTATTAACTCAAATATTAAAACAATTTATCCATCCATTAAACATTCAGTTGAGGGGCAAATCAGGTCACAAGCAGAGACAGGTAACTCATTAAAATTTTCTGGACCAATTGTACTAATATTAATGCTGACTATTGTATTATTTACTTTTAGAAGTATATTACAAACATTTGCTGTTTTTGTTCTTATTCCATTTGGCTTTATTGGCGTAGGCTGGGGACATTTTATTCATGACTTTCAGCTTTCAATGTTTTCATACTTTGGTATGATTGCATTAATTGGAATATTGGTTAATGACTCACTTGTCTTCATAAGTAAGTTTAACAAAAACCTAAAAGATGGTTTTACGTTTGAGGATGCATTAACAGCTACGGGTATGTCCAGATTTAGACCAATTATTTTAACTTCGATAACAACAATTGTTGGGCTTGCCCCATTAATTTTTGAAAAGCAATTACAAGCTCAATTTTTAATTCCAATGGCAATAGCTATTGCATATGGACTTGTTTTAGCAACTTTATTGACACTTGTTTTCTTACCAGCATTTTTAAAGGTCATTAATAAAATTAGATATATTAAAGAATGGGTTTTTACCGGAAAAAGCCTCAACAGTGAGCTTAGAGAGCCCGCAGTTAAAGAAATGGACTATGAAAAGATTTAATAAACTCAAGGCCATATGGACATTTGTTTTGCTTTCCATCTTTGGAGCTGTAGATGCTCAGAACTCGATAAGCTTGGAGAAAGTTTTAGCAATAACAATTGAAGAAAACATTGATATTAAAATCAAAACTACAGAGTTAGACCGGGTAAAAAATTATGAAAAAGTAGGTGTTTTGGGGGTTCTACCCATAATTAAAATTAATGGTGGGGCATCTGGAAATACAGGTAGTTCTAGTATTGAATTTGCAACAGAAGACTTCCCTGAAATTAATGATGCTGACTCAGAATCAAAAAGTATAAGCGGAAATGTGGAGGTCAGCTACAGTTTGTTCGGGGGCCTAGGGTCGATCTATACATATCAAAAATTAAAAAAACAAAGTGATTTAAAATCTACAGAACTACTCATGAAAATTGAGCAAGTATTGTTAAATACCGCTAAACAGTACTATGATATTGCTTATTTACAAGAAGAAAATAAAATATTATACGAGTTATTAGAAGTCTCTAAAGAAAGGTACTCCAGAGTTAAGATTCAGAACGAGTTTGGAAATGCATCAAAATTAGACTTGCTAGCTGCTGAAATAGATTTAAACAAAGACAGCGTAAACGTTATGAGCTCAGACTACGAACTAAAAGCGGCAAAAGAAAGGCTTAATCAAATACTTAATAGAGACTTAAACACAGATTATGCAGTTGAAAGCTATGTTGAAATTAATAAGGATTTGAATTACAGTGAGTTATTAGATCTTACAAACCAAAATAACAATAACATTTTGTTTCATCAATATTTGATTGAGATTACCAGAAAAGATAAAAAAATTAATAACACCTCAATTTTTCCTAGTGTCAGTGTTTCTGCTCAGTACGGTTACAATCAAAACGAAAGCAATACCAGCATAATTTTAGATCAATCAAATATTGGACTAACAGGATTTGTAAATTTATCATGGGATATTTTTGATGCTATGGCAAGAAAAAGAATTGCTCAAAATACACAAATAGAAATTGAGTCAAATGAATTGAAATTAGAAGCTATTAAAAAAGAGATTCAAAAAGAATTTAATGTTACCTACCAACAATATGAAAATAATATTAAGTTAATTGAAATTGAAATTAGAAATAATGAAGCGTCTGAAAGCTTTTTTCAGAGAGCAAAAAATCAGTTTTTTCAAGGGCAATTAAGTAGAAGCGATTTTAGATTAGCTCAAGTTGATTTAAGCATTTCAAAAAACAGATTAAACCAATCATTATTTAAGGCGAAAATAGCAGAACTCAATCTTTATAGGCTATCCGGCAAAATCATTAACGAAACCGTTGAATAATTTTCACATTAATCAAAAAACATTAACCATTAAGTTTGTTGTCATAATCAACAATAATAAGTTGATAATTGCAAGCTTTAATTTGTAAATCCCTAAAAGTAATTTAGAATTTTGTAAAATGTTTGTTTTTATAAGATACTCACTAGTTTTTTTTATTTTTTTAAGTGTAAGAAGTTACGGTGTTTGTTTTAAAAAAGAAAAAGATTCTGTCCAAACACAAATTTGTGATTCAAATGTTTTTTTAAAAAGGTTAGAACATTTGAATAATCAATCTCCTATGGATTTAAAATACAATGAACATATAGATTCTTTCATTAAAAATTACATAAATAAAAACAGTAGATTAATATCAAGAATGTTAAATCTTTCTGAGTACTACTTCCCAATTTTTGAACAATGTTTAGATAAATATAACCTACCCCTTGAACTTAAATATCTGTCTATTGTTGAGTCGGCACTTAATCCAAAAGCTAGATCTAAATCTGGAGCAGTTGGTTTGTGGCAGTTTATGTACACAACTGGCAAAGAATATGATTTAAAAGTAACATCTTTTCTAGACGAAAGACAAGACCCCTATAAATCCACTGAAGCTGCATGTATTTATTTTCAAAAACTTTATGATATGTTCGGTGATTGGAATCTCGTTTTAGCCGCTTACAACGGAGGCCCAGGCTATATTAAAAGAAAAATTAATAAAACAGGAAAGCAGGACTTTTGGAGTTTAAGACCTTATCTAAGAACAGAAACAAGAAATTATGTTCCGACTTTTATAGCAATGAATTATATTATGAATTTTCATAAGGAACATGCTATAATTAAAGATACTATTGATTTGAGATTAAAAGAACTAGATACTCTGACATTAAATGTTCAAGCAAGCTATTCATGTATCAGAGAAATGTTATGTGTAACCAATGATGAGCTTGTATTTCTTAATCCTCAGTATAAGTCAAATATTGTGCCCAATAATAACAGAATAATCTTACCAAGCTTTGCAGTTGAGGATTATTTACAAAATAAGGAAGTATGCACTAATTTTATTGCCTCAGTTGAAAAAAAAGAAATATTAATTGATGAGCAACGTGTAGACTATATTGTTAATGATGGAGATTATTTAGGAAAGATTGCAAAGTATTTTGGAGTTAAAGTCTATGAAATTAAGAAATGGAATAATCTTAAAACATCACTTATTGATATAAATGATAGGTTAGTTATATATGTTAAAAATAATTCTAATCAAGTTGACCATGAATCCAGGGATCTTAATATATATAAAGTTCAGCCAGGGGATACGCTTTGGGGAATAGCAAGTAGATTTGATGGTTTGTCAATATGGAAGCTAAAAGAGATGAATAACCTTCATTCTGATAATTTAAAGCCAGGTATGGAAATTATAATACCTCAAATGTGAGACTACTAATCATTTTAGTTTTTTTCTTTTCCTGTTCAACAGAGTCTGTTAAATTAGATTCTACAGGTCACTCTAGTGAAATTGTTATTGTTTCAAATACTAGTACTGCAAATAATGAACAATTAGAAAAACTTGAAAAATTATTTTCAAGTGAGATTTATGGCTTAACTAGGTTTGAGCCCCAGTTCAAAATTTTAAACGTAAAAGAGTCTAATTTTAAAAGTATCATAAGAAGACACAAAAACATAATCATACTTACTGATAACTATCCCACAAAAAAGACAAATAATGTTTGGTCAAAAAATCAAATAGTGTGGTACCTTGATTACAACGATATAAATTTTAATCTAAAAATTAATGAGATTTTTGATGATTTTTATTTGCAGGAGCTAAAATCTTACAGGTCCATTAATCAAAGCAATCAAAACACTAAACTTTCAGAACTTTTGAGTTTAAAGTATGGTAAGCAATTTTTTGTTACCAATAATTTTATAAAAGCATATGATAGCGATAAAGTTACAATTGTCACAGATAATAAGTCAAACAATGAACTCATACAACACATAGTATTCTTTAAACCTGAAAACCCCGTCCTTTCAAAAAATCAATTGTATATGTTAACAGACTCATTATCTAAAAGATTATTAAAAGGGAGTAAATTAGGCTCTCATGTCAAGATTGAGAATATGTACGAACCAATTCTTTACAAAGGTTTTCATAGAGGTTTATGGAAGCTTAATAAAGGATTTATGGGTGGACCGATTATCATCAGAAACTACGATGAGTTAGAGATTATAACTTTTGGTATTATTTTTGCACCAAATGCGGATAAGCGTGGCTACATAAAAAAAATGGAAGCTATCTTGAGTTTTGAGTAATGCTGATTTTTTGACGATATAATGCGTAACCAACTCTAATTTTAATAATATAAGTACCTGAGTTTATTTTGCTTACATCTATATAGTTACTAGAAACAAGATTGCCCTCTTTTATAATTTTTCCAGAAATACTTCTAATTTCAAAATGAACTACATCACTTGATTTTAATTTAACGTACAATTGATTACTGGCTGGATTTGGGTAAATATTTAAATTATTAACTATTTCAGAGTTTGTATACGTAGAGCTTGAATTTAAGGGGCTATCCCAAATACCTCTACCAAAAGTTGCAGCTCTAATTCTGTTGGTGGGATAATGTATTTCAAGTTCATTGACAACAACGTTGGGGAGTCCGTTTTTATATGGCACCCAATCGCTCATAGTGTTATCTTTATGAAATACACCAATATCTGTGCCAATATAGAGGTCTTCGTTTGCATTGGCTTGATAAACGATACAGTTAACAGGAAGGTTAGGAAGATTAGTACCTGTTATGTTTGTCCAAGATGCACCTCCATTGCTAGACTCAAAAACTTTATTAGAGGCATTATATTCCGATAAAGTGACCCAAAGCCTATCGGGGTCGTTATCGCTTACCGTAACATCTGAAATGTTATAATTAGGTAGCCCTGGTTTTATGCTGGTCCAAGATTGACCTCTATTGGTTGTCTTCATTAATCTAGAATAGGTTGCAGCGTAAATATAATCTTCGTTTGAGGGAGCTAGAGCTATTGTTCTAACCGATTGTCCTCCGCTAACATTGTATGAGATAGAGTCCCAAACTGCACCAGAAGTTAGAGATAGGTATACTTCATCATATCCAGCAACAATCATATTATTATTATTTGGATGTATTTTGTAAGGAGTAACCCATGCGCCATCATACGAAACTGGTTTAATATTGTCCCAATTATTTCCCCCATTAAATGATTTTCTTAATCCTCCATATTGAGATGAAGAATATAACAAATCTTCATCATAAGGGTCAATAGCACATTCCATTCCGTCTGCACCTCTAACTGCATCCCACACCCCATTTGTTAGCATCTCAGTTCCATTATCCTGCGCGCCTGCTATTAATCTACTTGCATTTGATTCAGAAAGTCCTAGCTTATAAAATTGTGATATTTCTAGTCCATCGCTAATATCTATCCAATTATTTAAATTATCTAAATACTTGTACAAACCACCATCATTTCCAGCATAAGGCACATTAGTTATTGGATGAAATTCTAGACAATGCTGATCAACATGCATATACGCATAGTTACCATTTCCGCTCGACGCTTCAATAGTCCAATTTACACCTCCATCATTACTTTCCCATAAGTTTATTCCACCAACAAATAAATGATTTTCATCATTATTTGAAACACCTAAACTAAGATTATACCAAGATTGACCCCCTGTTCCTGTACCGTCAGTATCTCTTCCAAGTATATTAGGTGAATTAGATTGCAGACTCCAATTATTTCCCCCATCAATCGATTTATAAATTCCATGAAAACTATAATCAGAAGCTGAGTAAAGTGCATAAATTACGTTAGGATTAATCGGTGTAACAGCAATGAGTGGCCTATATTTTCCTGAGGATGCAACGCCATTATTAACGATAGACCAGTTGCCGCCACCGTCCAAGGATCTGTACACGTTTGAACCACCACTTGATTGTTTAGCTGCGTATACAATATTGGGATTGCCAGGCATAAACTCTATATCCCTCCATCTACCCAAAGGAGCACAATTACTCCAGCTTATACCACCATCAACGCTTAACATTATGTTTGTGTTTGTTGCAGCAAAAACACTATCTGAGTTATTGGGGTTGATCAATATTTTGTTGACTCTCTTATTAGCACCAACATTATAACTAAGGCCTGTGGTGCTCCATGTATCTCCTTGGTCGATAGATTTCAAAACTCCTATACTGTACGTGTCTGAAGCATTTGCATCACCAGTTGCTATATAAATTATATCTGTATTGTTTGGGTCAACAGCAATTGAGGAGACCCCGAGAACTGGCAAGTCATCGCTTGTTGTCACCCAATTAACTCCTCCGTCAATTGATTTCCAAAATCCACCGCCTGGAGAACCCACGTAAATAATATTTTGATCATATGGGTCAAAAGCAATGGCATTAATTCTACCAACACCGCGATTTTTCCCGTTGGACAAAATTATTGGGACGTTTGTTGGGCCAAGTGGTTTCCAATTTGAGCTGCTTGATTGCTCAGTTTTGCCTTTTTCTTTCAGCCACTCATTGTAAAGAGCTAAATGAGGAAATGTTCTATCATTTGAAACTCTTTTCTCAACAAAATCTAGCTCTCTAGCATAAGGCTTATATCCATTTCCTTTTTCATAAGGTATGTTTTCTCTGTATTTATTGAAAGCATTTATTTTATCTTCAGTTGATGGAGAAGCATTAGTTTTTCTTAGATTATCTTCCCAAATCTGAGCATATAAACTTTGTGTAAAAAACAGAGATGTTGAAAGCAATAAATACCTTAACATGTTAAAACTTTTTTTGCAAAGATATGACATAATTTCTTCCATTGCTAACAATTGCTGAGGAGAAAAATTTATGGTGTATATCAAATATATTTTTTATGGAAAAATTAATGATTATATTTTTGTTTATCTGATTAAAATATGAAATATCAAAAAAGTTAACGGAGGGAATTCCGTCAATTGTAGCTTCATCTAAATTATCAATTCCACTTAAGTCAAAATCTTCACTATCTTTCTTTCCATTATATGAGTGTGACAGCACAATATAAGAATTACCAATTTTCTTTTTAAAGTTGTTCTTTATTTGAACTGGGGCAATATGCGCTAATGGTTCATTATTAGATTTTTTTCCAGCTGTATATATTATCTTGTTATCTATTGTGCAGTTATTAGCAAACAGACTTTTCATGAAAATTTCAAATCCATAAATTGTAATGTTATCAATATTCTTATTCATTTGAACTCTCATAATTTCACCATCGTATAATATTGAGTCTTGATTATTAATTTGAGAAAATTCTCTTGAAATAGCATTATTTATCAAGCTCAAATAACTATTAAATGAAACCTCAAATTTATTTGTTATGTAAGTTGTTGCAATTTCATAATTTCTTACTTTCTCCGCACTTAAATTGTTATTTGGGACAAGAACATTTTTGTCATCTTTTGAGAAAATTTTAGTCATGTCATCAACATTTGGGTTTCTAAATCCATCAAATAACTTAAGGTTTATTACAAAGTTGGATTTGGCGTAGTTTAGTGAAAAGTTTCTTATAATTGATAAGTTGTTGAGTTCTAATTTTTTATAACCAAGATTAATTATGCTGGTATCATTAAACTTAGAGATAATAAAATAATCGTTTAGTCCACCACCAAGAGTCAAGGAAAATAAACTGGTTACCTTATATTGGATTTGGGCATATATATTGTTATCAACCACATAACTACCGCCATCGGGGTACCTTGTAGAATTATAAAAAGTATTGCAAATACTATCTGTGAGGTTAGCTTTTGAATTTAAAATTTCCACTCTATTACTGATGCCGTAGTTTAGGGTGCCTTTTGTAAAATTCTTTTTAAAATCCATTTTTGAATCAATAACATCTAAATCTTCATACCTGTTACTCTGAAAGTTATCTGTATATTTTTTTTTGTGACGAGATTCGTTTAGTTTTTGATAAGCAGCTGTTATTTGAAACTTGTCACTTAAAATATAATTTTTGTAGTTTAATACAGATAGTTTAGATAAAAAATAGTTTTGAGGCCCATAATACCACTTTTCGAATTTTGGCACTCCGTACTTTAAGTCATTTAATTTATCGATTCTATTAAGCTTACTAAAATTAGAGTTATACAAGTCTATATTCGCAATAGAAAAATCAAAGATATTTTTACTAATTCTTTGTGTTAAATAAAAAGAATGATTTTGAGTATATTTTTGTCTTTCGTTTTCAAACATGTGAGGTAAGTCACCCCAATCATCATATCCGTGTGCTCTATTTTTACCCGCTTTTATAAGATCGTAATCGTTAATTGATATAGATGTAAAGGCATTGACTTTACCAACTCTATAAACAGAATTAAGATTGACTTTTGAACTATTAAGTGCTGAAGAAAATTCTTGAAAAAAACTTGAATTAAGAGAATCACTTTTTCTTATTGGACCACTGTTCATATATATAGCAGAATTCATAATTCCAGATCCAAAGCTTACACTATTAGAGGACAATGTATAGACATCATTGATGTTAAAATAATCTATATATCTTAAGTTCTGAGAGTGTCCACTTCTTGTAATACAATTATTTAAAGAAATTCCGTTAAATATTAACTGTAGCCTACTAGCTTCCATACCTCTAACATTAGGGCTCCCAGAGCCGGATTGACTTTTTTGTATATTCACATTTAGCTTGGATACTAGAACATTATCAATACTCTTTATTGGAGCATTTTCCAATTCCTTTTTTTTTATTTTTTGAAATTCTTTACTTTGAAATTCATATTTTGGAGAGATTATCGTTATTGAATCCAGCTTATAATTGTTTAATATAACTTGACTTAAAACATTATTTGAGTTAGCTAAAAGAAAAAAAACTAAAATTAATTTTATTTTACTCATTTAATGATTCAATTATTTTTTTTGATTTTAAATTTTTAATTTCATGATTATGATAGTTATAGTATTTAAGTAAAATATCAAGACCTATTTCTCTGTCATTCTTATTAAAATCATCACACTTTTCATTAAGAATTGATTTTAAAATATTTGACTCTTGTTTTGTAATTGTGTTTTCAGACTTAATATTTTCAAAATCACCATTTTCTAAATTAAAATAAAGATTTTTTATATTCATAACATTTGGGTAAAAGCCTAAATAATAGGTCAATCTAATTATAAACAATAAATGATCTGACTTATCGATTCTATTGTCACTATTTAAGTCAAAAGTCATTTTCCATAAGAAGTTAAACAAGCTAATGTCTTCATTTGATTCACTAATAACTTTTTTAAGAAACTCTGCATAAAACAGCTTCAAAAGTTTGGCTGAGATAAAGTTTGTTGGTGGAACTAAAAGCCGTATTTCGTCTAACCTTTGTAAATTTTTGTTTTTAGATTGAGCTGATTTAATTTGAATCAACCCCATGGGTTCCAGAGTGTTGATTTTAGTTTTACTTTTTTTTGATTGAAATCCTCTAATTAAATAAGATACCAGACCGAATTTTTCAGTAATAAGACTGCAGATTACTGTACTTGAATTGATTTTTTTATATCCCAATGAGATTGCTTTACAGCTGTAAGACATCTACTTAACAATTAATATTTTTCCAGAAATCTTTTCAACACCCAAATTGTCAGAAGTAAAAATCAAATATACTCCAGTGGGAACTTTGTTTCCTTCAATATTTTTTCCATTCCAGGTTGCTCTGCCTCCATTGGCATAGCCTTCAAAAATCAAATTGAAGTTCATGTCTGTAATTTTAATATTGGCATCAGTGTAAAGTTTATCGATTGTAATCAAACCGGTGTAATCTTCTCTAACAGGGTTTGGGAAAATTTTTAAACTGTTTTGAGAGTTTTCTCCTGCAGTTGCATCGCTTGTATATGACATCAGACCTTTGTCTGTGCCAATAAAGACCTCACCGTTTTTTGAATTTATAGCAATGTCAATTATGTTGTTTGAAGGAAGTGGAGAGTTTTCACTTGTAAAATGTTGAATTTCTTGTACCCCATCAGCAGATAACAAATATAAACCAGCTCCAAGTGTTCCAATCCATTTTCTATTACCCCCATCAACAGCTATACATTTTACCGACTCAGTATTTAGTAGATATTGACCATAATTACCCTCGGTAATTAATATTTGTTGTGCATCAAAATTATAACCACTAAAAACTAGTGAGGGATTATTAAAAACACAAACACCTTCATAAGTGCCAACCCAAATTTCTCCATTTCTGTCTTTTGTTATACAATTCACATTGTTATTAGGAAGTGCTCCCTGACCTATATTGGTTGTAATTAGCTTATATTGGTCGTCGTACAGGTTATCTATTGTATTTTTATCATCATAAACAAACAACCCTTTCCCACTTCCCTTTGCAATTATGCCCCACTTTTGATTTGTGTTATCTATCAAAATTTCGTCAAAATATAATCCTTCGACAGCTAAATTTAATGTATATGAATACCATTCATTTTGAGGTGTTTTAACAAATAAAGGATTTTGAACTTGTGAATTTAACCCCCACAAATTTCCATAACTATCAAATTTTAAGTCTGAAATTTGGATTCTATTATTTGAGTAGTATGTTGTATCAAGCATTCCGTTAGTGTTATTGTATCCAAACTTATTTGAAAGATTTCCATTTAATATTTCTGTTATTCCATCATACCAAGAAGAAAAATACTCATAATTACCAATAGTGGTGCTTGAAACAATATCTCTGCTATTTGCTAGAAATTGTGAGGAATATTTTTTCCATGAATTATTCTCTAGTATGGACACTCCCTGATAATTCAAATTATTAACACTGAAGTTAGAGTGCCCACCATGAGACACATATAATTTAGAATTAGAAAAATTTAAATCAAAAACACTGTTAGAGGACGGACCACTGATAAGAATAGTAGATTTTATGTTATTATCGGAAATTTTGATTAGTCCATTTATACTATCAGCAATCCAAATATTATCTTCATCATCAAGGCAAGCGCTTTTAAATTTAGTGAATTGAGAATCTTCGTAATAAGTGTGTAGAGTATCTGTAACGTTGTTGCTTATGACGACTTGATTATCATACGTAAGTACAAACTTATTATTGCAGAATGTAATATCATTTAGTTTATTTGTTTCAATTACTTCTGAGCCAATATTAGATAAATCATCTGAAATTTTGTAATTTTTATATGAACCGTTATTATACAAAAAAACTAATTTTGATCCATTTATTATCTTTGTTACATTAGCGTTAGAGTCTATTTGGACCCAATTATTAGGGTCATTCAACAATGAATTTTCATAAGCTTTATAAACCCCCTTGTTCGTAGCCACAACGTAAGAATAACCTATTTTTTTAAAGTCATTTATTTGTAGTGCTTGTCCATTTTTGTATATGTAATAAGTATCACTAATTTCATTTTTGAATAAATTTATTTTTGATATCCCATAGGATGCTGAAACGTATAAATCATTATCAACAATTGTCAAGTTATTAATTTTTTTCCCCGAAATATCTAAATTTTTTATGTCAGGGATGTTAGTTGTTGTGTGCTCAAAAACTACGTCAATATTGGAGTTTTTGTATGAAAAAATTAGTGAATTTGATACAAAAGCTAAATTATTTATTCCAAAATCACTAGAGTAATTTAATTTATTGAAAAGAAAGACCTCTTTAGTTTTATAATTATAGCTAAATAAACCATTGTCAGTTACACAGTATATTTGAGAATCTTGATGAAAAACTTTTTCTACTTTCTTGTAGCTGAAGTAATCTTTCCATAATCCAATTTCATTTGAAAAAACAGGATTATTGACAAAAAAAACAAAAACAACAAAAAATCTTAACATAGGACAAATTTAAGATATAAACGAAGATTATTAACAAATTTGATTTATTGATTTAAATTTGCTTTCTGGCCTAGTAGTTCAACTGGATAGAATGTCAGATTTCGACTCTGAGGGCTAGGGGTTCGAATCCTCTCTAGGCCACCAAAGCGGAATCCATCTCATTTTGAGATAGCGTTCCGCTTTATTTGTTCTAGAAAAATTTTATTTCTTAAAAAGAAAAGCCTAAAGCAACATATAAAAGGTCAGGATATCCAACTCCTGCCTTAAAGATTTTAGAATCTTGAGGCTTTTGCTTACGGTACCCAATATTAAATCCGAAATCAAACTCTGACGTTGCTAAATCAAATCCGTCATTATACACTCCAACTAAAAGATGTGGCCCTGCATTAATTTCAAAATGATGCTTTTTATCAATTCCTGTAATTATCCCAAACCTCAAAGAAGGAATAAAAACATGATCATCTGAAAAAAAAGTAATATTTAAATAGTTTAACCCCACAGACCAAGTAGAATATATTTTTTTATGTGCTTTGAGTCTTTGAAAGGTTGTGTTTGCATTAATAGCTATAATACCATAACCAAGTCCAAAATTTATGTTATTAATATTTAGAAGTTGTTTATTATTGGACTCTTTTTTATTTTTATACTTCCCTTCATAAGGTTGCGCTAAGGCCAAACTTGAGGTCAATAAAACAAAAAGAAGACTTAGAAGATTTTTTTTCATTTTTATTATTAGAAATACTAATGATTGTAAAACTAACTAATTATTTTGAGGAAAAAGTTCGAAATAAGGACGCTTAGGTCCACTTTTAAGTTCACTTCATTAGTGGGGATTTTTATTTTAGATAGTGAAAATTAATTTTATGACCCCCCTTTCCAATATAATCAGTCAATTGAAAAATATTTGAATTGGATTTTTATAAGTTAAGTCTCAAATTTTTATACTTGTTTTGATAGTTTCATTTTATAAATTAAAGTTTCAGACTGATAATTTATATTTACATAATTCAATTATTGCTATTTTTGTATTAAATTTCTTTATGAAAATAAAAAATATTTGTTGCATTGGAGCTGGATATGTTGGAGGCCCAACAATGGCGGTTATTGCTCTGAAGTGCCCACATATAAAGATAACTGTTGTAGATATAAATAAAGAAAGAATTGATTCTTGGAATGATTCAAACTTAGAAAAATTACCAGTGTATGAGCCAGGTCTAGCCGATATTGTATCACAAACTCGAGGAAAAAATTTATTTTTTGATGTGGACATTGATAGCGCAATAAAAAACTCAGAGATGATTTTTATTGCAGTAAACACCCCAACAAAAACATATGGTGAAGGTAAAGGTCAAGCAGCCGATTTAAAATATGTTGAAATATGTGCTAGAAAGATTGCGGAAATTTCAACAAGCGATAAAATTGTAGTTGAAAAATCTACATTACCAGTAAGAACTGCAGAAGCAGTTAAAACAATATTAGATAAAACTGGAAATGGTGTTAATTTTGAAGTGCTTTCCAACCCTGAGTTTTTGGCAGAAGGCACAGCCATTAATGATTTGTTTAAATCTGATAGGGTGTTGATTGGTGGTGATCAAACAGAGTCAGGGATGTTAGCAATTAACAAATTAGTTGAAATCTATGAAAATTGGATTCCTAGAGAAAAAATATACACTACAAACGTTTGGTCATCGGAGCTATCTAAGTTAGTCGCAAATGCATTCTTAGCTCAAAGAATAAGCTCGATAAATAGCATTTCCGCATTATGTGAGGTTACTGAAGCTGATGTTGAAGAAGTTTCTAAAGCTATCGGAATGGATTCAAGAATAGGTAGTAAGTTCTTAAAGTCATCAGTAGGATTTGGCGGAAGTTGTTTTCAAAAAGATATTTTAAATCTTGTTTACATTGCCAAGTCACTTGGACTGAACGAAGTTGCTGAATATTGGCACCAAGTCATAAAGATAAATAACTACCAGAAAATTAGATTTGCAAAAAACATTATGAAATCTTTATTTAATACTGTCTCGGGAAAAAAGATATCTCTATTAGGATGGGCTTTTAAGAAAAACACAAATGATTCAAGAGAATCTGCAGCTATATATATTGCAGATTATTTAATTGAAAATGGTGCCGAAATACATGTTTATGACCCTAAGGTCACATACTCTAGGATGCTTTCTGACCTCAATGATTTAGGAACTAGAACCACTGTTAAAAATCGTGAAAGTTTATTTTACCACAACACTCCATTACCTGCATGCTTTAAATCTCATGCAATTGCTGTTCTAACAGAATGGGATGAATTCAAGACATATAATTGGGAAGAGATATTTGATAACTCAATAAAACCAGCTAAATTATTTGATGGCAGAAATATTTTAGATAAAAAGAAAATTGAAGCAATCGGTTTTGAAGTTTACTCAATTGGTAAAAGTTAAACACTTCAAAAATAAGTCTACTTACTGTTTATTACGCTTTGATTTAAAAAAAAAGATTATTCCAGATTAGAATTAATTGCTAGTGAAGCCTCCTTTTTTATTAGAAAACAACTTTAGGTCAGCCTCCATCATTTCTTTCACTAGAGAAGATAAATTATATTTAGGAGCCCATCCCAGCTTATTCTTAGCCTTAGATGGGTTGCCAACTAGAGAGTCAACCTCTGTAGGTCTGAAATATTGTGGGTCAACTGATAGAATTTCTTTACCAATTTCAATTTGATAATTATCTTTATTACAAGATTTTACATAGGCTTTTTCATTTACACCTTTACCTCTAAAATCTAATTTAACACCCACTTCATTAAATGCTAATTTCACAAAGTCTCTAACTGTTGTAGTCTCTCCAGTAGCTATTATCCAATCCTCGGCTTCATCTGCTTGAAGAATCATCCACATCATTCTTACATAGTCTTTTGCATGTCCCCAATCGCGTTTTGCCTCTAAATTGCCCAGATAAAATTTATCTTTTTGACCTAAAGCTATTTTAGCAACAGCTCTAGTTATTTTTCGAGTCACAAAAGTTTCACCTCTTCTAGGTGATTCGTGATTAAACAATATTCCATTACAAGAAAACATGTTATATGCTTCTCTATAGTTTTTTGTAATCCAAAAAGCATAAAGTTTAGCTACGCCGTATGGTGATCTAGGATAAAAAGTAGAATTTTCATCATAAAAACCATCTTTATTTTTATTTTCACAAATACCGCCGTAAAGCTCAGAGCTAGAGGCTTGGTAAATTCTTGTTTTCTTTTCAAGACCTAGTAGGCGAACTGCTTCTAAAATTCTAAGAGTACCAATCGCATCAACTTGACCAACATATTCAGGAACATCAAAAGAAACTCTAACATGAGACATCGCTGCTAAATTATAAATCTCGTCAGGTTGACAGGATTGAATAATTTTGGTAACATTTAAAGAGTCAGATAAATCACCATAGTGTAATTTAAACTTTTGATTAGTTTCATGTGGATCCTGATATATATGGTCAATTCTTTGGGTGTTTAGTGATGAAGCTCTTCTTTTAATACCATGAACTTCATATCCTTTATTTAATAAAAACTCAGCCAAATATGAACCGTCTTGGCCTGTTACTCCTGTTATTAATGCTACTTTCAAAACCTTACCTCTTTAAAAGTTTTAATATTATTTACAAACCATTTGTAGGTCTTTTCAATTCCAATATTTAATTCAGTTGAGTGGGTCCAGCCTATATTTTTTAATTTAGAAATATCCATAATTTTTCTTGGAGCCCCATCAGGTTTTGATTCATCCCAAACAACTTCACCCTTGTGACCTACAATCTTTTGAATTTTTTTTGCTAATTCTTTAATTGATATTTCACT
>CACAMX010000003.1 GCA_902533655.1 uncultured Bacteroidota bacterium
ATCATTTAATATGAAGCTTGCCATTCTATCTTTGACACTCCCTCCAGGGTTCATAAGTTCTGCTTTACCCCACACTGTATATTTACCAATTGATAAGGGTATTAAAGGTGTTTTACCAACATAGTTTGATAATTTTATCATGTTATAAATTTTTTATTCATTCTACATTTTTTACTACAATATTTTACATTTAACCAATCTCTTTCCCACTTTTTTCGCCAAGTAAAAGGCCTTTTACATATAATGCAAATCTTAGATTCTTTATTTTTCATTTTTTATAAACTGTTCATAATTCATATATGGAACACTTTTTATCTTTTGCGTAGAGTAATAAGTATTTAGACTTCCAACAGAAACAGATTTGCACTTATTATAATCGATCTCAAAATTATCGTCTAAATAAGCGTCATTGATTATTATTTTTTTTATTTCAGAAATAACGATTCTACAATTATTACTTTTAACAATTATTTCTTCTTTAAACTTCATTAACATTTTTAAAGGGCTGTGCTTTACAAAAGGGACTCCACTCAAATTTTCCATTTCAATGTTGCAATTCTCAAACTCTGATATCTCTTTTGGAAACTTCAAAGATGTTAAGTGAGCTTTGTCAATCATATCCTCATTAATGTGATTTATAGAAAAGAATTTATTTTGAATAATGTTTTCATAAGTATGTCTTTTAGTATTATTTACTGGTCTAAAGTTTAGTGCTAAAAGTGGTGGATTACTGCCCATATGAACTAATGAACTAAATATTGCAAGATTATTAATTTGAGTCTGTCCAGTGGTTCCAACTAAGACAACAGGCTTAACACCAACTACTGAGTTAATTAGATTTAACCTTTTAATTTTTTCTATACTTCTTATATTATCGAACTCAACTTTCACTAAATAATTTTTTAATATTTTTTTGGTTGACGTTCCAAAACTTAAAAAATGATGGATAAAGATTATCTTGAGAAAAGTATGATTCTCTTTTGTCCTCAGTTCCAGCATATTCCAGATTAGTTGGATGCTCTTTGTAAAATACTCTATTTGGTTTATGCTTAAATATCATCTCTTCAAATGTACCAACAAAGATTTTTAATCCATTAATGTTTTTTGAGAGATTTATAAAAAATTTTAAAGATTTATTAGATATCGGATATTTTGAAAAAAAATCAGTATCAATTAACAATATCCGATTATAATCTTTTTCTTGTCTCCAATTTACATCTAGATTATAAAAATTATAAATCACTGTATCTAGATTTTGATTTAAAGAAAATGAATCAGAATTTATGTGGTCTAAGTTTGTATTTAATTCAATTTCAGATTTTTCTTTTAATTGGTTTGGCTCTTCAACTTCAGTGATATAATCATAGCTAATGTCTAAAAATGTGTTTCTTTGAGATGTGCCAAAATATTTATTTATATTCTCTTGATTTGCAAAATATTTTTTAGATCTCGAGGTTCCACTAATCCACTGCCAGTTCTGAGAATTACTACCCCAATCAGAATCAAACAAATGGTAATACATCCATTTTGATGCATTTAACCAGTGACATCCAGAAATATTACATACTATTGATGAAATGTACATTCTCATATGATTATGCATATATCCAAATTTGTAAAGATTCTTAATAGCTTGGTCAACAGCATTTATTCCGGTTGAGTGATTGACAATTGCTAAAGGTATTTCATTATAATTATTGGAAACTTGATTTTTATCAAGATTTATATCCTCTTTTTTTAAAAACCAATTAGTTTGGAAGTATTCTCTCCAAGCTAGCTCCTGAAGAAATTTATAAATTTGGTTGTATCTTAACCCCTTGTTAGAAAAAAAGTCAATTAAAAAAGAAACTGTTATTAACCCTCTTGATAGATAAGGTGATAACATTGAAACATGCCCATTATGAAAATTTCTTGTTTTTGCATAATCATGGATTTCAAATTTTTCAATTTTTTCTAAGACCGAATTATAATTAGTTTCAAACATCAGCAATTCTAAATTTGTATTTTCCTTTAAACAAGTTAATTATCCTAATTTCATCTCTTGAGGGATATTCAACAGAGTAGCTTTTGATATTACTAACTCCAAACTCTTTCACTTGAGAATCATTTACTACAGCGTATGATTTGTTTTTTAACGAATCATTAAAAGAAATAACGTAGTTTCTCTTGCCAGTGTAGAAATACTTTTTTATGCAACTATTAAATCTATCATTATAAGTCATGATTTTCTCTAAATTAACGCATGCACCTTTACATTTTTTAAGATGGTAATTAAAACAACAGCTATTTGATTTTTCAATACCATTAATAACATCACATAGGTTAAATTCTACTCCAATTCTTTGCAAAAATTTTTTTGCTTTGTGTTTTGAGGTAAATGAAATTGAATTTGAGTTATCATTATTTTGTAAGAAATTGAATTGACTATATGAATTTTTGGAGCAACTATAAGATAAATAAATTGGATTCTTTAATTTCCTCAAACGTCTATTATATATGGGTCTAAACTTTTTTACAAGTTGAGATTCAAACATCAAACTCTCAAATTCAGAATGCATTTTAATATATCCTATTTTTTGAATTTGTAATCTCATATATATTCTTCCAGAGGATAAATGTTGCTTAACTCTCTTTTTGACATTTACACTTTTGCCTATGTATAAAATTTCATTGTTATTATTATACAAGAAATAAACACCCAGAATATTCTCTGGCACATAATTTATCTTATTGATTGAAAAAAACACTTCTTTTTGCATAGTTTTTTTTGAAGAGAACTATACAAATATATATAGATTATTTGTTATAAAAAAGATTCATTACCACAGCATGTGGTAATGTAATAACAGAAATAATAATCATTGATAAATAAGGAATAGAAATACCAATTAATTGAATGTAGGAACAATAAAAGATTATGAATGTAAAAAACAAACTTACAAGAGTGTATGGTAATAATAACAAAATGAAGTTTCTATAGTTAAAATTCAAATTTCCCTCTTTTAAAAACTTAAATTCCTGAAACATTACAGGAATTGAATGAAGCAAAACAAAATAAAGAGTAAAGGAAATAACAAATGGAAAAATAAATGAAATAATATTAATTAAAAGCAAGGTAAATATTTCATTAAATAATTCACTGATTGAAAATTTTTTAAAGTACACTAGTGATAATTTGAATATAATAATTACAACAAGTGATACATAGTATACATATGAAATTATATTTTCATCAAATATTTTGTCTAAAATAATTGTGTCCTGGTTAAATTGACTTAGTGTCTTAAGCTCTGAAATATTAAAATAAATTAAAGTAGATATTACGAATATACCATAAACGAAATAGAAAATATTTTTTAAAAAATACAAATCAAAGGATACAAAATGAAATTGAGATTCCCCAAAATGATAAGCTGAAAGAAGTAGAAAAAAAATAAATGAGATAATAGGAAAATAAAGCCAAAGTAAAACATATAAAAAAATCAATCCAAAATAAAAAGAATAGAAAAACAATTTACTTGATTTCATCTTACTAACATATAATACATGATCTATAGAGCCATGTGGAATACCAAATAAAGATACTAGAGCAATACAAAAAACCAATTGATTATCAACTGAAAGATGACCAAAGGATTGGTAAATTAGTGATAAAAAATATACCACTACAATTAATACAAATGTAAACTTATTCATTGCCTAAAAAAAAAGCAGGTTATTTCTAACCTGCTTTTATATACTGATATTATGGACAATTATTCAGATTTTGAAGTTACTGCAATATTGTATACTACAAGTCCAAATCCTACTTTATTAATTACATCAGCAATGTTGTACCATAGGTCAACATCCGAAGGATTCATAACTCCACTTAACCATCCACCTGGCATACACATGTATCCTATTGGATAGATCGCCCATCCAACTAATACAAACCAAGCTAACGTTCTAACACCTCTCTTAACAACTTCGTCATTACTCTTCTCAGCAAGCTGAGCAACTTCTCCATACCAAGCAGTATAAAGAACGTATAAATAACCTAAAGTTGAAATAACACCCCAGGTAACAGAGTGAGAAGTACTTCCACCTTCTGGATTGAATGACTCACCAATGTAACCCGCTATTAGCATCCACGTTGATGCAATAATTAGCTTCCACATTAAACTTTTCGTAGCTCCAGCCATTCTTGTTAATAAATAAAATTCAACACACATTAGAGGTACTGTTAAAATCCAGTCAACATATCTGTAGAATGTTGGGTTTTCACCAAATGCAAGATAGTAATCTCTCATGTAATAATAGTGAACAGCAGCAATACCTGTAATAAGAGCTGATACAAGAAGAGACATTCTCCACTTTTTATCAACTGATCTCATTTCTGCAAAGAAAAATACAGTAGCTGCAAACATGGCCATAAAGCCAATAAAGAACGTAAATGCAACATAATCTGTTGGACTTAGTCTTACTGCGTCTAGTAATAACATATTATAATTTTTTGATTAAACGCGGCTAATATAATACTTTTGCATAACATATTGTATAATTAATTATACTTTTTGCATAAAAAGTTTATGCAAAACCTATACATCTACTTATTTTTAAGAAGATTTTTTTGCAACCAACCAATATTTATTTAAATCATTAAAATCTAAATTCTCAATTTTTTTTGAATCATTTAAAATAATATTTTCCATTTTTTTAAATCTATTTATAAATTTTTGATTGGTTTTGTTTAAAGCATCATCTGGATTTATTTTTAAGTATCTTGAATAATTGACCAAAGAAAACAGTAAATCTCCAAACTCTTCTTCGATATTGTTTGTGTCGTTGTTAATTTCAACTTCAAGCTCATTAATTTCCTCTTTAATTTTTGATATTACATCCTTTTCTAGTTTCCAATCAAATCCTATTCCACTAACTTTTTCTTGAATCCTGTAACTTTTAATTAATGTTGGAAGTGATTTGGGTACACCCGAGAGAATTGACTTTCCTCCTTCTTTTAGTTTAATTTTCTCCCAATTAGACTTAACATCATCCTCAGAACTTACACTAATATCACTATATATGTGTGGGTGCCTGTCAACAAGTTTTTTACAAATATCTAAAATAACATCATCAAGATTAAACTTATTATTTTCTGAAGCAATTTTACTGTAAAAAACTATATGTAAAAGTAAATCACCAAGTTCTTTTTTAATTTCATCATAATTTTGTTTTTGTATAGATTCAGATAACTCATAAACTTCCTCAATAGTCAAATGTCTCAAAGATTGAATTGTTTGTTTTTTGTCCCATGGACATTTCTCTCTCAATTCATCCATAATCTTGATGAGTTTATTTATTTTATGATCAGACATGTTTTTTGAACAAATTTATCATATTATTTGTACATTTGGTAGAATACAATAATGCTATGAAAAAAATATTTACTCTTTCACTAATTTTTGCAACTATTGCATCTAATTCCCAAACATTTGTAAGTACAACTCCAGAAAATAAAAATGTTGTTTTAGAGGAGTTTACTGGAATTTCCTGTACTTTCTGTCCTGATGGACACAGAATAGCAAATGATATTTACAATAATAATCCAACAGATGTAGTGTTAATTAATATACATACTGGAAGTTATGCAACTCCGCAAGGTCCAGGAACTGATTTTAACACCATTTTTGGAAGTGCAATTGCTGGTCAATCAAACTTAAGCGGTTATCCCGCTGGTACAGTAAATAGACGTGTTTTTGCTGCACTTGGTCAGAATGGTGGTACTGCAATGAGTAGGGGTAATTGGCAGTCTGCTTCATCTCAAATACTAAATGAACCTTCTTATGTAAATGTTGCTGCTCAGGCCAATCTGGATATAAGCACAAGACAATTATCTGTAACTGTTGAGGCATATTACACTGGTTCAAGTCCTGTAAATACAAATAAAATTAATGTAGCTCTGATGCAAAATAATATTGAAGGACCTCAAACTGGAGCATCAAATAACCCCACTGCGATACTTCCAAATGGGAATTATAATCATCAACATATGCTAAGACATATGCTCACTGGACAATGGGGAGATGACATAACAAATACTAGCAGTGGTTCATTCTTCACAGATACATACACATACACCATACCTAACGATTTAAACGGAGTAGCATTTGATTTATTTAACCTTGAAGTTGCAGTATTTTTAACTGAAACACAACAAAATGTAATCACAGGAAATATGTCGTCTATGAATTTAATTGTTCCACCGGGTATAAATCTTGTTGATTTAGGAGCAAGCTCAAGCATGAATGTACCTTCTTCTTATTGTGATAATAATCTAACTCCTGAAATAACAGTAACAAATAATACTACTGTTCCTGTTGACACTTTTGAAGTGAGTTATACACTAAACAATAGTGCCCCTGTAACACAAAATGTTTACAGTTCTTTACAGCCAGGTAACTCAACAACAATAAGCTTTAATTCAATAACTGTCCCCTCTGGAACAAATAATATCTCATATGCAGTTTCTACTGTAGCTAATACGACATACATTGATAATGTTCCTAGCAACAACGTTGCCTCAATTGGTTCATTTAATACCCTATCACCTACTGCTTTTGCCAACAATCATTCTGAAGGTTTTGAAGGATTTGCTTTAGCAACACCTGCACCAAACAATGCAATTTTAGAAAACCCTCAAGACAATTGGGTGGGTATAATTGATGATACCTATACTCAAGGACAACCTGTTGGAGGATATGGTAGTTCAGTTAATTCCTACAGATTTAGACTAAATTCTTTTTCAGCCGGTCAAAGTGCAAAATTAATTTGGGAAAAAATTGATTTTTCTGACGTTGGAAATTATCAAATAAAGTTTGACTTAGCTCATGCTCTTAAAAATTCATGGGATGGAGATGTAATTCAAATTCTTGTTTCAACAGATTGTGGTGTCTCTTGGAACACTGTCAATCAAATATCAGGAAGTTCAACTGCGACATATGGTACACTTAGTAGTTCAGGAAACTTTAATCCACTCACAGTCGGAGGAAATACAAACTATTATCCATCAAACAACACGTCATCGCTACAACACTGGAGAACTGATTCTTTTGACTTGAGTGCATATAATGGTAATCCTGACGTTATGTTAGCTATAAATGTTATTTGTGGCGGAGGAAACAACTTGTACATAGATAACGTAATTATCGAAGCGATTTCAAACTCTACAAGTACCAACCTCATAAATAGATCTATAAATTTATATCCAAATCCAACAAATAACTTTATTGTGATTGATGATTTTGACAATACTAAAGGTTATGAAATTTTTGATAGTATGGGTAAAAAAGTAGCTATAATTGAATCTAGAAAAACTGATATTACTTTACTTGAAAGTGGAACCTATTTTGTGAAATCAAATGGAAATCCAATAAAAAGATTTTCAGTTTTTAGGTAAATGGAGGTATTTATTATTACTATTGTTCTTCTTCTGATTGCAGTAACTGGTATTTCAGTAAAAATTCTATTAAAAAAAAATGGGAAATTCAGCGGTACTTGTGCAAGTAATAATCCTATGTTGAATAAAGAAGGTGAAGCATGTGGTTTATGTGGTGCTTTGCCCGATGAACAATGTAACAATTCTTAGTTAGTTGATATTTTGTCTATTTCTGATGTTCTAAATGTAGAAATCTTATCCAATTCATCCTTATAAATAATAATGGCCTGAATATGAGGGTGAGTTTTCAAAAAATCTTTTATTTCCTTAATATCCATACACATAAAAGATGTTGCTATCGCATCAGCTAGTGAACACTTTTTATGCAATACAGTAGAGCTAATGACTTTTGTTTCTGAGGGAAAACCTGTACTTGGATCAATGATATGTGACATCGAAATATTATTATCTAAGTAATAATTTCTGTAACTTCCCGATGTTGCCAATGACATATCACTTAGTTCAATTACTGTATTAAAGTTTGATGTAGGTGTTTCATCTGGATTTTCAACGCCGATTCTCCATTTCTTTTTTTTTGTATAATTTTTTCCTGAAGTTCTAACCTCACCACCAACCTCTATCATATAATTCTTAATCTCCTCTTGACTAAAATATTCTGCTACTAGATCACACGTATAGCCTTGCGCTATAGCATTAAAATCAAGAGATGTGGATGAATCTAAATAAATATAATCCTTATCAATTTTAATATTACTCATTTTAGAGTTATATAATAAGCTGAAAATGTTGAAAGTATCAATGAATATTGGTCTTTTTTTAGTGTAAAATCCAAAATAATTAATTACCGGATAAAGTGCACACGAAAAATTATCATTTGTCATCTTATTTACTCTTATTGATTGCTTTGTAAGTGTATCGATAATTGGATCATATGAAATCCTTTTTTTTTGATTTAGTGAAATCAGATTTGACTTTTGATTGTATAGTGAAACAGAAAAATCAATTGCTTTAAATATGCTATCTATTGCATTAGAAAAATCTTTGTTTTCAGGACAAAAATATATGATATTGAAAAATGTGCCTTGAGTTTGACCAGAATAACTTTTTTGATACAAAGATTCTCTATGAGCACAAGAGGTTATAATAATTGATATTAGTAAGAAAATATGAAGTTTCATGAATTTTAGCCTCCGAAGTCATCGAAGCGGACATTCTCATCAGGAATACCCCAATCTTCAGCCATCTTTAAAACAGCTTGGTTCATTAGTGGAGGACCACAGAAGTATAGTTCTATATCTTCCGGGGCTTCATGATGCACTAAATATTGATCTATTACAGCCTTATGTACAAAACCCAAAAAACCATCTCCCTCATCATTAATTGTTTTTTTAACTTTCCAATTGTCTTCTTCCAAAGGCTCTGATAAAACAACATGAAATTTGAAATTAGGATATTCTCTTTCTAAAGAGAGAAAATGCTCTAAATAAAATAATTCTCTTTTTGAGCGCCCTCCATACCAGAAAGTTACTTTTCTTCCTGTTTTAATTGTCTTGAAAAGTTCATACAAATGAGATCTCATTGGAGCCATTCCAGCTCCGCCTCCAATGTACAACATTTCAGCATCAGATTCATTTATAAAAAATTCACCATAGGGACCTGAAATTGTAACTTTATCACCAGGCTTTTTACTAAAGATGTAGGTAGATGCTATACCAGGATTTACATCAGCATAATCATTCTTGGAAGGATCCCAAGGGGGTGTTGCTACACGAACATTTAACATGATTCTTCTACCCTCTGCAGGGTATGAAGCCATTGAATAAGCTCTTGTTACTTCATCATCATTGACCATTTTTAAAGGCCATAATTTGAATTTATCCCACTCTAACTGAAATTTATTGGCATCATCTGGATGCTCTTCTGGATGAGCAGTTATATCAATATCTTCATAATTAACTTCACAATCGGGGATATCTATTTGAATATATCCCCCAGCTTTGTATGGCATATCTTCTGGAACTTCAACAATAAACTCCTTTATAAAGGAAGCTACATTATAGTTAGAAACTACCGTTGCTTCCCATTTTTTCACTCCAAAAACTTCCTCAGGCACAGAAATATCCATATTTTCCTTGACCTTAACTTGACACCCTAACCTCCAGTTTTGAGCTATTTCTTTGCGAGAAAAATGAGGCTTTTCAGTTGGTAAAATACTTCCTCCTCCGCTATTAACTTGACAAGTACATTGAATACATGTACCGCCGCCTCCACAAGCTGATGGTAAAAAAACTCCAACATCGCTAAGCGTGGTTAAAAGTGTGCCACCACCATCTACCTCAATTTCTTTTTCTCCATTTATTTTTATTTTTATCTTTCCTGCAGGAGCAAGCTTAGACTTAGTAAAAATTAAAATCCCAACTAGACTTAAAATAACTACTAAAAAAACAAGAATACTACTAAGAACTGTTAATACACCCATAATAATTATAATTTAATACCCATAAAACTCATAAAAGCTATTCCCATCAACCCAGTTATGATATATGTTATTCCCAATCCTCTAAGTGCTGGCGGTATATTTGAATACCTAATCTTTTCCCTTATAGCTGCAATCGCAACTATCGCCAAGAACCATCCAACTCCAGAACCCAAACCATACACTGTAGCTTCAGTAATGTTTGAGAAATCTTTCTCTTGCATAAATAATGAAGCTCCAAGAATAGCACAATTTACAGCAATAAGCGGCAAGAAAATTCCCAACGATCCATAAAGAGCTGGAGAAAACTTTTCAATTATCATTTCAACAAGTTGAACCATAGAAGCAATGACAGCAATAAACATAATGAATGATAAAAAACTTAAATCAATATTTTTAAAAGAATCACCGAGCAATGTGGAAAGTGCACCTTCTCTTAAAACATAATTTTCTAAAAGATAATTGATTGGTACTGTGATACCTAGTACAAAAATAACAGCAAATCCCATTCCAACAGAAGTGCTTACAGTCTTTGATACTCCCAAGTAAGAGCACATACCAAGAAAATATGCAAAAACCATATTGTCAATGAAAATAGACTTTATAAATATATTTACTAACTCTTGCACTTTTATATTATTTAGGTTCTATTAATTTTTTATTTCTTATTCTCTGGACCCAAATTATTAGTCCAACAGTAACTAGTGCCATGGGAGGAAGTATCATCATCCCATTATTTTCATATCCAAAATTGTAGATTCCTAATTTTTCTAAGACTGGATAACCGTAAAAAGTACCTGATCCTAACAACTCTCTGAAAAAAGCAACTACAATTAGAATCCAAGCATAACCAAAAGAGTTACCAATTCCATCTAAGAATGATTTCCAAGGAGTGTTACCTAAAGCAAATGCTTCAAGTCTTCCCATTATTATACAATTAGTAATTATTAAGCCAACAAAAACTGAAAGCTCCTTACTTACGTCAAAAACATAGGCCTTTAAAACCTCATCAACTAAAATTACTAAAGTAGCGATAACAACTAAAAAAACAATAATTCTAATTCTAGAAGGTATAAACTTTCTTAATAATGACACAACAACGTTGGCGACTGATAAAACAAAAAGAACTGAAAAAGACATTACAACTGCAGGCTTTAGCTGAACTGTTATTGCCAATGCAGAACAAATACCTAATACCTGTACTGTTATAGGGTTGTTATCATCAAGAGGATCGGTAATTAATTTCTTATTCTTTTTTGAAAATAAAGCTTCTTTTTTTTGACTCATTTAGTTTAGTTTGTTAATCGTGTCATTTAAGTTGATATCTTCCTCAACAAAATTCATAATATCATTAACTTCGTTTTCTTTCATCTTGTTTTCAAAATATGGAAGGTACTTCTCCAACCTTTCTTTTAACATTGCAGTTACGCCATCAGAGGTTATGGTTCCTCCAGAAATACCATCAACTCCATGATAGTCATTTTCTTTAGCACCACCTTTAACAACAGCAATTGAAACGAAATCTCCTTTAAGATCAAATATTTTCTTTCCATTAAATGGCATTTCAAAAAAATCTCTGTTAATTTCAGCACCTAGTCCAGGAGTTTCTGCTTTATGATCAAAAACTGCTCCATATACAGTGTTCATATCATTATCTAAAGAGATATATCCCCAAATTGGTCCCCAAAGGCCAGTTCCTCTTAATGGAATTATATATTTTTCGCTACCATCAATATTTGAAATATATAGGGGCATATTCTGTTCTTTTTTTGGTTTTTTTGTTTCCTTATTAAGTTGAACTGATGAAATATCAATATCGGTTTTTTGCCCATCAGAGTCTAAAACAAATGAGTCGGTAATATATTTCTCATAATTTAAATCAGCTTCTTCTCTTGAAACATAAATACCAACTGAACTCAGTATGTTTTGTTTGTTTTCAAGAGCGATATTTTTCTGCTGAAGAGGTTTTAATTTTATTGATGTAAAAGATAATAATGCAGCAACAACCAAGACCATTGCAGTAGAAAAAAAGAAGACATAAGTGTTTTTATTTAAATCCATTATACAGTTGCTCTTTTTAATCTTTTATTAACATTAGCTAGTACTATGTAATGATCAATTAGTGGAGCAAAAATATTCATTAGTAATATCGCAAGCATCATTCCTTCAGGGTAAGCTGGATTAAAAGTTCTTATTAGAATTGCAAAAACACCAATTAAAAATCCATATATATATTTTCCTTTGTTAGTTTGACTAGCGGTTACCGGATCAGTAGCCATAAATACTGCACCAAACGCAAAGCTTCCGATCATTAAATGAATATGTGCAGGAGTTGACATCAATTCATTATAGCCCCACAAATTAAACAGATATGCCATGAAATACCCCCCTATGAAAGTTGAAAGAATTATTCTCCAACTTCCAACTCCAGTAAAAAGTAAAATTAGTGCACCGAGAATAATAGCTACCATTGAAGTTTCTCCAACAGATCCAGGAACAGTTCCAAAAAACATATCACTCATACTCCATTGTCCTGAAAGACTTTGCCAATTCATTGAGGATGCTAAATCTCCAAGTATTGTTGCTCCAGAATATCCATCGACTGAAGCATTCTGAACCCATACTTTATCACCTGACATCCAAGATGGATATGCAAAAAATAAAAAAGCTCTTGCTGTTAAAGCAGGGTTTAATATATTCATGCCAGTACCACCGAAGACTTCCTTACCAATTACTACAGCAAAAATTACAGAAATCGCTAACATCCACAAAGGCACGTCGATTGGCATGGTTAAGGGGATTAACATTCCAGTAACTAGATAGCCCTCATTCACTTGATGTCCTCTTAATACTGCAAAAGCAAATTCTACTGCTAAACCAACTGCATAGGAAACAATTATTAATGGTAAGAATTTCCAAAATCCAAAGTTAAACTGCTTTATAAACGTCATACTTTCTCCACTTGCGATTGAGTACTGATAACCAACATTCCACATACCAAATAAAACACATGGAATAAGTGCAACAATGACCATGAACATTGTACGTTTTAAATCAATTGCATCTTTAATATGAGTTCCTTTTTTTGTGGTATGATCAGGAACGAATAAAAAAGTTTCAAATGCATCATATGCTGGATATAATTTTTCAAGTTTACCTCCCCTTTCAAAGTTTGGCTTTATTGCATCTAATAAATTTCTAAAAACTTTCATTTAACTATTTTCTTTTAACATTAAATCTAAACCCTTTCTAATTATATTTTGAACATCCATTTTAGAAGTGCAAACGAATTCACACAAAGCAAAATCTTCTGATGAAACCTCGTATATGCCTAATCCCTCCATCATTTCAATATCTTCCATCATAATAGATTTGATGAGTTGCATTGGAAATATATTCATTGGGAGAACCTTTTCATATTGACCAGTTACTACAAATGCTCGCTCTTCACCATTATTATTAGTGTTCAAGTTAAATCTTTTATTAGGAAATAGCCAGGAAAAAAATGTTTTTGACATAGAAAATTTATGAAATCCAGGAAGAAGCCAACCTAAAAACTCTGATGAATTTCCTTCTGGTATTACACATATTTGAGTATCATAAAATCCAAGATATCCCTTTTCACTAATTTTTTTTCCAGTAAGCACATCACCTGAAATTATTCTTTTTTCTCCTTCATTAACATTATTTTCTAGAAGGGGGAATATACATGCACCTGCAACCATTCTGTAATATCTAGGTTTTAAAACCATAGAGCCTGAAAGAGATACAATTCTTGAAAAATCAGCTTTACCTTCATGAAATAATCTGCCTATAGAAATCACATCTTGTGGACTTAGATACCACACTACATCACCCTTGTTTATTGGATCTATGTGGTGTATTTGAATACCTACATTTCCACTAGGATGTGGTCCAGATACTTTATTTATCTGTACTCCTTTTGCACTTGTAAAAACTTTAGAAGGAATAGTATTACCATCAACATTTAGATGAGTTCTTCCAGTTGTTAGTTTAGTTATTTTATCAAGTCCGACCTGAAAGAGTTCATCTAGACCATATAGTGCGAAGTCATTGTCTGTTGCTAATGGTGATGATGAAAATGAGGAAATAAAAATAGCTTTTGGATTATCTTCAGGGTTAGCTATTATATCAAAAGGTTTTTGTCTAAAAAAGGGCCAAAGTCCGGAATCTAACAATAAACCTATAATATCATCTTTGCTTTCTGATTTGTTGACATTAAAATTCTTATACTTAATTTCTTGATCAGTGTCGATAACAACTTGTAAAATTTTTCTTTTTTCTCCTCTAATAATAGCTTTTACAGAACCGCTAACAGGTGAACAAATCTTAATTCTTTTATTGTATTTATCAAAAAAAATACAATCTCCAGCTGAAACTCTTTCAGATTCTTTAACAGCTAATTTCGGAGTAAGATTATGAAAATCATCTGGCTTAATTGCATAAGACTTTGGAGGTTTGGTAGAAGCATAAACTTTGTCAGCTTTTCCTTCCAACTTAATATTTAAGCCCTTTTTTAATATAATGTTTTTGGACATTAATTCATCAAATTCAATGTTCAAATTTAGTAATATTGCAATGAATAATTTTTAATTTTTTTTAAATATTTTTTAACGAATCTTTATTTAGATTAATTCTAAATAACAATATGAAACAAGGCATAAAAATTATAATATTAACAATACTTATTTCTTGCTCTTTGACAAAAAAGAATGATGATATTTTATTTATAAGACCAGAGATAACTGTTGATGAAATTAAAATTTTTGATGACATAATATATGATAAAAATATTAATACTGTTCGCATTCATAAATTCAATGATCAATTAAGTAATCCAATAATTTTTCTAAACTCAAAAGATAGTTTAAAATTAAGTCTTGATGATTTTAATGATAAATACAGAAAGCTGTATTACAGAATAATTCATTGTGATAGTGAATGGAAAAAAACTGATCTGAATGAAACTGAATATTTAAATGGATTTAGTGTTAATGAAATTTACGATTATGAAAATTCCTTCAATACTAAAATAAAATACAGAAACTATTTTTTAAAAATCCCAAACAAAGAAATTGAAATTACAAAATCAGGAAATTATGTTATTCAAATAAAAGATGACGATAAAATTCTTTTAGAAAAAAAATTCTATGTCGCTGAAAATGAAGTTAATTTAAGGTCAACTGTAAACAAAGTTAAGTTAATAGAATATAGAAATACCAAACAAAATATAAATATTGAGATTGATTTAATGAATCTAAACGTTTCTGATCCTTTCTCAGAAATTAAGTTAGTGATAAAAAAAAATAACAGTAACATTGAAAAAATAGAAAATTTAAAACCATTGTTTGTTAAAGATAGAACTTTGATTTATGATTATGAAAATGAAAGTAATTTCTGGGGAGGTAACCAATTTAGATATTTTAACACATCTTCAACTAAATATCTTTCTGATAGAATAGAAAATATAATAGTTGATAGCACAATAACTTTTGTCATAGAAGAAGATTGGCCAAGATTACTTGAAAACTATATAATTTACCCAGATATTAATGGGAATTTCTACATTGATTGTGAAACATGTTGGAATAGCGACACAGAGTCAGAATACGTTGATGTTAAATTTAAATTAAATTATGATGAAAAAATTAGTTACGGTTCTGTTTATTTGATTGGTAATTTTACGAATTGGAACTTAAATGACAATTTTAAGCTAGATTATGATCAAATCAGCAGATCATATATTAAAACAATTAAAATTAAACAAGGCTACTATAATTATCAATACATTTTATTAGATAATTATTCTAATTTATCAAGCTCAAACATATTTGAAGGAAGTCATTATCAAACAACAAATGATTATTATATTTACGTTTATTTTGAGCAGGCGCAAAGTAGATATACTAGACTTGTTGGATATAAAAAAATATCATCTAAAAATTTATTATAAAATGAGCAAATCAATATTTAAAGTACCAACTCCAGTAAATGAAAATGTCAAAGAATACAGCAAAGACAGTGAAGAGCTAAAATTACTTCTACATGAATACGATGAAATGTACAAGAAAGAAATTGATATTCCTATGATAATTGGTGGTAACAAGGTAACAACTAAAGAAAAAATTAATATTTATCCGCCCCATGACATAAATCATTGTGTAGGTCATTATTACTCAGGAAACAAAAATCATGTTGAAGAAGCCATAAAGGCTGCAATGAAAGCAAAAGCAAAGTGGTCTGCAATGAAATGGCAAGACAGAGCAAGTATTTTTCTAAAAGCAGCAGATTTATTAATCGGGCCATACAGAAATAAAATAAATGCTGCAACAATGATTGGTCAAAGTAAAAATGTACATCAAGCTGAGATAGATGCAGCATGTGAACTGATTGACTTTCTAAAATTTAATGTAAAATTCATGACAGAAGTTTATGAAAATCAACCCATCTCAGGAAATGGTACATGGAACAGAATAGAGTACAGACCTCTAGAGGGATTTGTCTTTGCATTGACACCATTCAACTTCACATCAATTTGTGCTAATCTTTGTGCAGCACCCGCACTAATGGGTAATGTTGTAGTATGGAAGCCTGCAAGAACACAAATTTATTCAGCAAAAGTTATTATGGATCTTTTCAAAGAAGCTGGCTTGCCTGATGGCGTTATTAATATGATAACTGTTGATGGATCATCTGCCGGTGATGTTATTTTTAAAAATAAGTTTTTTGCTGGTCTTCATTTTACTGGGTCTACTAAAGTATTTAATAAATTTTGGGAGATCATTGGTAAAAATATTGACAATTATATTAATTACCCAAGAATAGTTGGAGAGACTGGTGGTAAAGATTTTATAGTAGCACATGAGTCATGTGACATTAAAGAGTTAAATACAGCAATAATAAGAGGTTCTTTTGAATTTCAAGGGCAAAAGTGTTCAGCCTCCTCCAGAGTTTATGTTCCCAAAAGTATGTGGAAAAAGCTAAAAAGAATCTTGATTAACGAATTGAAAAAAATTAAAATTGGTTCTCCCAGAGATACTCAAAATTTTATGAACGCAGTAATTTCCGAACAATCGTACAATAAAATAACAGAATATATTGAAATTTGTAAAAATTCAAATGAAACTGAAATTATTTTTGGTGGAGAATATAAAAAATCAAAAGGTTATTTTATTGAGCCCACTGTTGTATTAACCAGTCGTTCTGACTTCATAACAATGAAAGAAGAGATTTTTGGTCCTCTTGTAACAATCTTCCTATACGATGATAATAAATGGAAAGAAATTTTAAAAATTGTTGATAATACATCTGATTATGCACTTACTGGCGCTGTTTTTTCTAAGGATCGATATGCTATTGAGGAAGCTTTAGAAATTTTACAAAATAGTGCAGGTAATTTTTATATTAATGATAAACCTACTGGAGCGGTTGTTGGTCAACAACCTTTTGGTGGTTCGAGATCTTCTGGTACAAATGACAAGGCGGGTTCGTCCATAAATTTGTATAGATGGGTTTCAGCTAGAACAATTAAAGAGACATTCAACTCAGCTAAGTCGTTTGAGTATAGTTTCATGAAAAGCTAATTAAAAACTCTTGAACTATATCTATGCTAATGGAGTTGGACCACCAAAATTAATTGGCATATTAAAGTTTTGGTTTAGTTCTTGAATATTACCAAACTGATCTTCAAACTTTTTAATATTTTCTTCAAGAGCAGACTTTAATCTTTTAGCATGCTGTGGTGTTAACAAAATTCTCGATCTTACTTTTGCCTTAGGAATTCCAGGCATGATTTGAATAAAATCTAATACAAACTCTGAGTTAGAATGGTTTATAACTGCTAAATTGCTGTAGATTCCAGATGCTACTTCTTCAGAGAGTTCTATGTTTATTCCTTCTTTACTATTTGATTTTTTTGTTTCCAACAATATTATTTTTCATTTAATAATTCGTTAACTTCTTCTTCAATTTCAAATTCATTATTAAATTCGATTTTCGAACCTACAAGAATCTCATCAGCATGAACCATTCCTGTACCTGCGGGAATTTTCTTTCCGACAATGACATTTTCTTTAAGTCCTTTTAGTGTGTCTCTCTTTGCATTTATTGCAGCTTCATTTAAAACTTTAGTTGTTTGTTGAAAAGAGGCAGCTGAGATCCAACTATCAGTTTGTAGTGAAGCTCTTGTAATACCTTGCAAAACAGGTTTTGAAACAGCAGGAGTGACATCTCTAGAAACAACGAGTTTTAAATCATCTCTCTTTAGTCTTGAGTTTTCCTCTCTAAGTTTTCTTGAATCAATAATTTGACCTACTTTAAGGTTATTTGAATCACCTGAGTCAACAACATATTTTTTTCCAAAAATAGAATCATTATATTCCATAAAATCATCCTTGGAAATAAGTTGCTTTTCAAGAAATATTGTATCTCCTGAATCAGTTATCTCAACTTTTCTTAACATTTGCCTTACTAATACTTCAAAGTGCTTATCATTAATCTTAACACCCTGAAGTCTATAAACATCTTGAATTTCATTTACGATATATTCTTGTACAGCAGTAACTCCTTTTATTGAAAGGATATCAGACGGTGTAACTACACCATCACATAAAGGAGTACCTGCTTTCACAAAATCATTTTCTTGAACTAAAATATGCCTAGAAAGTTTAATTAGATATTTTTTTATTTCATTACTTTTAGATGTAATTATTATTTCTTTGTTTCCTCTTTTAATCTTGCCGAAACTTACAATACCATCAATCTCAGAAACAACTGCAGGATTTGATGGATTTCTAGCTTCAAACATTTCAGTTACTCTGGGTAATCCTCCTGTAATGTCTCCTGATGCATTTGCAGATCTAGGCATCTTAGCAATAATAGTTCCTGCCTTTATTTTCTCTTTCTCAGAAACAATTACATGTGCTCCTACCGGAACGTTGTAAGTCCTATTATCCTTTTTTTCAACTACTGATATTGAGGGTGATAAAGTCTTAGATCTGCTATCAATAATAACTTTTTCCTTGTAACCTGTTTGCTCATCAGATTCAACTCTGTATGTAGTACCTTCAATAATGTCTCCAAAGGTGACTTTTCCATCTATCTCAGAAATTATAAGTGCGTTATATGGATCCCATTCACAAATTTTTTGACCAATCTTAACATCTCCTTCTTTGATATGTATTGTAGAGCCGTATGGGATAACATGTGATGCTAAGACATTTCCATATTGCTTATCTAAAAATCTTAATTCTGCTGTTCTACTAATTACTATCTCAATTTTTTTTCCATTTTCATCTTTAGTGTTTACTGTCTTTAAATCATCGATTTGAACTAAACAATCAGATTTAGCAGTAATGTTAGCATCAACTTCAGACCTTGATGCTGTTCCTCCAACATGAAAGGTCCTTAATGTAAGCTGTGTTCCAGGCTCACCAATTGATTGTGCTGCCACAATTCCTATAGGTTCACCTGTTTGTGCTAATCTAGCAGATCCTAAACTAACACCATAACACTTAGCACATATCCCTCTCTTACTTTGACATGTGAGTGCAGACCTAACTTCTATTGAATCATATCCAGAATCTTCAATTAAAATTGCACTGTTTTCATCAATAATTTCACCAGCAGGCAATACACTTCCATCGATTGGAACATCATTTAACAAAGTTCTACCAATAATTCTATCTTTCAAAGACTCTATTACCTCTTGATTATTTTTTAAAGAACTTACTTCTATTCCACGAAGTGTTCCACAATCATTTTCAACAACAATCACATCTTGCGCAACATCTACTAATCTTCTAGTCAAATAACCCGCGTCCGCTGTTTTTAAAGCAGTATCCGCAAGACCTTTTCTAGCACCATGCGTTGAAATGAAATATTCTAAAATTGACAAACCTTCGCTAAAATTAGTTACAATTGGATTTTCAATAATTGACTCTCCATGATCACCCGATTTTTTTGGTTTTGCCATGAGACCTCTCATACCTGAAAGCTGTCTTATTTGCTCTTTGGAGCCTCTGGCGCCAGAATCAAGCATCATGTAAACAGAATTAAATCCTTGTTTATCAGAACTAATTTTTGACATAACAGTCTCAGTTAGTCTAGCATTTGTATTTGTCCAAACATCGATAACCTGATTGTATCTCTCATTGTTAGTAATAAAACCCATTTGATAGTTTGATTTTATTTCATCAACTTGGTTGTTAGCTTTATTTATTAGCTCTTCTTTTTCATCAGGAACAATAACATCTCCCAAATTAAAAGATAATCCACCTTTAAAAGCCATCTCAAATCCTGCTTTCTTAATTTTATCCAAAAAGAACACAGTATCAGCAACTCCAAACTTATCGAGAATATCGCCAATGATTGATCTGAGTGATTTTTTTGTCAGTAACTCATTAACAAAGTCTGCACCCTCAGGCAATAGTTCATTAAATAATGACCTACCCACTGTTGTTTCAATAATTATTTTCTTGTATCTTAATTTGATAATAGCATGTAAATCAACTTTCTTTTCATTATATGCAATTCTAACCTCTTGAGGTGAATAAAATGTAATGCCTTCACCTTTTACTTTTACTTCATCAGTAGATTTTTTACTTTTTGTCATGTAATACAATCCAAGAACCATATCTTGTGAAGGAACAGTAATTGGAGCTCCATTAGCAGGGTTAAGAATATTGTGCGAGGCTAACATCAACATTTGTGCTTCAAGTATTGCAGCGGAACCAAGTGGTAAATGAACAGCCATTTGATCACCATCAAAATCAGCATTAAATGCTGTACATACCAAAGGATGGAGTTGGATAGCCTTTCCTTCAATCATTTTGGGTTGAAATGCTTGTATACCTAATCTGTGTAATGTTGGAGCTCTGTTTAAAAGTACTGGATGTCCTTTCATTACGTTCTCTAAAATATCCCAAACAACAGCTTCTCTAGAGTCAACAATTTTTTTTGCAGTTTTTACAGTTTTAACAATCCCTCTTTCGATGAGCTTTCTAATAATAAATGGTTTATATAATTCAGCTGCCATTTCTTTAGGAATACCACATTCATGCATTTCTAACTCAGGACCAACTACAATAACAGACCTTGCAGAATAGTCAACTCTCTTTCCTAATAAATTTTGTCTAAATCTTCCTTGCTTTCCTTTAAGTGAATCTGACAAAGATTTGAGTGCCCTATTACCATCTGCTTTGACAGCAGATGATTTTCTTGAGTTATCAAAGAGTGCATCTACAGATTCTTGTAACATTCTTTTCTCATTTCTGAGTATTATATCTGGTGCATTTATTTCCATTAACCTTTTAAGCCTGTTATTTCTGATTATAACTCTTCTATACAGATCGTTTAAGTCAGAAGTTGCGAATCTACCGCCATCAAGAGGCACAAGTGGTCTTAGCTCGGGTGGGATAACTGGTATTACCTTGATAGTCATCCATTCTGGTCGATTTTCAGAGTGGCTGTTAGCATCTCTGAACGCTTCAACAACTTGTAGTCTTTTTAATGCTTCAGCTTTTCTTTGCTGTGAAGTTTCTGTATTTGCTCTATCTCTAAGCTCGTATGATAGCAAATCAAGATCTAACCTAGCTAACAAATCATGTATTGCTTCAGCACCCATTTTTGCAATAAACTTGCTTGGGTCTTCATCGGATAAATATTGATTTTCAGCAGGTAATTTATCTAAAATATTTAGGTACTCTTCTTCAGTTAGAAAGTCCATTTTTTTGATTTCTTCACCTTCTTCATTAGTAATACCATCTACAGTTTGTATCACAACATATCTTTCATAGTAGACAATCATGTCTAACTTTTTGGAAGGAAGACCAAGAAGATAACCTATTTTATTGGGAAGTGTTCTGAAATACCAAATGTGTGCAACAGGTACAACTAGATTAATATGTCCTATCCTTTGTCTTCTTACCTTCTTTTCAGTTACTTCAACTCCACATCTATCGCAAATTATACCTCTATATCTAATTCTCTTGTATTTACCACAATGACATTCATAGTCTTTTGTTGGCCCAAAAACCCTTTCACAAAAAAGTCCACCAATTTCTGGCTTGTATGTTCTATAATTTATTGTTTCAGGTTTAACAACCTCACCATGAGATTTTGCTAAAACGTCTTCAGGTGATGACAAACTAATTTTTAATGTTGTAAAATCAAGATTTTGAGAATTGTTTTTTATATTTTTCATTTATTAATTTTTATTCAAATGATACTTTCAATCCAAGTCCATTAAGTTCATGTAATAGAACATTAAATGATTCTGGGATATTCGCAACTGGCAGCTCTTTACCTTTGACGATACTTTCAAATGTTTTTGCTCTTCCAGTAACATCGTCAGATTTTAATGTTAACATTTCTTGTAGAATATTTGATGCTCCGTAACCCTCTAATGCCCAAACCTCCATCTCACCTAATCTCTGACCACCAAACTGAGCCTTTCCACCTAGGGGTTGTTGAGTAATTAGTGAGTAAGGTCCAATTGATCTAGCATGCATTTTATCATCAATAAGATGACCAAGTTTAAGCATGTAAATAACACCAACAGTTGCAGGTTGCTCAAACTTTTCTCCTGTTCCACCATCAAATAAATAGGTTTGCCCAAGTCTAGGTAGCTTAGCTTCATCTGTCTCAATGTTTATTTGATCAATAGTAGCACCATCAAAAACTGGAGTAAAGTATTTCTTGTTTAATTTCAGTCCAGCCCATCCTAGAATGGTTTCATAAATTTGTCCGAGATTCATCCTAGATGGAACTCCTAGGGGGTTCAAGATAATATCAACAGGTGTTCCATCATCCAAATATGGCATATCTTCATCTCGAACAACTCTTGATACTATACCTTTATTTCCATGCCTACCTGCAAGTTTGTCACCAACTTTAACTTTTCTCTTTTTTGCAACTTGAACTTTAGCGAGTTGTAATACACCTTTTGGTAATTCATCACCAACAGTTATTGAAAATAGATCTCTTCTATAATCTCCATAAACTTCATTGTATTTTCTAACATAGTTCTGAATGAGTAGTTTGACTAAATTATTGTTGTCGTCTTTCATAGTCCACAAGTCAGGATCTACAATTAAATAGTTAACATCTGTGAGTATTTTCTTTGTAAATTTTACACTTTTTTCAATGACAACTTCACCTAAGATATTTTTAACACCTCTTGTAGCCTTTCCACCTATTACAGAGTAAAGTTTTGAAACCAACAAAGACTTCAAATCCTTGGTTGTTGATTTAAATGAATTCTCAATAGCTTCAACTTTTTCTTTGTCGTATTCTCTATCTTTTTTGGTTTTTAAAGATTTCGAAAATAAAGACTTGCTGATTACAACACCTTGATGCGATGGCTTTGCTTTTAACGAAGCATCTTTTACATCACCAGCTTTTTCTCCAAATATAGCTCTCAAAAGCTTTTCTTCAGGTGTTGGATCTGATTCTCCTTTCGGCGTTATTTTACCAATTAAAATATCTCCTGTTTTAATTTTAGTTCCAACCCTAATCATTCCATTTTCATCTAAATCTTTTGTTGCAATTTCACTAATGTTAGGGATGTCGGCAGTTAATTCTTCAGCTCCCCTTTTAGTTTCTCTTACACTTACTGAATGTTCTTCAATGTGTAAAGAAGTAAATAAATCTTCTCTTACAACTCTTTCAGATAAAACTATAGCATCCTCAAAATTATATCCTTTCCAAGGCATGAATGCCACTTTCAAATTTCTTCCAATTGCTAACTCACCATTTTCTGTTGCGTAACCTTCACATAAAACTTGCCCTTTTTTTATTTTATCTCCAACTCTGACTATTGGTCTAATGTTTATACAAGTATTCTGGTTGGTTTTTTTAAACTTGGTAAGAAAATAATCTTTTTCTAGACTATCAAAACTTATTAATTCTTCATCTTTATTTTTTTTGTATTTAACACTAATTTTATTAGCATCAACATAAGTAACCTCACCACTTCCTTCAGCATTAATTAGAGTTCTTGAGTCTTTGGCAACATGAGGTTCTAAACCTGTTCCTACAATTGGAGCTTCAGTTTTTAGCAGGGGAACCGCTTGTCTCATCATGTTAGAGCCCATTAGTGCTCTATTTGCATCATCATGCTCTAAAAATGGTATAAGTGACGCGGCTATAGACGCAATTTGATTTGGAGCAACATCCATTAAGTCTACATTATCTGGTTCAGTCACCATATAATCTGACTCTTTTCTAGACTTTATTCTACTAGACATAAAGTTTCCATTGTTGTCTAATGGGGCGTTTGCTTGAGCTATTATTTTATTTTCTTCTTCTTCGGCGCTAATGTATTTAGGTTCTGAATGCATATCAACTTTACCTTTAATTAAGGTTCTGTATGGGGTTTCAATAAAACCCAATTTATTGACCTTTGCGTAAACGCAAAGAGATGAAATAAGTCCAATGTTAGGACCCTCGGGTGTTTCAATTGGACATAATCTACCATAATGTGTATAGTGAACATCTCTTACCTCAAAACCAGCTCTTTCTCTTGAGAGGCCACCGGGTCCTAAAGCAGAAACTCTTCTTTTGTGAGTTACTTCAGCCAGAGGATTTGTTTGATCCATAAATTGGGACAACTGACTTGTTCCAAAGAAAGAATTAATTACTGAAGATAAAGTTTTTGCATTAATTAAATCAATTGGTGTAAACACTTCATTATCTCTGACATTCATTCTCTCTCTTATTGTTCTTGCCATTCTATTTAACCCCACAGTGAATTGAGAAGATAACTGTTCTCCTACTGTTCTAACTCTCCTGTTTGATAAATGATCTATGTCGTCGACATCAACTTTTGAGTTAACAAGATGAATTAGGTTTTTGATAATCGATACAATATCTTCATTTGTTAGTACATGCTTCTCTAAGTCTATATCAAGTTTGAGTCTCTTGTTAATCCTGTATCTTCCTACATGGCCAAGACTATACCTTTGATCAGAAAAAAATAATTTATCAATTATTCCCCTAGCAGTTTCATCGTCAGGTGCCTCAGCAGACCTTAGTTGTCTGTAAATATGACGAATTGCTTCGATTTCTGAATTCGAAGGATCTTTCTGTAATGTATTATGAATAAGAGAGTGGTCAGCAATATCATTGTCTGACTTGTGAAGTAATATTGTCTCGCAACCAGAATTAATTATCTCATCAACATGACTATTTTCTAAGATGATATCTCTATCGAGGATTACTTCGTTTCTTTCAATTGGCACAAGTTCTCCTGTATCCTCGTCAACAAAATCATCAACCCATGATTTTAGCACTCTTGCCGCTAACTTTCTACCAATTACCCTCTTTAATCCACTCTTCGTTACTTTAACTTCATCAGCTAGATCAAATATTTCTAGTATATCTCTATCGCTTTCAAAGCCAATAGCACGAAGTAATGTTGTAACAGGCAACTTCTTCTTTCTATCAATGTATGCATACATGACGTTGTTTATGTCAGTAGTGAACTCAATCCAAGAACCCTTGAACGGAATTACTCTTGCAGAATATAGCTTAGTACCATTAGAATGAAAGCTTTGACCAAAGAACACGCCAGGTGATCTGTGTAATTGTGATACAACAACTCTTTCAGCACCATTTATTAAGAACGTCCCTTTAGGGGTCATAATTGGTATATTACCAAAATAAACATCTTGAACAATTGTTTCAAAATCCTCATGATCAGGGTCTGTACAATAGAGCTTGAGCTTTACTTTTAATGGAACCTTGAATGTCAAACCCCTTTCAATGCATTCCTCGATGTTGTATCTAGGAGGGTCAATAGTATAATCTACAAATTCAAGAACAAAATTATTTCTTGAATCAGTAATGGGAAAAAGTTCTTGAAAGGTTTTGTATAACCCCTCTTGTTTTCTTTCTTCCAAAGTTGTTCCAATCTTAAAGAAAGACTGAAAACTCTTAAGTTGAATGTCAAGGAAATCAGGGTAATCAACAATTGAGGAAATTTTAGCAAAATTAGTTCTATCTTTAGAGGTATATTTTTTCAATTTTTTTTTTGGTTTTTGTTAGAAATTTTATTGATAGTTTACTCAAAAATAATTAAGAGTTGTTAAGTTGAACTACTTTAATTCAACCTCAGCTCCGGCATCTTCTAAAGCTTTCTTTACTCCTTCTGCTTCTTCTTTACTAACACCTTCTTTCACTGCTTTTGGAGCGCTATCAACTATTTCCTTAGCCTCTTTTAAACCAAGTCCAGTTAACTCTTTAACTGCTTTCACAACTTGCAATTTTGAACCACCGGCTGCTTTTAATATAATATCGAATTCACTTTTTTCTTCAGCTTGGTCAGCACCACCTGCGGTAGCTCCTGGCGCTGCTGCAACTGCTACAGCTGCCGCTGCTGGTTCAATTCCATATTCTTCTTTTAATATGTTCGCTAGTTCATTTACCTCCTTTACTGAGAGATTAACTAACTTTTCTGCGAAATCTTTTATATCTGCCATTTTTTTTGTTTTTAGTTATTATTGATTTTAATGTTATTAATTATGTGGAAGCATTATTTGAAGAAGCTTTTTCTTCAATACTTTTTAATAAATTAGATAATTTTGCATTACTAGATTTCAAAGATGCTATAACATTTTTGATTGGTGAATCTAGTAATGTAATTATATCTCCTATTAATTCTTCTTTAGACTTTAACCTGGCAAGAGCTGGTAGATGCTCATCTCCAATGTAAAATTCTTCATCTATGTGTGCTGCTTTGAGAATTGGCTTCTCGTTTTTCTTTCTAAATTCTTTTATAATTTTGGCAGGAACGCTAGCGGATTCAGAGAACATGATTGACGTATTACCATTTAGAATTTCATGTAGAGAACTGAAATCAGTTTCATTTAAATCAAGTGCTTTTTTCAAAAGGGTATTTTTAACTACAGATAAACTAACTTCTCTTTTGTAGCAAAGCCTTCTGAGACTACTAGTTTGCTCAGCATTAAGACCAGAAATGTCAGCTAAATAAAAATTCCTGTTTTCTTTCAGGTTTTTGTCGATTAAACTTATTATTTTATTTTTTTCCTCTTTTTTCATTTTATTGATTAAAACTTGATGATTCTACAGTTATAGCATGTCCCATTGAACTTGAGATGCTTATGCTCTTAATATAGGTTCCCTTTGACGCAGAGGGCTTAAGTTTTTTGATTGTTGACAATAGCTCCTCAGCATTTTCGGAAATTTTTTTGATATCAAAAGAAACTTTGCCGATTGATGCATGAACGATTCCATTTTTATCTACTTTAAAATCTATTTTACCTTTTTTGATATCAATTATAGCTTTTCCTATTTCGTTCGTGACTGTTCCTGACTTTGGATTAGGCATTAAGCCACGTGGTCCAAGAACTTTTCCTAAAGCACCTAGCTTAGACATTGCAGATGGCATTGTAACTATAACATCAACATCTGTCCAACCATTCTTTATCTTTTTAATGTAATCTTCAAAACCTACATGATCAGCTCCTGCTTTGATCGCTTCCTCTTTTTTGTCATCAGTCACAATTGCTAAGACAGAAACTTTTTTACCAGTACCATGCGGAAGAGTAGCAACACCTCTTACCATCTGGTTTGCTTGCTTGGGATCTACTCCAAGTCTGATTGCAATATCGATTGATGCATCGAACTTTTCCATTGATGCTTCTTTTACAATTTTACTAGCTGATTTTAGGTCATAAGGAATGGAAAAATCAAACTTTTCAGTAACTTCTTTTCTATTTCTTGTTAACTTCATTTTTAATTATTTTTCGGAAAGTTTCCTTTAACATTTATACCCATGCTTCTAGCAGTTCCAGCAACCATTTTCATAGCCGACTGAACACTAAATGCATTAAGATCATTCATTTTATCTTCAGCTATTAATTTAACTTGATCCCATGTGACACTTCCAATTTTACTTCTATTTGGTTCGCTTGAACCTTTTGATTTTTTCATTGCTTCGAGTAGTTGAGATGCTGCTGGAGCAGTTTTAATAACAAATTCAAATGATTTGTCAGCAAATACAGTAATTACGACTGGGACAATTTTTCCAGGTTTGTCTTGCGTTCTAGCGTTAAATTGTTTGCAAAACTCCATTATGTTAACACCTTTTGCACCTAAAGCTGGTCCGACTGGTGGTGCAGGGTTTGCAGCACCACCTCGAATTTGTAATTTAATTATTCCTGAAATCTCTTTTGCCATAACTATATTTTTTCAACTTGCATAAAATTTAACTCAAGGGGTGTTTTCCTTCCAAAAATTTTTACCATTAACTTGAGCTTTTTTCTTTGTTCATCAATCGCTTCAATTTCAGCATCAAAACTGTTGAAAGGACCATCAATTACCTTTACAATTTCACCAATGACAAAGGGTATATTAACATTTTCAACAGAAACAGCCATTTCATCAACTTTTCCAAGGATTCTATTAATCTCGCTTTTTCTCATCGGAACAGGAACTCCACCTTTTTTGGAACTTAAAAATCCCATAACCCCAGGAACTCTTCTTAGTATATGAGGCACTTCACCGACTAAATCAGCCTCAACTAACACATAACCGGGGAAAAAATTCCTATCCTTACTTACCTTTTTGCCATTTCTGATTTGATATACTTTCTCAGTTGGCACAAGTATTTTGGAGACAAATTTACTCATTCCATTAATTTCAACTTCTTTTTCAATTGATTCAGCTGTCTTTTTTTCTTTGCCCCCCACTACGCGAAGTACATACCAATTGTTCTGTTTAGTTTCTGTGTTCATAATCTATACGAAAAAACTGTAATAAAAATCTAGAATGTTGCTAAATGAGGTGTCTAAGAGATATATGATAAGAGCTATGAAGACTGTTGCAATGGCGACAACTATTGAACTATTTTGAAGATCACTCCAACTTGGCCAGGTAACCTTGTGAAGAAGTTCAGCGAAAGCTTCTTTTATGTATAATATCATTTTACTCATAAACTACTATTAGCACGGGTGGAGAGACTCGAACTCCCAACCAATGGTTTTGGAGACCACTACTCTACCAATTGAGCTACACCCGTTTGCATTATAAACAGTTGCTTCTCCTTTACTTTTCAATAGAGGTAATTTGCCCTGCACCAACAGTTCTTCCACCCTCTCTAATCGCAAACCTTAATCCTTCACTCATAGCAACTGGGCTTATAAGCTCAACAGTTATCGTAAGATTATCTCCTGGCATAACCATTTCAGTACCATCGGGAAGAATTATTTCACCTGTAACATCAGTTGTTCTTAGATAAAATTGTGGTCTATACTTGTTGTGAAATGGTGTATGTCTACCTCCTTCTTCTTTCTTTAGTATATAAACTTCAGCTTTGAACTTGGTATGGGGTGTTACAGAACCAGGTTTACATATTACCATACCTCTTTTGATATCAGTTTTTTCAATTCCTCTTAGAAGAATTCCAACGTTGTCACCAGCTTCACCTCTGTCAAGAATTTTTCTGAACATTTCAACACCAGTTACTGTAGATGCTAATTTTTCAGCACCCATACCAATGATGTCTACAGCATCACCTGAGTTTGCTACCCCAGTCTCAATTCTACCAGTTGCAACTGTTCCTCTACCAGTAATCGTAAAAACGTCTTCAATTGGCATCAGAAAGTCTTTTTGATTATCTCTAACAGGTTCAGGAATGTACTTATCTACTTCACTCATTAATTCCTCTACTTTTGAAGTCCATTCTGCTTCACCATTTAGTGCACCTAAAGCAGATCCAGTAATGATTGGAGCGTTGTCCCCATCATATTCATAAAAAGATAATAATTCCCTCACCTCCATCTCAACTAATTCCATTAATTCATCATCATCAACCATATCAGCTTTGTTTAGAAAAACTACAATGGCAGGTACGCCTACTTGTCTTGCAAGTAGTATATGCTCTCTTGTTTGTGGCATTGGGCCATCAGTTGCAGCACACACTAATATGGCACCATCCATTTGGGCAGCACCAGTAACCATATTTTTTACGTAATCAGCGTGACCAGGGCAATCGACATGAGCATAGTGTCTATTGTCAGTTTCATACTCAACGTGAGATGTATTTATTGTTATTCCTCTTTCCTTTTCCTCAGGTGCATTATCAATTGTATCAAAGTCTCTAACTTCAGCACCACCCTTGGCAGCTAGTACTTTAGTTATAGCTGCTGTAAGTGTTGTTTTACCATGATCAACATGACCAATTGTACCAATGTTTAAATGTGGTTTGGTACGATTAAAATTTTCTTTTGCCATTTTTTTTAAATTTTAATTATTAATATTTCTTTTCCAACTCTCAATCAATTCAATTTTTTCCCTCAGAGCCAATGACGGGAATTGAACCCGTGACCTCTTCCTTACCAAGGAAACGCTCTACCCCTGAGCTACATCGGCTAAAAGCCTAGAGCGAGAAACGGGATTCGAACCCGCGACCCTCAGCTTGGAAGGCTGATGCTCTAGCCAACTGAGCTATTCTCGCAGTTTTTGTTGTGGGGAGAACAGGATTCGAACCTGTGAAGGCTAAGCCAACAGATTTACAGTCTGCCCTCGTTGACCGCTTGAGTATCTCCCCAAATAAAGGAATGATAAATAAGAGCCGATAGAGGGACTCGAACCCACGACCTGCTGATTACAAATCAGCTGCTCTAGCCAGCTGAGCTATATCGGCATATCTACTTTCCTATCTAGTAAAAAAAGAACAAGCCCATTTAAGGTTTGCAAATTTATTAAAGTTTTGCTTACTATCACCATGTTTTACGTTTTTTTTAACTAAAATAATTTATCATGACCTAGGATGTGCTTTCTTGTAAATAGTTTTAATTTTTTCAATTGAGTTGTGAGTGTAAATTTGAGTGGCGTTTAAACTACTATGACCAAGCATTTCTTTAATTGCATTTATATCTGCTCCATTATTTAACATATGAGTTGCAAAAGTGTGTCGCAATATGTGAGGACTATTATTAGTTTTTGAAGAGTATTTCGATAAATAATCTTTTACAATTCTATATATTTTTTTTGAGTATAATTTTTTCTTTTTTTCATCTGTAAACAAAAAATTAGTGATTTTAAATTGTTTTACGAAAATTTTAATTGTTTTTATGCAATTGTCTGATAATGGAACATATCTTTCTTTTTTTCCCTTTCCAACAATTTTTATGCTTTTTTTTTCGAAATCAAAATCTTTTGTTTTTATTGACAATAACTCAGACACTCGCACTCCAGTTAAGTACAAAAACTCGATAATTAAAAAATTTCTTTTTCCAACAAAATCATCTGTAAAATTACTTTTATCTAATATCTTAGACATATGGTATTGCGCAATATGACTTGGGATTTTTTTATTGATTTTGGGTGCAACAATTTTAGTTATTGGATTTTTTTCAATAATTGAAAACGTTATTAGGTATTTAAAATAAGACCTTAGAGTTGATATCTTTCTATTTACAGTAGTAACTGAATTTTTTGAATCTAACAAAAAAGCAACCCAGCCTCTTATCATTTCAAATCTTATATCTCTATCAAGATATACATCAAATTTTATTTTTAAAAATTGTTGAAATTGAGATAAGTCTCTAAGGTAAGATGTACAGGTATGAAATGAATATCTTCTTTCAGATTTTATGTAATTCAGGAATTCTTTTATCTGCATTGTATTCTAGCAAAACAAATATAATCTTAAAAAAAGATTTGGGAAACTACTATTCAGTATTTCTTAATAAATTTTCTGAAAAAACAGCTTTTTGCTTTTTGACTCTAAGTTTTTCTGATTTTTTTGTAAACTCTTTTCTTTGTCTTATTTCTTTAAGCACCTGAGTTTGCAAGAATTTTCTTTTAAAGCGCTTGAGAGCTCTATCAATATTTTCGCCTTCTTTAACTGGTATTATTAACATTAAAATAATTTTTCAGGTGCAAAAATAGTATTATTATTTAAATAACAAATTACTAATGACTTGTTTTTGAATTTGTGTTGTTCCTTCTCCAATTGTACAAAGTTTTGAATCCCGATAATATTTTTCAACAGGAAAATCTTTTGTATATCCATATCCACCTAAAATCTGCACAGCATCTGATGAAATTTCAACACAGCTTTCAGATGAGTAAAATTTTGCCATTGCACTTTCTTTTGTTACTTTTTTATTTTGGTTTTTGAGTTGAGCAGCTTGATAAATTAGCATCTCTGATGCTTCAATTTTTTTGTACATATCAGCAAGCTTAAAAGAAATAGCTTGAAATTGGCTTATCTTTCTACCAAATTGTTCTCTTTGACTCGAATATTTTAGTGCTGCTTTAAATGCTCCCATTGAAATTCCCTGTGATAATGCAGCAATTGAAATTCTACCACCGTCTAAAATTTTCATTGACTGAATAAATCCTTGACCAATGTCTCCAATAATATTATCTAATGGAATACGACAATCTTCCAAGATTACCTCAGAAGTTTCTGAAGCTCTCATTCCAAGTTTATCTTCCTTTTTTCCATTAAAAATTCCTTTTACTGACTTATCAACAATAAAAGAAGACATTCCTCTCGAGTCACCTTTTTTTCCAGTTCTTGCAATTATCACATAAACATCTGCTGATATTCCATGAGTAATAAAGTTTTTTGTGCCGTTTAAAACCCACTCATTACCGTCTTTAAATGCAGTGGTATTCATACCACCAGCATCTGATCCAGTATTATGCTCAGTTAATCCCCATGCCCCAAGAGATTGGCCCGATGCAAGCTTAGTTACCCACATATTTTTCTGAGTTTCATTGCCATGATTTAAAATATGACCAGTACAAAGGGAGTTATGAGCGGCAACTGACAATGCTATGGAAGGATCTACAATCGCAAGCTCTTGAATAGCAGTTACATATTCAAAATAACCAAATGCTGATCCATTATATTTTTCAGGAACCAAAATACCCATTAGACCTAAACTTCCTAGTTCTTTAAATAATGGATAGGGAAAATATTGTTTATCATCCCATTCTCTAACAAAAGGAGTTATTTTTTGTTTGGCAAATTGCTGAACCATATCAGCAATCATCATTTGATTTTCTGTATACTTAAAGTCCATTTTAATAATCTGCTAAACTAATAATATTATCAGAAAATTTAGATAATTTCTTATCTCCATTTAGACTTTTTAATGAAATTAAAAAGGCATACCCAGCAACATTAGCACCTAGCATTTTAATTAGCTCTGAAGCAGCAACTGCAGTACCGCCAGTTGCAAGTAAATCATCATGAATTAAAATATTCCAATCAGATTTTATGTCATTTTTATGAATTTCAAGCATAGCTTGACCATATTCTAAAGAATACTTTTTTTGAACTACTAATCCTGGTAGTTTACCACTTTTTCTAGCAGGAACAAAAGGAATTTGCAATTTCATTGCTAAAGAATATCCAAACAAAAAACCTCTACTTTCAACACCAACAATTGCATCTAATTTTGTGCTTTTAAGTTTTTCAACTAGTAAATCTAAAATTTTTGATCCTAGCTTGGGGCGCAGCAATATAGATGTAATATCTTTAAAATTAATTCCTTTTTTAGGAAAATTTTTAATCTCTCTTAAAGCAGAATCAATTTCTTTATCAATCATCTGAGGGTTTTCCTTTTATTGCTTTTATATAATTATCAAGTTCGTGCTTAACCTTTGGAAATAGAAAAAATAAACCAATCATATTTGGAAATATAAGTGCAAGAATCATTGCATCTGAAAATCCCCAAACAGCATCCATATTTGCTGCAGCTCCAATAACAATAAACAACAAAAACATAATTTTATAAATCAAATCAGAGATTTTACTTTTTCCAAAAAGGAACATCCATGCCTGCAACCCATAATAAGACCATGAAATCATAGTAGAAATTGCAAATAAAATTATTGCAATTGTTAAAACCAATGGAAACCAAGGAATTGCATCAGCAAATGCCATAGAAGTTAAAACAGCTCCTTCAATTTTTTCTCCGTTAATAATGATATCTTGTCCATATTCAAAAATACCAGAACTGTTATACATTATAATGACTAATGCTGTCATTGTACAAATAACTACAGTGTCAATAAAAGGTTCTAATAATGCCACAACCCCTTCAGACGCAGGATACTTTGTTTTTACCGCTGAGTGAGCTATTGCTGCAGAGCCTGCACCAGCTTCATTTGAAAATGCAGCTCTCTGAAAACCAACAATTAAAACACCTAATAATCCACCAAATCCTGCCTGAAGTGAAAATGCTCCTTTGAGTATTAATGAAAAAGCATTATCAATATAGCTGAAATTTGAAAAAATTATAAAAAGACATGCTAGAACATAAATCAAAGCCATAAAAGGAACTATTTTTTCAGTAACTGATGCTATTCGCTTGATGCCCCCTATAATGACAATGCCAACAATAATTGCGAGAATAAATCCAATGCTAGTACCAGCGTTACCACCATGCATACCTAAAATAGATGCAATCTGAAGAGCAGCTTGATTTGATTGTGCAGCGTTTCCACCTCCGAATGATGCACCAACACATAAAAATGCAAACAATACTGCTAATCCTTTTCCAAGTTTTTCATATCCGCCTTCTTTTAAACCCTTACTTAGATAGTACATGGGTCCGCCGTAAACTGTACCATCTGATCCTACATCTCGATATTTAACACCTAGTGTACACTCAACAAACTTAGTGGACATTCCAATTAAGCCACAAACTATCATCCAAAATGTTGCACCTGGACCTCCGATAGCGATAGCCAACGCTACTCCAGCTATATTGCCAAGACCAACAGTTCCTGAAACTGCTGTTGCAAGAGCCTGAAAATGACTAACCTCTCCTTCGTCTTTTATTTTTTTTGTTTTGTCAGATTCATATTTTTCATTCTCAATGTTATCGTATACTCCACTAACAGTTTTTATTGCAGTAGAAAAATGTTTGATATTTACAAAAGAAAATCTTAATGTAAAAAAAACTGCCCCTAAGACTAGCAAAATCAGAACAATTGGCATACTAATTTCATCCGAAAAATTTATTGGATATAAAACAATATTTACCCATACATCAGCAATTGGCTTAAACCAATCGTTAATCTTATCATCAATGCCTCTTGAAAAAGAAAGCAACGGAAAGAGAAATGTGAAGATTAGAAGTGTTTTTTTCATTTGTAAATTTTTATTTGGTTTTCTATTAAAGACAGACTTTCTTTGAATGTTTTTGGACTATAATTAAATTTTTTCTTGGCTTTTAAAAGTTCCATTCCTGTAAATTTAGGTCTTTTTGCTTTTTGAGCAAGAATCCTTGAGCTAATTCTCTGGATATTTTGCACTGGAAAATTAAAATATCTAGCTATCTCAATAACTATTTCATAAATACTCATAACTTCAGGTCCAGATGTGTTATAAATACCATATGCTTTGCAGATTATCACATTTATGCATGCCTCAGATAAATCCTCTGCCAAAGTTGGAGCTCTAAACTCATCATCTATTATTTTAATTTTTTTTTCATTTCTAAGTTGGTCAATTGCCCAAAGTACAATGTTTGTTTTTCTTAAATTTTTAGCAACTCCAAAAACAACACTTGTTCTCAATATGGTCCAATTAAACTTTTTATCATAAAATATCTTCTCTGATTTTAACTTTGATAAACCATAAAAAGAAATAGGATTTGGTAAATCATTTTCATTGTATAAATCGTTTTTATTTCCATCAAAAATAAAATCACTCGAAATATGAACTAAATGAATATTCTTTTTCAAGCAAATTTCAGAAAGATACTCTACAGCTTTAACATTGACATTATCACAATGAACTTTATTTTGTTCACAATAATCAACATTAGTTACCGCTGCCGTATTGATGATAGCATCGGGAAGGTGCTTGCAAACAAACTGATTAATTTTTTCTTGATTTGTGACATCTAAAGAGAAATACTTAAAATAATCACTATTTACAACACAATTTCCTAGAGAAGTTGCAATTAGTTCAAATCTATTATCACTGCTGATTTTGTCAATTAACTTTTGACCAAGCAATCCATTTGAGCCAGTTAACATTATTTTCATAATAAGTATTTCATTACCAAATAGATTGAAAAATATATAAGAAAAACTGGTGTATTTCCAAAAATAAGTGATAATACAAATATAAGTCTGATAATTACAACATTAATTTTTGATTCATTTGAAAGCCAATTACATACGCCTAAAATCATCCACTATTTTTTTGTTTTATTAAAACGTCGATTTTCTCAATTATTTTTTCTTCCAAACCCATTATTTTTTTTTCAACATCTAAAATTTGATTTTCTAATACAATAATTTGATCTTGCTTTTTTTTAGATTTTCTAATATCAATAATAAGCCAAGCAAATGCAATTAGCTCAATTACGATTAAAAATATAGTTAAAAAAATTTGCAAATCAAACATAGAATACTAAAATAAGGATATTTAATTTATTTTTGATAGATGTTTTTTGTTGTTTCTAAATTAATGAACTTTATAATAAGTCCTATGACATGGGTTTTTTTTATTCTGTTGATGGCCCTATTTAGCTCTAAACATCAAAAAAAATTAGTTTTTGTTTCATTATCAATGCTATTCTTTTTTTCTAATGCATTTATATTTAATGAGATTTCAAGACTCTGGGGATTAAAAAAATCAATGAATACAGAAGTCCAATATGATGTTGGAATAGTTTTAGGTGGAGTGGCTGATTTTGATAAACAAAGTAACTTATTAAATTTCAACAATTATTCCGACAGGCTTTTTTTTGCAAAAAAATTATTTTTTAACGAAAAAATAAATAAAATACTTTTTTCAGGAGGAAATGGTGAGTTATTTTCAAATGACTATGTTGAAGCTATTGAAATGAAAAAATTTTTAATAAAAAATGGGATTAATGAGAATGATATTTTGATAGAAACTAGAAGTAGAAACACTCATGAAAATATTAAAAACTCAATAGAAATTTGTGAAGAAAAGAAATATGAAAGAATTTTATTAATCACATCATCAATGCATATGAGAAGAGCTTTGTTATGTTGTGAAAAGAACAATTTTAATGTTGACTATTTTTGTACTGACAGAACCAAATCTTATCGAGTTTGGAAGGTAAAGCACATTTTGGTTCCTCAAAACCAATTTATAAAAAAATGGGAAGAGCTAATTCATGAAATGGTAGGCTTTATTGCCTACAAGATTTTGCTTTAAATTATGCTATTACTTTTTAAGATTTTTTGCATATCATTTTGGAGTGCTTTGGCACTTTCTCTTGCACATTTAGCAAAATCCTTGTCTGCACCTGAGTAAATTATTGATCTAGATGAGTTAATTAAAATACCGCAATCTTTATTTATGAGTTTATTTGAGACAGTTTCTAAATTTCCGCCTTGTGCTCCAACGCCGGGAACAAGTAAAAAATTATCAGGAGCTATTTTTCTAATATTATCATAATTTTCTTCATTAGTAGCTCCAACAACAAACATTATATTATCATTATTTTTCAACTTTAATGATTCTTTTATTACTCTCTCGTATAAAGGAGAACCTTTTTTATCAACTACAGTTTGGAAATCGGATGATCCAGCATTTGACGTGAGAGCTAAAATTATACACCACTTATTTTCATAACTATTGTAATGAGTTAAAGTTTCTATACCCATGTATGGAGATAATGTTAGAGCATCAAAATTTAAATTTTCAAAAAATGCATTAGCATATTTTTTTGATGTATTACCAATATCACCTCTTTTTGCATCAGCAATTTTTAAAATATTTTTTGGAATATATTCTAACGTTTTTTGCATTGAACACCAACCTTTGTAGCCAACAGATTCATAAAAAGCGGTATTAATTTTAAAAGCTACACAAAAATCTTTGGTAGAATCAATAACTTGCTTATTGAATTCGAATATAGGGTCTTCATAATGTAATAGATGCTTAGGAATTCTTTCAAGATCAGTGTCTAGTCCAATACATAAATAGGAGTTTTTAATTTTTATTTGTTTTATGATATCTTTTTTATTCATCAGTTGATTTTCCAAGTTTTAACTTTTGAGTATTCTCAGCTATAATTAACTCGTCAACAAATTCTTGAAGATCTCCTGAAACTACAGATTGAAGATTATATTTTGTAAGTCCAATTCTATGATCAGTCACTCGTCCTTGTGGGTAATTATATGTTCTAATTTTCTCCGATCTATCACCAGAAGAAACCATTGTCTTTCTTTGGCTTGATTCCTCCTCCAATTTTTTTTGTAGTTCCATCTCATAGATGCGAGATCTTAAAACCTTTAGTGCCTTTTCATAATTCTTGATCTGAGACTTTTGGTCTTGACATTGAGCAATTACGCCAGTAGGAACATGTGTTAACCTAACAGCTGAATATGTTGTATTTACGGACTGTCCACCAGGACCTGAAGAACAATATGTGTCTTTTCTAATGTCAGAGGGTTTTAATTCAATATCAAACTCCTCAGCCTCAGGCAAAACAATTACAGATGCTGCTGATGTATGAACTCTGCCCTGTGTTTCAGTTTCCGGAACTCTTTGAACTCGATGAACTCCAGATTCAAACTTTAGTTGCCCATATACGTCATTTCCTTGTACATTAAAAATTACCTCTTTGAAACCACCAGATGTTCCCTCAGCAACATCAACCAACTCAATTTTCCATTTTTTCATTGCGCAGTATGATGCGTACATTTTATATAAATCACCTGCAAATATACTAGCCTCATCTCCACCAGTGCCAGCTCGAATTTCTACAACTGCATTTTTCGAATCCTCAGGATCTTTTGGGATTAACAAAATTTTAATCTTTTCTTCCTGTAAATCTTTTTCTATATTCCACTCACTCAGTTCCATTTTAGCCAAATCTATCAGGTCATTATCATTTGAGCTTGAGATTATCTTCTTTGCATCGCATATGTTGCTCAAAAGATTTTTATAGCTATGATATGCTTCTGAAATGGGCTTTAAATCTTTGTATTCTTTGTTGTTTCTAACATAAAGCTTCATATCTAACATTGCATCAGGAGATAAAAGTGTCTTTTCTACTTCCAAAAACCTAATTTGTATTTCTTTAAGCTTCTCTAACATCAGTAAATGTAACTACCAAATTTTGTAGAAATTGTAAGTTTTTTTGAACTTGATTTTTCAACTCTTCCAATAACCTTAGCTTCAACATCAAAAGATTTAGAAATTTTAATTATTGAATCTGCATATTTTTCATCAACATAAATCTCCATTCGATGTCCCATATTAAATACTTTAAACATCTCTCTCCATTCAGTTCCTGATTCTTGCTTTATTATATTAAAAACGGGCGGGATTTCAAACATTTTATCTTTTATTACATGAAGATTTTCTACAAAATGTAAAACTTTTGTTTGTCCTCCACCAGTACAATGAATAATTCCATCAATTTTATCTATATGATTTTTAAAAATTTCTTTTAAGATTGGCGCATAGGTTCTGGTTGGAGATAAAATAAGCTTTCCAAAATCATAATCTTGAAATTTTTCAGTTAATTTTTTGGATCCTGTGTAAGTAAAATCACTATCAATTGAACTATCGTAAGTTTCTGGATACTTTTCTGCAATTGATTTGTCAAAAACATCATGCCTTGCAGATGTTAATCCGTTGCTTCCTATCCCAGAGTTATATTCTTTTTCGTAGTTGCATTTTCCAAAAGATGATAAACCGATTATTACATTACCATCTTTTATATTTGCATTGTTAATAACTTGATTTCTTTTCATTCGTGCAACTACAGTTGTATCTACAATTATTGTTTTAACTAGATCTCCAACATCAGCTGTCTCTCCACCTGTATGTATGATATTTATACCGAAATTTTTATACTCGTCAATTAAACTATTAGTTCCATCGATTAAAGCTTTGATAACATTTCCACTTATTTTTAATTTATTTCTTCCAATTGTTGATGAAAGCAAAATATTGTCATGTACACCTACACACATTATATCATCAATATTCATTACAAGACTATCTTGAGCAATTCCTTTCCATACACTTAAATCACCAGTTTCTTTCCAATATGCATAGGCCAGAGAAGACTTTGTACCAGCACCATCTGCATGCATCACTATGCAATAATCTTTACTTTTACTCAATAAGTCTGGAACTATTTTACAAAAGGCTTTAGGGAAAAGTCCTTTTTCACTATTCTGTATGGCTTTATGAACATCCTCTTTTTGTGATGAAACTCCTCTTTGTTCATATTTATCCATAATTAATGATGAAATTTAAGATATAAGAAAAAAATTACTCAGAGGTATCTTCAATTAAAACTTTGAATGTTGTCCTTCTATTGTATTGATTCGCTTTGTCTCTATTTTTTCTAAACCTCATTTTCTTAATGTATGCCTCAGTTAATACATCTCCTAGATTCAAACTCCCATCTTTTTGCTCCATAACATATGGCTCACTTTCACCCATTCCAAGTGCAGTAATTCTATTTTTACTAATACCTTTTTCTGTCAAATATCTTACACATTCATCCGCTCTTTTCTGCGATAATCTTTTATTCTGCATATTACTTCCAACAAAATCTGTATGTGATTTTAATTCTATGTTGACGTCTGGATTGTCATTAAGTGTTGTAACGAGCTTGTCTAAGTCCTGTTTAGATTTTTCTCTTAAATCAAACTTCGCAAAGTCATATTCAATTCTCGGTAAAATGATTTCCTTTTTTACAGGGTCTAGTTGAAAATCAACAAGTATTGTCTTGTCATTTTCAATGGCATGCGTAGTTTCAGTTTTTATATTTTTTAAAAACTTATTTTTGAATGCAATTATTTCATAAGATGTTAATGGTTTTAGCCTAACTTTATATGCTCCAGAATTATCTGTTTTAATATCCTTTTGACTTCCATCACTGCCAACAAACTTAATGTTTGCTTCTGTTAAAATAGCTCCTGTTTTTGAATCAGTAACAACTCCTTGAGCAAAAATAACGAGTGGGGGCAACTCAAAAGTATATACATCATCATTTCCTTTGCCGCCCTTTCTATTTGATGTAAAATATCCTCTCTCTCCGTCAGATTCGATAATCATTCCAAAATCGTCGGATGATGAGTTGACTGGAAACTTTAAGTTAATAACTGAGGAATATGCTTCATTTTCGTCAGGAGTTGTTTTAAAAATGTCATGTCCTCCCATACCAATATGACCATTAGAACTAAAATAAAGCGAGCCATCAAGATGAAGGAATGGAAACATTTCATCAGCAGATGTATTTATTGCGGGGCCTAAATTAATTGGCTTACTCCATTTATTTCTCTTTTCTTTTTTTACAATCCACAAGTCTTTACCTCCATAACCTCCTTTCATATCAGAAGAAAATATTAAGGTTTTTTCATCATTGCTTACTGATGGGTGTCCGATTGAAGTATTACTATCAAGTTTAATTTGAAGAGGCTGTGGATCACTCCAAATTTGACCATTTCTTTTGCTAATATGAATCCTACATCCAAGAGACTTTTTCTTTTCAACTTTACACTTTGTTAAATACATAGTTGTTCCTCTACTGTTTAGTGCGACTGACCCCTCGTTTCCATCTCCACTAATGGGTTCTCCAACTATTTGAGGTGCACTCCATTTATTTTTTTTGTCTAGTTTGGTTAGGTATATATCAGTAAAGGATTCTCCAGTTCTATCATCAATTTTGTCAGAAAAACCTCCTTTTCTTGATGATGTAAAATAAATCTCAGAATAATCCCCATTACCAAATGAAGGAGAAAAATCACTATATCTTGAATTTATTATGGGCATTAACTCAACTTTGTATCTAGTAGGGTTTGAGAGCCATTCAATTGAATAATTACAAGATTTTACTCCTATCTGACCTCTTATGTCTGTAGGATTAAGTTGAACGTACTTTTTGTACTGTTCCAATGCTTCATCGTATTTTTGATTCATTCTTAAAACATCACCATACCTTAGAACTGCAATAACATCGGGATATTTAGCTTTAATCGCTCTTTTGTAATAATTTTCTGCTCTTTTTATGTTGCCTGACAATCTGTAACATTCTGCTTGTTTAAAAATAATTTCAGATTTTAAACTTCTACTTTTTGTTTTTTCATAAGCTTTTTTGTAAAGTTCAGCAGCTTTGTAATATTCTTCAAGCGCAAAAGCTTGATCAGCCTTAGCAACTCTTTTGTTGTTTTTTTGAGAAAAAGAATTATTTGCTAGAAATAATAAAAAAAATAATGTAAAGTAGAGCTTAGAATTTGGTATCATTGTTTATTAATTTTCGCTAAAATAAACAATAAATTTAAATACTGTCTAAGAATATAAATTCAATAAAAACAGCTAAATGTTAATAAAGTATTGAAAAGTTTCATAAGAATTAGTTAGTTGATTTTGTTTAGTAATTGATAATTTTCTTAATTGAAAAAATAATTATTAACGACCTCTAAACTATAACATAGTGTACAACTTACACTTTTAAATCACTGAAAATGAACAAATCTAAACTTGAATACATATGGCTTGATGGATACAAGCCAACACAAAATATGAGAAGTAAAACAAAATTAATTGAGAACTTCTCAGGTAAATTAGAAGACTGCCCCACATGGTCTTTTGATGGAAGTTCAACCAAACAGGCTGAGGGAAATTCTTCAGATTGTCTTTTAAAACCAGTAGCAATTTTTCCGGACCCAGCAAGAAACGATGGATACTTGGTAATGACAGAGGTACTAAATGCTGATGGGACACCTCATGAATCCAATGCAAGAGCATTGGTAGATGACGATGATAATGATTTTTGGTTTGGATTTGAGCAAGAATATTTCATAATGGATGTTGAAACTCAACTACCTTTAGGTTTTCCATTAGGTGGGTATCCAGGTCCTCAAGGTCTTTATTATTGTTCTGTCGGAGGTAAAAACACTCATGGAAGACATATAGTGGAGGAACATGCTGATTTATGTCTAGAAGCTGGAATAAATTTTGAAGGTATTAATCAAGAAGTCGCATGCGGACAATGGGAGTTTCAATTATTTGCCAAGGGAGCCAAAAAAGCGGGTGATGAAATGTGGATTGCAAGATATCTTCTTGATCGATTAACTGAATCTTATGGCTATTATATTGAATACCATCCAAAACCAATTAAAGGTGATTGGAACGGTTCAGGTATGCATGCAAACTTTTCAAACTCGTTGTTAAGAGAATGTGGCTCACAAGAGACTTATGAAAAAATTTGTGAAGCATTTAGGCCTGCAGCCAGTGAACATATAGCTGTTTATGGTGAGTTTAATGAACAAAGATTAACTGGACTACACGAAACTGCATCAATTCATGATTTTAGCTATGGAATTTCAGATAGAGGAGCTTCTATCAGAATACCAATAATCACTGTTGAAAAAGGTTGGAAGGGCTGGCTTGAAGACAGGAGACCTGCTTCAAATGGAGATCCATACAAGATTGCTGGAAGAATTATAAAAACAGTTAAGTCAGCTAATGTAAGTTAGGTTATTGCAATAATTAGAAAAAATATATAGAAACATAGCAACATGACACCAGATAGCTTATTGTTTTTATTTAAATATGAGTTGTATACTACTAAAGAAAGTAGAAATGTACTTAGAATTAAAAAAACAACATCATATGTCAGTACTTTTATGTCAATAAGCTCGATTGTATCATAGATTGAAGTAATACCCAAAACAATCAATATGTTGAAGATGTTTGAACCAATCAAGTTCCCAACAGCTAAACTTTTTTCTTTTTTATAAATTGCAACAAAAGAAGTTGATAGTTCAGGAAGACTAGTTCCCAAAGCAACTAAAGTAAATGCAATAATTCTATCACTAATACCAAAATCAATTGCAATAGCACTTACGCCAGAAATAAGCCAATCAGCCCCAGCCTTTAACATTATAGCTGATACTAACAAAATTAAGAACTGTTGTGCAATGTTAGATTTAAACTCACTTTGTTCTATATTATCTTTTCCTGTATACGACTTTTTAATTAAAATGAACAGATAGAATGAAATTAAAAAGAAAAAAATAAGTCCCATCCAACTGGTAATGCTTTTGAAAATAAATAAAAAGTAAGAAAACAAAAGCGTTGAAAAAATCAGAAAAGGTACATCAATTTTTTTTGTCAAATTACTAAAACTGACGTTTACAAAAATCAATGTAATTGCTAAAACAAGACAAATATTAGCAATGTTTGAGCCTATTACGTTTCCAAAAATTATGTCATATTTTTGATTATTAATTGCTTCAAGACTAATAAAAAGCTCGGGTGCTGAAGTAGCTAAAGACACAATAGTTAGACCAATTATGAAGGTAGGAACTTTAAACTTTTTTGAAATTTTAGTGGAGCTTTTAACTAGAAAATCTCCTCCAATTATGAGAAAAGAAAGGCCAATAACAAACAAAAAGTAAGAATTCATTTTTTGAATGTATCGTTCATGTCTTCTGAACTTTTTTTTATTTCTTTTCTAATCTCGTTGGATGCATCTTTTATTTCGTTCATTGCTTTAGCAAAAGCCTTAGCAAACTCAGGAATCTTTTTTGAACCAAAAAATAATACAATAACTAAGACTATTAATATTATCTCAGGTCCTCCAATAAAAATAAACATCACTTATTTTTTGTCTTACTTATTGTATCCAACATGATTGGTGATGCAACAAAAAGTGAAGAGTAAGTACCAACGATAACACCAACCATTAATGCAAACATAAATCCTCTTATCACTTCCCCACCAAAAATAAAGATGATAAGAAGAACAAAGAAAGTTGTTAATGAAGTATTGATTGTTCTAGAAAGAGTGCTGTTCAAAGAAGTATTCATATACTCTTTGATCTCTTTTCTTTTGTTAATGTTCATATATTCTCTAACTCTATCAAATACAACAACAGTATCGTTTAATGAGTAACCAATTATAGTAAGTAAAGCTGCTATAAACGCTTGATCAATTTCTAAAGAAAAAGGTAAAAGACCATAGAAAAAAGAAAAAATAGAAAGAACTATTAATACATCATGAAAGACTGCTATGACAGCACCTAAACTAAACTGCCACTTTCTAAATCTTAAGAGAATGTATAAAAATATAATTATCAGTGAAAAAATTATTGAACCCATTGCGGCATTCTTTATGTCATCTGCAATAGTTGGACCAACTTTTTGTGAACTCATGATTTCGTAATCTTGCTCTATTTTAGACAATCCTTCATTCAATTTTTTTTCAACAATTTCATCAGTTTGTAAATTATTATTATCTATCATAAATGATGTCGTAATTTTTACCTGGTTATCACTTCCAAAGGTCTTTACTTGCGGAGAATACGAGAGTCCCGCTTCATCTACAAATGTTGCATTAAGCTTTTCTCGTACCTTTTCATTATCTACAGTATTATCAAATCTTACTACATATGTCCTACCCCCAACAAAATCAACACCATAGTTCAGTCCTTTGGTAAATAAAGAAAATGAGCCAGCTAAAACAATAATTGATGAAACTATATAAAACCTTTTCCTATTTCCTATAAAATCAATTTTTGTGTTTTTGAAAGCTCCATGAGTTATTTTGTTTGAAAAACTAATATTCTTACCCTTATTAAGTCTTGCACTAATCACAAGTCTTGTGATAAAAATAGCAGCAAACAAAGAAGTTAAAATACCTATTATGAGCGTAGTAGCAAAGCCTTTAATTGGTCCTGAACCAAATGTATACAATACAATTCCTGTTAATAGTGTTGTCACATTTGCATCAATTATTGAACTATAAGCATTTTTGTAACCATCAGCAATAGCTAGTTTGATTCCTTTATTATTTTTTAGCTCCTCACGTATTCTCTCGTATATTAGGACATTAGCATCAACAGACATACCTATGGTTAAAACTATACCAGCAATTCCTGGAAGTGTTAGCACAGCACCCAAAGAGGATAAAACACCAAAAATGAAGAAGATATTAGCAAGTAAGGCTACATTTGATACCAATCCAGCTTTGTTATAATAAAAAATCATATAAATAAGAACCATTAATAGAGCAAATATGAACGATTTTAGGCCTGCATTGATAGCCTCTTCACCTAAAGAGGGGCCGACAATTGCTTCCTCAATTATTCTAGCAGGTGCAGGTAACTTACCAGACTTTAAAATATTAGCAAGATCTTTTGCTTCGTTTACTGTAAAATTTCCAGTTATTGAAGATCTTCCACCACTAATTTCTGACTGAACAGTAGGGAACGAGTATACATATCCATCTAGTACAATAGCGACTGAGCGTCCAATATTCTCAGCAGTTAATCTTTTCCACATTTTTGCACCTTCTTGATTCATACTCATGGAAATCTCAGGGCTTGAGCTAAATTGACCATACACTTGATCGGCATCTGTTACCACATCACCTTCCATTGCTGATTTTCCGTCTCTATTTGTTATTTTTAAAGCTACAAGCTGTACAAACTTTCCTTCAGTGTCATAAGGGATGGCAGTATAAGCAAACTTAACATCAACAGGTAGTCTTTTGATTACAGCAGGATCTTTCAAGTATGAATTGAGTTTAGATGTGTCTTTGGTTGCAGTAAAACCAACTACAGGCCCTTCTTGTATTCTGTTTTGTTGATCAACATTTGGATATAATACAGCATACAACGGATTTTCAGCTGCAAATTCTTCAAATGTTAACGTGTTGGCTGAATCGGTTAAAAGAGAATCATCAATTTGGTCAAGTAAACTCGTAGATAATGTGTCTGAAATATCTTCAGTAACATCAGCTAGTAGACTATTTATTTCATCAGAGTTTTCATTAACAACTTTATCTAACTCTGCGTTAATTTTTTCAGCTTCGGTTTCACGTAAGTATTGGTTAACATCCTCTAGCTGAGGAAACAACTCTTGATATTCATATGTTTCCCAAAACTGTAGTTGAGCCGTAGACTGTAGTAATTTTCTTGCTCTGTCAGTATCTTTAATTCCTGGAAGCTCAACCAAAATTCTTCCAGTGGTTTCTAATCTTTGAATATTTGGTTGAGTTACTCCAAATCTATCGATTCTACTTCTTAAAATATTAAATGATCGATTTATTGCATCCTCAACTTCAACTCTAATTAAATCCAAAACTTGTTGATTTGTTGAGGAGAAATTTATTTTTTCCCTCAAATCTGGTGTGCTAAATACACCTGAAAGTCCAGAATTTGGTGATGGGGCAATTTTTTCATATTCATTTCCAAATAAAGTGACAAAATCTTCTTGACTATTTGATTGAAGTTTAAGTGCATTAGAAATTGCAAGATTAAATTTTACGTCTTTGCTGTTGTTTGAGAGAGCTTTGATCACATCAACTACCATGACTTCTAAAGTCACATTCATACCTCCTTTCAAGTCTAGTCCTAAGTTGATTTCTCTTTGCTTACATTCTGAATATGTATACTCAGCAATTAAGATATCATAAACTTTTTCACCACTAATTGAGTCAAGATAAAACCTATATTTATCAACGTACTCTTCAGGTAAAAAATTCATTGCATAGTCATCAGCATCATTTTCAATAGAATCAGCAACCCAAGTGAAGGAAAGCTGGTATAAACATACGATTGAAAAAACAATTGCGAATACTTTAAAAAAATTTCTGTTTTGCATTATACTTGATTTGGTGGGCAAATATAATCTTTTTTATAAAGATAATTATGATTTAAACATGCCATAGAATAATAAATTTTAACCAACTATATTTCTTTTCTAATCAATTAAATACTATTAACTAAATTTGTTGTCATTATGAATCGTTTATTAACCTTGACTTTTTTTTTAATCTTTACTACCTATTCATTTGCACAAATATTAGTCAACAGAGATACAAGTGTAGATGTTTATGAAAGCAATACCAAATACAAATCTCCATGGATTGGAGGAATGAACTCAGTACAATTTAATGAAATAGATTTGAATTTAGATGGAATAAATGATTTAGTAACATTTGATAGATCAGGTAATAAACTAAATACATTCATAAAGAAAAATAACGAATATATTTTTGCTCCCAAGTTCAGAAAAAACTTTCCAAAAATCAAAGATTGGTGTTTGACTGGCGACTACAACTGTGATGGTAAGTTAGATCTTTTTACATATTCAAATGGAGGTATTGCAGTTTATCTCAATATATCTTCAAATGATTTAGAGTTTTCACTCGCGACTAGTCTTTTGCTCTCAAACTATGGTTCGAGTAATTTAAATATTTTTGTAAGTCCTATTGACATTCCAGCAATTACTGATATAGATTCCGACGGTGATTTAGATATTTTGACTTTTTCAATACTTGGTGGTTTCATTGAATACCACAGAAATTTATCAATCGAGCAAAATGGAAATTGTGATAGTCTAATATTCAATTTTGAAGATGCATGCTGGGGGGATTGTTATGAAGGTCTTAATTCATATGTTCTTAATTGTTCTAATTGTCAATGTGCTCCATTAACAAATCAAAATTTTAAACAACCACATGCCGGATCTACAATACTTGCTATCGATATTGACAACGACAATGATAAAGATTTAATTTTAGGAGATATTTTGTACAATAACTTGAACCTATTAATAAATGGTGGAAATAATCAAAATGCTCTTGTAACTTCAGTAGATTCAATCTTTCCAAAAAATTATATAAGTACTTCACAAGTAGATTTGCCAATGTTTCCAGCTGCATTTTACATTGATGTAAATAATGATAACATAAAAGATTTAGTTGTATCACCAAATAGCACAACACTTAGTGGAACTGAAAACAAACAAAGTTCATGGCTTTACATTAATTCAGGAACCAACACACAGTTAGATTTAACTTTAAGTACAAAAGATTTTCTTCAGTCTGAAATGATAGACTTAGGCGATGGTTCTTATCCATCTTTTTTTGATTATAACTCTGATGGACTTATGGACTTAGTTGTTGGAAATTATGGCTATTACAACACAGGTAATGACCCTACTTCATCGCTTGCACTTTTTGAAAATATTGGTACAAATTCAAATCCATCTTTTAATCTTTTAGACAGGAATTGGCAAAATATTTCCAGTATTAATTTAAATATTAATTTAGTGAAGCCTGCATTAAACTTGTATCCCTCTTTTGGAGACTTGGATGGTGATAATGATAAAGATATGATTATCGGAGATGCTGATGGAAAATTACATTTTTTTGAAAATGATGGTAACATTCCAGCTAATTTCTCACTTTCGAGTCCAAACTTTTTTCAAATTGATATTGGAAGTTTTGCAACTCCTTTTATCTGCGATGTAAACAAAGATGGATTAAATGACTTAATTGTTGGAGAACAAATTGGTACAATAAATTATTTTCCAAATCGAGGAACAATTAATTCTGCAATTTTTGACACCATTATTGAGAATTTTGGAAATGTTGACATCGAGGACTCAGTCATTTCAACTGGATATAGTTCTCCTAAAATAATAGACATTAACAACGAGAGATATTTGATTTCTGGCTCTTTTTCCGGAAATTTGTATGCTTTCAAAATAAACTCAATTGACTCAAGCTTTGCACCAATTAATATTGGTTTAAATAATCTTTGGGATGGATCAATTACAGCGGTTGATTTTACTGACCTTAATAATGACTTTAAGTTAGATGTTATTGTTGGAAATAAATCAGGAGGTTTGACTTATTACAGTAGTGATACCTTATTAACAAATACAAATAACTTAATTAACAATGAGTTAATTTTATATCCTAATCCAACAAAAAATAATATTACAATAGTTAGTAATTCATCAGGAAATGTTGAACTTTATAATACTCACGGAATATTAATACTACAAAAGACTAAGAAATCAGATAAATTAAGAATTTCATTAAAAAACATTAATAGTGGAATTTATTATCTAAAGTTTAATAATAAAACAAATTT
>CACAMX010000004.1 GCA_902533655.1 uncultured Bacteroidota bacterium
TTTTTTAGCTTTTTTTTTAGTAAAAAATAATTTACAAACATTAACAAGTGCTTTTCATGAGTGTCAAACATTCTTTAATATTTTTTTCTACGATATTGAGAAGAGCTCTATTTCGATTTTTAACATTGATTTTTGCAGAAATCAAGGTCTTTTTTGGGAACCAGGTATTTTGCAAGCTTATTTAAACTTACTTTTTTTTATAGAAGCATTTTACTTTAAAAAAAGAAAGGTTTTTTTAATGTTAATTGCATTTGTAGTTATTACTACATATTCTACTTCTGGCTTAACAATATTATTAATACAAAGCATCGTGTATATTTATGAAGAAGTTAAGAAGAGCAAAATTTTTGGATTTATTGCCGTACTTTTATTAGTTCCGGTAATTTTTATCTACTCAAATAACATTGAAAATAAGATTAAAGGTGATTATGAAAGTTCTTTTCAAAAAAGGTTATTTGATTTGACTCAACCCTTTTTTATAGCTTTACAAAATCCGATTACAGGAGTAGGCTTAGACGTTATTCAATTTCAAGAGGTTAGAAAAGAATTTTATTTTAATTCTAAAAGATTAAATTTTCTACAGGATCAAATAGGAATACAGTCTAAGTCAAAAACAACAGAAAAGGGAAGTTCTAATTCTGTAATGTTCCTATTAGCGACACTTGGATTTCCTTTTACAATATTGTTACTTTATTTTGTGTTTAAGCAGAGTTTTTTTGAACAAAAAAAGATTTTATTTTTTATATTCTTTTTCTTAACAATAATGTCTCAACCATTGTTACTTAGACCTTTCTTTTTTATATTTATTATTTCAGGAATGATAAATATTTACAGTAAGTTCAGAATAAATACTGCTTTATGAAAATCTTAATTACTGGAGGAGCAGGATTTATAGGTTCTAATTTAGTTAACCTATTATCAAATTTAAATTATGAGATAACTGTGGTTGATAGCTTGCTGAAGCAAGTGCATGGTAAAACCCAAAAATCTTTTTCTTATCGTCAGATTTTGGGTAAATGTAAATTTGTAAAATCAGACATAAATGACAATACAGTTTTTAAAAGATTACTTCTTGATTCGGAGGTATTAATCCATCTTGCATCGCAGACAGGTACTGGGCAATCTATGTACGAAAAAGAACTTTATGAAAAATCAAATATTCTTGGCACAGAGAATATCTACAACTTATTAAATGATAATAGTAATAATATTAAAAAAATAATCTTAACCTCATCAAGATCAGTCTACGGACAAGGAGAATATGAGTATCTTGATGGATCCTCGTATACCAATTCAAAATTTAAAAGTAATAAACTTGAGTTTGAAGAGGATTTTGATCTCTATTGTCATACAACAAATAAGAAATTAAGACCTATTGCAACAAAAGAAACTTCAAGATTAGCTCCCAAGTCTTATTACGCTGAAACAAAATTAAGACAAGAGCATATTGTAAAAAAAATAAATAAAGAGCTTGGCATCAATTGCATAATATTGAGGCTGCAAAATGTCTACGGCGAGGGCCAATCATTAATTAATCCATATACTGGAATTTTATCTATATTTTCAAATAGAATCTTAACTAATTCTAACATTGAAATTTTTGAGGATGGTCAACAAACAAGAGATTTTGTACATGTCTCTGACGTTGTTTCAATAATCAAAAAAATTATTGATGATAAAGTTAAAAACAAATTCCTAATATATAATGTAGGCTCAGGTTCTAGTACAAAAATAATTGATGTTGTAGAAACTCTCTATAAATACTTTAAGAAGAAAAAAAACTATATAATAAATGGTAAACACAGAAAAGGTGACATAAGACATAACTTTAGTGATATAAGTAAAATCAAAAATGACTATAAATTTTCTATTTCAGTAGATTTTAAGCAAGGGATAAAAAGATATATTGATTGGGTTAAAAATCAAGATATTGTTGAAACCAGTTATGAAAATACTTTAAATGAGTTGAGTCAAAAAGGTTTATTAAAATGAAAAAAATATTTTTCTTAATGTTAACTATTTTGAACACAAACTTTCTTTCTTCTCAAGAAAGAACGATAAAAAATCTTTACGGCTTTGGAACTAACACCACCTTTATGTTCAACGATATTAAAGATACAAGCTTTTTGAGTAACGTCAATATTATCTCTCCCAGGTTACTAGCATTTCCAGGTGGTTTAGGTAATTTTTATCATCTCAGTGGTATGGGTTATGGAATAAAAATAAGTGAGGTAGATTTCTTTCACAAAGGAAAGCTGCCAAAAAGAATCAGAGGAATAAATAAAATTATTGAAAAAAATAAACATGAAAATTACATATATCCTTTTATTGATTTATCAAAAAAACTCAAATCAGATGTAATAATTGATGCAAATATACTATCGGCTGAAATAGATGAAACTATTCAAATGATTAACTTGATATTAAAAAATGGAATTAAAGTTAGTTATGTCGAGATTGGAAGAGAGCTTACAAATCAAAGTTACCATGAAAATTTCGACATTTATAAGTACTTAGAAAAGTCAAAGGCTTTAACTGAAAGAATTAGAGTTGCTTTTCCAAATATAAAAATAGGTGTTGTTGCAGCACCCATATACAAAAGTTATGTAAAGCATGTGAACTGGAATAAACTTTTATCAAAAGAAAATTTTTATGATGCAATAGTAGTTCATACCTATGCAAAGGTAACCAAAGGAAAAGATGAATATGGTAAAATGGTTACTGAATATCCCGAAGGTAAAAATATGTATCAAGCTTTTAATATCTATAAAAAAAGGTCACTTGATTTTTTTAAAGAATATCCAAAAGAAATAAATGACTATTCACAAATGTTTCAAAATAAAGATATCTGGATTACGGAATGGAATCTACAAGTTTCAAAATTAACAGGTAATACACATATTCAATCATTATTTGTTTTTTGCTACTTAATGGAAGTTGCTTGTAACAAGGAGTTAAGAAAAATTAATTTAATGTCATTTCATAATCTTGCCGGAAGAGATATATCTTCCTCAGTGATAATAAACAGAGAAAAAAGTAGTCTTAGCACTACGTATGCAGCGTTCAAGTTGTTATCAGATATTTTTGTAAACGATAGAATTACTGTTGTTAGAAGAAGCATTACAAATGAATTTTTTGAATATGAATTTCATAGTGAAAAAAATGAAAAGTTTTTTGTTTGTATAAATTGGTCAGAACAAGCAAAAAAAGTAGATGTTTCCGAATATGATTACTCAAAGACATATTACTCAGAAAATTTATATGACAATCAATACTACTCAGAAAATTTTTCAAGTAAAGAAGTTAACTTAAAAGAGTTAGAAATACCAAAGTTTAGTTTTTGTATTTTTAAAAGTGGAAAAAACAAATAGACCAAATTTATTTTTAGTTGGATCTCCTAAATGTGGCACAACCTATCTTTGGAGTAAATTAAAAGAACATCCAAAAATTTTTTCTCCAAAATTTCCTGAGAAAGAAATCAATTTCTTTTCCTATAATAATTTAAAAAATGATTCTTATTACAAATTTTACGGTATCACTAAATTAAATGATTATTTAAATCTATTTAAAAACTCTACTAATGAAAAATATTTAATGGACTCAAGTGTTTCATATTTTACTGACGAAGAAGCTCCAAAGAAAATATTTAAATTTAATTCTAAATCGAAGATAATTATAATGTTTAGAGATCCTGTGAAAAGAGCTCTCTCACATCATTCAATGGATTTTAGAATGGGTTTAGCGAACAACTCTTTATCAAAATACTTGCTTGATTCGCGGTTAAAAAAATTTTATGTTCAATATGTGCACAATAGTATGTATTATAAGTATTCAAAAAATTATATTGATGCATTTCCAAAAAAACAAATCTTAATTATTGATTTTAATGATAAAAAAAGTATCTCTGAAAAAATTTCTAATTTTTTATCAATTGATTTTGATAACGATTTTTTTGATTTTAGTGAGCGTATCAATTCAAACAAGGCCCCAAAAAACTTGATTTCAAAGTACTTTCAAAGAAACAGGCAACTAACAACAGTATTAAAAAAATATTTACCAAAAAAAATAATTAATAAATTTGAGCCATACTTGTACTCTAATGAGATTCGCATTCAATATTCGGATGAAGAAAAAAAAATACTAGAGGAATTATTAATTAAAGATTGGACAAGTTTTCAAAAAATGATTAGCTAGATGAAAAGCTCTATAACAGAATCAAAAAAAAATATCGGATTTTCTAGAATTTTAGACAAATTACTTCACACTATTGCTAAAAGCTCATTGCTTGGTTCTAAGGCTCGAGTTTTTATTCATCATCTAAGAGGTGTAAAATTCAAAAATAGATCTACGGTATTTATTGGAGAAGATGTCATTATTGATCCGATAAATCCTTCAAATGTTGAAATAGGGGATAGATGTTTAATAACAGCTGGAGCAAAAATATTAACACATTATATCGACACAAAAAATCGATCTGAAAATCCTGAATATTATTTCAGATTTTATGATGGAAAAGTAATCATAGAAGATGATGTTTTTATTGGAGCAAATGCAGTTATTGCAAAGCCAGTTAGAATTGGAAAGGGGTCAATAATTGGAGCAAATGTTGTCGTAACTAAAGACATCAAAACAAGTTCTGTTTATACAGGAACTAATAATTCTCAATTGTGATTAAAGTTGCTATTATTACAATAACATACAACTCTAGTAATGTAATTATACCTTTTCTAAAATGCCTCTCAGAAAGTAGTTTTAAAGACTTTAAGCTGTTTATTATAGATAACAATTCAGTTGATGAAACAGTAGAGATAATCTGTAAAATCAAAAAAATAGATGTTCAGGTTATTGAAAACAAAAAAAATATAGGTGTCGCTGCAGCAAATAATATGGGGATTAAACTTGCCCTGGAACAGGGCTATCAAAAAGTTTTACTTTCAAACAATGACATAGTATTTGATAAAAATATAATAGGTGACTTAGTTAATTTTAGTAAAAATCAATCAAGTAGTATTTCCTCTTTGAAGATAATGTATGAACATGATAAAGATAAAATTTGGTATTGTGGGGGCTTTTTCAATTTTAATAAAGGACTAGTTCCCGAACACTTAGGAATAGGACAGCCTGATTTCGGACAATACAATCATTTAAAGTATTCAGACTATGCTCCAACTTGTTTTGTTTTGTTTGATTCCAAGGTTTTCTCTGAAATTGGGTTTATGGATGAAGCATATTTTGTTTATTTTGACGATACAGACTTTTTTTACAGAGTAAAAAAAAATGGAAACTTCAAGTTATTAGTTAATCAAAAAATTAAAATATTTCACAAAGTAGGTAGTTTAACATCAACAAGTGATGCAAAAGGAAAAAAAAGCAATTTTTTCATCAGTCAAAATATTCAAAATCATTTTTATTTTTTAAAAAAAAATGAGCGACTATATTTTTATCTATTTATACCTTTTCTGTTCATTAGATATAATTTGCGTACTATAGTAAGTAATCAATATAAATTTAGCTTTAATACTTTATTGTTAGTTAATAAGTCAATCATTAAAGGAATATTAAAATGAAGATTAAAGTTGCAATAATTGATCCAATAGGCTCTCACGGTAGTTCACATCATTACTATTTGTTCGCTCAAGCTAAAGGGTTAATTGAAAATAAAGTAGATGTAACTATATTCTCTAATAAGAAAACTTATCTCAGCTCATTAGGTAAAATTAAAGTCGAAAATACCTTTGGAGATATCTTTAAAACTAAAAGAAAATTAGCTAATGCAATATTTTATGTTATTGGAATATTAAAATCATTTTTTAAAGCAAAATTTAGCTCTCATAATTTTTTTCATCTTCATTTTTTTGACTTTAACATTCTTAATTTTTTCGCATGTTTTTTTGCTACTTTCTTTAATGTTAAACTAGTACTAACAATTCATGATGTTAATCCATTTTCTAAAAAAACTAATCCATATCTCAAAAGATGGATTTTATTATTAGCTGATAAAGTAATTGTTCATAATGAATTTTCAAAAAAAGAACTAATTAAAGATAAAATAAATCTGAAAAAAATATCAGTTGTTCCACATGGTCATTATTTAGATTTTATAAAGCCAAAAACAAATAAAATAGTTGCAAAAAAGAAATTTGGCTTGCAAAGCAAAAAGGTAATTATGTTTTTTGGAATGATTAAAGAAGAAAAAGGTTTAGACATATTAATTAAATCTTTTCATGAAGTACGTAAAAAAAACAAAGACGTAGTTTTATTTATTGCTGGAAAGAATTACAAAACAGATAATAAAAAGTACACAAAAATAATTAACCAATTAGGCTTAAAAAACTCATGTGTAATACACAACAAGTACATTCCAGAAAATGAATTATGTGATTATTACGGCTGTGCCGATGTGATAGTTTTACCTTACAAACTAATATTTCAAAGTGGTGTACTCATGATGTCATCCAGCTTTAATGTACCTATTATAGTATCAGATTTAGAACCATTTTTAGATATTATTGATGATCAGAAAAATGGATTAGTCTTTAAAGTAAATGATGTTAAATCTTTAGCTGAAAAATTAATTTTTTCTATTAACAGTTCTGAAAAGATGAACTCTTATGCAAAAAATAATTTTGAAAAAATAAAAAATCAATATGATTGGACTAAAATTGGTAAGCTTAATAAGGATGTTTATCTTTACTCTAAATAATTAAAAATATGATTATTCAAATTCAAAACATATTACAAGAATCAAAAAACACAGTAGAAAAAACAATAAAATCTGAGCAAATAATAAAGAATTTGAATGCAGTTGTTGAAATTATTTTCAATGCATTTAGTGCAGGAAACAAAATATTATTGTGTGGTAATGGAGGTAGTGCAGCAGATGCTCAACATATTGCAGCAGAGTTAACAGGAAGATTTTTTAAGGATCGAACTGCTTTATTTGCAGAAGCATTACATGTAAATTCATCATACATGACTGCTGTAGCAAACGACTATGGTTTTGAAAAAACATACTCTAGACTTTTAGAAGCAAAAGGAAATAAAGGTGACGTTTTAATTGCTATATCAACAAGTGGAAACTCTCCAAATATTATTAATGCAGTTCATAAAGCAAAAGAGATTGGTTTAAGTATAATATCCTTTACCGGTCAAAATGATTCTAAAATCAAAGAATTATCTCATATTTGTTTACAGTCCCCTTCAACCAACACTCCAAGAATTCAGGAAATTCATATATTGTTTGGTCATATTATTTGTCAATTAGTAGAGGAGAAAATTTTTCCAAATGTTTGATACACTATTTCTTGATCGTGATGGAGTCATTAATGAAAAACTAGATGATAAATATGTTACATGCATCAAAGAATTTGTATTCATTGAAGGGGTTTTAGAATCTTTCAGAGCTATAAATAAATATTTTAAAAGAGTAATAATCATTACAAACCAACAAGGCATAGGAAAAAAAATTATGACAATTAAACAATTAGAAGATATACATAATTATATGCTATCTGAGATTGAAAATTCAGGAGGAAAAATTCATAAGATTTATTTTTGTCCAGATTTAGAAAGTAAAGAAAATAATTGCAGAAAACCGGGTACAAAAATGTTCGAAAGAGCATTAGAAGATTTCCCAAAAATAGATTTAAAAAAATCTTTCATGATTGGTGATTCAGAATCTGATATAATAGCTGGAAAAAAAATGGGAATAAAATCAGTTAAAGTTAACTTGAAATTTAATTTGAAATTGGCATTAAAAAAAATTATTAATATTCCTTAGTTTTTTCATAATCAATAACTATATATATCTTAATTTTGTAAAAAAAAACAACGGAAAAAAAAGTCAAAATAAAATCCCTTAAACAACTACTTTGGATAGGTATTGGTGGAATGGTTATGTTTTTTGCAGGCCTAACTTCTGCTTATATTGTAAGAAAATCTGAAGGTAATTGGCAAGAGTTTGAGCTTCCAAGCTGGTTTCTATATAGTTTCATATTAGTAATTTTTAGCAGTATATTTGCTTTTCTTGCTAAAAAGAGGTTTCACAAAGAACAACCATATCAACAAATGATTTTAGTTACTGTTGTACTTGGCTTCTTGTTTTCTTTGTCACAGTTTTTAGGCTGGAAAGAACTTGTTCAAAATGGTATTTATTTTACTGGTGAAGGTTCAAACCCCTCAGGTTCTTTTTTATACGTGCTAACTCTAGCGCACTTATTACATTTAATCGCTGGACTCATAGCGCTATTAGTTGGATACTTCAATTCAATTTCCAATAAGTATACTATTCATAATCATTTAGGACTTGATTTAATTTTTACTTTTTGGCATTTTTTAACATTCTTATGGGTCTACCTTTATTTATTCTTGGTTTTTATCTAAAAAAAAAGTAAAAATTAATAATTTTCATAAGTCAAAAAAATTAATTTTGTAAACAGTATGAGAGTAGCAAGCAATACAGATTTTGGCCCAGCATGGAAAGGTGGAGATAAACCATTTGCAGCGAGTTATGGCAAACTCATGATGTGGTTTTTCTTGATTACTGACGCCTTAACGTTTTCAGGGTTTCTAGCAGCTTATGGATTTAGCCGATTTAAGTATGAGCAATCTTGGCCAGTTCCAGATGAAGTTTTTACTCATTTTCCCTTTATTAAAGGTGAATTCCCATTATTCTTTGTTGCATTAATGACTTTCATTTTAATAATGAGCTCTGTAACTATGGTTCTGGCTGTTAATTATGGGCATAAGATGAAAAAAAAGCAAGTGATCCTTTGGTTATCACTTACAATCATTGGTGGTATTACTTTTCTAGGCTCTCAAGCTTGGGAATGGGGGCACTTTATTCATGGAGATAAAGGTGCAATAATTACTGATGAAAAGGAAATCATTCATCTTGTTAATGATGAAAAAGAAATTTCATCAGTCTATAAGTTTATGGGAGTAGACTCATATTCTAAAGATCGATTTTCGCAGATGAATTATGAACAGTTCGTTGAAAAATTTAAATCTCAAAATAAGTATAAATTAAAATCTTCCAAAAAAGTTGTTTTAGATCATAATGATGCCGTTACTTTACTGGAGAGTAAGGGGAAAGATTTTGTTTTGGGAGCAAATTTGGTGAATAACGAATACGGTCATGCACTATTTGCAGATTACTTCTTTTTTATTACAGGATTTCACGGGTTTCATGTTTTTAGTGGTGTGGTATTATTAATTATTCTTTTAATTAATGTAATAGCAAATACTTATGAAAGAAGAGGTCATTACGAGATGGTTGAGAAAATTGGTCTATATTGGCATTTTGTCGATTTGGTATGGGTTTTTGTTTTTACTTTTTTCTATTTAGTTTAAATTTTAGTTATGTCTTCAAAATCAAATAATAATTGGTGGATTTGGAAAGTTTTCTGGATACTTTTAATAGTAACTGCTGTAGAAGTAGTGTTAGGAATAATTAAGCCACAATATTTAGTCGAAACAAAACTTCTAGGTACAATCTTGTTGAACCATGTTTTCATAATCTTGACTATTATTAAGGCTGCTTATATCGTAATGGTATTTATGCACCTTGGAGATGAGAGACCAGCTCTTCAGTGGACAATCATTCTACCTGCAATAATACTAATACCTTATTTACTTTTTATTTTACTAACCGAAGGTGGATATACCCACTTTATGAGAATATAGGCATGCTTTCAAACAATAAATCAATCAGTAAATGGATTGGCTTATCACTGCTTTTGATAATCCCATCTTTTATTTATCTTTTTATTAGTAAAGCAGACAATAATTTCATGAAACTCTCATTTGTAGGTCCAGAAAATCATGTAATTCCTGAATTTTCTTTTGTCAATCAAAACAATGAAATCATAACAAATGATGACTACAGAGGAAATATTTATGTTGCAAATTTTTTCTTCACTACATGTCCTACAATATGTCCAATAATGACATATAATATGAGAGTAGTGCAGCAAAGGTTAAGTGTTTATCCAAACATAAAGTTTTTATCACATTCAATAAATCCAAAAAATGATACTCCCGAAAGACTATTAGATTATGCTAATGAAATGAGAGCAAATTTAATGAATTGGAATTTTGTTACAGGTGAAAAAGAGTCCATCTACGATATTGCAAAAGAATATTTTGTGAATGCGGTTGAAGATTCACTTGCCCCTGGTGGGTTTTTTCACTCAGAGTATTTTGTTCTGGTTGATAAAGAAGGAAAAATCAGATCTGGAATTGATAAAAAGGGAAATATTGTTGGTGTTTATGATGGAACAAAAGACACTGATATAAAAGATTTAATTAATGATGTTAAAGTATTAATGGCCGAATATAAAAGACCAAAAAAAGATGAGAAATAAGATATTTTTACTTACATTTTTTTTTCTATTTTACAATTTAGATTTATTTTCTCAGTGTGCAATGTGTAAGGCTGTTGTCGAGTCAAATTTAGAAACAGGCTCCCAAGTTGGTAAAGGTTTAAACAATGGAATTTTATACCTAATGGCTGTTCCTTATATTGCAATATTTTCTTTTGCTATTCTTTGGTACTTTCAATATAAAAAGTACAAACACTCATAGATTGAAGAACATTATAAATTTACTTCTATTTCTAGCTTTCAGTTTCAGTTCAATTGCCCAAGAAAAGTGGGACTTACAAAAGTGTTTGAAGCAAGCGAAAGAAAATAATCTTGAAATACTAAAACAAAAACTGTTGATTGACGTTGCTAAATCAAATTTAAAGTCATCAAAGTTATCTCTACTACCTGACTTCAACGCTTTTTTAAGCCAGGGATATAATTTTGGTAGAGCAATTGATCCACTAACTAATGATTTTACAATTGAAAATATTAGTTCAAATAATTTTTCACTAACCTCATCAGTTGATTTATTTGACGGATTTAATAAAATCAATAAAATAAATAGAGATAAGAGTAGTTTAAAATTTTCTGAACTAGAGCTTGAGAGGCTTGTAAATAGAGTCTATATGGACGTAATAGATGCTTACTTACAAATAATATTTTGCAAAGAATTGGTTGGTGTGAGTAAACAACAACTCAACATTACAAAGCTTCAGTATGAAAAAAGTTTAAAACTATATAATCAGGGGGTATTAGCTAGAGATGCACTATTACAATTTGAATCACAAGTCCTTTCTGAAAAATTAGCTAAGATAAATTCTGAAAATCAGTTAGAATTAGCTAAATTAAATTTGCAACAATTTTTAAAAATAGAACAATCAGAAGATTTTGAGATTGAATACATAAAATTGAATGCTGATACAAATTTAACTTATCCCAAAACCTCTCAAATATATCGATTAGCATTAAATAAATTGCCTGAGTTAAAAGCAGCAGAGAAAAACATATTAATTAGCAAAAAAAACATAAGTATTACAAAGAGTAATTTGTTGCCAAAGTTATCATTTAGATCATCTATTGGAACTGGCTATTCAAGCGCAAGAACATCATTGTTCGGAGAAGAGATATCATTTAAAACTCAAATTGAAGATAATCTGAGTCAATCGATTGCATTTAATCTGTCGATACCTATTTTTAATGGAAACCAAGTAAGAAATGCGATAACAAGCAGTAAAATCGATTTATTGAACAGTGATTATGTTCTTGAGGAAACAAAATTCTTTGTAAGAAAACAAATTGAGATTGCTTACTCTGATTTCAGAACAGCAAGAAAAAAGTATCAATTTTGTGTAAAGTCTGTTGTTTCAAATAAGCAGACATTTCTGATTTCAAAAAATAAGTATGATCTTGGTATTATTGATACTTTTTCATTTCTAGAGACAAAAAGCAAACTAAATAAAGCTGAATCAGATTTAATTAGAGCAAAATATGATTATGTATTTAAATCAAAAATATTAGATTACTATATGGGTAAAAATTTAAATTTGTAACATGATGAGTTTCATTATTTTATTGGTAATATCAATTTCAATTTTCTTTTTTGCCATTAGAAATAAAAATAATTTGCTAAGGAAACTTTCTATTTCACTTTTTATTATTTGTATAGTTTTATTTGCTCTAAGTAAGTTTGGTATTATTTCATCAAAAAAAACAATTGAAGTTAATCAGTCAGTTGTTTCTTTAAATGATATTGTAGAAACAATTTCAGCAACTGGTAAAATTCAACCACAGACAGAAATAAAAATAAGCGCTGATGTTTCTGGAGAAATTGTTGAGCTCCTTGTTAAGGAAGGTGATGATGTAATAAAGGGTGATTTATTGCTAAAGATAAAATCTGACATATATCTTTCCATATTAGAAAGAGCTGAAGCATCTTTAAATAGTTCACTTGCAAATCTGTTAATGGCTGAAGCTCAGTTTCAAGAATCCCAGCAAAACTTCAATAGAAATAAAAAACTTCTTGAAAGTGAAGCAATTTCAATTGCTGACTTTGAAAAGATAGAGTCACAGTATAAGGTGTCAAAGTTAAATGTCGAAAGTGCTAAATATGCTATAATTAGCTCTGAAGCATCTGTAAAAGAAGCAAAAGAAAATTTGGCAAAAACAAAAATTTATGCACCAAAAAATGGAACAATTTCTAGATTAAATGTTGAAATTGGTGAAAGAGTTGTTGGCACTGCTCAAATGACTGGTACTGAGATTTTAAGTCTAGCAAATTTAGATGAAATGGAGGTTGTTGTTGAGGTTAATGAAAATGATATTTTAAATGTAGAAATTGGAGATAAGGTTGATATTGAAGTCGATGCATTAGCAAATCAAAATTTTAATGGCATAGTCTCAGAAATCGCTAATTCTGCCGATTATGTCGGTATTAGTGCAGATCAATTAACAACTTTCAAAGTTAAGATTCAAATAGTTGATGTTGCTAATTTCAAGCCGGGTATGACTGCAACGGTTGACATAATTACTGCAAAGCTTGATAATGTATTAAGTGTTCCTGTTGAATCAATTACTTTAAGATATGATTCAATTTCTGATAAAAAAAATGAATGTGTTTTTTTGATAATTGATGATGAGGTAAAAAAAGTAAATGTGGAAACAGGTATTCAAGATATTGATTTCATACAAGTAAAGCAGGGACTCGCAATAGATCAAAAAATTGTTAGCGGACCATATGATATTTTAAATTTGAGACTAAGTTCAAAGTCAAAAATAAAAGTCTTAAATTAATGGCTTTAAGCCTTTGTATAGATACCTCGTCCAAGAACTGTTCAGTTGCAATTTTTGAAAATTCAAAATTAATTTCTTCAAAAGAAAATAAATTTGACAGGCCTTCTCATTCAGAAAATATTAATGTTTATATAGATGCTTTAATCAAAGAAAAAAAAATAAATTTTTCTGATTTTGATTTTTTTGTTGTTAACAAGGGACCTGGGTCTTTCACTGGTTTAAGAATAGGCACAGCTGTAATCAAAGCTTTTTGTTTTGCAAACAATAAACCATTAGTTGCAATTTCTTCGTCAAGAGTTATGTCTGAGATAGTTTTAAAAACTAAAAATGAATACGATATATATTGTCCTGTTATTGATGCAAGAGGCAATGAAGTTTATTTTGCACAGTTTGATAAAAAAAGTAATACAATTGTTGACACGTGTCTCATACCTATTTGTGAAATAAAATCATTCATTAATAAAAATCTGAATTATATTTTTTTTGGAGATGCTGCTTATAAAATTCAAAATACTTTAAAGTTTAAAAATTTAAAATTCTTTTCTGAAATTTATCCCTCAGCAATAGCGATGGGTTCAATTGCATATGAAAAATTTAAAAATAAAAACTTTGAAAACTTAGAAAATTTTGAGCCTAATTACATGAAAGATTTTATAGTTAATAAAAAGTAAAAAATCAATAAAATTTGGTTTAAAATTATTTTGTTATTTGTTTATACAATATTTAATTTTGTAAAAAAAAATGAAGTTCTCAGACAGACATATCGGACCTTCTTTAAATGAACAAAGAAAAATGCTCAACGAAATTGGACTGAGTAGCATACAAGAGCTTATTGATCAGACACTTCCAAGTCAAATTAGGCTTAATAAAAAAATTGACTTACCGGAACAATTAAGTGAGAGCAGATTTATAGAACATTTATATCATATCGGTAAAAAAAATAAAAACTACAGATCATATATTGGGCTAGGATATTACAATACTATACTTCCTGGAGTAATTCAAAGAAACATTCTTGAAAATCCTGGATGGTATACTGCATATACACCTTATCAAGCTGAAATTGCTCAGGGTAGGTTAGAAGCATTGTTAAATTATCAAACTATGATATGTGATTTAACTGCTATGGACTTAGCTAATGCATCTCTATTAGATGAAGCAACAGCCGCTTCAGAGGCAATGCTTATGCTTTATAACTCTAGAGATAGGTTTAAAAAGAAATCAAATTGTAATAAGTTTTTTGTTTCATCTGACTGTTTTCCACAAACGATTTCTTTATTGGAAACAAGATCAGAACCTTTAGGAATTGAACTTGTCATTTCTTCAATTAAGGAAGTTGAAATTAATGAAAGCTTTTTTGGATCAATTTTACAGTATCCTAATTCAAACGGTGCAGTTATAGACAATAAACAGTTTGTTTCTGATCTAAAAAAGTTTAATATTGGATTAGTAGTTGCAGCTGATTTGTTGTCTTTAACATTATTGAATCCCCCCGGAGAATGGGGAGCTGATGTGGTTGTTGGAACAACACAAAGGTTTGGTATTCCACTTGGGTATGGAGGGCCTCATGCTGCTTACTTTGCTACAAAAGAATCCTACAAAAGAAATATTCCTGGAAGAATTATTGGTATATCACAAGATGTTGATGAAAATAAAGCACTAAGAATGGCTTTACAAACTAGAGAACAACATATTAAGAGAGAGAGAGCAACATCAAATATTTGTACTGCTCAAGTTTTACTTGCAGTAATGGCAGGAATGTATTCTGTTTATCATGGTTCTAGTGGACTCAAATCAATTAGTAATAAAATCCACAGGTTAACTCTTATGCTTTCTGAGGGCCTTAAACAGTTAGGATACCTTCAAAAAAATAATGTTTTTTTTGATACTTTACATATCAATGTCGGAAATATATCAATTGATAATATTAGAACGTACGCTGAAGTAGCTAAAATCAATTTTAATTATATTGATGATAAAAATTTAACAATATCAATTGATGAAAAAGATGATGAGAAAAACATTGCAGATATATTAGATGTATTTGCAAAAAGCTGCAAACATTCTGATTCTCAAAACCTAATTAATGAATTGCCTAATGTAAGAACAAGAAACGGATCAATTTATGACAGTGTTTTTGAAAGAAAAAGTGAATTTTTAACGCACCATGTTTTCAATAGTTATCATTCTGAAACAGCTCTAATGAGGTATATTAAAAGTCTTGAGAATAAAGACTTAAGTTTAACTAAATCAATGATTCCTTTAGGTTCATGTACAATGAAGCTCAATTCTGCTACTGAGCTTTTTGCGTTAAGCTGGCCATCATTTAGTAATTTACATCCATTTGCTCCATTAAACCAAACTAGAGGTTATAGTATTATGTTTCATGAGTTAGAGGAGATGCTTTGTGAAATTACCGGTTTTGACGCGATAAGTTTGCAGCCTAATTCTGGTGCACAAGGGGAGTATGCTGGTTTAATGGTTATTAGGCAATATCATAAAAGTAATGGGGACAGCAATCGTAATATTTGTCTTATTCCTTCATCCGCCCATGGAACTAATCCTGCATCTGCTGTAATGGCTGGCATGAAAGTTGTAGTTATTAAATGTGATGAAAAGGGTAATATTGATTTTGAAGATTTAAAAGAAAAGGCAGAAGAGCATTCTCATAACTTAGCAGCTTTGATGATTACTTATCCATCAACACATGGAGTCTTTGAAGAAAAAATCATTGAAATTAACAATACAATTCATGAAAACGGAGGACAGGTTTATATGGATGGAGCAAATATGAACGCACAGGTTGGATTAACTAACCCTGCTATAATTGGCGCAGATGTTTGTCATTTAAATTTACACAAAACTTTTGCTATTCCTCACGGAGGAGGGGGTCCAGGCATGGGGCCTATAGGAGTAAAAAAACATCTGAAAAATTTTTTACCAACAAATCCTATTATTAAAGTTGGAGGAAAAAAACCGATTAAAGCCATTTCTGCTGCACCTTGGGGCAGTGCTTCAATTTTGACAATTTCATATGCTTACATAAAAATGTTAGGGGAGGAAGGTTTGAGGCAGTCAACAGAAATAGCAATTTTAAATGCTAACTATATTAAGAAAAAATTAGAAAGTTCATATAACATTTTATATTTAGGAGAAAAAAATAGAGTTGGTCACGAGATGATAATTGATTGTAGACCATTCAAGGCTTTAAACATTGAAGTTTCTGACATAGCAAAAAGGTTAATGGATTACGGCTTTCATGCTCCAACTGTCTCATTTCCTGTCCCTGGTACAATGATGATAGAGCCAACTGAAAGTGAAAATTTAGAAGAAATTAACAGATTTTGTGAAGCAATGATTGGAATTAAAAATGAAATTAATGAAATAGCTGAGGGTATTGCCGATAAAGTTGATAATGTAATTAAGAACTCTCCTCATACCATCAATATGCTTATGTCAGAGAAATGGAATCACTCTTACTCAAGAGAGAAAGCTGCATTTCCATTGCATTGGGTTAGAAAAGACAAGTTTTGGCCATCAGTTGCACGAATTAAAGAAAGTTATGGAGATAGAAATTTAATATGCTCATGCGTTCCAATTGAAGAGTATAATTAATTAGATACATTAACAAATAAGATTTATATTTGTTATAATATAAATATTAACTATGAAAAAACTTTTACTGATTACTTTTCCAATCCTATCGACTCTTTTTTGCTATGCGCAAATTGTAAATTATGATGATATGAGAATTGAGAAAAAAAACTTTTTTAGTGTTCAGCCCACATCAACAAATAGTGCTAGCTCAGCAGCACCTGCACCACCTTTTTGGGCTAATACATTTTCTAATCCCTCAGAATGGACTATGGTAGATTTGATTTATGGTGGCCTACAAAACTGGGTCATCTCAACTACTGGTCCAGTTGGTTCTTTTTCAGCTGCACTTGGTTCGATTTCATCTACAAGTGCAAGCGACGGATTTGCTATGTTTGATTCTGATGCATTAAACTCTTCTTATTCTCCACAAGAAGCATATATACAATACAATGGAACAGTTGATTGCTCGTCTTATCCATTTGTCAACATAGAGTTTGAATCATATCACAGAAAATTTAGAGACTCAATTTTTGTTGAGGTTAGTGTTGACGGTATAACATGGGATAGGTATGAGGTTCACGCAGGACAAGCTACAAATACAGCCACTGCTAATCCAGAATTCGTTTCAATAAATGTGTCTGCGACCGCAGGAAATCAACCAGCAGTTTACTTTAGATTTAAATATGAAGGAGAATGGGATTATGCGTGGATGATAGATGATGTGTCATTTGCTGAAACCCCAAACAACTATGCTACAATTGCTGATGAAGTTTTTGGTGGTTGGTGGATTGGCTACAATAGTACAGGAGGTATTGGTTGTGATTACACTTTCAATCCCATAAGTCAGCTAGCTGCTAATCCTTACAAAATTGAAGCAGTAATTAGAAATGCTGGCATTGCACCTCAAAACATGACTTTACATGCTGAGGCATTTGACCAAATTACAAATTCTGTATATTCATCGACATCTAATTCTCAATATCTATCAACTTCTCAGCAAGATACATTTGCAGTCAATAACACATTTAACCCAACTGTTCTTGGATTATATGAATTAAGAATTTGGGGTGTTGGTGATTCAGCCAACACTGATACTACTACAAAACAAACAGTAGTAACACAGTATTCATACGGAAAAGATTTAAATAACTATCAGGGTAGTTATGTTTTAGGTAATGCAACAAGAGAAAATCATGTAACATCATTTTTTGATATATATGCTAATGAAAATCTTTATTCTGTTGATTTATACATTGCACCTTGGTCAATTCCAGGTACCAAGATTTATGGTGTACTTTACGAGGCTGACCCGACACCTAGTGCTGATCCTATCTATCTCGATCAAACTGACGATCATACAATAACAAGTTCAGATTTAGATAGTTGGATTACTTTGAGTTTTGCCAACCCAATATCACTCATTGCTGGTGTCGGCTATGAGCTGGGAGCTGCTGGATATCAACATCCTTCAGATTCAGCCGGAATTGGATATTCAGGCCTAGCTCTTGGCACAGAAAATTCATTATTTGATGCAAATGGAGGTAGCCCTAATTCAGCAGGAATAGCAACATGGTATTATATTACTCAGAATCCTATGATAAGAATGAATTTTGATCCTACATCATCTGGAAGTACAAGTTCTAAAAACTTAATAAAATCAGATCTCAATATATTTCCTAATCCAGCAAATAATGTAATCACTATTTCTAAACTTGACAATTTTGATTTCTTACAAATAAAGGATTTACTTGGCAAGGTAGTCTATGAAGAAAGCATTTCAAAGGTTAATAATACCACTATTGATATTAAAGGCTTTTCAACTGGAACATATTTAGTGAACTTTGAAGGTTCATCTAATAGTTTTACTAGAAAAATAATAATTGAATAAATAGAATATTCACCAATTTAATAAGCAGAGTTAAAGTTCTGCTTTTTTTCAATGAAAATACTGGCTTTTATATTTCTGTTTTCAAATGCGATTGTGTGCTTCTCTCAAATTCAGACTGTAGGTTTGTTCCAATATGATTCAAGTGCAGTAAATGGCTATACTCTTTTTTCTGCCGATAAAAAAACATATTTGATAGATAATTGTGGTTACTTGATAAACGAGTGGCAGAGTAATTTTGGCGCAGGAAACTCGGCATATTTACTTGAAAATGGAGATTTATTAAGAACATGTAGAATACAAAATAGTATTTTTAGTGGTGGAGGAAGTGGAGGTAGAGTTGAGCTCAGGGATTGGTACAATAACTTGAAATGGAGTTATAATTTCTCAAATATTTATTATCATCAGCATCATGACATTGAACCGTTAGCTAACGGTAACATTTTAATTCTATGCTGGAAAAGATATTCATATGCTGATGCTATTCTTTCTGGAAGAAATCCTAATTCTTTAATTGATAATGAGTTATGGGCTACTTATATCATTGAAGTGGAGCCTATTGGAACTGATTCTATGAAAATTATTTGGGAGTGGAATTTATGGGATCACCTGATTCAAGACTTCGATTCTACAAAAAATAATTTTGGAGTAATTGAAAACCATCCAGAGTTATTAAATATAAATTATTACAATGGTAATGGAAAAAAGGATTGGATGCACTGTAATTCAATAGATTATAATGAGTCTCTTCAGCAAATAGTAATAGGATCTCGTTCTATGTCAGAGTTTTATATTATAGACCACAGCACGACAAGTATGCAAGCATCATCTAGCGCGGGTGGCATCTATGGAAAAGGTGGTGATTTTTTATATAGATGGGGTAATCCACAAGTTTACAATAAAGGAAACTCATCAAATAGAAGATTATTTGGTCAGCATGATGTACAATGGATTAAAGACGGATTAGTTGACGAAAAAAAGATATTAATCTTTAACAATGGACAGTCAAGAGGATACAGTAGTGTAGAAATTGTTAATACTCAATTTCAAAATTTAGGTAATTATCAACTAAGCCAGTTGGGAACATTCATTCCAGATTCATCTGAATGGATATACATTTCTGATAACCCAACAAATTTTTTTTCTTCTTATATCTCTGGAGCACAGAGACTTAAAAATGGTAATACTTTAATTTGTGATGGTGCTCATGGAACCTTTTTTGAGATTGATAAAGATAAGAACCAAGTTTGGAAATATGTAAATCCGGTAATTAATAACCGCGTTCTTGATCAAGGAGACACTATTCCTTACTCAAACAATGGATGGGCTAATAATGTTTTTAGAGCTGAAAGGTATTATCCTGACTATTCAGCATTTTATGCAAAAAATTTGAACTCATCTACACCAATTGAAGGTTACCCCTTCTCATATTATTGTACAATGTCAACATATGTTAACAACATTAACAAGCTTTCCAACAAAAATATTTTATCAATTTTTGATGTTTTAGGTAGAAGATCTGATTTAAACACTAACAAATTGCTATTTTTATATTATTCAGATGGAAGAGTTGAAAAGAGGTTTATATTAAAGTAGTTTTTTTATATTTGTTATGTTTAATGTATTTTAATACCAAATGAGAAATTTTTTATTAATTGTCTTTACTTTTACTTCCTTTTTATTTGCAAATTCTCAGGTTCTAAATTCTCAATTTGTAACTACTAACAAAGAAAATGATTTGGTTAAATCATTCTCAAAATATCAGAGACAACTACCACCTTTTTGGAACTCTGACTTTTCAAATCCATCTGATTGGGTGCTTAACAATAGTGGTCAAGCTTCTCCAAATGGATGGTCTATAGGAAACGTTGTAAATAGTTGGTATAATGGCTTAAGCTCAGGAATACAATCAACATCTGGTGGAAATTTTGCCGAGTTATATAATGGCGACCCTACTCAAAACACTCAAATGTTGAATGTAACTTATACAATGACATTAGCAAATCCAATTGATATTTTATCTTTAGTTGGTACAGATGAAGTTACCTTATCTTGGGAGGAAACAGGAGCTAGATTTAATGACCTACAAGAAGTTCAAGTTAGCACGGATGGAGTAAACTTTGTCACAATTGCAGATAATTTATCATACAGTGTTTTATCACAATCTGGAGGTTCTATGTATTCTAATCCTGAAATCAGAACAGTAAATATTCAACCCTATATTTCTTCTAACTCATCAAACGTTTGGATCAGATATTCATGGACTACCAATTTTCCTACATCCTCAGCAAATCCAAATGTTTGGATCACATACGGCTGGTTAATTGATGATGTTTCTTTAAGTGTAACACCTGATTATCTTATGAATTCGGTTGACGCCAACCATGGAGGTTGGGAAGTTGGTTATGCTAACACTACTGGCTTCGGAATGGATTACACGATTAAACCATTGACTCAATCTGCAGCTAATCCTTACATGTTCGAGCTATCACTTTCTAATTTAGGTGCAAAAAATTTAAGCGGTAGTAAAATGAATGTTTCAGTAAACAACAGTATTGGAATGCCGATTTTTTCAAGTTCTAGTGACACTACAACCATCTCAGTTCTTGATACAGTTACTTTTTTAGCTAATCAAAATTTTGATCCAGGTGCAGTCGGTGTCTATGACATGTTTTTTTGGGGTACAAGTAGTAACGCAAACAGTGATACTATAACCATGCAAGCTGTTATTTCAGACTCTGTTTACGCAAGAGATTATGGTACACCTGATGGTAGTTGGCGTGTTGGCAGAAGTTGCGGGGGATTACAATTATTAAATGTTTTTGACATATATGACAATGAACAAATCAGTTCAGCATCTGCTCATATTGCAGATTACTCTATACCTGGAACAGAAGTTTTTGCAATTTTATATGAAGTTGATACCACTCAAAGTCCATGGGCATTTATACAACTATCTCAGACAGACGACTACACTGTACAATCTCAAGATATCAACAATTGGATAAATCTTCCATTCAAGCCTGCGTATTCTGTTTTTACCGGAACACATGCAATTGCAATAGGTAGTTATCAACATCCTACAGATACATTTGGAATTAGTACCTCAGGAGAGGCAGAAGTTTTAATGTCTAGGATACAAGATAATGGATGCAACCTTGGCTCTCAAGCCTTTGGTTATTGGTATTGGATTAATAATACTCCAATGATAAGAATTAATTTTGGTTCTACTTGGCCTCAATCTGATGAACTAAAATCTCAAAACACCTTAAAATTATATCCTAACCCAGTTGAGAATATTTTGAATATTCAGGCTCCCAGCTCTAACAAGAATAGTTATGTTTTAGAACTATTTGATATAGCAGGTAAACTTGTATTAGAGAAAAGAATTGATAATGATCAGTTCAATAATGTACATGTAGGACACTTAGAAAAAGGTAATTATATGATTGCCATCACAAGTGAAATTTATTCAACTAAAACTAAAATTACAATTAAATAACAACCAAATATGAAAAATCTTTTATTCTTAATTTCAATTATATATTCAATTTTTGTTTTTTCTCAAGAAGAAAAAAATAAATTATGTCCAAATGACAATGTTGCTGAAATCTTAAATTCAAAATATATACAAAACAATCATAATAGCCTAAACCAAAGCTTTATACCTACTGTTATTTGGTCTGAAGATTTTTCCTCAGGATTCCCCTCAGGATGGTCAAGTTCCAGTACTAACACAGTTGGCGGAATTGCTACTGCTCCGTGGGTGTGGAGTAATGATGGGTCGTGGGGATATTGGAATAGCAATCAAGGAAGTTCAGCAGCAGCTGGAATTAGCTCAACAACAGCATCAAATGGATTTTTAATTTCTGATCCAGATTCAGCTAACCATACCGCATACGGTCAGCCTTCAGGTACAACTTATCAATATATTAATTCACAATTTACAACTTCTGCAATTAACACTTTAGGATTTCCTGCTGTAACATTAGAATTTGAACAGCTTTTTAGATTTAATAATAATTTGAATTTGGTAGTTTCGGTCAGCAATGATAGTATTTCATGGACTGATTATTTCGTTCAAGGAAGCATAACTAACAATACTCAATCTCCAAATCCTGAAACCGTTAGTTTAAATATTTCTACAGTTGCTGGAAATCAAACTAAGGTATATGTAAAGATTAGCTGGGAAGCAAGGGTATATTATTGGATGATCGATGATATGAGAATAATAGAAACACCAAATAATTTAGTTACAATGAGTAATGAAGTTACTGGTGGATGGTGGAAAGCTTATCAACTTTCTGGTGGAATCGGATGTGATTATACTTTTAATCCACTTTCACAAGTTTCATCCAATCCTTATAGTATAGAGGCTGTTTTAACTAATAATGGCTCTGCACCACAAAACATGACACTTCATGCTGAAGTGACTGATGCAATTGGAAATGTAGTTCATTCTTCTACATCAAATCCAACATATTTATCTACCTCTCAACAAGATACCTTTATGATTAACCAACCATTCAGACCCACAACGATTGGTCTTTATAATATATCAATGTGGGGAGTTGGAGATTCTGCCTATACTGATACAACATTTAGAGAAACAGTTGTTACGAACTATATTTATGGTAAAGATTTAAATGATTATCAAGGTTGGTATGATATTGCTACTGCAACAAGACAAAATCATATCACATCATATATGGATATTTACTCACCCATTGAATTGACAGCAGTCGATGTTTATATAGCTGATTGGTCTGTTCCTGGAGCAGAGGTCTATGGAATACTTTATGAAAACGATCCATCTTCCACTACTCCAATTTATATTACTCAGACAGATGATTATACAATAATGCCATCTGACAGAGATAATTGGGTAACCATTAACTTTGACCCACCAGTTTCACTTTTTTCTGGAACTGGTTATGAAATCGGTATAGGTGGTTATCAACACCCTTCTGATTCAGTTGGTGTAGGGTACTCTGGAATAGCTTTAGGTACTGAAAATTCTCTTTATGATGAAATTGGGACATCCCCAAATTCTAATGGTTCTCCTACGTGGTATTATATCACAAGAAATCCAATGATTAGAATGAATTTCGAACCTCCTGCAGTGAATAATGTTATTGACAATAATCAAGAAAAATCATTCAGAATTTATCCTAATCCCTCAGATGGGAAGTTGTTCATAGTTAATTCTAATGAATTTTCATCTAATGATATTATTAGTATAGTTAATGTTTTGGGTAAAAATGTATACAAAACTAACTTTTCTAATTTAGCTAAAACTAACTCTATTGATTTATCGTTTCTTGAGTCTGGATCATATCTTATCTATTATGAATCAGATGATTACAAAATAACTAAAAGTTTGATTATAGAGTAATAAGTTGAAAGCATTAGTATTACTTTCTGGTTACAGATTTTTCGATGGCTCGAAAGCTCATGAATCAGCAGCAATATTTATTTATCTAAAATAACATGGTAAATAGTCTATTACACTATATGATTGAAGCGATTATATACGATATTAATAATGTTAGCTTATCTATTAATGGACTTAGAAAGCCATTACAAAAAAACCCACATAATTAGTGGGTTTTTTGTGGTACCTCCAGGAATCGAACCAGGGACACATGGATTTTCAGTCCATTGCTCTACCAACTGAGCTAAGGTACCAATGGGATGCAAATTTAATTGTTTTTTTTATTTGAATACAATTTTTTATTATTTCTCGCTTGATAAAATTATATAGTTAATCTTAATTTGAACAAAATGGATCTAATAGTTGATATTGGAAATACTTTAATAAAAGCCACTTTTTTTGACAATCATAAAATTGTAAAAAAATATTCATTTGAAAAATTACAAACTAAAAAGCTTGTAAAGCTTTTTGAAAATAAATACATTAAAAAAATTTTTATTTCCAATGTGGGTAATAAAATTGATATAAATAAAATTTCTAATTCTAAGCATGTATTACTTTTTAAAGATAATCTTAAAATGCCAATAGAATTAAACTATAAGGATATAAATAAGTTAGGTAAAGATAGAATTGGTGCAATGGTTGGTGCAAGAATGTTATACCCAAAACATAATTTACTAGTCGTAGATATCGGCACATGTATAACAATGGATATTTTAACAAAAGATGGAATCTTTTTAGGAGGAAGAATATCGCCAGGGATTAATTGTAGATATAAAAGTTTATCATCAATTGAGAAACTACCACTTCTTAATTTTGTTTATAGTAAAGCCATGTATGGAAATGATACAGAATCTTCAATTCACACTGGAATACAAAGATCCATTATTTCTGAAATACGAGATTTTAATTCACATTTGCTAAAACAATTCAATAATTTGAACGTTGTTATAACTGGTGGAGATATGAATTTTTTGTTAAAAGAGCTAAAAAACACCATATTTGCAAGCGAAGAAAACCTAGTAGCAATAGGTTTGTATGAAATAATGAAATATAATAATGAATAAGATACCCAATAAGACAATAGTGTTTTTTTTGTGTTTAATCACATTAAATTCCTACAGTCAATCAAATACATTTTCACCATACAGTAGATTTGGGTTAGGTATTCCTGCAAATAACTTATCATCATATTATCAATCAATTGGGGGAGCTTCGATTGCATCACTGAATTATAGATATATTAACCCATCAAACCCTGCATCCTACTCTTTAATACGTTCTAAAAAATTTAAATTTCATACATCTTTAAAAAATAACACTACATTCATAAAAAGTAGCTCAAAAAATGAAGTATATAATAATACACAATTATCCAGCTTGATTTTTGGTTTTCCTATTAATAAGAAAATAGGATTTAGCTCAGGCTTTTTACCTCACTCTTATAGTGGTTATGATTTGTTTGAGAGAGATTATGACAATGAAGCTGACAAATTTTATGAAGGAAACGGTGGTTTAAGTAAAATATATTTTGGAACATCATATAAAATTTCAAAAGAAATTTCAATTGGTGCAAATGCATCATATTTATTTGGTGCAATAAATAGAGAGAAAACAATAATTTTTGATGATGAATCAATATTTCATTCAAGGTCGATTGAAAGAGTTAATATTAAAGGATTTGACTATGAGATAGGTTTACTGTTTCAAAACAAAATTAATCAAAATGATTTTTCTTTAGCATTAGTTTTTAATTCCAAAAATAATATATCGTCAAAGAGATTTGAACTTGCTGAGAGTTTTGAGTATTTTGGTTTTAATCAAATAGTTAAAGATACTTTCATTAACTTAACACAAAGAGGTGAACTTACTTTACCGCAATATATCAGTTTTGGTTTCTCATATCAGTTGAAGAAGATGATCTTAATTGGTGAATATTCTGTCAAAGATTGGAGTAGTTACCAACTGTTTGGACAAACTGATGATTTGATAAAATCTGAAAAATTAAATATTGGTTTTGAGTATCATGATGAAAGCAAAAACTATACTTCATATTTCAGCAAAATTAAGTATAGATTAGGATTTTATAATTTTCAAACTCCAATACAATTAAATAATAATAAAATAAATGAATTAGGTGTTACTTTAGGAATCAGCTTGCCTAATCAAAGAAGTAGAACAATATATGACTTATCAATATTAGTTGGAAAAAGAGGGACTATAAATGATAACTTAATTGAAGAAAATTTTGTTGAGATAGGCCTTTCATTTAATTTTGACTCAATATGGTTTATAAAAAGAAAATATGATTAAAAATTTTATAATTACTTTAACTTTAACTTTATCTTTTAGTATTGGAGAAGCTTTTTCACAAGCTAAATATGGTGCTGATAGCATAAGTTGTGTAACTAATCTATCTCTCTTTAGAGAGTATTATAAACAAAAAAATTATGCGGAAGCTTTGAACCCATGGAGATGGACATTTCAAAATTGTCCTAGTGCTAGCGGAAATATATATAAAAATGGGCCTACAATAATTAAATCAATGATAAAAAATAGGCCTGATAAAAAGCAAGAGTATGTTGATACTTTGATGCAAATATATGATCAAAGAATTGAATATTTTGGAAATGAAGGTTATGTCTTAGGCAGAAAAGGTGCAGACTTGTTAAGATATGATAAAACTAAATTTCTAGAAGCAAGTGAAATATTAGCTAGATCGATTTATTTACAAAAAAATAATTCTGATGCAGGTGCTGTTTTAGCTTATTTTAATACTCTAGACATCATGGTAAAGAAAGATTTAATGTCAGAAGATACCTTGATAAATAAATATTCAAACTTGATTAATATTATCGATTACAACATTAAAAAAAATGATAAAAAATCTAAGTTTTATCTAAAAACATCTGACATAATAAACAAAAAAATAGTTGATTATATTGATTGCATAAAAATTGAAAATATCTTCAAAGAAAAGTTATCATTAAAAAACAATGATACTGCTTTTGTAAAAAGTTTGTATGATATTTTATCAAAACAAAAATGTAATTCTACTGAATTTTATTTTTATGTTTCTAAAAGTTTGTATAAGATGTCACCGACTCCAAGTTTAGCCAGCAAGTTAGGAAAAATTTGCATTAAAAGAAACGATTATGGTCAGGCAATAAAATATTTTGATGAGGCTATAAAAAATGAATTTGATAATAATAAAAAGGCAAAATTCTTATTAGAAAAGGCTGATGCTTACAGAATTTCTGGAAATTATAGAAATGCTATTTTAACTGCAAAAAAAACCAATGATTTAAAGAAAAATTGGGGAGAATCCTTAATATTAATTGGTAACATATATGTTGCAGGAGCAAATAAATGTAGTTCTGATTTTGAAAAATCAACAGTATATTGGGTGGCAGTTGATTATTTCACAAAAGCACTTTCTGATGTTGAGACATCTGAAAGAGCAAAAAAAAATATAAATACTTATTCAAAATATTTCCCAACAAAAGAAGAGTGTTTTTTTAATGGAAGCTTACAAACAGGAGACCCCTACACTGTTGAGTGTTGGCTAAACACAAGAACAACTGTCAGAACAAGTGATTAGATTCTTGTTTTTAATATCACTATTATTTTCTTGCGACAATAAAAAAATAATCAATGATGTAATTTCTTTAGAAGATTATGCTGTTGAGAAAATTTATGAAGTAACCATAACACATACACTAAATGGAAAATTAAAAGCTAAGATTGAGGTCGGAAAGATGGAAAGATTTTATAAAAATCAAACTATTTTTTTATCTGAGGGAGTTAAAATTAATTTCTATAATAAAAATGCAATAACATCAACTTTAACAGCTGAAAAAGCTGAAATTGATGAAACAAATAATTTTCTAAAAGCTTTAATTAATGTAACACTTTCTGATAAAGTTGACAAAACATTAAATTGCAATAGTTTAATATGGAACAGAGTGAGTGATGAGGTTTATACTGAAGAAGGAGTAACAATTAAGACCAATGATGAAATTATTTATGGAAGTGGATTTAAATCAGATTCAAAATTTGAAAAGTATCATATTAAGAATGTCAAAGGAAATTTTAGTTTTGAAATAGAAAGCTAAATGCTTTTTGATAAATAGATTGTATAACTTCATCACACGCATTACTATCAAAAAATCAATAAGACAAAAGATACTTTCATATTAATGAAAACATTTGTAAATTTGCAACCCTTGTATGGCAGCTTTAGAAAACATTAGAAAAAGATCTGTCCTTTTACTTTCTGTAATTGGTTTTGCGATGGTTGCATTCATTCTTGGAGATTTTATGCAGTCACAAAGGTCAGGTAGTCCAAACTCAAACAGTGTGGGAGAAGTATTAGGTGAAAAAATTAAAATTCAAGAATTTCAAAAAAAGGTTGAAGAGGGTATAGAGAATTTTAAACTACAAAATCCCAACTCCTCAGTTGATCAACAAACTACAGTTCAAATTAGGACTCAAATTTGGGATCAATACATCAAAGAACTAATTTTAAATAGTGAGTTTTCAAACCTTGGTATAAATGTTACTGATGATGAGTTTTTTGAGCTTTTACAAGGTACGAATGTTCATCCTGAGATTTCTAAGGTACCTGCATTCCAAGATCCCTCCAGTGGAGTGTTCGACAGGTCAAGAATTGTTAGCTATTTAAAGAATATTGACAACGATCCTACTGGAGAAGCAAAAATCAGGTGGATATCATTTCAAAAATATCTATTAAAACAAATAAAGGAGAGTAAATATAATGATTTGCTTCAAAATTCTATGTATGTGACAAACTTTGAAGCTATTGAACGACATTCAGAAAAGACCCAAGATGTAAGTTTTAATTGTATAAAGGTACCATTTTCGCACATAAATGATAGTTTAGTTTCAATCAGTAAAAAAGAAATTAGCGATTATTATAAAGAAAATATTGCAGATTACAAACAGCAAGAATCCAGAGATGTAGACTATGTTGTGTTTAATGTAGTTTACTCAACAGAAGATGAGGCCGAGACTGAAAAGTCTATATCTAACATCGTTGAAGATTTCAAAAATTTAGATGAAAAAGATATTGATTTATTTGTTAGAAGAAATTCTGACCTTGCTAATTCAAATTTTACTTATAAAAATGAAAGTGAATTTGAGGATCCAAAGTTTAATGAACTACTTTTAAATGAAAATGATTTTATTGGTCCCTATAAAAATGCAGAAAATAGTTTCAGAATTGCAAAGATTTTTAGCACAGAATTTAGGCCTGACTCTGTAAAAGCACAACATATCTTAATAAGTCCAAAAGAAAACTATCCAATTGATTCTGTAAATAAAACCATTTCTAACCTTAATGAAAGAATTGAAAATGGTGAAAGCTTCAGTGATCTAGCTCAAATGTATTCAGATGATAAAGGCTCTGCGATTAAAGGTGGAGACTTAGGTTGGTTTAAAGAAGGTGTAATGGTTAAGGAATTTAATGAAGCTTGCTTTTCAAATGATTACAATAAAATATCTAAAGTAACTACTCAATTTGGAGTTCATCTCATAAATATATCAAACAGGAGTAAGCTCACAAAAAAACACAAAGTAGTATATATTGACAGGTTAATATTTCCCAGTTCTGAAACGTACAATAAATATTATTCTCAAGCATCGGAGTTTGCGAATGACATATTAAACAACAATATTGAGTTTGATTCACTTGTGTTAGCCTCAAACCTAGCTAAAAGAAGCGACTCCAAAGTAAAAAAAGATAAGCAAAATATTTCAGGGCTGCCAAATTCTAGAGAAATGGTCAAATGGATCAGTGGTGCAGAAAAAAATCAAATTTCAGAAGTTTTTCAGTTTGAAAATTCTTTCGTTGTAGCAATTATCAAAGAACATTATAAAGAAGGATATGTAAGCATTGAAAATGTAGAAAAATCAATTAAATCAATATTAAGCGATAATAAAAAATCTAAAAAAATATTATCTAGATACGATAAAATAGATAACTTAACTCAACTTTCAATTGAAACAAAAACTGAATTTATGTCTAGTAATATTGCTAACATGACAAAACTCAATATATCTAAAATTGGATATGAACCAAAATTAGTAGGAGATATCTTTTCTAACTCTAAAGATAATTTCTCAAACAAAATATATTCTCTATCAACTAAAAAAGCTGTTTATTTTTATGAAATTAATTCAGTTTCTGATGTCTCGATCATTCAAGATTACTCTACACACGCTAAGGAACTTAGAAATGAGGTTTCAGTAAATTCCCCAAATTCAGCTTATCAAGCTCTAAAATCGAAAGCAAAAGTTATTGATGATAGATCATTATTTTACTAGCTATCTTAATATCTGCAGTCTATAAGAATCTAAATTTAAAAAAACAAATAGAAGTATAGTAAAGCTAATTAGTGAAGAACCTCCATAGCTAACAAAAGGAAGTGGTATTCCAACTACTGGGAAAAGTCCAATAGTCATTCCAATATTAATAAGAAAGTGAGTAAAAAGTATACATGCGACACTATAGCCATAAACTCTAGAAAAGTTAGATCTTTGTCTCTCAGAGAGGAATAAAATCCTTAGCAACAATGATATGTATAATGATAAAAATATCATAGACCCAAAGAAACCCCATTCCTCACCAATTGTACAAAAAATAAAGTCTGTACTTTGTTCAGGTACAAAATCAAATCTCGTTTGAGTTCCTTTCAAAAATCCTTTTCCTAATAACCCACCTGATCCAATAGCAATTTTTGATTGTATAACATTATATCCAATACCGTGAGGATCTTTTTTTTGACCTAAAACAACCATTATTCTGTCTGATTGATGTTTTGGTAAATAATTTTTTATAATGTATTTAAAAGAGTATGAGTATAATGCACAGAAAAAAAATAATATCATAATATTAATGATATTTTTCTTTTTCTTTTTTAAGAAATAAAAAATCACACAAACAATTGAAAATAAAATAATTAATAGTAAAAAAAAATCTAGAACCAAGCACAATACAGAAAGAAAAAAAATAGAAAACCCAAAAATTAATACATTTTCAGTTAGACCCTCTCGATATAAAACAAGAATGAAACTAAGAAAAATTAGTGCTGTTCCTGTATCGTTTTGAATTGTAATTAGTAATAATGGGATTAAAACTAAGCAGAAACATAAAACAGTTTTTAAAAAGTTAAATTTTTTTATACTAAACAAGTTAATATATCTAGCTAATGCAAGCGAAGTAGCAAATTTTGCAAATTCTGAGGGTTGAACTCTAAAACTGCCTAAATCAAACCATGACAATGATCCATTGCTGATCTTTCCAATAAATAAAACTAGTATTAGACTAAATATACTAAGAGCATAAATAAGAAAAGATAGTGAGTAAAAAAATTTCCAATCAATTATTGTAAAAAAAAAGGCAATTAAAAATGAGATAGAAATGAATAAAATTTGTTTACCATGTCTTTTTGACAAATTAAAAATTTCATTTGAATCATCATTAAACTCTGATGCATAAATATTAAAAAACCCAATCACAACTAAAGAAATATATAATATGATTGAGACATAGTCTATATTTTCAAATATATTTTTGGCTTTTCTCATTTATTTTTCATTTCAAAAAATTTTTGAATAAAATTATTACCAATTGGTGCTGCCCACTTTGATCCCCAACCAGCATTTTCAACAAATACTGCTATAGCTATTTCTGGATTATCTTTTGGTGCAAAAGCCATGTAGATAGAGTGATCATCTCCATGTGGATTTTGTGCTGTTCCAGTTTTACCACAAATATTAAATTCTTCAATATTAGAGTTAAATGCAGTACCATTTTTAGAATTAACCACATTGAACATACCATTAATGATATACTTGAAATATTCTTTATTTATCGAACAAAACTTTTTTTTTGTGAAATTAGAATCGATAGTTAATTCATTTTCAACTGTTTTAATGATGTGAGGAGTATAAAAAAAACCTCTATTTGCAATTATTGCACATACATTTGCCAATTGAATTGGTGTTATCAATAATTCTCCTTGCCCAATTGACATTGAAATAATAGTACTTGAGTTCCAATTATTTTTACCATAGTAATTATTAAAATAATCAGTTTTTGGTAGTAACCCCTTTCTTCCTGAAAAAAAATCGTTATTCATCCAATCTCCCAATCCAAAGCTAGAAACATGAGAAAACCAATTAATATACGCTTTCTCTGAGCTTTCAAATTTTTTAAAATAATTTTCAAAATTTTCACAAAAAAATGGATTGCATGAATATTTTATTGCATCGTTTAAATTTATTTTTGAGTTATGTTTATGGCATTTTATAAACCTATTTTTTTCAAAAAAATATTTACCATCACATTTATAATAGTTTTTTGGATTTAATGTTTTTTCTTGTAGGCAAATTAAGCTATTAATTACTTTAAAAGTTGAGCCAGGTGGATATTCTCCTAATAATGCTCTATTAAACATTGGTTTGTCTATATTATTTGTCAAGCTCTTATAGTTGAGTGATCTATTTTTGCCCGATAATCTTTCAGGGTCAAAGTTTGGTGATGATATTAAAGAAAGTATTTCACCATTATTTGGATCAATGGCAACAATTGAACCTAGCTTACCCTCAAGCAATTTATTTCCATAATTTTGAAGTTCTATATTCACAGTAGAAATAAGATTTTTCCCTCTTGTAGCTAGCGTATCAAATTCTCCATTACTAAATTTACCTTGAGTTCTATTATATACATCAACTAGTCTGATTGACATACCTTTTTCTCCTCTAAGTTCCTTTTCATAAGAAGCTTCAATACCACTGACCCCTAATAAATCACCTTTAATGTAAAAATTGTCTTCCTTTATTTTTTTTGAGTTTACTTCTCCCATAAATCCAATAAGATGTCCCAAGTTTTTATGAGGATATACTCTTTTTGTGACTTTTCTTAAATAAAAGCCTGGAAATTGGTAAAGTTTTTCTCTAAAATTTGCCGCAGTTAAAGCATTCAGTTGTTTTTCAAAAACACTTTCTCTATATTTAGAATAACTAATTGCATTATTTAATTTTTCAATAAAATCTTGCTTTGAAATGTTGATACTTCTACAAAAAACAGTAGTGTCAATTGCTTTTATTTCTCTTGGTATAACAATTATATCAAAAGCAGGCTCATTGGAAACAATTATGTTACTATCACGATCAAAAACTAAGCCTCGTACAGGTTGAAGAATATCATATCTTAAAACATTATTTTTTGCCGAGAATCTATACTCTTTATTCAGAACTTGAATGTAAAATAATTTAATCAAAAATATTATTCCAACTGTAACAAAAAATAGTGCGATTACATTTTTTCTTAACGAATCTTTCATTATTTTTTCGTGTAATATAATTCATTGACAAAAATTAGTGCAAGTGTAACTACTGAACTAAAAAGAGTCTTTATAACCAAATTAAAAATATTCTTAATTTCAAAATCTACGATAAAAAATAATATAAAAGAATGAATATAAATTAATATTGATGAATAAACTAAAAACTGCAATACTCCCAAGTTAGCTATACTAATATTTTCATCATTGCTTAAAGTTTTAGAATTTGATAAAATTGAAAGAATTTTTGGTCTTAAAAATGCAACCACTATACACGAAGTTGAATGAATTCCTAATTGGCCTTCGAATATATCAATTATCAATCCAGTTATGAATGATATAAGCATTAAAAAAAAAACTGACTTTCCTTTAGGAATACATAGAATTAAGGTTAAATACAAAAATGGAATTACATAAGAGGTAAAAACAACTTCATTTAAAACAAAAACTTGAATTATAATGTAAATCAAAAATGATTTTAAGTAATTAAAATTAATCATAAAGAGATCTCTCTATTTTATTTATTTCTAATTTATTTTTTGCTTCTACAATGTATACATAGTCAACTGTATTTAGATCTTTTAAAAATCTAATTTTAATTTTTTGATAACCTGAATTATCTCTATTTTTTATTTTACTAACAACCCCAACATTTATATCTCTTGGAAAAATTGTACCATAACCTGATGTGACTATAGTATCACCAATTGAAATTTCAATATGATTCATAACATCTTTAACTTCACCTTGCATGTAATTAAAACCGTCCCAACTTAATGAGCCTACATAATTATTTTTTTTGAACTTTATACTTACGTTTGTTTTTTTATGAAGTATGGAAATTACTAGAGAATAATTTTTACTTACACTTTTTACAATTCCAACAATACCATCATTTATAATTACTCCTTGCCCAACCTTAATACTATCTTTACTTCCTTTATCTAATGTTAAAAAGTTATTTCTTTTGAACACTGAATTATTTATCACCCTTGCAGATTTAAATAAATAAAAATTGTCTTCATTGGTTATTTTTCTTAAGTCTCCTGAACCAAATTTAGATAATAGGTTTTTAATTCTTACGTTCTCTTCTGAGAGTAGTTTATTTTTTTCTTTTAGTGAGACATATTGACTTAATGAATTAAACTTTGATAATGAAACCCCTCTTAATTCATTAAATGCTTTGTTATTTAGATATCTATGATAAGAGTTGTTAGTAAATAAAAGAAAGATAGATATTGAAAAAAAGATAATAAAATATATAAATGAATGATATATTTTAAAGAACCGAATTAGGTTGTACATTATTATCTAATAAGAAATGTATAGTTTTCGGTATTTTTTAATGCAATTCCGGTTCCTCTAGCTACCGCTCTTAATGGGTCTTCTGCAACATATACAGGTAGTTTGGTTTTTTTTGATATTCTTTTATCAAGTCCTCTCAGCATCGATCCTCCACCTGTTAAGTATAAGCCGGTATTGTAAATATCTGCAGAAAGGGCAGGAGGTGTTTGAAATAGAGCACTCATTATTGCCTCTTCAATTTGTTCAATAGAGTTGTTGAGAGCGCTAGCAATTTCCTTATAAGTTACAATAATTTCTTTTGGAATACCACTCATTAAATCTCTACCATGAACAGGGTAGTTTTGTGGAGGATCTTCAAGTTCAGTTAAGGCAGATCCAACATTTATCTTAATTTGTTCAGCCATAATATCACCTACAGCTATATTATGTCTAGTTTTCATATAATTTTTTATGTTGTCAGTAAATTCATCACCTGCAATTCTAATAGACTTGTCTGTCACAATACCTCCAAGTGATATGACTGCTATTTCAGTAGTTCCTCCACCAATATCAATGACCATATTTCCGTTTGGTTCAAGTACATCTATTCCAATTCCAATTGCTGCGGCCATGGGTTCATGTATTAGCCAAACATCTTTTGCACCGGCGTGTTCTGCTGAATCAATAACAGCTCTTTTCTCAACCTCAGTTACACCTGAAGGAATGCAAACTACCATTTTGAGTGATGGAGAAAATAGAGATCTTTTTTTTGGGATCATTTTTATAAAACCTCTAATCATCTGTTCTGATGATTGAAAATCAGCAATTACACCGTCTTTCAATGGTCTCATGGTTTCAATTTTTTTATGAGTTTTACCATGCATTTGTTGTGCTCTTTTTCCAATTGCTACAACTTCACCAGTTCTAATATCTTTTGCTACTATCGAAGGTTCGTCAACAACAACTTTATCATTATGAATAATTAAAGTGTTAGCAGTACCTAGATCGATAGCTATTTCTTCTTGCATAAAGTCAAAAATCCCCATATTTAATGTTTAAAGTGTCTTGTGCCTGACATTACCATACTTAAATTATTTTCATTACAATAATCAATAGATAAATTATCTTTGATTGATCCACCGGGTTGTATAACCGAAGTAATACCAGCTTTTTTTGCGATTTCTACACAATCAGGGAAAGGGAAAAATGCATCTGAAGCCATTACTCCACCACTGATATCATTTTCAAAAAACTTTGCTTTTTCAACGGCATGATTTAATGCATCAACTCTTGATGTTTGTCCAACTCCGCTTGAAATTAGTCTTTTATTTTTTACCAATACAATTGCATTTGATTTTGAATTTTTACAAACTTTGGATGCAAAAATTAAGTCATCAATTTCATTATCAGATGGCTTTTTAATGGTTACTATGTTCTCTTTTTTTATGGTGTCGATTTTTATATCTTTTTCTTGAGATAATATACAACCTAAAACACTTCTATGTTCTATAGTTTCAAATTTAAACTTTTTTTGTTTTAAAATTATTCTATTTTTTTTCTCAGTTAAAATATTTAAAGCATCCTCGTCAAAGTTCGGTGCTATCAGTACCTCAAAAAAGATTTTATTAATTTCCTTTGATGTTACAAAGTCAATAGTTCTATTACATATTAATACGCCACCAAAAGCAGAAATAGGGTCGGATTTTATTGCGTTTTCCCAACTATCAATCAAATTTTTTCTTGAGGCAATTCCGCAGGCATTATTATGTTTTAATATTGCAAATGTAGGCTCTTCAAATTCAGATATTAAATGGACAGCAGAATTAATATCAAGTAAATTATTGTATGAAATGTCTTTTCCATTAAGTTTTATAAAAGCTTCATCAAGATTACCAAATAATACCGCATTTTGGTGTGGATTTTCACCATATCTCGTTTTAAAAGTTGTATTAATATCTTGTTCTATTAAGAAGTGATTGTTCGAAAAATGTTTGTAAATAGACCTGTCATACAAAAAGGTGTTTTTGAACGCATTTGAAGCAAATTTTTTTCTTGTTTCAGTAGTATTTAAAAGTTTTGTATTTGCTAAAATTTTCGCTAATTCTTCATATTGAGATTTATTAGATATTACTAATACATCTTCATAATTTTTAGCGGCAGCACGTATTAAAGAAATACCACCAATATCAATTTTTTCTATGATTTCTATCTCATCACTAGTTTCTTGAACTGTTTTATCAAAGGGATAAAGATCAACAATTACAAGTTCGAATGGAAAAATTTTATATTTATTTAGCTCTTCAGCGTCTAATTTATTTTTTGATCTAGATAATATTCCACCAAATATTTTTGGATGAAGAGTTTTAACTCTGCCACCAAGAATTGAGGGATAGTCTGTTATATCTTCAACTTTGGTAACTGCATAGCCTTTTTCTTTAATATAATCATAAGTTCCACCAGTCGAAAAAATATTAGAATTATTTTTTTTCAGTGCTAAAAGTATGACTTCAAGCTTTTCTTTGTTAAAGACAGAAACCAAAACATTATTTATATTTTTACCTAATAACATTCTTATACAATTTTACCCAAAAGCTAGAATAAATTATAGTTTAAAATGAATTAATATCTAATCTGTTAATAACTTTTTATTTTTGTTAAATAATCTAAAATTGATGAATTATAGATTTCTAACAGAATCATTAAAATTAAGTTTTAACACCTTATTAGAAAACAGATTTCGTTCAACATTATCATTATTAGGTATTTCAATCGGCATAATGTCAATTGTTATTATTTTTAGTGTTGTAAATTCATTAGAAAAAACATTAAATCAAAGTGTAACAACTTTAGGAGAAAATGTTATATATATACAAAAATGGCCGTGGACATCTGGAGATGAGTATGAATGGTGGAAATTTTTTAGAAATCCTAACGTAAGTTTTGAGGAGTTCAAGTTTATTGAAGAAAAATCAGCTTTATCACAAAATGTTGCTTTTGTTTTCTCTGATGAAATAATTTTGGAAAATAATAATATAAAAATGAGAGATGTTGATGCTTTAGCTGTAACAGATCAAATTTTTAATATTTGGGATCTTAAGATTCACTCTGGAAGGTTCTTTACAAAAAATGAAGTTAATTCATCAAAAAGATTTATTGTAATCGGATACGAGATTTATAGAAACTTGTTTAATAAAGAGGAAGCAATTGAACAAACCATTTCAGTTGGAGAAAACAATATGACAATTATTGGTGTATTAGAAAAACAGGGGGAAAGTGTTATAGGAGTTTCAAGAGATTACTCTATTTTAATTGGAAATAATTTTGCAGAAAAAATAATGAAAGTCAATGATCCAATGATTTTGTGCAAAGCTAAAACTAATATAAAAAACTCTCAATTAAAATTAGAGTTAAAAAATTTAATGAGAAAAATAAGAAAAGTTAGACCACTTTCAAGTGATAACTTTGCCTTAAATGAAAGTAGCATAATTTCAAATGGTCTTGAAAAATTATTTGGAACAATCAATTTGGCAAGTTTGATCATTGGAAGTTTTTCTATTTTGGTTGGTGGTTTTGGTATCTCGAATATAATGTTTGTTTCTGTAAAAGAAAGAACCAAAGAAATAGGAATTCAAAAATCTCTCGGATGCAAAAATCAATTTATTTTTACACAATTTCTTTCAGAAGCAATTGTGCTTTGTATAGTCGGAGGGGTAATTGGTATTCTATTTTCATTTTTTCTAATACAATTAATTTCTTCAATAATTCCTTTTGATGTATACATCTCATTTAAAAATATATTTATGGGGCTTGTGGTTTCTTCAGTTATTGGAATTTTTAGCGGATTTTTGCCTGCATATAATGCTTCAAAATTAGATCCAGTGGAAGCAATTAGGAGTTAAATTCAAAAATTGATTTTAAACACTCTAGACTTGAATTGAGACCAGGAACTTGTCTAATAGTTAGAATTAGAAATCTGTCTTTTTGTTTAATTTGTGTTTTGTCAATATTCAAGGCAACAAAGTTTAAAATTTTATCAGTTTTGGTATTTTGGTCATCACTCCAAAAAATTGATAGATTATTGTTTCTCAGCCTAATTTTTTCAGCAAATAATTTTTTTCCTAAATTTTTAACTTTTAATCCCAAAACAAAGCTATTAAGTTCATCAGGCTTTTTACCAAAACGATCTTCAATTTCTGAAATATATTTTTTTATATCAGTTTCATCATTTAAACTATTTAGCATTCTGTAAGTTTTTAATCTCTCATGATCATTAAATATATATTTCTTTGGAATATACATTTCAATATCACTTTCAAATTGGCATTCTTTATAGTTAATCAATCTTTCTTCATTTAACCTTTCCTTTTTAAGTTCATTTATGGCATCATTTAAAATTCTTTGATACATTTCAAATCCCATTTCGTTAACAAATCCACTTTGATCTGCACCTAGCAAGTTCCCAGCTCCTCTGATGTCTAAGTCTCGTAATGCAATTTTCAACCCACTTCCTAGATCAGAATATTTCATCATTGAATTAATTCTTTTGTTACTTACGTTAGTTAAAATCTTTGAGTTTGGCGCAATCAAATAACAATATGACTCTGTATTACTTCTTCCAACTCTTCCTCTCATTTGATGTAAATCACTCAATCCGAAATCATGTGCGTTATTAATTAAAATGGTATTTGCATTTGATACATCTACACCATTTTCAATAATTGTAGTTGTTACTAAAACATTAAAATTATTATTGATAAATTCAGTTAAAATATTTTCAATTTCAGAGGATTTCTTTTTACCATGAACTACTTCAACTTTACTTGAAGGACAAATTTTCCTAATAAAATTTGCAATACTTTCTATGCTTGAAACATTATTATGAACAAAAAATATCTGACCACCTCTTTCAATTTCAAAGTTTATGGCATCTTCTATAAGTTCTTTGTCGAAACTAATCTTGTTTGTTATGATTGGTCGTCTATTTTTAGGAGGAGTGTTTAAAATTGACAAGTCTCTAGCTCCCATTAGTGAAAACTGTAAAGTTCTTGGAATAGGAGTTGCTGTCATAGATAAAATATCTACATTTTCTTTTTTTAGTTTCATTTTATCTTTTATGTTGACTCCAAATTTTTGTTCTTCGTCTATTATTAGAAGTCCAAGATCTTTAAAATTTATTTTATCATTTGATATTGAATGAGTGCCAATAATGATATCAATAGATCCATCATTAATCTTTTTAAAAATCTCTTCTATTTGCTTGTTTGTTTTTAATCTGCTAATAAATTCAATATTACATCCAAGATTTTCTAATCTATTTTGAAAAGTATTATAGTGTTGTAAAGCCAATATTGTTGTGGGTACCAAAACAGCAACTTGCTTATTGTCTAAAACTGCTTTATATGATGCTCTAATTGCAAGTTCAGTTTTTCCAAAGCCAACATCTCCACAAATCAGACGATCCATTGGAGTATTACTTTCCATGTCTCTTTTTATTTGTTGTAATGATAATTTTTGGTCTTTAGTTTCTTCATAAATAAATGACGCTTCAAGTTCGTCCTGTAAATAATCATCTTTTGAGAAACTAAATCCTTTTGATTTTTTTCTTTTTGCATATAATTGGATTAAATTAAATGCAATTAATTTTATTCTTTTTCTTGTTTTTTCTTTTTTAGTCAGCCAGTTTTTTGAACCTATTTGATTGAGTTTTGGAATTATTCCTTCACTAGATGAGTATTTTGATAACTTATATAATGAGTTTATGTTTACGTATATTATATCATCGTTTTTATATTTGATTTTGAGAACTTCTTTTTTTATTCTGTCATTGACTATAGATTTCAAACCATCAAAGATTCCTATGCCATAATCAATATGAACAATATAATCACCAACATTTAAACTATTAAAATCATCAAGAGAGATCCTCTTGTATGTAGAAAATCTGTTTCTTCTAAACTTTAAGTATCTATTAAAAATTTGGTGATCGGTGTAAATAACAACTTTGTTATTGTGGTCTATGAACCCTTCCTTTATTACTGCTGAATAGAAGCAATATAATTTCTCTGAAACTTTATTTTTCAAAACAGAATCAATTCTGTTTATTTGAGATTCTGAAGAACATAATATAATATTTGTATATTTTTTTTTACTCCATTTTTTTATGTCTTTTGACAAGAGTTCAAAACTTTTATTGTAATTTCTGTTAGATTCAATGTTTGAATTTATTATTTTGGAATTAATAAATAGATTAGAATTTATTTTTTCAATTATTATTTTTTCTTTTAAATGATTTGAAAATTCGTTTAAATTTAAGAAAGGTAAATTTTCATCAATTTCATTTTTTTGAAGATTAGAAATTAATTGTTGAGTATGAAGAATATCGTTATGCCAAACAAAATCTTCATTATTTAGATAGTCAAAAATTGAAGATGTTTTATTTACTTTAATACTATCATTAGAACTACTGTTAATATTAACGAATTCAAGACTTTTTTGTGAGAGTTGTGTATGAATTTCGAATTCTCTAATCTCAACTAAGATCTCATTATAAATTTCAAGTCTGATTGGATTTTTGTTGTTGTGTGAGAAAATATCAATGATTGATCCTCTTACAGAAAATTGGCCAGGCTGAGAAATAAAATCAATCATTTCGAATCCAATATTCTCTAATTTTTCAATTAAAGAATCATAATCAATAATTTCATTTTTTTTTAGTCTTAATGTTTGATTTAAATAAGTTTTTTTGTTGACGATTTTTTGTATAACTGCCTCTGAGTAACTGACTACAACCGTTGATTCTTTTTCAACCAAAAAATTCAAAACATTTGATCTTTCTTTTTTAATTTGAGATATAGCTTCATCATCATCGTTTGAATCAACATGAGGGAATAAAATACAATCACTAAAATTTAAAGATTTGATATCATTAACAAAGTATGCTGCCTCTTTGAAATTTGAAAAAATGATGAGATTATTGTTACTTAGCTTAGCTAAAATGAATGGTAAATATGAATCAATTTTAAAATCAAAAAATATTTTTTCTTTTAAAGGAATTTTTTCAGTAAACAAATGGTTTTTAAAAAAATTTAAAAACTTATTATTACAGATTATCTTTTTAAGATTCAAAGTCTTGACTCATTTCTTTGAACCATTTTGAAGAAATTTCAAAAGGTCTATCTCCTCGAATTCTGTTAAAATCTATGCAAGTTAATTTATTTTTATTTTCAATATCTTCTCCTATGACACCATTTTTATCTAATATGGCACTTTCAACTGCAAAATCACAAAGTTTAAAAATTAGATCTAAATCTTCTTTGTTCGGAGATGAGCTTCTCGCAAAGTATCCACTTTTTTGAACTAGAACTTTGTCAGCTAGCAACTTTGTTTTAAAATATTTTGCAAACCATTTACCTGCATTGAGATCATCTAGTCTGTAGTGTCCAAATGCATCTTTTTTGATTTCAATATTATTCTTTAATTTTTCTTTTATTATAATATTTGTGCCTGCTCCTTCGCTTAAAAAAATATTTACACATCCAAATTCATCCATTATTTTTTTTAATCTTGATGATTCCTTCTCAATATTAAATTCAATCTCGGGTATTAGTATAGAGTGAATATCCCACGCTTTCTTTCGTAAATTTACTGATTCAAAGAATTTTTTATTTTTCAATCTTTGCTTATAAATATATGCAGATTTTGCTGTTAGCCATCCACAATTTCTACCCATTATTTCATGTATAATTAGATGCCTTGAACTTGTTGTGTTTTCGTTAACAATATTTTCAAAATAAATTGCAGTTTGTTCCGCTGCAGTTATTGCTCCAAGAGTTTGGTTTATTGGTAATACATCATTGTCTATTGTTTTTGGCAGTCCAATTACTGTCAATTTGTAATTGTTTTCTTTTAAATAGTTTGATAAATCACATGCAGTTGTGTTTGTATCATCTCCTCCAATTGTGTGTAATATGTCAATATCATCTTTTTTAAGCTGTTCAGCAGCTATTTTAAGAGGAATTTCATTTTTTTTGATGTATCCTTTATCTATACAATCGTTAATATTAGTTAGCTTCACACGGCTATTACCAATTAAACTACCTCCAAATTCATAAATACCATCACATTTGTTTATATCTGGCAGTTTTAAAAAAATTTTGTTGTTTGTAAGTAATCCTTTGTAACCGTTTAAGTATCCAACAAAATTTACATTATCAAACTTTTTTTTATACTGAAACATTAAACGAACAATACAAGAGGAGAGACAAGGTGCAATTCCTCCAGAAGTTAAGAATGCTATATTTTTCATAATACAAATATCGTTTTTTATTTTTCAACCTTTGTTAAAGAATTATAACTTTGTTAAAAAAAGGTTTTAGTGTACGAAGTTCACAAATTCGGTGGAGCATCAATCGGTTCTTTAGATAGAATCAAGAACACCATAAATATAATTAAAAGTTTCAGATCTGATTCTAAAATTATTATTTTCTCAGCCATGGGAAAAGTAACCAACATGCTAGAGCAAATTATAATAAGTTCTTATAAAGGAGAAATTTATTTTAATCAATTTGAAAAATTGAAGAATTATCATTATTGTTTAATTGATAAACTTTCTTTAAAAGAATGCGATTTATTTTCTGAAATAGATTTACTCTTTGAAGAATTAAAAAAAACATTGAAAAATCGATCTGATAATTATCAACTATATTATGATCAAAATGTAGTTTATGGTGAATTAATTTCAACAAAAATAATGAGTATTCTACTAAATTTAGAAAATTTTGACAATCAAGTAATTGATGCAAGGGATATCATTATGACTGATGATAACTACTGTAATGCTAATATAAATTGGACTAAAACAAAGCGTAAAATAATTAAGTATTTTAAAAAGAAAAATATTATTACTCAAGGATTTATTGGATCTAATGAAAATCATAGTACGACATTGGGAAGAGAAGGTTCTGACTTTACTGCAGCCATTATTTCTAACTGTTTAGAGATAAAAAAATTAACAATATGGAAGGATGTTCCTGGATTAATGAACTGTGATCCAAAAATATTCAAAAGTTCAATTCAGCTTAAAGAGGTCCCATATGATGAGGTGATAGAGCTTGCTCACTATGGTGCAAAAGTTATTCACCCTAGAACTATAAAACCGCTTAAAGAAAAAAATATAAATCTAATCATAAGAAGCTTTGAAAACTTACAATCCGAAGGAACATCAGTGTTTAATCACGCAAGTATAAAGCCAATGGTTTCATCTATTATTTTAAAAAAAAATCAAGTTTTAATTTCTGTTTCAAATGCTGATCTTAGTTTATTTCAGCAAAAAAACTTTAACGAAGTGATTGAGCAAGCAAATGATCTAAACATTAATTTAAATATAGTTCAAAGTTCTGCTATAAGTTGTTCGTTCACTATAGATCAAAATTTTTGCTCAGAAATCTTTTTGAAGAAATTGGAAAAAAAATTTAAAGTTAGTTACAATAATGATTTGTCACTAGTAACTATAAGACATTATAATCAGAAAATTGTAAAAAGTGTAATTTTCGAAAAAAAAATCTTTCTCCAGCAAAAGTCTAGAAATACTGTCAGTTTTGTTTTAAAATTTTAATAATTTTTTTGTATAAAATTTCTGAAATTTTCTTGTCACTCTCATATGTTAATCCAGCAATGTGTGGAGTTAAAATAACTTTATCACACTTATTCAAAAAATTTAAATCTTTGAAATTTTTATTTAATTCAAAATTAGAATTTTCTTCCTCAAGAACATCAAGTCCGGCACCGATAACTTTCCCTTTTTTAATATTTGTTATTAAATCTTTAGTATTCAAACACTTACCTCTTGATGTATTTATAACATATATGTTTTTCTTAAAATTTGAAATAAAATTATCATTACAAAAATGATAATTAGATTTTTCATAATTGATATTGATAGAGATAATATCTGATTCATTATAAATTTTTTGAAGTATTTTATTACTATTATATTTTGCTTTATTTTTGTCATAAATGATAATTTTACATCCAAATAGTGATAAATAAATGGCTAGCTTTTTTCCGACGTTTCCATATCCAAAAATTCCAATAATTTTACTGCTTATTTCAAAGCCCCTATTTTCTTCTCTCATCCAAATTTTAGATTTTATTTCTAATGAACTTTTTGTTATGTTTTTTAATAAAGAGATTATTAAGCAAATACAGTGTTGAGCTACAGCTTCGCTATTTCCCTCAGCTGTGTTAAAGCAGTGTATGTCATATTTTTTTGCATACTGTGAGTCAATATTTTCCATCCCAGAGCCAGCTCTTGCAATGAACTTTAAATTCTTGCAGTTATCAATAAATTGCTTGTCAATTACAAATCTACTTCTAATAACTATTCCATCAAATTCATTAATCAACCTTTTTATTTTAGATTTAGATTCATACAAATTTACTTTATAATCTATGTTAGCTTTTTTTAAGAAATTATTAAAAGAAGGATGGATTTTATCGACTATTAAAATTTTCATAGAAATAATTTAATCATTAAAAAGTAAATTAATAAGCCAAAAATATCATTTACAGTAGTTATGAATGGTCCAGTTGCCAATGCTGGATCTATCTTATACCTATCTAAAAGCAAAGGAATAAATGTTCCAAAAATTGAGGAGAATATGATTACTGAAAAAATTGAAATGCTAACAACTAAGCTAATTGATATTTGATATGCAAGAAAAAGTGTGATTAAAAATATTATGGATGAGCATGCCAAACCATTTATAATTGATATTAAAAATTCACGTGATAGTTTACTTATTATGTCTGATTTTTTAATTGTCAAATTAGCTAGTCCTTGAACAACAATCGCGGATGATTGAACTCCGACATTACCTCCCATAGCTGCAATTAATGGAATGAAAAAGGCTATTTCTAAATTGTTTTTCAGATCAAATAGTCCAATTATTTGTGCACCAATAATACCGCCAATTGTTCCAATGATTAACCAAGGCAATCTGGATCTAGTAATTGCAAATATATTGTCGTTAATGTTTATATCTTCAAACAAGCCTGAAGCCATTTGATAGTCTTTATCAGTTTCCTCTTTAAATGTGGATAAAACATCGTCAATTGTTATTCTTCCAATAAGTTCATTTTTGTTATTTAAAACAGGTAGAACTACTAAATTATACTTGTTCATTAAATTAATTATTGATTCTTTAGTTTCATTTACTTTTACACTAATTAAATTTCTTTTATTTACAATGCTACTGATATTTTTATTATCGCTAATAAGTAATTTTCTAAGTGATAAAAGCCCAATAAAATTCTCATGTTCATTAACTACATAAATTGTATGTACTTTTTTTATATTTTTTGCTTGTTTTCGTATTTCATCGATACATTTCTTATTTGACCAAGAGTAATTTACTTTAACCAACTCTGTTGCCATTAGTGAACCGGCAGTATTACTTTCATATTTTAAAAGCTTTGTTATATTTTTTAGTACAGATTGATTTTTTATTTGTGAAAGTACTTTTTCCTTTTTATCATCTTTGAGTTCAAGAATAATATCAACAGCATCATCGGATTCTAGTTGATTAATTAGATCGTTAGCAATTGTATCAGCACTAAATTTTGAAAGAAAAATGTTTTTAACATTTTCATCTAATTCAATAATTGCCTCTGCATACTTTTTATTTTCAATAATTTCTTTCAGTTTATCATTGTCTTTTTCATTTAATATCTCCAAAATATCGGCGATGTCTGCAGGATGAATTTCATTTATTATTTTCTCAATTTCATCAACTTTTTTTAGTTTTAGTAAATTGATAATTTCTTCAGAAAGTTTTTTATATGTCGGTTTAAGAGTTGACATTCTGGGCAAGAAGTTCGAGGTCATTGAAAGATAATTCTTCAGCTCTCTTTTCTAATATTGAATCGAATTTTTTATCAAAATTAAAGCTTTTTAATGCATTCCGCAATTTTTTTCTTTTTTGCTTTAATGCATTTTTTAGTAACGATTCCAAAATTTGATAATCACAATTTAATTTTTTTCTATTGTTTCTTACTAGCTTAATTACAGTTGATGTTACTTTTGGAGTTGGGAAAAAATTTTCTTTTTCAACATCAAAACACATTTCACAATCATAGAAAGCCTGAATCATGATACTGTTGAACCCTCTGTTTTTACCTTTCTTATTGCAAATTCTCTCAGCAACTTCTTTTTGAAACATTCCAATAAGTTCAACTACACAATCTCTGTCTTCAATAACTTTTTTAAATATTTTATTTGAAATATGATATGGAAAGTTTCCTATTATACATACTTTTTCTTTAAATGTTCTTTTTAAATCAATTGATAAAAAATTATCATTAAAAATTCTTTCATTTAATTGGGGGAATTTTTTTTTTAAAAAATTTACACAATCTATATCTATTTCAATTAAATGTAAGTTTTCATGTTCACATAAATTTTTTGTCAAAAATCCAGTTCCAGGTCCAATTTCGATTAAAATATTTTTTTTTGAAACTAATGCAGCAATTTTTTTTGAAATTTCATCATTTTTTAGAAAGTTTTGACTGAATCTCTTTTTAGGTGAAATTTTCATTTCTTAATGTTTTGAATAATTTTGATGCAAACACGAAATTATTTAGTTCATCATTTTTTGATTTTATTAAATCATTTTTATCACCTCTCCACAAAATTTTTCCTTCGTGAATGAATATAATGTTAGATCCTATTTGAATTACTGAATTCATGTCGTGAGTATTAACTATCGTTGTTATATTAAATTCTTCTGTAATCTCTAGTATTAAATTATCTATTAGTATCGCTGTTTTTGGATCTAGTCCAGAATTAGGCTCATCACAAAAAAGGTATTTTGGATTTAATGCAATCGCTCGGGCTATCGCAACTCTTTTTGTCATTCCACCACTGAGCTCTGATGGAAATAAATTATTCGTTTTTTCAAGATTAACTTTTGAAAGACAAAAATTGACTCTTTCTTTTTTCTCCTTTAAGCTAAAACTAGTAAACATATTTAGAGGAAACATAATATTTTCTTCAACACTTAAGTAGTCATATAATGCTCCTCCTTGAAATAAAACTCCGATTTCTTGTCTAAATTTTCTTATGTTTTTATCATCCATTATTGAGAACTTTCTATTGTCAAACAATATTTCTCCATTATCAATGCTGTGTAAACCAATTAGGCATTTTAAGAAAGTTGTTTTTCCTGATCCGCTTTCTCCTATTATCAAATTTGCTTTTCCTCTCTCTAACTTGACTGACAGGTCATCCAGAACTAAATGTTCTTTAAATGATTTGGATAAATTTTTTACTTCAATCATGTTAAAAGTAGTTCTGTTATAATAAAATTAAAAATAAGTATTAAAATACTACTATTTACAACAGCTGTAGTGCTTGACTTTCCTACTTCTAAAGCTCCTCCATTTGTGTAATACCCATAGAATGCTGATATTGATGTTATCAAGTATGCAAATACTAAAGTTTTGATTAACGAATAAGTGACATAAAATGGTGAAAATTCTGTTTGAAGACCAAGAACAAAATCAGCTGTAGTAACTCCAATTGAGATTCCTCCAATCCACCCTCCAAAGATTCCAATAAAAATACTTAATATGACAAGTAAAGGGAAAAAAAGTATTGATGCTATTATTTTTGGCAAAACTAAGTACGATGCTGAATTTATTCCCATAATTTCTAGTGCGTCTATTTGCTCAGATATTCTCATGCTACCAATTTCAGATGCAATATTTGATCCAACTTTACCTGCTAAAATTAAAGCAATCATTGTTGGTGAAAACTCTAATATAAGTGCATCACGAGTTACAAAACCAATTAAATACTTAGGTATTAATGGATCGTCTATATTTATTGCTTGCTGAATAGTAACAACTCCGCCAACAAAGAAAGATATTATTAAAACAATGCTTAATGAACTTAATCCAACTTTTTCAAATTCATTAAACAGCTGTTTAAAAAAAATATCCTTTTTTTCTGGAAATGAAAATACTTTTTTCATTAAGATAAAGTATCGACCTATTTTTTTAAGATATTTAAGCATTTTATAAAAATAGACAATTACTTTATCTTTGCATAAAAATCAAATGAGGATATTATTTTTAGCTATCACAATTTTTGTTTTAACTATCTCTTCATGTTCAAGCTTAAAAAAGAGAGATTGTGATTGCCCTGATTTTAAGATTCACAAAAATAATTAGTTATTTTTAACTAGAATAATTCTAAATAAGTTTAAATTTGTAATAATTAAATAACAACAGTATTCAAAAATTTTTTTTTCATGATCATATGAATTTTGAATTCAAAACTTTTTTATTTGAAAATCTAGAGGCTGCTGGCTCCATAGCTGGCTATGTCTCTATTTCCATTATTGGATTTGCACTATTCACATTATACGCAAAAAAAAGCCACAAAAATTTTGAAAGTCAATTAGGCTCCAAATGGGCTCAACCGATAGTTGGGGCTTTTTTAGGAGCAATTCCTGGCTGTGGAGCAACTATTGTAGTTGCCTCACTTTACAAACAAAAAAAAATAACATTTGGAGGTTTATTAGCTACGTTCATTAGCACTCTAGGTGAAGGTTCATTTGTTTTGCTTGGAGCTTCAGCAGAAGCAGATGTAGTTGGTAATATAAAAGCATATGCTATCATTACAATCTTTGGAATAATTTCTGGTGTAGTCTTTGGATATTTTTTTGATTATATTGGATTTAGATCTAATCTAAAAAGAAATATTAAAGTTTTAAATAAAGTGAACAAAGAT
>CACAMX010000005.1 GCA_902533655.1 uncultured Bacteroidota bacterium
TTTCAATTCTAAATAATTGTTATTAATTTTGCATAACTTTTTATAAAAAAGATTATATAAAATTGATTGGTTCAAAAAAAAACAAAACAAAAAATATCTCAATCATAGGTTCAGGCATAGCTGGTATTTCTTGTGCTATTAGATTAAAAAATGAAGGATATAATGTCAAAATCTATGAAAAAAATAAATCTTTTGGAGGCAAAATAGATGAGCTAAAAATGATGGGGTATAGATTTGATATTGGCCCCTCATTGTTAACGATGCCAGATCTAATTGAAGAAATTTTTGAATTAACTGGCAAAAAAATTGATAACTATCTAAATTTCAAAAAGAAAAAATATATATGTAATTATTTTTATGAAGATGGTACGCGATTTAATGCACCCGCTGAAAAAAAAGAGTTTGCAAAGAGAGCCTCTAAAACTTTTAATGTAAGTGAAAATGAATTAATAAATTATTTTGAACTAAATAAGAAAAAATATGATTTAACAAATGGTATTTTTTTGAGAAAGTCATTGCACAAAATATCAAGTTACTTATCATTAGAAACTTTCAAAGCTATTTTAAATATTGGAAAGCTTGGGATTTTTAAAAACTTATCTGATTTTAATGATAACACATTTAGCGATAAAAGATTAGCTCAATTTTACAATAGATTTGCAACATACAATGGCTCATCACCATACAAAACTCCTGCAATAATGTCTATGATACCGCATTTAGAGCAACATTATGGAGTATATTTCCCAATAGGAGGAATGAGAATGATTTCAAAAAAACTTTTTGAACTTGCTGTAGAAATTGGAGTTGAGTTTAATTTTAAATCTGAGGTAAATGAAATAATAATCAAAAATAAAAAAGCAATTGGTTTAGTTGTAAATCAAAAGCAAATTATTTCTGATATTGTAATAAGTAATTCTGACATTGAACACACTTACGGCTTAATGTCAAAGAAAATTACACCAAGTAATGTTACAAAAAATGAAAAGAGTAGTTCAGCCATTATTTTCCTTTGGGGCGTCAAGAAAAAATTTAAAGAATTAGATCTCCACAATATTTTCTTTTCTGCTGATTACAAACAAGAATTTGATGATATTTTTCTAAATAAAAAAATCTCTAAAGATCCAACAATATATATTAATATAACCTCAAAAGAAAATATTGAAGATGCACCTGTAAACTGTGAAAACTGGTTTACAATGATTAATGTGCCAAATAACTATGGACAAGACTGGAGTGATTTAATAAAATCTGCAAAAAAAAATATTATCAAAAAATTAAATAAGAATTTAAAAATTGATTTAGAAAATTATATTGATTTTGAAAAAGTAATTAGTCCGTTAGATATTGAAAAAAAAACAAACTCATCAAATGGATCATTGTATGGAGCGTCAAGCAATGATAAATTTTCTGCTTTGTTGAGACATTCTAATTTCTCTAACAAAATAAAAAATCTTTTCTTTTGCGGTGGAAGTGTACACCCTGGAGGAGGTATACCATTATGCTTACTCTCTGCTAAAATTGTTACTGATTTAATTAAAGAACAAAAACACTAAACTTAAAATTTATAGTTTATTAAAATGCTTTAATCAATCTTAATGTTTAATAAATTACATTGGTTATTTAAGTTATTAAATCATGAACAAAATTAAATTAGCTCTTGACTGGACACCAAATATTAATCACATCGGTTTTTTTGTTGCTAAAGAAAAAGGGTATTACAAAGAAAAAGATATTGATTTGAAAATTATCTCACCAGAAATGGATAATTATAAAGAAACTCCCGCAAAAAAAAAACCCAAGTAAAAACTTGGGTCTATTTTTTTTATAAAACAAATTCTTATTTACCCATTTCTTGATCTGGAGCTAGTGCCATTACCATACCAGTAGCATCGAAATAATCTCCTGATGCAGTAATTTTACCATCCTTAACATAAAAATAGTGATAAGAATCAACTGCAAATTCTTTTCCTGAAGCGTTACTAGTTCCAGTCCAAGTTCCGTAAACCCTCACACTTCCATTGTTTTGATAATTTACAGTGTCAACACCAGGTAACCACTTGGCATTTTCAAACTTTACATTTGAAAATCCGTTCATATAAAACTGTGCCTGCCCCATTACACCATCATAGTCTACAACTCCTTGACCATACATTGGTGATTGATGTTTAACGCTTTCGCAGATTAAAGTTTTAAAGGTCTCAAAATCTTGAGGTGTTTCATAACATGCCATTGCTTTTTTTACAATTTCAAGATTAGCATTGTATAATGTCATATCTGGGGTAGTGTTTGGTGATGTACATGCAAATAACACAAAGAATAACGCATAAAATAAATTTTTCATTTTTTTTGTTTTAGTTAATAATTTGGTAAAAATAGTTTTTTAATTAGTTTCTAATAATAAACTAATTCAATTTTTGAATTTCCTTCAAAACATCATCTGCTTTTTTTTCAAGCTCATCACTTTTTTTTCTGTCAAACTTCGACAATTCAAATGCCTCTTTTTTTAACTTATTATATTGATTTTGAAGTTTCTCTTTTTTTGATTTTTTCTTAAATAATCCAAACATTTTTAAATATTAAATAAAAAGAAGTAACCTATTAGTCAAGTAAATTAAAAAATTCATCAAGATTAGGTGATAGTATGATATCTATTCTTCTATTTGCACTTCTTCCCTCTACAGTTAAATTAGTCATTATAGGTGAAAACTCACCCTTACCAGCGGCCATTAATTGAGATGATTTAATCTGCGAATTGTTAGTTAAAACCTTAACCACAGAGGTAGCTCTCAAAACACTTAAGTCCCAATTATCTTTTACTAAGCCTCTGCCACTCAAAGCTATACTATCTGTATGTCCCTCGACAATAATCTCTAACTCTTGGTGATTTGATAAAACTTCTGACAATTTATTTAGCGCACTTACGCCTTCATTGTTTACATCATATTTGCCTGAGGCAAAAAGTAAACTTTCCTCTAACGATAAATATACTTTTCCGTTTCTTTTTTCAATTGTTAAGCCATTTCCCTCTAGTCCAGACAGTGCACTTGAAATTCTTGCCTTTATAGCAGTAACCATAGAATCTTTCTTATTTATGATTGATTCAAGCTCTTTAACTCTCAAAGATCTGTAATCAAGTTCTTTATTTGCTTTTGTAAGCATATCTTTTTGAAACTGAATTGAATCAGAGAGTGATTGAAGTTCTTCTTTCTTGGAAATTAATTTCATTTGTGAATCATCTAACTTCTCAATAAGTCTTTTTGTTTCTTCAGCTTTTTCTGACATAAATCTTGAACTTTTTGATGACAACAAATCATATGCCTCACTAAGGTCTTGATACTTGCTATTCAAACTTTTATATGCTTGGCCATTATTTATTGAATCTTCTTTGATTTTTTTGAGATTTTCTTGTGCTAGCCTAACTGAATTATTTAATTCTATGATTTCATTTTGAAGTTTTAAGTTTTTTAAATCTTTTTCATTTGCTCTGTTCTTATTGTACTCATTTTGCTTAACAAGATCGTTATGAATCGTAGGTGTTACACATGAAAACAAAAATATCGATGAGAATATTAATAATTTTTTCATCATTTGAATTTTTATAAATTTATTAATGAATTCACTTTGAAATATAAATGAGGCACTTATTTTTCAACAAATTCAATTGAACAACTAGTTAACTACTAGTCTATGAACTGTCCTTTGATTATTTTCAATTAGATTTATAAAGTAGATACCAGCTGACAAGCTCCTGGTATTCATCTCAGAGTGATTTGAGAACCTATCTATTTGTAAACTGACTTTTTTCCCATATAAATCAGTAATGTATAATTTTTGATTAATACTTGAATATATAATGGCATAATCTTTTGAAGGATTGGGGAATACTTTATGCTTTTTACTTTGGTCAAAAATTAATGAGTTACTTGGCAGTGGGGTGATTTTAGATAGGCCCGTTGAAGTCCCAACCCAAACATTGTTGTTATAATCTACTTTTAAGCAAGTTACATTTGGACCAGCAACTCCATCAGAAATATCAAAATCTTGCCAAATCGATCCATTATAAAAAGCTACACCACCTTCGGCAAGATAGCCTACATAAATTGCCACCCATATTCTGTTCCAGGAATCAATATCAATCTCTACTACTGGATTTAAAGTATCAGGAGGTGGAAGGGAATACATAATTGTATGGTTTTCAATAAAATTATTGTTGTTATCAAATACTGATAACCCACTATTTGTCCCTACCCATTTTCTATTATATTGATCAATTAGTATATCGGTAATTCCATTACTAATCAGATTACTATTATTTGTATTAATATTTGAGAAATTATTATTCGCGCTATCTACTATTACTCCATCTAACAAACTTGCAAACCATGCATTCCCAAGAACATCAAAATCACATGAAAGAATGAAATTACCTGGATTAATTACTGACCAACTGGCACCATCAAAGACACTAACTCCAGAGCTGAAGTTTGCATGGGAGCACCAAACATCACCACCTTGATTAATATCTATATTTACAATTTTGTTATCTGATAGTCCTGAAAGTATATCATATGACAGCCAATTACTACCATTATAAACACTTAACCCAAAATTTGTCCCAACATATACTTCATTATTTAAACCACATTTGATAGATAAAATATTGTTATCGATAATACCATCTGAAACATTATAATTAGTAAATGATGTCCCATCAAAATATGAAACTCCATTATTTGTACCAATCCATATATTACCACTATTATCTGTGTCGATGCATGTAATAAAATCACTAACTAAACCATCAGTACTATAAAAATTTTCAATGTTTTGTGATTTTGTAAACAAAGAACAGCTAAGTAGTAAAAAAAACAGTAATAATCTCACCTAGCGTTATATTTTAATCAATTTAACTATTTGATCAGTATCGCTGATGCGAATAAAATAAGTTCCTCTATTAAGTCTTTGAATTGAAATAAAATCAGAGTTTTCTCCATTCATCACTTCTCTAAAAAACATATCGAAAATTGTAAAATTAGATTTCTGACTAAAATTCAAATACTTATTCGATGGATTAGGGAAAATTTGAATCTTTTCTTTAATTATTTCATTGTTGCTTGTCAATAAATTATTACTTCTGTTAAAGGTATGTGGTTGCAAAACAAATGAGCCAAAACCGTTTGGAGATCTTGCAAATGCTATATCAGCAGGTTGAGGAGCAATTGTGATTGAATCAAATATTACACCACTTGAATTTGACAATGTAATTTTCTCTCCAAAGTTGAAAAGTCTAAAATTCGCATGATTAAAACCTTCTTGCTTTTGTTCATCAGCCCAAATTATATAGTAACCATACGGCTCAATTGCAATTGAAGGTAACTGCCATTTAAAAAGATTTGTTGATGTATCTGATAAAAATAAATCTTCAACATTAATATAAGAGTTAGTGGAGTTATATAACTCTATCCAATCATCTGTTTCACCTGCAGGATCTTCAACCGCACTAACATTATTTGACATCAGCTCGTTGATAACAATACTTGAAGCTGGAAGATTCACATTAACTGAGTAATACTCAAAAGCTGCTCTTGCAGGGGAAAATTCTCCAGCAATATTATTTTCAGCATATACATAAAAATCAATCTTATTACAAGTATTTGAAATTTTTGCACCAAAAATACCATCATTTGGCAATCCATCATTATTATTACCATCATCAAGCATATTAATACTTGTAAATTTCATATTATCACCAAACCTAAAATTTAGAAATACACTGTCAACATTAGAAACTGTTGCATTAATAAAGATGTCATCTCCTAAATTATAATTTGTTGGACAATTAACATTAGTAATATCTGGACTTCCATTGTAGCCTGCATAATTAGATAAGTAATTTTCTCTACTGCTCATTAACTGAGTGATACCTGGACAATCTCCATTCACCAAACTTACAGAATTGTTAAGATTTGAAAGGAAATCAGAGTGTGTATAAAATTTATTTGTATCGTTTTGGACATGAGTATCTATCAATGATCTCAGTTGATTAGCTCTATTTATGTAACTCTGATTAGTAAAGTTTTCACTAACAATAGTTCTAATATGAGCAAGATACATTTTTCTATTTCTTTCACTAGCAAATAAATTTCTCATCAGTGGTCTAGGTGATAGTGACATATTATAATGATGAACAAATGGATCCATATTTTGAGCTTGTGGAATTGAAAAGCCATTAAAATAAAGTGCAGATGCATCAGTCAATCTAAAACCTCCAAATGACATATTTAAATCCCAAATAAGAGGGCTAAATTGTTTTGTTAATTCTTGATACAAATAATAATTTTGTGAATAGCCAATATAGGAGTCGAAATTAACTAGAACATAATTGAATGCATGCATCCACAACGTTCTGTCAATGTTTAAGTTATCATCTAATGAGTTTGGGAAGTTATTTAGTGTATCAATTAGTCCGTATAATTGAGACCAACCATATGAAGATTCTAATCTGTAATAGTCATAATAATCAGCGCTATCACTACCATGTGAATCACTTAAATTTGAGTTTTCACCACTAATACTTATATCAAGATTGTTAGGCTCACATTTAAAAAATGGATTGTGTCTTTCTCCAAAGCTTGCACTTACAAAATCTTTATTAATAGCCTCAACATTAGTATACAAACCCCACAATGTGTCGTTAATAAATACATTAGCATAATTTGCTTTTGGAGCTGGCATGTACTTTCTGGCAATTTCATATGATAAAACCTCTCTCAAAAAACTGGGGTCATATATTATATTTGCCAACTTTATTTTTTTGTAGCCGTCTAAATCTTGTTTTCCTTTAACATAATTTATTTTTATATTAAAAGGATTCTTTATAGTATTTACTGAAACAGAACTAAACCCTTTATACCTAATTCCCACACTATCATATTGTTCTCCATCAATAATTAAATATGCTAATATTCTTTGATCATTACCAATAATATACAAACTATCTAGAGTGGATTGCCAGTTTGGCTCATAAAAATAAATTCTTATCTCTTTTAGTGAATCAGTCTCATAAAAAGAAGATTGAGCCTTAGAAAGATTAGATATAAAAATCAAAACGAAAGTTAAGTATATTATATTAATTTTTCTCAAATTACTATCTTTTGTATGAATTGTCGGTTCCTAAGTTTATATTTGATATAGTATAATCCTTTTCTTATAAATTTTGTGCTAATGTTAGATTTTAAATCTTTACTTTTATAAACTACTCTTCCATCTGATGAGAAAATCATAATTTCTTCAGCTATTTCATTTATATTGTCATATTTTATTAAACTGTTGTGATGATAAAAAAGTATCGGATTATTTAGTTCCTCAATACTAGAAGCATTAAAACATGATGTACTACTTGTGTTCATATAGTCTTTTAGAACTTGTATTCCTGGGTGATCACACTCATATCTGAAAGCTTTTTGAGATTGAGCATTGTATGGTCCCCAAATAATATTGTTTAATGAGTCAACTTCATACATTACACCAGCACCACCTTGTCCTCCAGATGCATTAACAAAAATGTTACCATTGGACATTCTATCAGATGCTGATTGACCAGGTGCTGAATATTGACAAAAATATCTGAATGTGTAGCTACTTGGACCATAGGGTTGGCCAGAACTTCTAAAATAAGTATATCCATTTACTGGGGTCAGAATAGCATCAACAGTTGACTGATTATTACCTCCTCCAGAGTTATTAAAAATTTGTAAGTGCCCACCTAATGGTCTTCCATCGTCTTTGACCCATCTTACATCGTGTACTGCATTAGGTATTAATCTTTGGCCTGTCATACCATAGTTAGCAGGATTTCCCCATCTGTAAAGGATATCTCCACCCATTCCAGAGTTACCACCTGTTTGACTTGCAGCTTCTGCAGTTGTGGTACTGTGATCTATTATATATATCTCGCTTGAGAATCTCGAAGAAAAGGCTATTTGATCCAAATCAGGATTATAATCTACTCCGTTAACATGAAACCAATCACCTCCACCTCCTCCAGGTCCTCCTCCACTATTTTGTATCATATTAATATCAATTAGCTCAGGGTGATCTGAAATATCATTTACATAATTTGGCTTATTTGGATCTACATCTTGACATAAATGATCCCAAATATGCCACTCCCAAACAATTTGGGCTGTGCCTGTATTTGGATTTCCCTCAATTTCAACAAAATGAGTTGGCCACTTTCCAAAGTTAGAAACATTTCCTGTAAAGCCTGCATTAATAAGTTCAGCTTGTGACTTAACTTCCCAGGCAGTTAATAAAACATTATCTCCTATTAGGCATATATCATGGTGCGATAAAACACTCGAGCTTGAATAAATAAAATCCCAAACAACATTTCCATTTGGATCAATTTCTTGTACTCTTCCTGCATCTGCAGCACCTCCTAAAGAATTATTTGTTCCTCCTGTCTGGATATTATTTTTTGTTCCTCTAACAATATTTCCATTGTCTTTAAGAAGAACTGTGTAATTGCATTCTGTACTTAAATTCCAAGTATGAGCTATATTTTCATTCTCATCAATTAAATATGTTGTAGTGTTGCCTTGTCTGTTATATAGAGCAAAGCCGCTGAACTGAGCAAAAACTTCGTTGGTAAAAAAGATTAAGAGAACAATTATTTTTTTAATCCTCTTTGTTTTTAAATTCATTAAATAAATCTTTGATAAAATCAAAGATAGTTAATAAATTTTAGTAGGTCATCGGAACCCAACAGCCATCAACCCACAAAAAACCAGTTGGCATGCTTTTCCAAAATCCTTTTTGCCATTTGTAACCTATCTTTTTTTTCTTCCATTTTCCTGAAATCCAAACATATTGCTGATAGAAAGGACTCCATTTCCAATGACCACCTACCCAAACATATCCTCTCTTTTTGTATTTTGGATTATTAATTTTTGCTTTTTTTCTGATAGGTTTTTTAATAACAACTCTATTTTTCTTTTTTCTTTTTTTCTTCTTGTGGTAAATATTTCCATTTTTATCAATGTATTTATTTTTCTCAGATTTAGTTATAATTTTCTCTGATTTATTTTTTTTTAAGTTAACTACTGTTTGAGAATATACATCATTGAAGAAGAAAAAGAATAATATTGCTATTGTTGTTAATTTGTTCATGCTAAAAAGTTTAGATTTTATATTTTTATAACTTTAAATTTGATTATTTATTGTATGATAAAAAAATTAATTTATTACTTTTTACAAGGTTTATTATATATAGTACCTATTGCAGTAACATCTTATGTAGCGATTTGGGTCATCAGAAGTTTAGAAAATATTTTTGATTTCAAAGTGCCTGGTCTAGGCCTTATTGTTGTAATATTTTCAATCATCATTATTGGCTTCATTGGATCTATTGTTATAAAAAGTCCTATTAATGCTTTCTTTAAAAGAATTCTAAAGAAAGCTCCATTGCTTGAAACTATATACTCCTCTGTTAAGGATTTAATGGGGGCATTTATTGGTAAAAAGAAAGGTTTTAAACAAGCAGTTTTTGTTAAAATTTTTGATAATTCAACAATTGAGAGAATTGGATTTATTACTAACGAGGATTTAGAAAAATTAAAAATAAATGAAGGAAGGGTCTTGGTATATATTCCTCACTCTTATAACTTTTCTGGAAATCTTTATGTAGTAGAAAAGAAATATATAACTCCAATAGATGCTTCATCAAGTGAAGTTATGAAGTTAATTGTTTCTGGTGGGGTTGCTGAATTTAATGAATCGGGAAAAAAAGAATAATAATGAAAAAAATATATCTATTACTGATAATGTTCTCTGTTACATTTGGTTTTGCTCAAAACCCTGGAGACACTATTGTTGTACAAACATTTGACTACAGCATGACCTACGGACAGGCATGGGGCCCTCCAAGAGATACTATTGCTCATTTCCCTAACGATCCAAATTTAACTTTTGAGAAGATTATTATGTCTTATAGTATGAGATGCAAGGATGGTCAGGTAAATCAGTCAGGAGGAAATAATGTAGCATGTGGAGAATGGGATTACAGCTGTCACACTTATATACATGACAGCACTAGAACAGACTCAATTCTTAATAGAACAGCTAGTCATTCAATCACTAATTTTAATGGATCAAATTACCCTTACATCAATTATCCTATTTATAATTACATACAAACGTTTGACTCTCTAGGAAACATCATTATTGATTCTGTACTCGCCAGTGCAGATACTATTTATGAAATGGGTATAATTTCCAATAGCAATAGTTTACTTCATGATGTTATAGACACATTATCTGTTAATACTTATTGGCAACCTTACAGCTACACCACTGACAGCTCAGGAAATGTCATAAATATTGATACAATGGTTTCCACAGGCGTAATTAATATTTCCCAAATTAACTATTACAAAAGATACCCCATGGCCTTTCAAATAATGTCTTTTGTAACACCATACGGAATTGGTTTAGATTTAGGTCCTGAAGGTAAAACTTGGTATTTTGATTTAACCGATTATGCTCCAATTTTTAAAGGAAATAAGAGAATCACTGTTAGTGGAGGTGGACAATGGCAAGAGGATATGGATATAAAGTTTTATTTCATTGTTGGAACTCCCCCCAGAGAAGTTCTTGAAATGCAGCAAATTTGGAGGCCTCAATCAAAAAGTTACACAAGTATCATGAATGATGACTGCTTTGAACCACGGTCTCATAAACTGCTTTCTAGTGCAAGTGCATTTAAAATTAACACTGTGGTCACTGGACATGGACAGCAAGGGGAATTTATTCCAAGAAATCATTACATTGATGTTGACAATAACCCTTCAAATAAAAACACATGGAGAGTATGGACTGAATGTGCTGAAAATCCTGTATACCCACAAGGGGGTACTTGGATTTATGATAGAGCCGGATGGTGCCCTGGGCAAGCTTCTGATGTTAATGAATTTGACATAACAAGTCTCGTTACTCCAGGTCAACAACATACATTTGACTATGGACTAAACAACGCAACTGGCTCATCAAATTACTGGGTTAGCAGTCAGTTAATTAGCTATGGGACACCAAACTTTAACTTGGATGCAAGAATTACAGACATATTATCTCCAACTAATAAAGTTATTAACTCAAGAAAAAACCCAATATGTTCAAAGCCTGAAGTTGTCATTCAAAATACTGGATCAACAAATTTGACATCTCTGATCATTAACTATTGGGTTGAAGGATCACCAAACCAAGAAACATTCCAATGGAGTGGTAATCTATCGTTCATGCAAAAAGATACCGTTAAATTACCAGATCCTCAGAGTCTATGGAATCAATCTACTAATACTGTCTTCAATGTTACTATTACAAGTCCTAATGGTGGCTTTGATGAGTATGTTTTAAACAACTCAATGAGCAGTCACTTTGAATATCCTCCAGAATACAATGATATTTTTACAATATGGGTTCAAACCAATAGTGGTGTAATAAATTCTCTAACTCAATACTCAGAGACATCATGGGAAATCACTGATAATTCTGATAATATGATTTATAATTCTGGTATACTTATATCAAATACCCAGTACAGAGACACTGTTCAATTTGCTCCGGGATGCTATACATTCAAAGTAATTGATGTAGATGATGACGGATTAGATTTCTGGGCTAACAGTGACGGTGCAGGTATGATTAGATTCAGAGATATTGGAGCTTCCTGGTTCAAAATTTTTGATTGCGACTTTGGCTCCTTCATACATCATGAATTCAGAGTTGCAAACAATACAGCAGGAGTTGAAAATTTCAATACTCCAATAAGTATTTTCCCTAATCCAGCTAAAAATCAGATAACAATTAGCTCAAGTATATATAATCCTGTTAGTATATCAATCATTGACAAAGTTGGTAGGATAATTGAAAAGAAAGATTGTATGAATTTGGTTAATGAAGTAATTGATATCAAGAACGTGAATAGTGGATCGTATTTTATTGAAATTATTTCTGACGACAAGAAATATATTAAGAAGTTTGTCAAAAACTAATGTCACACTTTGAAAATCTTTCTAATTATACAAGGTTCAAAACCATTGAGGTAAAAGTTGGCCCAATAGCTATTGGTGGTAAAAACCCAATTCATATTCAATCGATGACAACTGCAAACACAATGAACACTTCTGCAACAGTTGATGAATCTATCAGAATGATAGATGCAGGATGTAAACTTGTTAGAATAACAGCTCCTAGTAAAAAAGATGCTGAAAATCTTTCCAATATAAAAAATGAGTTAAGATTAAAGGGTTATAAAACTCCCTTAGTTGCAGATATTCATTACACTCCAAATGCAGCAGAGATAGCTGCAAAAATCGTTGAAAAAGTAAGGATTAATCCTGGCAACTATGCTGACAAAAAAAAGTTCGAAGAGATAGATTATACTGACGAAAGTTACAATAATGAATTACTAAGAATTGAAGAGAAATTTACACCACTTATACAAATATGTAAGCAAAATAATACAAGTATGAGAATAGGAACTAACCACGGTTCTCTTTCAGATAGAATTTTAAGTAGATATGGCGACACACCAAAAGGAATGGTAGAGTCAGCTTTAGAGTTTATAAGAATATGTAGAAAACATGATTACCATAACATTGTCGTCTCAATGAAAGCATCAAATACTAGAGTTATGGTCTATGCATACAGATTGTTAGTAAATGAGATGATTAAAGAAGATATGAAATATCCTCTACATCTTGGAGTTACTGAAGCAGGAGAGGGTGAAGATGGAAGAATTAAATCAGCAGTTGGAATAGGGACCCTTCTTAGTGAGGGTATTGGTGACACAATTAGAGTGTCATTAACTGAGGCTCCTGAGCAAGAAATGCCCGTTGCTCAAAAAATTCTAGATCATTTCAAAAACATACATAACCACAAAAAAATAGCTGAGACTAAACAACATCAAATTGATTATTTCCAGTATGAGAAAAGAAAAACCTTTCAAATCGAAAATATTGGTAACAAAAATGTTCCAATAGTAATTTCAGATTTATCAAACAGAAAAAAAATTACTCAAGCTTCATTTTTTTCGCTAGGTTACAGGTACTCTGTTCCATTAGACAAATGGCATATTTCAGAAATGGCATCTGATTTTATTTATATTGGTGAGAACGAAATTAACTTTGAAATTCCAGGAACTCTAAGAATAATTTCAAACTATTCTTCTTGGATAGAGCACAAGAAAGGATTTCCAATTTTTAATCTTAAAGAGTACGAGAAAATTAAATACTTTAGTGAAACTTTGAATTTTTTAAAAATTTATGATCATGAGATTACACCTTCGCTAATTGATATTTTAAAAAACAACAAATCACTAGTAATTTTTCTAGAATCTGAGAATATTAATTGCATAGCTGCAATGAGAAAATTTTTCTTTGAACTGATAGAGAAAAAAATAAAAAATCCAATTATAATTTCAAGAAAATATGAATTTAACGATGACGAGCAACTACAAATATCAGCATCGATTGATATTGGGTCACTTTTAATTGACGGTCTTGGAGATGGTATTTGTATTTCTTCAAATAATTGTTCAAATAAAATGCTTAACTCCATTTCCTTTGGTATTCTTCAAGCTAGTAGAACAAGGATTTCTAAAACAGAATATATTTCATGTCCAAGTTGCGGAAGGACTCTATTTGATTTGCAAGAAACAACAGCTAAAATCAGAAAAGTAACAGATCACTTAAAAGGAGTTAAGATTGGAATCATGGGATGTATTGTTAACGGTCCTGGTGAAATGGCTGATGCAGATTATGGATATGTTGGTACTGGCCCTGGAAAAATTACTCTTTATAAGGAAAAAACTGTTGTCAAGAAAAATGTTGCTGAAAGTGAAGCTGTTGATGCCTTGATTGACTTAATTAAAGAAAATGGTGATTGGGTAGATAAGTCTAACTAAAAATCAACTAAATTTTATTTGAGATGAAACTGCCTTAGCTTTGTCAATTAATTTTTCGACCGGCTCTGGTCCATAAGAAAGCGCAACTCCCATTCTTCTATTTACTCTTAAGCTCGGCTTTCCAAAAATTCTAACATCGGTATTTGTAATTTGACTTACTTTTTCAAGACCAGTAAAAGTTGGAGTATCAATTGAGTTGATTTGTGATAAAATAACCGATGAAGCTCCATTTTGAATTAAAGATATTTCCTTAATAGGAAGTCCAAGAATAGCTCTAGCATGTAACTCGAACTCGGAAAAGTTTTGAGTACCCGCTAAAGTAACCATACCAGTATCGTGAGGTCTGGGAGACAGCTCAGAAAAGAACACAACATCTTTTTTGACAAAGAATTCAATACCCCAAATTCCACATCCGCTTAATTTCTCAACAATTTTCTTTGATATTTCTTGTGCATCTTTTAAAACATTTTGATTCATTTTTGCTGGCTGCCAGCTTTGTTGATAATCTCCACTTTTTTGAATATGCCCAATTGGTGGACAAAAAAGTATATTATTATTTTTTTGTGTAACCGTTAAAAGAGTTATTTCATAATCAAATGAAATGAATTCTTCAATGATAACCTCATTTATATCCCCTCTTGATCCCTTAATTGAATAATTCCAGGCTTCTCTTACTTGAGATGGTTCTGAAATTGTAGATTGACCTTTTCCTGAACTACTCATTAGTGGTTTTACAATACATGGAAATCCGATAATATTAACTGCTTCTGTTAGTTCTTCAAGAGTGCTGGCATATTCATAATTTGCTGTTTTAATATTTAATTCCTTTGCAGCAAGATCTCTGATTGATTTCCTGTTCATAGTAAAATTTACTGCTTTTGCTGATGGAATAACGCAAATACCATTCTTCTCAAAATCATACAACTTTTCTGTTCTTATACTTTCTACTTCAGAAACAATATAGTCAGGCATATGCTTTGAAACAATCTTTTCCAGATCATCAGCATTAAGCATATCAATTACTTCATAAGTATCTGAAACTTGCATAGCTGGCGCGTTTTCATAATTATCAACAGCAATAACAGTTTGCCCTAATCTCTTTAGTGAAATCACTAGCTCTTTACCTAACTCACCTGAGCCCAATAACATTATTTTATTTGTCATTAACTAACTTTTTTATGTACTTACCAAGAATATCGAATTCAATATTAACATAATCATTAATTTTTAAATATTTAAAATTTGTATGCTCATAGGTGTATGGAATAATACATACTGAAAATTCATTTTTTAATGAATCAACAACTGTAAGACTAACTCCATTTACAGTTATTGATCCTTTTTCTACCGTTATTGAGTCATCATCATATTGAAAAAAATATTTCCATGAACCTTCATTTATTTCAATTGAAGTACATTTAGCAGTAGTGTCAACATGCCCTTGAACCATATGTCCATCTAAACGATCTCCAATCTTGAGAGATCTCTCTAGGTTTAAAAAATCTCCAGCTTTGACATATTTAAAATTTGTTCTTTGAATTGTTTCCTCTATTAAATCAACTTGATATGAATTATCATTTAATTTTGTCACTGTTAAGCATGCACCGTTGTGTGAAATACTTTGATCTACTCTTAGCTCATGTATATTTTCAAAATATATTTCCATTATCAAATTATTTTTTGAAGCAATGATACTTTTAACCTCAACCATTTTTTCTACAATACCAGTGAACATAGCACAAAAGTTTAATTTAATAACTAATTTTGTTTAAAATTAAACATTTATATGCAGATTTCAATCAAAAAAAAATCCATTCCTAACTCTGAAAATGAAATTACAGTTCTTGTAAACTCAAATCATCTAAATGAAATAAATATCAGTCAAGAGGAAAAAAAATATTTCTTAAATAAGATAAAGTCAAGTAAAGAGACTATTGTTTCTATCAACAGATTAAATCAAAATTTTGTTCTTGTAAACTGTGATAAAGAGATAAATAATTATAAAGATTCGGAGTTTTACAGAAATATTGGTCACAAGCTCAATAAAGTATTAGATTCAAAATATACAATTAATGTTATTGACACAGTAAATAAATCATATATTTTAAACTGTATTTTAGAAGGATTAGCACTTACGGGATACGAGTATGACAGATTTAAAAAGCAAAAAAAAGATTTAAAAATTATTGTAGATAGTGTTCAGGACCAAAATTTAAACTTTGATGAACTTATTTCTGTGATAGAATCAACATTTCTTTGCAGAGATTTAGTTAATGATCCCTTCTCTCATCTTAAAGCTAAAGATCTAGCAACAATCATTAAAAAATTAGGCAAAAAGAATAATTTTAAAACTAAGCATTTCTTCAAAAGTGATATTAAAAAAATGAAAATGGGTGGTTTATTAGCAGTAAATCAAGGGAGTTTAGATGAACCCAGTTTCAGTATTTTAGAGCATAAACCAAATAACGCAGTTAATAAACGACCTTTAATACTTGTTGGTAAAGGAATAGTATATGATACTGGTGGACTGAGTCTCAAACCTACAAAAGGTATGGATATAATGAAGGTGGATATGGGAGGTGCTGCTTGTGTTATATCCGCAATTAATGCAGTAGCAAAAAGTAATCTTCCTGTATATGTAATTGGTCTGATACCAGCAACAGATAATAGACCTTCTGGTAATGCTTATGCACCAGGCGATGTTGTTGAGATGTACGATGGTACGAATGTTGAGGTTTTAAATACTGATGCTGAGGGAAGAATGATTCTAGCTGATGCTTTATCTTATGCAAAAAAATATAATCCTCAGTTAGTAATTGACATGGCAACTTTAACTGGATCTGCAGCTAGAGCAATTGGACATTTTGGAATAGTATCAATGCATAATAAGGCTGAAAAACAACATCAGAAATTAAAAGAAGCTGGATTGGAGGTTTATGAAAGACTGGCAGAAATGCCCTTTTGGGATGAATATGATGAGCTTATGAAGTCAGATATAGCTGATATTAGAAACATAGGAAATGCTGATTTCGCTGGAGCAATAACTGCTGGTAAATTTTTAGTTCATTTCACAGATTACCCATGGATTCATCTTGACATTGCAGGTCCAACTTATGTAACCAGTGAATTTGGATACAGAGGCAAAGGAGCAACAGCCATAGGTGTCAGACTTATTTATAACTTCATTAAAAACTACACAAAAATTTAATGAAAAAAGTCAGGCTTGGTATTAGTGTTGGTGATATAAATGGAGTTGGGCTTGAGCTTATCATAAAAAGCTTCCAAGATTTAAGTTTATTTGAATACTGTAATCCAATATTATATTGCTGCAAAAACTTAGTTTCTAAATATGCTGAGAAAGCTAAAATAAATCTAAAAAAAATAAATTTTATTCAGGAAGAAAATCAAGCAGAAGAAAACGTCGTTAATTGTATGCACAATTTCAAATCTGATTATCTCTTAAATTTAGGAACTTCAACTAAAGAATCTGGCCTCATAGCTCTTCAATCTTTAAAACACGTTTCTAAAGCTGCACTGGCTGGAAAGATTGATTGCCTGGTCACATGTCCAATTAATAAAGAAACTGTCAAATTACACAGTAAAGATTTTATTGGTCACACCGAGTACTTTGAAAATCTGTTTCATGGATCATCTCTAATGTTAATGACTAGTGATCAAATGAAAATAGCCTTTTTAACTGGCCATATTGCATTAAATAAGGTCAGTAAAAGAATAAATGTTAAAGCTATTTACTCTAAAGTTAAAACCTTACATAAAACTTTACAGAACGATTTTCTTATAAAACATCCCAAAATAGCCGTATTAGCTCTTAATCCACATGCAGGAGAAAATGGGATTCTAGGTTTTGAAGAAACAGAGACAATTGTTCCAGCAATAAAAAGAATAAAAAATGAAAATATAATATGCGATGGTCCGTTTCCCGCTGATAGTTTTTTTAGCAAATCAAATCTGAAAAAGTATGATGCAATTTTATCAATGTATCATGATCAAGGATTAATTCCATTTAAGATGTGTTCATTCAGTTCTGGAGTTAATTTTACTTCTGGGCTAGAGATTGTTCGAACCTCACCAGTTCATGGTCCTGCATTTGATTTATCTGGTAAAAACATGGCTGAAATTGGTTCTTTCAAGCAATCTATAATTCAGGCGTGTTTGATTTACAAAAATAGAACGAGTCTTAATCTTTAAAAAAATCAATAAATTATTATATTTGCAACCCTAATTTCAAGTTATGTATAGCTTAAAGCTTAACAAAGAAAATTTTAATAAAAAAATAAAATTTGAAATTAGTGATGAGTTCTTTGAGACATACACCTTTGACAGGTTTGAGAATGCTAAGCTTCAAATATCTCTTTTTCTCCAAAGAAATGGGGTTTCAAGCAATTATCTACTTAAATTCGAATTAGAAGGAATTTTAATAGACATGGCATGCGACATATGTGGTGATAATTTAGATTTTAAAATAAAAAATGAAACAGAGTTCATAATTAAAGAATCAACTAAAATTAATAATTCTGATGATGAGATTATTTTTATAAATCCAAAACAAAAAGTAATTGAATTAAATCAGTTTTTTTATGAGTTAATTTATACTTCTGTCCCACAAAGAATTACTCACGAATCTAGCAAAAGTGAATGTAACATTGAAATGCTAAGATTAATAGAAAAGTATAAAGAAAATAAAAGAACAGATACATCCAATTGGGATAAACTCAAAGAATTAAAAATAGATTAACATGGCACATCCAAAAAGAAAAATATCAAAGACAAGAAGAGATAAAAGAAGAACTCACTATAAAGCTTCAACTCAAACAATTAAGCTATGTCCTAAAACTGGAGAATCACATTTATATCATCATGCATACGAACATGAAGGAAAAATTTACTATCGAGGTAAATTATTTTCAGAATAAATGAACTCATTAAATTTTTAATTAACAATTAAAAATTAATATCTAATCATACTTCATTCCTTTTAATTACATAATTTAATTAATTTTCTTGATTATTATTTCTAATACATAATTGTATGAATAACATTAAAGCTGCAATAACTGCTATAGGGGGTTACGTTCCAGATTACATAATGACAAACCATGAACTTGAAAAAATGGTTGATACAAATGATGAATGGATTATGTCAAGAACCGGTATTAAAGAAAGAAGAATTTTAAAAGAAGAAGGAAAAGGGTCATCAGATTTGGCTGTAAATGCGATCAAAAATATCTTTAAAAAAACTCATCACAAAGCTGAGGAAATCGATATGATAATTTGTGCAACAGCTACTCCAGATATGATTTTCCCCTCAACAGCATGTGTAATAGCTGATAAAATTGGTGCAGTAAACGCATTTTGTTACGATCTTATGGCAGCATGCTCTGGATTTCTGTATTCTCTAACTACTGCATCTAAGTATATAGAATCTGGAAGCCATAAAAAAATTTTAGTTGTTGGTACAGACAAGATGTCTTCAATAATCGACTACCAAGACAGAGCAACTTGTATAATTTTTGGAGACGGAGCTGGAGTTGCAATTTTAGAACCAAATAGTGAAGGTTTAGGAATTCAGGACAGTATTTTAAGATCTGACGGAAGTGGAAGGAATTTTTTACATGTGAAAGCAGGTGGATCTGTTAAACCAATTACCAAAGATAACATTGAAAAAAGAGAACAGTTTGCTTATCAAGATGGACAAACAGTATTTAAAACAGCTGTTAAAAGTATGGCAGATGTATCTGCTGAAATTATGGAAAAAAACAATCTTAGTTCATCTGATATTTCTTGGCTAGTTCCTCATCAAGCTAATAAAAGAATAATAGATGCAACAGCTAGAAGAATGGGAGTGGGAAATGATAAGGTTATGATTAACATTGAAAAGTATGGAAATACAACAAATGGAACCATTCCACTATGTCTTTGGGAATGGGAAAATCAATTGAGAAAAGGAGATAATATAATACTTGCAGCATTCGGTGGTGGATTTACTTGGGGATCAATTTATATGAAGTGGGCTTATGATTCATAGAAATAATTATTTTTGTTAAAAAAATATGGACTTAAAAGATATTCAAGAGTTAATTAAGTTTGTTGCAAAGTCTGGAGCAACAGAAGTGGAGCTTGAAATTGATAATGTCAAAATAAGCATAAAATCTCCTGCTAAAAAAAGAAGAGGTCAACCAGATGAAGGCACAAATAATGTTGTCCATCATATCACTCAGCCGTCACATCAAGTTGAACAGATTATCAGCACACCAACACCACAGCCCCAAGTAATCGTTAATCAAGCTGAATTATCTCAAACTAATACACAAAATAAAAATGAAGCTACTGATTCAGAAGCTCAAGAAAACAATAATTATGTAACAATCAAAGCAAGTATGATTGGAACATTTTATAGAAGTCCTTCACCTGAAGAACCCACCTTTGTTAATGTTGGTGATACTATTTCAAAAGGACAAACAATATGCATAATTGAAGCAATGAAGCTATTCAACGAAATAGAATCTGAAATCTCTGGAAAAGTGGTAAAAGTACTTGTTGATGATTCTCAGCCAGTTGAGTTCGACCAGCCATTGTTCATAGTAGACCCCTCATAAATATTTATCAATGTTTAAAAAAATACTAATCGCCAACAGAGGTGAAATCGCTTTAAGAGTAATAAGAACTTGTAAAGAAATGAATATAAAGACAGTAGCTGTCTACTCTTTGGCTGATAAAGAAAGTTTACATGTTAGATTTGCAGATGAAGCTGTATGCATTGGGCCTGCTTCAAGCTCTGATTCTTATCTAAACATCCCAAATATCATCGCAGCTGCGGAAATTACAAATTCCGATGCAATACATCCAGGCTATGGGTTTCTTGCTGAAAACGCAAAATTTTCTAAAATATGTAAAGAAAATCATATAAAATTTATTGGAGCATCAGCTGAGATGATAAACTCAATGGGAGATAAGGCAAAGGCTAAAGAAACAATGAAAAAAGCTGGAGTGCCAACTATTCCTGGATCAAAAGGAATCATTAAGGACTTCAATTCCCTAAAAAAAATAGCTCTTGAAATAGGCTATCCAGTAATGCTAAAAGCAACTGCTGGAGGTGGAGGAAAGGGAATGAGATTAGTCTGGAAAGAAGAAGAATTAAAATCTAATTGGGAAAACGCAAAAAATGAGGCTAAGGCCTCATTTGGTGATGATGGGATGTACCTAGAAAAGTTCATTGAAAAACCAAGACATATTGAGATTCAAATAATTAGTGATAAAAAAGGTAGAGCTGCTCACTTGTCAGAAAGAGATTGTTCAATACAGAGACGTCATCAAAAATTAGTTGAGGAAACACCATCTCCTTTTATGACCAAAAAATTGAGAGATGAAATGGGTAAAGCTGCAATAAAAGCGGCTGAAGCTGTGAAGTATGAGGGAGTTGGGACTGTTGAATTTTTAGTAGATAAAAATAGAAACTTCTATTTCATGGAAATGAACACCAGAATCCAAGTTGAACATCCTGTAACAGAAGAAGTGGTTGATTATGACTTGATAAGAGAGCAAATTAAAGTAGCTGCAGGTATTGAAATTTCAGGCAAAAATTATTTTCCACAACTGCATGCAATTGAATGTAGGATAAATGCTGAAGATCCATTCAATGACTTTCGTCCTTCGCCAGGTCTCATAACTAATTTTCATTCGCCGGGAGGGCATGGAATAAGAATAGATACTCATGTATACGCTAATTATACTATTCCACCATTTTATGATTCTATGATTGCCAAGTTAATCACTGTTGCACAAACAAGAGAGGAGGCCATTGAAAAAATGAAAAGAGCTCTAGACGAATTTGTAATTGAAGGAGTTCATACCACAATTCCCTTTCATAAAAAATTAATGTGTGAAGAGGCCTTCATTAAAGGCGATTACACAACAAACTTTATGGACAGTTTTGAAATTAGTTAATTACTATTTTTTTAAAAAACTCTGATTCATCTTTTAAAATTTTAACCAAATAGATTCCCTTCTTTTTAATCTCAATGCTTGAACAAGAACTTGTCTCATATACCAACTCCCCTAAGTTATTATAAACCATAATTTTATCGATTAATTCATAATTTGAAAAGTAGAAGCGACCATTGGTTGGATTTGGAAATATATCAATTCCAAGATTTTCAAGAGCTTTTAAGTTGGTTGATGACAACTCATTAAATCTTTGTGTGAATTCTTGCAAATATATGTTTGCAATGGCTTGATCATGTATAATTAAAGTATTTTCATCAGAATTATTTTCCGCATTATTACTCCAATTATGAGAACCTGTTAATAATGTTGGATCAGAAGAAGCTACATTAGCATCAGTAATTAAATATTTATGATGTAGGGAGTTTGCAATACCAGCATGTGATTTAACATTTACATTGTTTGTATAGAGGTTTGAAAATTCACTGCCGGTAGTATTTTCATCCTCTATTATTCCTCTTGCAACCACGCCAAATTCAGAATCCTTATCTATTATATTATTTGCTAAATCATCTCTTGTAAATGACAATAAAGCAAATTCAAGTGAGTAGTTAACATTATTTATAACTTCATTAATTTTTGAAGTAGTATTATCAGATGGAGAAAAATAGAGCTCAATTTCTACACCATTAACATTAAACTTATGAGGTGTATTATCAGCTTTATTAGAGCCAAAAACACCACTCCACATTTCATTAAATTCTAAAGTATATGCCTTAGCAAGAGCCTGATCTTGAATAAAGATAAGATTATTATAATCATTAAAAAGATTAGAAGGATTTGTCCAGTTAGTAGATCCAGACATTATCCATGAATTATTTTCAGAGTGAGCATCTATTATTACAAATTTGTTGTGCATAATTCCTTGTACTGAAGGATCTCTATATACTACAGGTATATTTGGATTCAAAGAACTCAACATAGAATTAACTACATCATCATCTGCTATGTATCTTACATTCACTCCTCTGTTGTATGCATCATTAATTGCTGTCGCAATAGTTGCGTCTGAGGCATTGTATACACAAATATCAATTGTACTATCTGCTCTATCCATGTAAGCTTTTATAGTATCGTTAAAATATGTTGTAATATTTTGAGCATCAACACCTAATGACACCGAATTATCTACACTATGATTAAAATAAGGTCTAATTTTTCCAGTTGAATTTGATGCAGTTGAGTAGTAACCCACATTTGAAAATGCAGTGTCTGTACCATTAACAGAAAAGCATTCAACAAAATAAAATGTAGCAGGCTGTAGTCCTGTTAGAGTTATTGTGTGTGCTTTTGTATATGAGTTTCCATTAATATGAGTGGTTAATGGTTGAATAACTGCATAGTTGGCTTCAGTAGTTGATGAGTCTGAAGTATTCCACGTGAGATCAAATCCTGTACTGGTTATATTTGATTGAGTTACTGCAGAAGTAATTATTAGACCTGAAGGTATTATCAGATCATTTGTATCTCTGGGAAGTATTTGATACCCATCAATCGCTGGAACTGAAAAAGTATATTGAGAGGATATTCCAATTAATGAAATGGGACCAACTGGAATTGTTAATCCAATAAGCGGATGATTTGATCTAATATATATTTTACCTGACTGTCCACCAGAGGTGAAATCATAGGTGCCTACGCTGAATAAACTTCCGCCTGAGACAAAGATGGCGTTGTCTATTTGTACTAACTCTGATTCAGTAGTTTCTCCAATTTGAGCTGGTAGCATAATTTGTGGAGCAGGATAATTGTTATTAGATGAATGTATCGTTGGAAAGCCTGTAACATATACTTCTAGCAATCCATTAAAATCAGCTAACTCTCCTGTAATTGTTAAACTATCTCCTCTATTTACATTTGCCAAATAATTATTGGCTGTGAGATCATAAAGAGCTATGCCTGCAGTTGAATCTTGCATATATCTTATTACTCCAAGCTCATATCCGTTTGTTACTACACCTGTTACGGTAACAGTAGAACCAAGTGGTTGTAATCTAGCACTTGAAATACTAGACTGAGCATAAGAAAGATTGGAAAAAAATATAATTAATATTAGTGATAAAAAGTTTTTCATAATTTAAAAATTTAGTCGAGCAGACATCGTAAATCTACGACCCAGCCCAAAAAATACACTAGCTGATTTAGCATCAAAATCTTGATATGAAACATCGTTGTATGGATCATTATTTTGAGCATCTGATATATAAATTTTATCAAACAAATTTAAAATACTTAATCTCAGTGATAGTTTATTTTTTTGATTTAGTTTAAAGTTATACCCGCAATGCAAATCAATTAAATCATATGAAGGTATCTGCCAACTATCTCTTCCCCCGTTTTCACCACCCAGAGAAATTGGATCAAAATCTGCAAAATAGTCATCAAAAAAAGTATATCTTAACTTTACATAGGATACTGTGGTCGGTTCATATCTTAAACTAAATCCTAGTTGAGTTTGAGCAGCATCACCAACACGTACACCATCAGCATCAAAACTTACTTCTATGGTGTCACCACTATTGGGATCTAAAGCAATACTATTATCGTCATCATAAAATCTTACGGTCTCAGTAGAAGTCCATCTCCAATCTCCAATTGACAATAAACCCTCTAAAGACAAATTAGATAATAATTTACAGGACAAATCAAGTTCGATTCCCTTGTGAAGTGCATCCATACCATTGATATTAGCTCGAAATGGTATATCATCTATTGTTACTGTAATACCTCCGTTAGATGGTTTATTATTCCAAATAGTATAATACATATTTAAATTTGAGGAAAAAACACTTGATCGAAATGAATATCCAAGTTCTAAAGCACTGACGCTTTCATTTTTTATATCTCTGTATAGTCTATTAGAGTAGTCATAAACATTATTAAATCTTGGTGCTTTTGATAGATAACCTAGATTGAGAAAAACATTGTTTTTATCATCTAAATTATAGTTGGCACCAGTCTTGATAGTAAATCCTGGTATATTCTTCCAATTAGTTTCAGCAAGTTTGGCCTCATCAGAGTTCATTGTATAAGCCACGCCATTGTGTACAATTGTATCTAAAACTTGTGTTTTGTTTGCGCCAACTAAATTACCTTGATCGTCAAAAATTAAATTAGTTGTTACAGAAGTTCCTAGAGCTTCTCTATATGTTGTATCACTTAAAACAAGATCTCTTTTTTTAAAGTAATCTATTCTTTTGTACCCTGAGTTGGAAGCTGACAAATTAAAAAAAGCACTCAGCATTCCATTTGAGTATTCAATTTGAGAAAATGCTCCACCCCACCGAACTATACCATCATTGTGATATGAAACTTTATCTCCAACTCTCTTTACAGAAGTTAATCTTTGCTCATTGCTTTCATCAATTACATAATCTGCACCAAGAAGATCGTATACTTCTCTGTAATGTTGACCAGTGTAGTATCTAAAGTCTAATCCTCCACTTAAATTATAATAGCCATTGATTTCATAGTTCATAGTTGAAAGTAGTCCATACCAAAAATGATTATTGATTGAACTGCTTAAATAAGTACTACCCTTATTTTGATTATCTGAATACAACAGATCAATATTATTTACATTCGCATCGTATGCTTCTTGAAGGTTATACTGACCAAAAGTGTCATAATTATTTGTGTTACCACTAATTCTTGTTCCTCCACCATTTCCAACAGATAAATAACTGACATTTGATAAGTAAAATTTTTCATTTACTCTCCAAAAATGTCTAAGAGAATACTGAGGTTTATGATAATAATTTTGCCTTGTATTCAGTCTTTCTCTATTATTTAACGTGTCTCCAGAGTTATTAATCTGCCATCTGTTTAACTTCCCCCAGTGCTTATTATATGTGATGCCTTTGTTAGTGATTTGATTATCCCAATTACTTGTGTCACCAAGTTCTCTAGCTATAGTAGTATCATAAGTAGCTATGTTGCTCTTGTAAGATCTTTGCCCATGCTTTTGAGGAGCACCCATAAGAGAAAGACTAATTAAATGATTGCCTATTTCTTTTTGCAACTTAGCATAATAAAAATATCCTTCTGTCCAAGTTTGATCAACAAAACCATTACCTTGTTTGTAAGAACCTGCAAGAGTAAACCCCCAACCATTATTTAGTTTACCCGAATTATACCCAAGTGAACTTCTAATCTTTCCAAAAGAACCAATTTCTTGTTTAAATGAACCTCCAGCTTTATTTCCTGTTCCTCGAGTTATAATATTCATAGTACCTCCAACAGAGGGGATTGCAATCTTAGAAGCACCTAAACCTCTTTGGACTTGAATATTAGATGTTACAGCATCTAAACCAAACCAATTGCTCCAATAAACCCACCCATTCTCCATATCGTTTACTGGAATACCGTCAATCATAACAGCAACATTTCTTTGATTAAAACCTCTAATTGTTATTCTAGCATCACCATCTCCTCCTCCAGTTTGGGTTGCGTACACTCCTGGAGTTGAATTTAATACCATTGGAATATCTTGTGAAGCAAGTTCTTCATTAATTTTTTTCATTGGAATTGTAGAAAAAGCAACAGGTGTTTTTCTCTCTGTTGCTAAATCAGCAATTACTCTAACTTCATTTAACTTAATTGAACTTAAACGAAAATCAACACTAGTCAGCTTTGAATTCAATTCAATTTTCTTTTCTAATGATTCATAACCAACATAAGAAATTTTTAAGGTCAAGCTTTTTTTATCAGTAGAGAATCTAAAATTTCCATCAAAATCTGTGGTAGTTCCTTTATTACTTTCATAAATAACGCTTGCACCTATTAAGTATTCTCCAGATGTTAAATCGCTAACATTACCAGTGACAATATTTTGTGAATAAGTGCTAAAAGGAAGTACAAAAATTAATAAAAATAATCTCAAATTATTGTACTATTAATTTCTTCTGATTAAATGATCCATCTCTGTGCTTCAGCTCAATATGATAAAACCCCGAACTTAATAGAGAGAAATTAATTTCATCACGCGAGCTAATTAAATTTCCTGTCATATCAAATAATCTTATTTCATAATTATTTTTTGATGAGATTATTTGAACTGATTCACCTTGTATCATTGGGTTTGGATAAATTGAAAAATCCAAGCCTGTCTTATAATTCACCGAGGAAACAGCACAATCACATGAGTGAGATCCCATGCCAGAGTAGGTTGCATCCGGAAGTGAATCATATTCAGCAGTGGGGTTAAATAAAATAGGGTTTTGAGTGACTCCCTTTTTAACACTTGACTTTCTGACTAAAGTCTGTCTCTTTGTCCACCATGTTCCACCATTTGCATCTGTAAATCCAGCAGTAACGTCATCGGTCCAAGCATTTCCTGGGTCTTCTCCTACTTTTCCAAAAATATCTACAATATCACCATTTATTTTTTCTAAAGTAATTGCATCATCACCATTAAAATAAAATGGAGTAGGATAAATACCACTACATGAATAGTCACAAGCAGCTAAAAATGTTGGGTCAACTGGAAGCGACCAGTATGTGCTAACCCAGACTGAATCAACCTGACCATTACCAATTGTAATTGCTTGACCTGATGCGATTGAACCACTTAGTGGCCAGCTGTCAGGTGACGTGGATGCTCCATTTCCATACCTGTTGATAGAATATTCTGATAAATCAATAGTAGAACCTGTAGGGTTGTAAATTTCAATTGCATTATTATTTCCTGGTCCTTCAACGTATTCAGAAATAAAAAGTTCACTGCAGTCTTGAGCGCTAGCTGATGCAGCTAGTATTATTGAGCAAATTATAATGTAAATTTTTTTCATTTATTTTTCTTGCTAATTTAAAAAATAGTGATAATTAATCTAAACATTAATAAATAAATAAATGTTAATTTTATTTAAAATTATTTCTGATGATATCAAACTTTGATGATTATTTAAAAAAATACAAAGAAAGCGTTGAGTCTCCTGAGAAATTCTGGTCAAGTTATGCAGAGAACTTCAAATGGGAAAAAAAATGGGATGACATATTAAAATGGGATTTTAGAGTACCAAAAGTTGAATGGTTTCGAAACGCAAAACTCAACATCACAACCAATTGCCTTGACAGACATTTAAAAAAACATGGCAAAAAGATTGCTTATAAGTGGATTCCTAATGACCCAAAAGAAGATTCCATTTCTATAACTTATGAGCAACTTCATAGGGAAGTATGTAAGTTTTCAAATGTATTGACTAAAAATGGAGTAAAAAAAGGTGATCGAGTTTGTATTTATATGCCCATGCTCATTGAGTTGACCATAGCTGTTTTGGCTTGTGCAAGAGTTGGTGCAATACACTCTGTTGTTTTTGCTGGATTTTCTGCCCAAGCTCTTTCTGAAAGGATAAATGATGCTACATGTAAATTACTTATTACTTCAGATGGAAGTTACAGAGGAGAGAAAGAAATAAAGCTTAAAGAAATATGTGATGAGGCACTAGAAAATACACCAACAATTAAGAGCTGTATAGTTTTTAAAAGAACTGGCTCTGAAGTAAAAATGAGAAACGGCAGAGATAAGTGGTGGCATGAGGAAATGAAAGATGTATCCAATATTTTCGAGCCAATTATTGTAGATGCTGAGGACCCACTATTCATATTATATACATCTGGATCTACCGGTAAACCAAAAGGCATTCAACATTCAACAGCAGGTTACATGATCTATACCTCTTTTTCATTTAAAAATGTATTTCAATATGAAGAAGATGATATTTATTGGTGTACTGCAGATATCGGATGGATAACTGGTCATTCTTACATAATTTATGGTCCTTTATTAAATGGAGCGTCTTCAATTTTATTTGAAGGAATACCATCATATCCAGATTTTGGAAGATTTTGGAAGATAGTTGAGGAAAACAAAGTAAATATTTTTTACACTGCCCCGACTGCAATTAGAGCACTTGAAGCTAAGGGATTAAAATATGTTAAGCCATATAATTTAAGGTCTCTTAAAGTTCTTGGTACTGTTGGTGAACCTATAAACGAGGATGCTTGGAACTGGTATAATGAAAATATTGGGGAAAAAGATATTCCAATTGTTGACACATGGTGGCAAACTGAAACTGGTGGAATAATGATATCAAACCTTGCGGGTGTGACACCATCAAAAGCTACATTTGCTACACTACCCTTACCTGGAATACAACCATGTATAATGGATAATGATGGAAACGAATTAAATAATTTAAATGTTGAAGGGAAATTATGCATTAAATTCCCATGGCCCTCCATGGCAAGAACAATTTATGGAGACCATAAAAGATTTAAAGATACATACTTTAGCGCTTTCGCAAACATGTACTTTACAGGTGATGGCTGTGTTCGAGATAACGTCGGTATGTATAGAATTACAGGCAGAGTTGATGATGTAATCATTGTTTCCGGTCACAATCTTGGAACAGCAGAGATTGAAAGTGCAATTGATGAACATCCAAATGTATGTGAAACAGCTATTGTTGGATATCCACACAAAATCAAAGGCAATGCTATATACGCCTTTGTCATAGCACAAGGAAATATTAAGAATGAAATAAATATAAGAGCTGAAATAAATAATTTAATTGTAAAAAATGTTGGGCCAATTGCGAAAGTTGAAAAAATCCAATTTGTAAAAGGTTTACCGAAAACAAGATCTGGAAAAATAATGAGAAGAATACTTCGAAAAATTGCTTCAAATGATTTTAGTAATTTTGGAGATACAAGTACTTTACTAGATCCTAAAGTAGTTGAAGAAATTATAAGAGAAAAAATTTAATATGTCTGATAGTTTAGTTATTATACCGACTTACAACGAGAAAGAAAATATAGAAAAACTCGTCAGAACAATATTTTCGTTAAACAAGTTATTTCATATTTTAATTGTAGATGATGGTTCACCAGATGGAACTGCAGACATTGTGAAAGATTTGCAAAGTAAATTTCGAGACTCTCTTTTTATTGAAGAAAGAACAGGTAAATTAGGACTTGGCACAGCGTATATTCATGGATTTAAATGGGCCCTAGATAGAAATTATTCATATGTTTTTGAAATGGATGCAGATTTTTCACATAATCCTGCTGATCTTGTAAGACTTTACAATGCAAATGAAGAAAAAGGAGGTGATTTATCTATTGGATCAAGATATGTAAAAGGTGTTAATATTATCAACTGGCCAATGTCTAGGCTTCTACTTTCTTTTTTCGCATCTAAGTACGTGAGCTTGATCACAGGAATGCCAATAAATGATTCTACTGCAGGCTTTAAATGCTATAGAAGAGAAGTGTTAGAAACAATAAATTTAGATAGCATACAATTTGTTGGCTATGCTTTCCAAATTGAAATGAAATTTAAGGCATGGAAGTATGGTTTCAATGTAATTGAAGTGCCAGTAATTTTTACTGACAGAAGTGAAGGAGAATCCAAAATGAGCGGAGGGATTTTTTATGAAGCCTTACTTGGAGTAATAAACATGAAAATTAGAAGTATTTTCAAAAATTGGAAAAGATAAAAATTTGAAAACTCTTTTAAAAAACAGTTTTGTTGTTGATAGTGGAACTTTACAAAAAAAGGATATTTTAATTTCTAATGATATTATCCAAAAAGTCTCTAGAAAAATTAATATTGAGGCTGACAGGGTATTTGATTGTGCCGGACTACATATTATTCCTGGAGTAATTGATGATCAAGTTCACTTTCGCGAGCCAGGCTTGACTCATAAAGGAGATATTTACTCAGAAAGTAAATCAGCTGTAGCAGGAGGTATAACTTCTTTTATGGAGATGCCCAATACTTCGCCACAAACATTGACTCAAGATTTATTGAAAAAGAAATTTCTATTGGGCGAACAAAAATCTTTAGCAAATTTTTCTTTTTTTATGGGGGCATCTAATGACAATATAGAGGAAGTTCTTCTTTGTGACCCAAAAAAAGTTGGAGCTATAAAAATTTTCATGGGCTCATCAACAGGTAATATGCTAGTAAACAAGTTAGATACACTAAATGAATTATTTAAAAAATCTAAAATTTTACTAGTTGTCCACTGTGAGGATGAAGACATAATAAATAAAAATCTCAATTTCTATAAAGAAAAGTATGGTGATAATATTCCAATAAATTATCATCCAAAGATAAGAACGGAAGAAGCATGTTTCAAGTCATCTTCTTTAGCTATTAAGCTAGCTAAAAAATACAAAACAAGACTTCATATATTTCATATTTCAACAGCAAAGGAATTATCTCATTTTTCAAATAGTTTACCCATTGAAAAAAAGCAAATAACTTCTGAAGCATGTATACACCATTTGTGGTTTAGTGAAAAGGATTATAATAAAAAAGGGGCTTTTATAAAATGGAACCCAGCAGTAAAAACAGAAAATGACAAAAAAAAGCTGATTGATGCAGTTAATAGTAATTTAATAGATGTTGTTGCTAGCGACCATGCTCCACACACAATAATTGAAAAAAATAATAACTATATAAAATGTCCATCAGGTGGACCTCTAGTTCAACATAGCCTAGTTGCAATGCTTGATTTATATCATGATGGTTTAATTTCTTTAGAAAAGATCGTTGAAAAAATGTGTCATAACCCAGCGAAACTATTTAGAATAAAAAAAAGAGGTTATATAAGAGAAGGATTTTATGCTGATCTCGCAATTTTAGATTTGAATAAGAGCTGGACTGTTTCCAAAGAAAACATTTTATACAAGTGTGGATGGTCGCCTTTTGATGGCCATACATTCAAAAGCAGTGTTCAAAGTTGCTTCGTTAATGGTAATTTAGTGTATAATTTAGGTGAGTTTGATGAAAGCTTTAGAGGACTTCCACTAGAGTTTGATATATAAAAAAAGGTGCTTACTAAAAGCACCTTTTTTATTTACTCTCCTACTTCCTCAGTAGTTTCTTCTGTTTCTTCAGTTGCAGCTGAATCTGTTGAAGCTTCTTCAGTCGTTTCTACAACTGGCTCAACTACTGTTTCCTCAGTAGTGTTGCTTTCAGATGAACCACCAGAACAAGCTGTAAATGCGAAGAACGAGATGATTGCAAAAAAATATAATAAATTTTTCATTTGATTAGTTTTTTGTTCATGTAAAGATAACTATTTTAAACTTTTAGAGTAAATTAAATAAATAATTTTAAGCATATTTTAATAGTTTTGAAAAATGGTAAGAGTCTTATTCATTTCACTAATTTTATTTACCAGCTGCAAATCAAATAAAAGTACCGATCAATTTTTATCAAAAGATGTTATGAAAGAAATTCTTAAATCTGTTCAAATTATAGAGTCTAAATATCAACATCAAAAAGTAATTGATAGCGAAATAGCATTATATAACTTAAAATCCAATTACGATTCAATATTTACACTACATAAAATAAATGACTCATTATTTATCGAAAACTTAGAGTTTTACTCTAATAATCCAAAAATGCTTGAAGAAATTTATAAAAATGTCATTAATGAGTTACAAATTGAAAAGCAGAAACTACCTTAAACTATTTAAATACGCATTACAATAATTCTTGATTGTAATCTCTATATCTATGAATTTAAATTTTATTAAATCCACAATTTTTGAATTATCATAGCTTTTCACTGACATTGCACTATTAGCTGTTTCTTTTGAGATTTTAGGTGTTCTTCTAAAGAAAAAAAATAAAATAGCTTCAAGCCTCCATACCAGCTCAAGTAAGAATTTTGTGGCTTTGAATTTTGGTTCTTTAATATTAAAATTGTTTGCAACTAATTTAAAAATTTGTTTGTATGAGACGTTATGAGCATTTATAATAAATCTGCTTTTTTGACCTATTTTACAATTGAATATTAAAATATTGATTATGTTACATAAATCAATTACATCAACAAATCCTGTTTTACCAACTGTGTAAAATTTCAACCCTTTATAAATTTGACTAAAAATTTTAGCACTACCTGAATTCCAATTTCCAACTCCAAGAATCACTGATGGATTAAGAATTGTAACATTCAATCCCTCAGCACTTGCCCTCCAAACATTTTGTTCAGCAAAATATTTAGTTTCGGCATAATAACTTTTATTGATTCCAAAATCATAAAAATCATCCTCAGTAATTAAATTACTATTTGAGTTACCAAGCGTAGCTATAGAACTGATATGGATAAGCTTCTCTATTTTGAGGGCAAGAGAAGCATTAACCATATTTTCTGTTCCAAATATATTTATTTCTTCAAGTTTTTTTTTATCGAATTTATTGAACGATACAAATCCTGCAGCATGAACAACCTTATCGCAATTTTCCATCGCTTGAATTAGAGATGGATAGTCAGTAATATCTCCCTCAACCCATTTAATGTTTTGTATTTTATTTTCAATACCATGAACTTTAAAAACATTTTTTACAATATTTAAGGTGCTTGATTTTCTTTTTAGTGCCTTATATTCAACATTATTTCTCTCAAATAATGCTATTAAATTAGCACCAACCATGCCAGTTGCTCCAGTTACAAAAATCATATTACAAAAATACAAATAACATGATTATTTAAGTTATGATGTTATATTTGTAACAAGTTAATATGGATTTTATAAAAGAACTTAAATGGAGAGGTATGATACAAGATATTGTACCTGGAACACAGGAGCAGTTTCAAAAAGAAATTACAAGTGCTTACATTGGTTTTGATCCAACCTCTGATTCATTGCATATTGGTAGTTTGGTGCAAATAATGATTTTAAAACACTTACAAGATTGTGGTCATAAGCCTATCATATTAGTTGGCGGAGCAACAGGTATGGTTGGAGATCCGTCGGGAAAAAGTAAAGAAAGAAACTTATTAGATGAAGCTACTCTTGAAAGAAACTTAAGCTCTATTAGAAAGCAGCTAGAAAAATTTTTAAATTTTGATTGTGGATCAAACTCTGCAGAAATTGTAAATAACTTCGATTGGTTTAAAAACTATTCTTTTTTGGAGTTTATTAGAGACGTCGGTAAGCATATTTCAATTAATTATATGATTTCTAAAGACTCTGTTAAAAGTCGATTAGAAACAGGCATGAGTTTTACAGAGTTTTCTTATCAACTTGTTCAAGGATATGATTTTTACAGACTATGGAAAGATAAAAATTGTTTAGTTCAACTTGGTGGATCTGATCAATGGGGGAACATAGTAACTGGTATTGAACTGATCAGGAGAAAAGAAAGCTCAGAGGCATTTGCGGTAACTTCACCTCTTTTAAAGAAATCAGATGGCGGTAAGTTTGGGAAAACAGAAGAGGGAAATGTTTGGTTAGATAAAAATAAAACCACTGTTTACAAATTCTATCAATTTTGGATAAATTGCTCTGATGATGATGCAAAAAACTATATTAAAATTTTCTCAACCAAAACTCAAGAGGAAATTAACAAAATTATTAATGAGCACGATAAAAACCCTCATCTTAGAGAACTTCAGAAAAAACTTGCTAAAGAAGTTACAATTTTTGTACATAGCAAAGAAGAGCTTAATGAGGCAATAAAAGCATCCAATATTTTATTTGGAAAATCTACAGCAAAAGACTTACAACAATTGAACGAAAAAACATTCTTAAATATTTTTGAAGGTGTACAACCCAGCTATATAATAAATGATGACTTAAATAAAAATCTATTAGATTTTCTAGTAAGTCAAAACATTTTTAAAAGCAACGGAGAAGCTAAAAGAATGATCCAGTCAAATGCTGTTAGTATTAACAAAGAAAAAATTAGTCTTAGTCATACTATATCCTCCAAAGACTTTATAAAGGAAAAATACTTGCTTGTTCAAAAGGGTAAAAAAAACTACTATATCATAGTTCTCAAGTAGCTCTTAAATAAAATTTTAAAATCTTTTCAAGCTCTTTATTTTTTTGTGAACCAAAAAGTAAGTTCTTACCACCCTTTAACTTAAGCATCACACCTTGATTACCACTTGTAGTATATGATTTTGCTTTGAACCCAAACTTAATTCCCCAGCCTCCATAGTCTTTGATTGGTTTATAATCTATAGCTTCGACAGATTCTATTTCTTCAAAACTTATTTTGTGATATGAAAAGTGTATTGGAAAGAATTGATAAAAAAACCCTTGTTCATTTACTTCAGTTCTAAGTTGCAAAAAATAAAATAGGGATGGAATTAAAATTCCAATAAGTACATAGTAAAAATTTATTCCAGCACCATCATAATTCCCAAAAGACAAAATTGGAAAAATTAATAAAATGACCCACAGCCACCATTGATTAAATTTTTGTAGTTCTTTAAAATTTCTCTGCATAATTTTTAAAAAATAAAGTAATAGTTTCTATGCCCTTTAAATAATTAAAAATACCGTAATGCTCATTGGGAGAGTGAATTGCATCAGAATCTAAACCAAATCCTAACAAAATTGACTTTACACCAAGCTCTTTTTCAAATAATGCAACAATAGGAATACTTCCACCTCCTCTCACTGGAACAGGTTTTTTACCAAAAGTTTCTGCTATTGCTTCGGATGCAGATAAGTACTCAATAGTATCAGTTGGAGAAACATATGGTGTTCCACCATGATGCGGTTTTACATTCACAGAAACTGAATCAGGAGCAATATTGCTAAAGTAATCAGTGAACTTTTTAGTAATCTCGTCATCAGTTTGATTGGGCACTAATCTCATGGATATTTTTGCAAATGCTTTTGATGGTATAACAGTCTTAGCACCTTCACCAGTATACCCCCCCCAAATTCCATTTACGTCAAGAGTTGGTCTAATACCTGCTCGCTCCATTGTGGTATATCCCTCTTCACCATGAATATCTTTTAAATCCAATGCTTTTTTGTAGTCAATTTCCGAAAAAGGAGCACTATTTATTTCTGATCTTTCATTTTCAGAAAGAATATCTACATTATCATAAAAGCCAGGGATTGTAATTTGATTCTTATCATTCTTCAATTTGGCAATCATTTCACATAAAATGTTTATCGGATTTGCAACTGCACCACCGTAAAGTCCTGAGTGTAAATCTCTATTAGGACCAGTTACTTCAACTTCTAAGTATGTTAATCCTCTCAGGCCTGTAGTAATTGATGGTATTTCGTTTGAGATTATACCAGTGTCTGAAATTAGTATAACATCACAGGAGAGTTTTTGCTTATTTTTGATTAAAAAATCAGAAAGATTTTCAGATCCTACCTCTTCTTCTCCCTCAATCATAAATTTTATATTACATGCTAAATTATCTGTTTTAAGCATGTACTCAAATGCTTTAAGATGCATGTAAAACTGACCTTTATCATCACATGCGCCTCTTGCAAAGATCGCTCCATGAGGATGACTATCTGTTTTCTTTATATAGGGTTCAAAAGGGGGGTTATCCCATAATTCAATCGGGTCAGGGGGCTGTACATCATAATGTCCATATACTAAAACAGTTGGTAAATTTTTATCTATAATTTTATCTGCATATACTATTGGATAACCATCTGTCTGGCACAATTTAACATTCTCTGCTCCAGAAATTATAAGTTTATTTTTCACCAACTCAGCGCATTTTAAAACATCTTCTTTATATTTTGGATCAGCAGAAATTGAAGGTATTTTTAAAATTTCAAATAACTCATCAATAAATCTATCTCTATTTTCTTGTATGTATTGTTTTAAATTTTTCATTTTATATTAAGCTCTTTCCAGTCATTTCTGACGGCTGTTTTATATTCATAATTTTTAAGATTGTTGGCGCAATATCAGCTAAAATACCATCTTTCAAATTATTTGTTTCGTAATTAATTAAAAAACAAGGTACTTTATTCTTTGTGTGAGCTGTATTTGGAGAATGGTCATCATTTATAGCCATTTCAGCATTGCCATGATCAGCAATTACTAAGACAGTATAATTATTTTTTTGTGCACAATTAACAATTTTTCCTGTGCAGATATCTACAGTTTCAACTGCCTTGATTATTGATTTAAAAACACCTGTATGTCCAACCATATCTGGGTTTGCAAGATTAACACAAATAAAATTTGATGTTTTCTTTTCAAGTTCAGTGATTGTTTTTTCACAAACCTCGAATGCACTCATCTCAGGTTTTAAATCATAAGTTTTAACCTTTGGTGATTGTACTAAAATTCTTTTCTCACCATCAAACTTCTCCTCTCTACCACCTGAAAAGAAAAAGGTTACATGTGGATATTTTTCCGTTTCAGCAATTCTGGTCTGAGTTAGATTATTTTTACTAATTATTTCTCCTAAAGTATTGTTTAAAACTTCTTTATCATATAAAACACTAACATTATTGAAACTTTCATCATATGTTGTCATAGTGTTATATTCAAGCTTCAGTTTCTTCATACCTAAATCAACTTTATCTACTTGAGTGAGAACCTGCGTGATTTGCCTACAACGATCTGTTCGAAAATTAAAACATATAACAGCATCATCAGCTTTTATGTTGCATATCGGATTGTTATTTGAATCTACTTTTACTATTGGTTTGATAAATTCATCAGTTATGTTTTCTTCGTATGAATTTTTAATAGCTTCTATCAAGTTTTTAGATTTTGTTCCAACACCTTTAGTTAGTAAATCATATGCTAACTTAGTTCTTTCCCATCTTTGGTCTCTGTCCATAGCATAGTATCTACCACAAACGCTAGCAATATTTGAACCGTAACAATTTTTTTCTAAATCACTAATGTGTTTAATAGCACTTTTTGGATCAGTATCTCTTCCATCAGTAAAGGCGTGAATAAAAACATTTTTAACTTTTTTTTGAGCAGCAATTCTACATATCTCATAAAGATGTTTTTGGTGAGAATGAATCCCACCGTCAGAGACTAAACCAATCAGATGCAAACTCTTATCATTATTATTACAATAATTAATGCATTCAAGTAATTTCTTATTGCGCATTAGATTACCCTCTTCACAATCATTATTGATTCTTTGCAAATCCTGTAATAGTACTCTTCCTGAACCAATATTTAAATGGCCGACCTCAGAATTACCCATTTGATTATCTGGCAATCCTACATATGCACCGTGAGTAAGAAGTGTAGAGCTAAGTTTTGTTTCACTCAGCTTATCAATGAAAGGAGTATTAGCAACATGAATAGCATTTCTTGAATCTTGTACACCGTAGCCCCATCCGTCTAAAATTAGAAGTAATAACTTTTGACTCAATTATTTTTTATTTATTGCTTTAAAAAAATTATCTCTCATTGTGATACTAATACCATTGTTTCCGCCTAATCTTTCTGGGTGAAACTGAACAGCAATCATAAATGGATGCAAGTTACTATCTAATACAATCGCTTCTGGCAACATGTCATTTGAACGAGCTAAAACAATGACTCCCTTTGCTAAATCATTCAACCCTTGATGATGCCATGAGTTAACATTAAAAGATGATGTAGTGTCATTTTTTGGAAAGATTAAAGAATTATAGGTGTTCTGAGGATCTACCAAGTAAATGGAATGATTCACTTCTCCATTATTTCGATGAGTGACAGCATTACCTATTTGAGTGGGAATATCTGCGTATAATGATCCTCCAGCAGCAACATTAATCATTTGCATTCCTCTACAAATGCCTATAGTTGGAATTGAATTATTAAAGGCGTAGTCAAATATTAATTTTTCTAAAGTATCTCTGTAATGATTAATCGTTTCACACAAATCAAGATTAGTTGCATTATCATACAAAAGTGGGTTAATGTCTTCACCTCCTGTTAAAACAATACCATCAGTGATACTCAACAAAGAGTCTAAATTATTTGATTGATAAGCATTAAGGATATTATAGTTTTCATCTTCTAACCACTTTTCATAATTAAAGGATGCTTTAGATAATAGTATGTTTTTCTTCTTATTTGGAGTACAAGAAAGAAGTATAATGATAAAAAATAAGTAGGATATTTTATTCATGCTCGTTCAACAAGTAAAAATATAAAATGAAAATCAAAAAAATATTTATTTATGCAACACAATTTTTATTTATTCATAATCTGTAAATAAAAATGAAAAATTTAATATCACTTTATGGCTTTAAATTTTTAATTATTTTTATAGAGTTTTTTACATTTTTCATGCATTTTCATGCATTTTTTTGCATTTTCTTGCAATTTTTACACTTTATAAACATTTTATAATATTTTATAATATTTTTTATAAAAGGAATAATTAAAAAAATCTAGTTTAAAATTATTTAAATAGGTTTTTTTAAGCTATTTTATTCAATTATTGGTACTTTTTTGTACTTTTTTGTACTTTTTTAACAATTTAGCTTAATTATATTAGTATAATAATGATTAATTTATAAATTATAAAGTATTTGATTCTTTTTTACATTTTTTTACACTATTTTACGTTTTTTTTACGTTTATTTAGTCTTAATTACAATTTTTTGTTCTTTTTTCCCCTTTTTTGACGTGTAATGTTATTTTTTAAATTTTAGAATTTTAAAAATATTATGCAGCACATAACATTTACTAATTGGGTTGATAAATTTGTAAAATGAAAAAATTAATTATTTCCTTATTAGTATTGATAGCTAATTTATCATATGCGTCATTTCCAATTAATAGTCTGTCAATGGATACAACTATTAATAAAAAGAGTGAAACATTAGAACAGTATCAGAAAAGATTAATAAAACAGGGTTTTTATAACTCTGAAAATGATATATTAAATACACTTACAAAAAAGAATAAGAAATCTAAAAAGTCAAGATTTTTACCTAGTTGGAAATTATGGCAAAAAGCATTATTAATTATTCTATGTATACCAATAATTATTATTATTTATTACATTATTTTTCCTCCATCAATATCTTTTTCCTTAGACGCTAATGATTTCAATAGACACTAATGATTTTTTAAACTTTTGAAATTTCTCAGATTTCCTTTAAGATCATATCTATAACAAAATCATCATCCCATTTTTTCTCTATTTGAGGTAGTTTCATGATTTTTGCCATTATTTGCTCTTGTTTTTTACCAACTTCCCAAGCTGTTGAATACTTGATATTTGAAAAGCTAACCATACTATACAGGGGTAACCATTTTTCTGGGTGCAATTTTGAGACTTTTTGTTCAATTTTCTTTTGTAATAAAAAACTAGGATCCGCTGTTTTATCTCTCATGACTATAAAATTGTGCAACGATAAATCTTGCACCCCATCACCCTCTGGCTTTCTATCAATTGAAAATTGATCAAAGCATTTTTCATAATTTTCTTTGTAGATGTCTAGCATATCTGATAGTATTCTGCAATCTTCAAAGCCAGCATTCATACCCTGACCATAAAATGGCACGGTAGCATGAGCTGAATCACCAATAAGTAAAACATTTTTTTTGCTCCAGGGGAAGGTTTTAACTATTCCAAGCTCAGAAGTAGGATTGGCCTGCCATTGCTCATAAAGATTGGGAACTAGTTTAGCAAAGTCCGGAAAATGCTTGTTGAAATAGTGAATTGTTTCTTTCTTAGTATTTAAATTTTCAAATGAATCTTTTCCGTGTTTGGCAGCAAATAATGTGCAGGTGAAGCTTCCATCTAAATTAGCAAGAGCTATAACCATAAAATTTCCTCTTGGCCATATATGTAGAGCTTCTTTTTCAATTAAGTAAGAATTGTTTGGTCCTGAGGGTATCAGAAGTTCTTTATAGTTGTACTCTATTTTGTTGTAATTATACATGTGCCCTAGTTTTTCAACCATTTTAGCTCTTACATTTGAAAAAGTACCATCTGCACCAACAATAAAATCAGCTCCATATATTTTTGCTTGATCTACCTGCAAAAATGTAGCTTTTGTATTATTAAAATCTACATCTACACATTTTGAATTGAAATGTATTTCAGCTCCATACTTTTCTGCAAGATTTAGCATTAACAAATTAAGCTCTACTCTTGAAACAGAAAAAATTGCCTGATCAGATTCTCCATATTGTTGAAATGTTAAATTTCCTTTACTATCATGCATAACTCTTCTATACATTGGTATGGCAATTTTTTTAACATACTCATGAATATCAGCTTGTTCCAGAGATGTCCAACCTCTTTTAGATAAAGCAAGATTGATGGATTTTCCAGCAGTAATCTTTTGAGTTCTTAAGTCTTTTCTTCTCTCAAAAAGTTGAACTGAATATCCTTTTTTAATAAGATGAATAGCACACAATGAACCAACTAGGCCAGCACCAATTACTATTACTTTTTTTTCTTTCATAATAATTTTTTTAGCGTTTGATAAAAATTAAATGCATCAGTAAAAGTATTGTATAATGGAACAGGAGCTATTCTAATTACATCTGGCTCTCTCCAATCTGCTACGATACCATTTTCAGTCAAATTATTAAATAATTTTTTATCATAATTTTTTACTCTTATGGACAATTGACACCCTCTCATTGGAACATCTATAATCTCAATGTTTTTATTATCAATGCTTTTAATTAAAAACTCTAAATAATTAGTTAATGCTTTTGATTTTTTTATTAAATCATCCATTCCTACTTTGTCAAAGATAGACAGTGACGCAAAGACTGGAGCTAGTGAAAAAATTGGTGGATTACTTAACTGCCATCCTTCAGCACTTTTGATTGGTTTAAATTTGTCATCCATTAAGAACCTTTCCTTTTTATTATGTCCCCACCAGCCAGTAAATCTTGGAAGTTCCACATTGTGAAACCTTTCATTTACGAAGGCTCCTGCAATAGCGCCAGGTCCAGAGTTTAGATACTTGTAAGAGCACCAAACAGCAAAATCAACATTCCACTTGTTGAGTTCTAATTTTACATTTCCAATTGCATGAGCTAAGTCAAAGCCAACTACAATGCCATTCTCATGACCGACCTTTGTGATTTTTTGCATGTCAAATAACTGGCCAGTATAATAATTTACACCCCCGATTAAGATTAAAGCAATTTCATTAGAGTTTTCTTTAATAATTTTCTCAATATCTTCCTGTCTAATAAAACACTCACCTTTTCTTGGCTCTAGTTTGATTAATGCCTCATCAGATTTAAATCCATGAAACTTAATCTGGGATTCAACTGCATAAATATCAGAGGGAAAAGCGTCCTTTTCTATTAAAATTTTAAATTTATTTTTTTCAGGTTTATAAAAAGACACCATCATTAAATGAAGATTGACAGTTAAAGTGTTCATAGCAATCACTTCACTATTTTTTGCACCAATTAACTTACTGTAGCTTGTACTCAACATCTCATGATATGGAAGCCATGGGTTTTTTGCATGAAAATGTCCCTCAACAGCATAAGTTTTCCAGTCATCAATTTCCTGAATTATATATTCTTTGGTTTTTTTTGGTTGTAGTCCAAGAGAATTACCGCAAAAATATATTAACTCTTTCCCTTGTTTATTCTTGGGTATGAAAAATAAATCTTTATAGCTTTTTAGGCTATCTTTTTGATCAAGCTCTTCACAAAATGATTTATCAGTACTATACTTCATTAACTTCAAAAATTATTGGTTTACTAGGAGCTGCATCAGAAACAAATGAAGGAGTTTGTATATTTAAGAGATATTTTCCATCAATAATATCGTTGGAGACAAATATCATTTCAGTGATAGTTTTTCCTCTTGCGCCTAAATTAAGTTTTTTATTATTTGTTTCCCAAAAAATATTATGACAAGTTAATTTACCATCATCAAGTAACCTATCAACAGAAGGAAAATCAACAAGTAAATGTTTTACACCTAACTCAACAATATAATTCATTGCTTCTATTGTAAAAAAGGGAGACTCATTAGCAGAATATTTTTTTTTCAACTTATTTTCATTATTAGGAACTGTTCTTATGATTAGACCATCTAAAAATGAAGTATCAATACTTGAAAGTTTACTTTCGATTTCTTTTTTTGTTACTACTAAATCATCATTGTTTAAGCATAGTGAATAAGTTTCATTTGTTGTACAGGGCGTCAAAGTAATTAAAGTTGCTGGTATAAACATGTCTATTAAAGAATCATTTATGCTAACACGTTCGTCTGTAATATGACCTATACACTCAGTATGTGTACCATTGCAGTGTGGGGTTAAAGTATAGGTTTCGAAATTACATGGACCTCCAAGCCTGGTATCTCCTACGAAATTGTTGTCTTTGTATGCAAAAGAACTAGCTTGATTAACGTTATAGGTATTTGGTTGCTCACCGTTAAATTTTAAAGGAATAGATAAATCAGTAAATTTTTTAAAATTTATAAAATAAGATTTGGTACCAACTTTTATTTCAGCATTCATAATTATGATTTAATCTTATTTGTAATTTAACCAGTTTAAAACATTCTTATACCAGATGTCTTTGCCTTCTTGCTCCGTAAAGATGCCTGTTTCTATAGCATAATCGAGTACCCTGCCTGGATATGAGGTTCCTACACCCTCCATCTCTCCTAACGGAAATGGATCATCTAAACCCATCATTATTTGACTTACTCCTACTCGCTTTTTAAGTAAGTCTAATGTATATGAATCATGAACTAATGTGTCAAAAAATAAATTTTTATGCCCTAGCGACTTCCTTGGGTCATGTAATTTTTCAAAGATATCAGGACGACCATCATATCCTTGAATTCTTCTTCCGTAATTCGCAATACCTAACATCCCTCCATGAGCAAAACAAACTCTTATTTTCGGAAATCGATTAGGGAGATCTCTTAAGGTGTATATATGTAAAGTATCAGCGCATTGAGCCATCATCCATATTAAGTGAAACCTCCAATACTCATTTTTTAAAGCTATCATTTTTTCTCCATCATAAGGATGAATTTGAATTGCTAGCTTATGTTTATTGGCAAGTTCATATAAAGGATCCAAATGCTTATCTGCAGTAGATAACCATTCACCTTTTTTGTTTAAAAAATGTGTTGGGAGACATAAAACTTTTAATTCTAGTTCATTAACACATCTGTCAATTTCTCTCAATGCATGTTGCATGTGTAATGGCTGTACAACAAATCCACAGGTAAAAATTTCTGGAAAATTACTTTGAACTGAAGCATTAAAATCGTTTTGAAAAGTAATACCGTCTATACAATCTTGTTTTTCCCAACCATTACAATAAAGCTGAGAAAGGCATAACATTACTGCATGATCAATATTGTTTTGTCTCATCCACTCAATCTTTTCATTTAAAAAAAAACTTGATCCAGTTATTGGTCTAGACCAATTTCTTTGCCTCATAAATTTTTTATCGTTGTCAATCCAAAACAATTTCTTGTCTTTCATGAACTTTGGAATCTGATTAGGTTCCGGAAGTATATGTCCATGTCCATTAATTCTCATACAAAAGAATTTTATTCACTAACATACCTCTTGTCAGCTTCCATTACTTCACCAGTTTTTGGGCACGTTCTCAATTTCTCACTTGAGTAAAATCTTTTAAAAACTGGCAAAAAGTCTTTTTCGATATTTGTTAAATGAAAGTACTCCTCGTAAAGTAACTCATTAGCTGAATCGGAGAACCACATCAACCCGTCCCTATCATTTTTCTTTCTTTTTCTTTCAATTACTAAACCTATTGAGCCTTCAGACCTAACTGGTGAGTGAGGTACTTTTGGTGGTAGCAAAAACATTTCTCCCTCATTAATTGGAACTTCAACAAGTTTACCGTCTTGTTGAGTTTTAACAACAATACTTCCTTCAATCTGATAAAAAAGCTCTTCTGTTTCATTATAATGATAATCTTTTCTTGCGTTTGGTCCTGCCACAATCATTACTATGTAATCTTCGGACTCAACATATAGATTTTTGTTTCCCACAGGTGGTTTTAAAAGGTGTCTATTTTCATCAATCCATTTTTGTAAGTTAAAAGGTTTTTTAATATTCATAATAAATGGTTTAAATTGTTGCTATTACTTTTAATTCTATTGCTATTGGTGTCGGTAACGACTTTATTTCTATTGTTGTTCTAGTAGGCTGATTATCTGAAAAATAATCAGCATAAATTTTATTGTACTTTTTAAAGTCATCTTTCATGTTAGTCAGAAAAACCTGTACATCAATTATCTTCTCCCAACATGAGCCACAGTCCTCTAAAATAACTTTAATATTGTTAAAAACAGAGTGACACTGCTTTTCAATATCGTAATCTACTATTTTTCCTTCATTATTTAGAGTTACTCCAGGAATATCTTTACTATCTAATGTTCGTGGTCCTACTCCAGATAAAAAAAGCAAGTCTCCAAACTTTCTTGCATGTGGATATAGCCCAACAGCCTGAGGTGCTCTACTAGAATTTAATTTTTCTCCGTTCATAAATTAAATTTTTACACAAATATTTTTTGGTTCAGTAAAAAACTTAAGCGAGTTAAAACCTCCTTCTCTTCCTACACCAGAGTTTTTCATTCCTCCAAACGGGATTCTTAAATCTCTTAATAACCATGTATTAATCCAAATAACACCTGAATCAATTTTAGCAGCTACTCTATGTCCTCTACTAATATCTTTTGTAAAAATAGATGCTGATAACCCAAACTCACTAGAGTTAGCCATCATTATTACATCATCTTCACTTTCAAAAGGGATTAATGTTACAACAGGACCAAAAATTTCTTCATTATTAATTGAACAATCATATGTTAAATTTTCAAAAATTGTCGGCTGAATATAATAACCATTTTTAAGCTCCCCCTCCAATATCAATCTTTCTCCTCCACAAAGTAAAATGCCTCCTAATTTTTTGGCTTCATTGATTTTTAATAAAATTTTGTTCATATGCTCCTCTGATACGATAGCACCTAAATGGCTTTTAGAATTTTTTGGGTCACCAACAATGAGTTTTTTTGCTTTATCAACCAACGCAGATTTAAATTTTTCATAAATTTTATTTTGCACGAATACTCTTGAGCCACAAAGACAAATCTGACCTTGATTAGTAAATGCAGCTCTTGAAGCAGTACTTACTGCGTTGTCAAAGTCACAGTCATCGAAAATTATATTTGGATTTTTACCACCAAGCTCTAGTGATAGTTTTTTAAAGTACGGTGCTGTTACTTTTGAGATGTGTTTTCCTGTGTCACTTCCTCCGGTAAAGGAAACAATTGGCACATCCTGATGAGTTGTTAGAGCATCACCAAGCTTTTCTCCTCTTCCATGTATTATATTAAGCACTCCTTTTGGAAAATTAATTTCTTTACAGATCTTACTTAACAAATATGCAGTCATAGGTGTTATTTCAGAGGGCTTCGCAACAACTGTATTTCCTGTAGCTAAAGCAGGTGCAATTTTCCAAGTTAGTAGATATAATGGTAAATTCCAAGGAGAAATACACGCAGCAACTCCAACTGGAACTCTGAGTGTATAATTAATTGCTTCTCCATCCATCTCATGAACATCAGAGCTATCATGTAAAATAGCACCAGCAAAAAATCTTAAATTAGCCGAGGCTCTTGGTATATCAACTTTAGCCGATAAGCTTAAAGGTTTACCATTATCTCTACTTTCTGCAGCCACCAACATGTCAAAATTTTCTTCAATAGCATCAGCTAATTTGTTTAAAATATATGATCTTTCTTGCTTTGTGGTTTTACTCCAAAAAGAGTACGCAACCTTAGCAGATTTAACAGCTTCATTAACGTCATCAGCACAAGAGTCGGGAACTAAACTGTATGCTTTACCGCATGATGGATCTATGTTTTCAATATAGATTTTTGAGCTTGGTTCAATTAGTTCTCCGTTTATATAGTTTAAGATTTTTTCCATTATAGGCTAGTAGTTCTTCCACCGTCAACAGGCAAATTAATACCATTGATATAACTGGCTGATGGACTACATAAAAAAGCAATAGCATCCGCGACCTCAGCTGCTTCTCCAAATCTATTAACTGGTACGCTGGAAATCATATTTTTAGTAATTTCTTCAATACTCTTATTTAAGTTTTTAGATTTTTTATCAATTAAAGTTTTTAATCTATTTGTATTTGTAAATCCTGGTAAAACGTTATTTACTGTGATTCCATATTCAGCCAACTCAAAAGAAAGAGTCTTCGCCCAATTTGCAACAGCAGCTCTAATTGTATTTGAAACACCCAAACCAGGAATAGGAGATTTAACAGATGTTGAAATAATATTTACAATTCTTCCAAACCCTTCTTTTTTCATACCTTCAAGAACATGCTGAACAAGAATATGATTGTTAATTAAATGCATTTCGAAAGCCTTATTGAATTCATTTAGATTTGCATCACTAAGCTTGCCTGAAGCGGGGCCACCGGTATTATTGATTAATATATGAATAGGGGATTTAATCTTTTTAATTTCTTGTTCGATCCTGCTAGAATTTTGAAAATCAACACATAAATAATTATGAAATTGACCCTTAGCATTATCTAAACGTTGTGATATTTGTTTAAGTTTTTTTTCGTTTCTGGCAAGCAAATAAATATTTGCACCAAGTTTAGCTAGCACTTCAGCAGTTGCCAAACCTATCCCTTGAGTAGATCCACAAACAACTGCATTCAAATTGGTTAATTCTAAATTCATGATTAATTACTAAATCCTAGTTTGCTTTTAATTTTATCTGGTAATTCTGGCATAAAAGATCTTGAAAGTAGCAAAGTTGATATCTTTGAAATATCATTAAATATCCTATTATGATAAACAGTATTTTTGAGATAATCTGCTCCGTCACTACCTCCAGTTCCAATTTTTTTACCTAACATTTTGTCAACCATTTGAGCATGTCTAAATCTCCAATTAGAAATGATATGATCAATATCTAATAGATTTTTAAGGAATCTATAAGGCATGTGAAGTATAGGTTGATCCTTGTATTGGAAAATAAGCAGTGCTGATATTAAAGCATTCTTTGAAAAAACGTTTGAGTTTTTTTCTTCAATGCAAGCTTTTGATACTATATCTTGATAATATTCTTTTGAACCCTCCAACATTTTCATCCTAATGTTCTTTTCGTTGTTCGTGAGAATATCACTGGACTTAATACTATTCATTTCTTTACTCATCATATTTTCTATTGCTATAGAGTAATGTTCCATAAAATCAAAATCCTCATAATTGACAAAGGGATTTCTATTTAACCATTTTTCAACCAAGTCAAAAATTGATCTCTCACCCTCTAGTGTCAAGATGTCTTTTTTCTCTTCTACCGAAAACTGATCATGATATGGGCAGTTTCCAAAAGAATGTCTTTGATTAATTTTCAATCCAAGGATTATTTCGATTTTTCTAAACTGATGACTTTGAAAGCCTGATGCAGGCGAAAGATATTCTCTAAAATCGAGAAAGTCGATTGAAGTCATTGTTTCTAACACAT
>CACAMX010000006.1 GCA_902533655.1 uncultured Bacteroidota bacterium
TGTACTATTACAGATTCCTGTAACTGGATCATAACCTGTTGGTGAACCCATATTCTTCTGACTCCAAGCAGTTGTACCCAATTCACGATACTTAATACGTAATTGGTCTACTCTACAGGTTGAACTACTCATGTCATCGAACGTAAACGTAGCTCTGTTATGAATAACATCACCAACACCTAAGTTCGTGATAGGTGACGCCGTACATACTGTACTGTATGTACAACTTCCATTATCAACATTAGCACCAGCATAGTAATTTGTAGCTGTAGAATCTGTACAGCCGCTGATTACCCATGAGCTAATTGCATTATTTAAATCATTTTCTATTGAAAAACTTGTACTTGTTGTAACACAATAAAGAGGGCAAATTGTTGTATATGAAGTATCAGGATATATTACATAGTAGCTAGGTGTATAATATAATTGATAATTAATATTAGCTGGAACTATATTATTAGCTATTGGAAATGTAATACCATATGTTGATGCAAAATTTGAGACCATTGAATTTGTTGTATTAGAGTTTGTTTCAAGACCGATAAATCTTGCAGAGTTATTACCACCAGGGCCATAAAGATTGTAAGAATTTTCAGTACCAAATGCATAGGCAGCACATGTAGCACAAGATGCACTGACAAGTTCAAGTACAACAACATAACCACTATCTAAATATTCATATAAATCATGAGTCACGCCATTAATATCTACAACAGTTACGTTTGGGGCATAGCCAGTACCATCAAGCATACCATATTGTGCAGATGTATTAGTGAAAATAAAGAAAGAAAGTATAATCAGTAGCTGTTTCATAATAGACATTTATAGTAATTTAAAATTAGTGATTTTTAATTTATATTTGTTTTATGTCTGAACTTAAAAATCTTATTGAGAAATGTTGGAAAGAAAGAGAGCTATTAAACAACATTAAGTACCAAGATGCAATAAAATCTGTTATCGAAAAATTAGATGATGGTGACATTCGAGTTGCTGAACTGATTGATCAAAAGTGGATAACTAACGAATGGGTAAAAAAAGCTGTTGTAATGTACTTTCCAATACAAAAGATGGAAGTTAAAGAAGTAGGTATTTTTGAATTTCATGATAAAATGAAATTAAAAAAAGGTTATGCCAAAAAAGGTGTGAGAGTTGTTCCTCATGCAATTGCTCGATATGGCTCATACTTGGCCAGGGGTGTGATAATGATGCCATCATATGTTAACATTGGAGCTTACGTTGATAAAAATACAATGATTGATACCTGGGCTACAGTTGGTTCATGTGCACAAATTGGAAAAAATGTTCATATCTCAGGAGGAGTAGGAATAGGTGGTGTATTAGAGCCTTTACAAGCAACTCCTGTAGTTGTTGAGGACAATGTATTTATTGGCTCAAGATGTGTAATTGTTGAAGGAGTTCAAATCAAGAAAGAGGCTGTTCTAGGTGCAAATGTTATAATTACAAGTTCAACAAAAATTTTAGATGTTAGTGGTCCAAAAACTGTTGAACATAAAGGAATTATTCCTGAGAGATCAGTAGTTATACCTGGCTCGTACAAAAAGAATTTTAGTTCTGGTGAATTTTATGTTTCCTGCGCGTTAATTATTGGAAAGCGAAAGGAAAGCACGGACAAAAAAACATCATTAAATGATGCTCTAAGAACACATAATGTCTCTGTTTAAATGAAAATTGGATATGATGCAAAAAGAGCATTTGAAAATCAGACTGGACTAGGGAACTATTCTAGAGATTTAATTAACACCTGTAGTTTATTAAATCCAAAATTTCAAATTTTATTGTTCGCATCTAAAATTTTTCAAAACAAAAGATTGGATTTTCTAAAATCTAGAGATAATATTAAAATAGTTAAGCCAAAAAATTTGTTCTATAGATTTTTTCAATCAACATGGAGATCGTTTGGTATTTTAATAGATCTAAAAAAAGAAAAAGTAGATATTTTCCATGGACTTAGTCATGAAATTCCGTTTGGGATAAACAAAACTAAAATCAAAACAGTTGTTACAATACATGATTTAATTTTTTTAAGATTACCTCAATATTTTAATATTTTTGATCGACTAGTTTATTATTACAAAGTAAAATATGCTTGCAAGAGGTCCGATAAAATAATTGCAATTAGTAATCAAACAAAATCGGACATTATGGAGTATTTTAAAATTGATTCCAAGAAAATTGAAGTGGTATATCAATCATGCAACTCTGTCTTCAAAAGTCAAAAAAAAAATATAATTAATAAGGACTTGGGATTACCAAAAAATTATATTCTTTATGTTAGTTCAATAGAAGAAAGAAAAAATTTATTACCATTAATAAAAGTACTTAAGATAATGAAATCTAAAAAATTGGTTGTGATTGGAGATGGCAAAGATTACAAAAAAAAATGTTTGGACTATATCAAAAATAATAATCTTCAAAAAAGAATTTTTTTTAAGCATAATCTACATTTAGAAGAAATTGCCATTGCTTACAGAAATGCTTCTATACTTGTCTATCCCTCAATATATGAAGGATTTGGAATTCCAATTTTAGAAGCCTTATATTCAAAAATTCCAGTTATCACAACTAAGGGTGGTTGTTTTGAAGAAGCTGGTGGGACTCACACAAAATATATTGACACAAAAAATACTGAAGAAATAGTGAGTGCAATTAAAGAAATCGAAGATAATCCAGATATTAGAAAAGAAATGATTGATAATGGTTATGCTCATGCCAAAACATTTTGTGATAAATCAGTAAATGAAAAACTAAATAATATATACTCAGATTTAGTAAATGAAATTAGAAGTTAATAAATGTCTTGAGATTTTGAGAAAAGGAGGTTTAATTTTATATCCTACTGATACTGTCTGGGGAATTGGTTGTGATGCCACCGTTGATAGTGCAATCAAAAAAGTATTTAAGCTAAAGCAAAGAAGCGACTCAAAAGCACTAATATCAATTGTTTCCAGCTATGACCAACTTAAAAAAATAACCAATATTACTAAAGAAATTTCTTTTGAAAAACCAACTACAGTTATTTACAATAATGTTAAAGGTATTTCAAATCTAGCTATATCTGAAGATGGTACTGCAGCTGTAAGAATTGTAAATGATAATTTTTGTCAGCAACTTTTGAGTCGATTTAATAAGCCTATTATTTCTACCTCTGCTAATATTAGTAAAGAAGATACTCCCTCCTGTTTTAATGACATTAATCAGAAAATTATTGATGGAGTAGACTACGTAGTTAATCTTAGAAAAGATGAAATAATGAATAAAAGTTCAAGTATTATTAAATTTGAAAAATCTGGAAACATTACAATAATAAGAAAATGAATCTCAAAAAAGAATTGGACAATAAAATTTTTGACATTGTAAAAAATGTATCAGAAAAACTTGGCTATGAGAGCTTTGTTGTTGGTGGTTGGGTGAGAGATCTTCTTTTGAACAATAAAAACAAAAAAGACATTGATTTTGTATGCATTGGAAGTGGAATTAAATTGGCTAGAGAGGTTCATAATTTAATTCCAAATAGTAAAATCTCAACTTACTCTAACTTTGGAACCGCGCTAGTTTCATGTGAAGATATTAATTATGAATTTATTGGAGCAAGAAAAGAATCTTACAGAGAAAATTCAAGAAATCCTATTATTGAAAATGGAAGCTTAGATGATGATCAAAAAAGAAGAGACTTTACAATTAACTGTTTATACGTGAAATTGGTTGGCAAAAATTATGGGGAGTTAATTGACCCTTTTAATGGTCTTATTGATTTAAAAAATAAAATAATAAAAACACCTCTAGAGCCAGATAAAACATTTTCAGATGATCCGCTAAGAATGATAAGAGCGATTCGATTTTCCACTCAACTTAATTTTGAAATTTGTTCTAAAACTTTACAATCTATTAGCAAAAATAGTCAAAGAATAAAAATTATTTCAAGTGAAAGAATTACAGAAGAGCTTAATAAAATAATTCTTTCTAGTATGCCTTCAAAGGGATTTATTTTACTAAAGGAAACTGGTATTCTTGAAATAATTTTTGAGGAAATGATTAGCCTTGTTGGAGTTGAAACAATAGAAAATTTCACTCATAAAGATAACTTTTATCATACTTTGAAGGTTTTAGATAATATTTCTAAAAAAACAGATAATTTATGGCTTAGATGGGCAGCGGTTTTGCATGACATAGCAAAACCAATCACAAAAAAGTTTGATAATAAAATTGGCTGGACGTTTCACGCCCATGATTATATTGGCAGTAAAATGGTGCCAAAAATCTTTAAAAAATTAAAACTACCTCAAAACGAAAAAATGTTGTACGTTAAAAAACTTGTTGCACTACACTTAAGACCAATAGCTCTGGCACAAGATATTGTTACCGATTCTGCTGTGAGAAGACTTTTATTTGATGCAGGTGAAGATATCGATGATTTGATGACCTTATGTGATGCGGATATAACGTCTAAGAATCCTAAAAAGGTCAGTAGATATCTTAAAAACTTTGAAATAGTTAGAAAAAAGTTAAAAGATGTAGAGGAAAGAGATAAAATTCGAAATTGGCAACCTCCCGTTTCAGGGCATGAAATAATGAAAATTTTTAATATCAGTGAAGGAAAAAAAGTTGGTCAACTCAAAAAAGTTGTAGAAGAAGCAATCTTGGATGGAAAAATTAAAAATGAAAAGAAAAGTGCAATCATTTTTCTAAAGAAATTAAAGAAATAAATTGTTTTAATAAAACTACATACAAGTCTGGAAAAAATGTTTCAAGAATATTATTGCATAGTAATACCTTTTATTCATGAAGCAAGTAAACTTAAAAAAATTTGAAGAATAAAAAGCTAATTATCATTTGTGGTCCAACTGGAGTTGGAAAAACAAAGCTTTCAATCAAACTAGCTAAGTCTTTGAATTGTGAAATAATCTCTGCAGACTCTAGACAATTCTATAAGGAAATGTTAATTGGAACGTGTCCTCCTAATAAAAGTCAATTATTAGAAGTTAAGCATCATTTTGTTCACAATATATCAATTCAAAATGATTACAGTGCAGGACTTTATCAAAAAGATGTTCTGAAAATTATTAATAAACTTTTTGAAAAATACAATTTTATTATTGCTGTTGGTGGGTCTGGTATGTATATTGACGCAATCTGCAATAAGTTGGACGACGTTCCAGCATCTTGCAAAAAAACAAGGTCTAAAATTATTTCAATATTTGAAAAAAAAGGTATTGAATGGCTTAGAAATGAAATAAAAAAAATCGATCAAAGTATTTATAAAAAAGTTGATTTGAATAATCATCAAAGGATGATAAGGGCTTTAGAAGTATATGAAATTTCAGGAAAACCAATTTCATATTTTCACAATGAAAAGAATATAAAAAATGATTATCAAATATTAAAATTTGGTTTAAGAACTGAAAGGGATGCCCTCTACAGTCAAATTAATAAAAGAGTTGATCTAATGGTTGAACAAGGACTTATTGAGGAAGCCAAAAAATTATATGATTACAAATACTTGAATGCTCTTGATACTGTAGGTTATAAAGAATTATTTAATTACATAGAAGGTAGCATTTCAAAGAAAGATGCTATTAATTTAATCAAAAGAAATTCAAGAAGATATGCTAAAAGACAAATAACTTGGTTTAAAAAATTCAAAGACATTCATTGGATTGAAAAAACTGATGATACAAAAATGCTTGAAATTATCTTACAATCGTTACAGTCCCTTTGATAGGTTCTGTGTCTTTATCAATTTCTATGTAATAAAAATAACAACCTGCAGAAAGATCAATTCCATCTTCATTAGTCCCGTCCCATGCTTTATCATATCCGCTTGATTCAAATACTAACTTTCCATATCTGTTGTAAACCTTAATAATCGAATTTGAAAAAAGATATGAATCCTCAAGCACCCATGTATCATTAACTTGGTCATTGTTGGGAGAAAAAACATTAGGTATGCACTCGCTTGTCAGTGTTGAAATTTTAAACAATGTATCAACAGAACAATTATTATTATCAGTTATGGTTACTCCTTGAATACCAGGCGATAATCCAACACTTATTGGATTAGTTGATGTTCCATCTGACCATGAAATTTTATATGGTGGAATACCTCCTTCAGCAATTACTTCTAGCTCCAAATCTGTATTTGAAATGTCGCATTCAATCAGAAGATCAGAGGGTGTTAAAGATAGTTCAATGTCATCAATTATAAAATCCTGTCTTACAGTACATCCATTAATATCTGTAACCTCAACCCAGTGGTTACCAGGACATAAATCTGCGTGCTGTTTATTGCTTCCATCATCCCAAAAGTAAGTATATGGAGCATAACCCCATAAACTAAAATCTGGAAAAACTGTGGTTGTGTTCAAATCTACAATTCCATTTGGTATATAAAAGTCTGCTATTAAAGTGTCCGTAATTTCGCAATTATTTGACAAATCTGTTACTGTGATAAAGTAGATCCCCTCACACAAAGGCCCCGCCTGATAGTTAGAACTAATAATATTTGAATTAATATCATACCATGAATAAGTAAAAGGACCTGAGGAATTAGTAAAGTCAATTTCTATGCTTGAGTAATGAGTAATGTTATCATAATATAACGATGTTTTTAACTCATATTGATCGAAGTTGAAAAACATTGAATCAGTGCTTTCGCAATAATCACTTACAACAACCCATGCACTATTGCTTTGTATGTTGTTTACACTGTTTGAACTAGCTCCATTACTCCAAATATAATTGTAGGGTTTTGTTCCACCAACTAATGAAACACTTGCTTTGGCTGCTGAATCACAAGTAGCATCTACTGTTACAAATGAATTAATTGAAAAAGGGTCAGGTTCCGTGATTTTAACAGAAGTTAACAAATTACAGCCTTTATTATCAGTTATACTACAATAATATGTTCCTGCACCAACGATAGTTTGAAATGATGTATCGTTATTTGACCAATTATAAGAATATGGTGGTGTTCCTCCATAAGCAATTGCGTCTATTGAAGTTAGCTCACCTCTACACAAAAGTGTGTTATTGTAATTAGCAAATGTTAATACCAATGAATCAGGTTCACTTAGTATTAATTGTTCTCTAAAAACACACCCAGATGAATCTATAACATGCAGTTCATAAGTTCCGTGCGAGAGCCCATAAAGAGAATCAATATTACCAGTTCCATTAGTCCAATTAATTGAATAAGGATAACTACCACCGGAAATATATATGGAAATGCTACCATCACTATATCCAAAACAAGATGGTTGATATAATAGTGCGTTAGATTTAATAGGTTGATTTTGTGAAATCTCAATATCGATGTCTATAAAGCAGTTATTTGAATCAAATACAGAAACAGTGTAAAGACCCGCAATTAAATCTGTAAAACTGTTGTTTGATATACTGAAGTTATATGGAGCAAATCCTCCGAAAATAGAATCAATAGAAATTTCACCAGTGCTATCTCCAAAGCATAATACATCAGTAGTTGAGTACAAAACATTCAAGTTTGTCAAAGGCTGAAAACTATAACTAAAGGTGTCTTGACAATTATTAATGGTATCAGAAATTGTTAATGTATATGTGTTAGGAGTACAAAACAAAGAATCATTGTTGTTTGAAATCCAACTAAAATTTAGAGGATTAACAATTCCAGAAATACTATCAATTATTATTAAAACAGTATCATCAGAGCATATCGCATCTCCTATTTGTGTAATATTAGGATTGTAGGGTCCAGGCTCATTTACTAAAATTGTTGAATCAAAAATACAACCATTTGAATCAGAAACAGTTAAGTTATAGCTTCCATTATAAAGATTTATAATATTAATTGTATCGGAACTAAGAAATATAATATTGTTTGATATAGATGAAAAATTTATATGAGCAATTGAATCGTTATTTTGATCAGTTAACAAAAGGTTGTATCCATGGCTATAAGCTTTTCCTCCAGAGACTTTAAACGTAAAAATGCCGTTATTATTTCCAATACAATCAACATGTTTAACTTCACCTTTCACATTTATTGGTTGAACAGGTTGAGATATCATAATTTCTGGAGATGTTACTAAGCAGCTGTCCTGATCTACAACACTAATATAATATTTAGCTGATGGTAAATTACTAAAGATTGAATCCGTTCCAGAAATTAATATAGAGGATGTCGAATCTAAGAAATAATATGTGTATGGCGGATTGCCTGAATGTCCTAAAGCCTTTAAAGAGCCAGTTGAATCACCATGACAACTAACATTTATATGACAACAAAGCTTCAGACCTAGTGGATATCTTATGAACCATGTTGTGTCATCAATTATTGTTCCTGAAATATCAAGAATTTCTAATTTAAATGTTCCTCCTATAGTTGTAGAAAGACTATCTGATGACAACCCTAGATAGTTTGAATTGTTTAATTTCACTAGTCCACTGGTAACGTATGGTGATGTTTGATTTAATTGATTCCAATTTCCAGTTAATGTGTCTAGATAATGCCACTCCGTTATATTTGTTCCACCAGTTGTAAAAATACCACTAAGCGTTGTGTGCACAAAACCATCATAATTGCAATTAACTCCCCTAACAGTATCGGAAAGAATTTGAGAATGTGATGTAATTTGTGAGATAAAAAATAAAAAGAGGATTAATATCTTTTTCATTCTATAAATTTAATCAAATATTTAGTAAAACAATAAATTATTTGTTTTGAATAAGTGTCTTAAAATTTAAATGCATACCGCTCTTTGCAATTATTACATTATTAAAGACATTTTGAGCTTCATTTTTTAACAAATCTAAATTCTTGTATCTCTTTGAAAAATGACCTAGCAAAAGATGTTTAACATCAGCCTTCTTTGCGATCATAGCAGCTTGAAGTGCAGTTGAATGTCCTGTCTTTTCTGCAAGATTCTTATGCTTTTCAAGAAATGTTGCTTCATGATAAAGCAAATCAATTTCCTCAATTTTTTTTGAGATTGATTTTTTATATATCGTATCTGAAAAATAAGCATATGAATTAGCTAGTTTTGCTTTTTTTGTAAGTTGCTTATTTTTAATTATTTCACCTTTCAAATTTATGAAGTCATCACCTGACCTTATATTATTTAAATAAAAATCTGGCACATTATATTTTACAATTGCATCTTTATCAATTTTTCTTTTAAATTTTTTTTCACGAAAAATAAAACCACTGCAATTAATTCGATGCTCCAACAAAATATTTTCAATTGAAATATCTTCATTTTCAAAAAGAATTTCCTCTGAATCTTTAGAAATTTCATGAAAAAAAAGTGGATAATTTAGAACTGTATTTGAAACTTGTAGTTGAGAATTAATTATTTTTTTTAATTCAATATGAGAATATATATGTAATTCTTTTTTTCTAGCTAGTAAGTGCATTGAATTAATCAATCCAATTAATCCATAAAAATGATCACCATGTAAATGAGAAATAAAAACATGACTGATTCTTTGAAAATTTATATTATTTTCTTTTAATCTTAGTTGAGTACCCTCTCCACAATCTATTAAGAAAAAATTTTCATTAGAATTTAATAATTGAGAAGATGGATGCTTATCTATTTCAGGAACTGCAGAACTGCATCCCAAAATTGTTAATTTAAAAGACATTTATCTAGAGATTATAAACTTTTTACTAGATTGGAAATTATTTGAAACTAAATTAAATATATAAACCCCATTATTAAGTTCATTATCAATTTTAAACATACTATTTGCTGGTAAAGAATTAATTTCTTTTGAATAGATTAATTTTCCAGAAATATCATATATTCTTAAATCACAACTTGAATTTAAAAAGTTTGGATCATTAATGACTATGTATTTATTTGAACCTATTGTAGAAAGGAGTATGTTATTATTTGTTTTAATTTTGATATTGTTACTAGAGATGTTAGACACTTCAATTTCATAGCCAGTTATATATTGATAGGCCCCAGTAGCAGAATATAAATCAGTAGTTACAGGTACTGTTATTGGAAAAGGTCCTAAATAATATACAATATCCCCGTGAGTATTAACATTAACAGCAATTTCAATTGGGTATATACCCAATGGATCGTTTGTTGTACCAGAAAAGGTTGCACAACTTAAAGCATTACCAAGAATTATACAATTCGGATCATAGCAATCAAGACTTATTCCGCTTGGTAGACCTGTAACTGAAACAATTTCAAAATCATCAACAACCCAATCGCCAACATAAAAAGTTTGTCCTAGTGTATCAAATGAAGTAAGTGCTGAATCGCCTCCTGAAGCCTCAATTAATGTAGTTGGTGTTTTAATATCAATGACTGATAAATATGGTTGTCCTTGTATTGCCTGAGGAAGATTAATATCAACAGTGGGCCAAATACCGAAGCTAGAATCCTGGTAAACAGGATTTAGCGTACATTGAGAAAATGTATTTAAGCTATAAAAGATTGAAGTAATAAGTAAAATTTTTTTCATTTAATTTAATTTTTTAATAGATCTCTTTCAATTTCTTCTAATTCTATGATGTCATGTGCTTCTTCCAAAGTTCGTACAACATTTAAATCAATTATTTTAAGAAAATTAGAAACTATTGCAAAAGAACATTTTTTCTTAACAAGTATTTTTCCAAATGTAATTAATTTTTCTTTAATCAAATTTTGTGATTTTTCATCCAAATTAGAAATGTCAAAAATGTAGTTAGAATATGTATCATTTATTTTTATACCGTTAGATTTAACAAAATCTTTTGAAATTTTAATTATTTGTGTGTTTTTTGATTTCATTTTTTGATTTTTTTAGCCAATAAGTATAAGACTGCCATTCGAACTGCTACACCATTCTCAACTTGATCCAAAATTATAGATTGATCACTGTCGGCTACATCAGAGGTTATTTCAACTCCTCTATTAATGGGTCCCGGGTGCATTATAATAATTTTCTTTTTTATACTATTTAGAATTTTTTTATTTACACCAAATCTTAAACTATATTCTCTTAAACTTGGAAAATATTTTAAATTTTGTCTTTCAAGTTGAATTCTAAGAACATTTGCAACATCACACCAAGATAATGCAGATCTTAAATCTTTAAAATATTCAACATTTAATGATTTTAAAAATTTAGGCATGAGTGTCGAAGGTCCACATACACCAACATTTGCCCCAAGTTTTTGCAGACAAAAAATATTTGACAGAGCAACTCTTGAATGTATTATGTCTCCTATAATCAAAACATTGATAGATTTGAAATCTGAAAAGCTTTGTCTGATTGAGAATGAATCCAATAACGCTTGTGTAGGATGTTCGTGTGAACCATCTCCGGCGTTAATAATTTTTGCATCAATGTTTCTAGACAAAAAAATTGATGCTCCTGGACTAGCGTGCCTTAAAACTATCATATCAACTTTCATTGATAAAATATTTTGTACAGTATCTAGTAAAGTTTCTCCTTTTTTCAAAGATGAATTAGATGATGAAAAGTTGATAACATCAGCTGATAATCTCTTTTCTGCTAACTCAAAAGACAGCTTTGTTCTTGTAGAACTTTCAAAAAAAAGATTTGCAATAGTAATATCTCTTAGAGAAGGGACTTTTTTAATAGGTTGATTTAAAATTTTTTTAAAATTATCAGCTAATTTAAATATGAGATTAATATCATTTTTACTAAGATCTTTTATGGCTAGCAAATTATCAACTGATAAATCTTTCATTTTAGTTAGTTAAATAAACACTATTTTTTGACTCACTTATATTTACGATTACCTTTTCATCATCTAATGTATCAACTTGTATTCCAATATAATCCGCCTGAATAGGTAACTCTCTACAAAATCTCCTATCAACAAAAACTAATAACTCAATTTTTTTTGGTCGTCCAAATGATAATAAGGCATCAAACGCTGATCTGACTGTTCTACCAGTATACAAGACATCATCTACTAAAATTACATTTTTATTTTCCAGACTTATATTTAAATCCATGTGTGATGGTGTGATTATCTTATCTGATCTTCTAAAGTCATCTCTAAAAAAAGAAATATCTAGTTTTCCTTTTTTAATATCATTATTTAGTTTTTTTAAATTTTTATATAATCTTTCACAAAGTTCAATACCCCTAGGCTGAACTCCAATAAGCACTGAGTTCTCAATTTCAACATGATTTTCTAAGATCTCATTGGTTAATCTTTCTAAAATTATATTAACCTTTTTTTCATTTAAAATCTTTCTTTTCATCATCAAACTAAAATTAAAAAAAAACCTCGATAAATCGAGGTTTTAACTTTAACTAATATCATTTTTAAGTTTGTTTAAATCTTCAAGATCACCTAAAGTAGTTTGCTTTTGTGATTTTTGAATTTTTTTCAAATTAATATTAGTTTGTTTCTTAGATTTTTTTTTCTCATTATTATCCTTATCACTATGTATGGATGTGTGAGATACTAAAATCTTTTTGTTTTCTTTAGAAAATTCAATTACTTTGAATTGAATATTCTCCCCAACTTTAGCTCTAGAATCATCCTTCTTAACTAAATATTTTTTTGGACAAAATGCTTCAACTTCATCTAACTGAATGACTGCCCCTTTATCATACATTTCTTTTACTGTACCTTCATGAATACTATTAAGTTTAAATCTCTCAGAGTATAAATCCCAAGGATTTTCTAGCAGTTGTTTGTGTCCAAGACTTATTTTTCTCGACTGCTTATCAACGTCTAAAACAACAACATCTACTAAACTATCTACTGAAGTAAATTCTGATGGGTGTTTAATTTTTTTAGTCCATGAAAGATCAGAAATATGTATTAATCCATCAACTCCCTCCTCTATTTCAACAAATATTCCAAAATTTGTAAAATTCCTAACTTTGACCTTTAGTTTAGTGCCTGCAGGATAATCTTTATCAATTTTGCTCCAAGGATCAGGGAGCATTTGTTTGACACCTAACGACATCTTTCTATCCTCTCTATCAAGGGTAAGTATCTGAGCTTTGACGTTATCACCTACTTTGTAAAAATCTCCAGCACTTCTAAGGTGTGATGACCACGACATTTCAGAAACATGTAATAATGCCTCTACTCCTGCTTGAACCTCAACAAATACACCATAATCAGCAAGAACTACTACTTTACCCTCAATTTCGTCACCAACTTTTAGACTAGGATCTAAAGATTCCCAGGGATGACTTCCTAATTGTTTTAACCCAAGCTGGATTCTACTCTTATCTTCATCAAAGTCTAGAATAACAACCTTTATGGTTTCGTCAAGATTTACTATTTCTTCAGGATGAGTTATTCTGCCCCAAGATAAGTCTGTAATGTGTATTAAGCCGTCAATACCTCCTAAATCAACAAAAACACCATATGAAGTGATATTTTTAACTGTTCCTTCTAACACCTGTCCTTTTTCAAGTTTTGACATTATTTCCTTGGTTTGTAAAACCAAGTCTGCTTCTATTAAAGCTTTGTGAGATACAACAACATTTCTGAACGATTCATTAACTTTAACAACTTTAAATTGCATTTCTTTTCCAACATACTCTTCATAATCTCTTATTGGTTTGACATCAATTTGTGAGCCAGGTAAAAAACACTCAATACCAAAAACATCAACAATCATACCTCCTTTTGTTCTACTTTTTATTTGGCCATTTACAACTTCACCTGTTTCTTGTGCAATATTTACCTTTTTCCAAGCTTGTAATATTCTTGCTCTTCGATGAGAGAGTTTAAGCTGACCCAATTTATCTTCTTGTTGTTCAACTAACACTTCAACTAAATCTCCAATTTTGAGATCTTTGTTATATTTAAATTCTGATGAATTGATTACACCATCAGATTTAAAATTAATATCAACGACAACGACTTTTTCAGTAATTCTAACGACAGTACCATTTAAAACTTGTTTGTCTTCTATAACAGGTAAAGTTTCACTGTACATCTTTGAAAGTGTTTCAAATTCATCAGCAGTGTAGTTATCTTCCTGTTCAAGTTGTAATTCGATATTATTTTGTGGAATTTTTTCTAATTTCTCTAAAGATTTATCATCTTCAACTGAATCTTCAACTTTCTTAGATCCTTTACTCGCTGTTTGCTTGCTGGCAGATGTTTCTAGCGTTTCAACAACTGGTGATTGTTTTTCATTAATTTCATTGTCTTTATGTTGTACCGAATTGTCGATTGTGGACAGTGAGTTATCTGTATCGACATTTTGTGATTTCTTTGCCATTGGTTTTTTTTTGTATCTTTTGGTTATAAGGATTTACTGAATCCAAAAGAGAAATTTTACATATATATTTCCTTAACAAACAGTTTTGCGGTGCAAATTTATTAAATTATGTAGATATATCTGAAATTTTTCTAGCAACTTTTTCCATCAACCATAAAGGAGTTGATGTAGCTCCACAAATACCAACTGAGGACTTTTGTTTGAACCATTTTGGGTTTAGTTCATTAGTGTCAGAAATGAAATATGAATTAGGATTTTCTTTTTTGCATGAATTATATAACATTTTACCATTAGAGCTTTTTTTCCCGCTAACAAAAATTATTACTTGGTTTTCATTTGAAAACTTTTGTAATTGTGGCTCTCTGCTGGAAACTTGTCTACACAAAGTATCTTTTACAATAAATTTTAATTCTAAATTTGATCTTTTTCTTATTTCACTAACGATCTCAGAATATGCTTTTGGGCTTTTTGTAGTTTGAGAATATATTGATATGGGTTTTGTGAAATCGATCTTATCTATATCATTGTAATTTTCAACAATAATTGCGTTTCCGTTAGTTTGTCCTATTAGGCCTGTGACCTCAGCATGACCTTTCTTACCATAAATAACAATTTGGCCGTCTATTTCTTTAATTTCTTTGTATCCATTTTTTATTTGGTTTTGCAATTTTAAAACTACAGGACATGATGCATCAATTAATTTAATGTTATTTTTAAGAGCAAGTTCATATGTTTCAGGTGGTTCACCATGAGCTCTAATTAATACACTTGCATTTTTTATTTCTTTTAACATGTTGTGATTAATTATTTCTAAACCTAATTTTTTAAGTCTCTTAACTTCCATATCGTTGTGAACAATGTCTCCTAAACAAAATAATTTATCTCCTTTTTTTAAAATATTTTCTGCCATTTCAATTGCATACACTACGCCAAAGCAAAATCCAGAATTTTCATCAATTGTGATTTTCAAAACAGTTTTTTTTGATTATTGTAAATACTTGCCTTTTTAGTTCTTCAAAATTAATATTTGTATTATTTATAACTATAGAGTCTTTTGCTTTTTTTAATGGTGAGTTTAGTCTTTGACTGTCATGATTATCTCTAAATTTTAAATTTTCAATAATATCATCCAATGTTTGTGACTCATCATTCTGTTGTTTAAATCTTCTTTTTGCTCTAACATAAAGATCTGCATAAACAAAAAACTTTAACTCTGCATTTTTTATAACAACTGTTCCAATATCTCTTCCATCCATAACAACATTTTTATCAAATGCAATTTGTTTTTGTTTTTTTATCATGAAATCTCTTATTTTTTTTGATTTACTTACAATGCTAACGAATTCAGAGACACTCTTTTTTCTGATTTCATCATCACACATTTTACCATTGAGAATAGTTTTAGACATACTACTTTCAACATCATAACTGTATTCAATATTGCAATTTTTGATTAATTCATTTATTTTATCATTACTTGTCTCAAAGTTAAAACTATCAACAGAGTTTTCTAAAAGAAAATATGTTATTGACCTATACATTGCTCCTGTGTCAATGTATTTCATATCGTACTCTTTTGCTATTGCCTTTGCTAAGCTACTCTTACCTGAAGATGAATATCCATCAATTGCTATATTAATTTTTTTTGCCACTAATCACAAAACTACTCAAATTCATTTTAAGACTAAAACTATTTGAAAATGAAGATAAATGATTGGAAATAATTGCATAATCGAGTGTGAATTGAGAAATTTTAATACCAACTCCAGTTGAGAAACCAATAAGTTGAGGTCTATTTCTAATTATCATTTGATACCTTTTTTGGAAATTAAAACCAAATCTTAAGAAAAAATTTTTTTTAAGTGGGTTTAATTCCCCTCCAATATTTACATGATAAAACATTTTTTTTAGTATTGTTTCATCATTTCGGTAACTCTGAGTGGCTTGTACCGGACCACTAATGTCAAATTTTTGCATATCGTGTATTGACAAATAATAAGTGAATGGTAAGTGTTTTAAAGATTTACTAATTCCAAAATTTAGAGACAATGGAATTCTATCTTTGTTATTTGTATAGCTATCAATTTGTTTTCCAAAATTATTTAATGACATTGAAATAATTAATTTTTTCTTTATGTTATTGTAAGAAAGTGAAGTATTTGATACGATAGCTGTTGCATCATAAATTTCATAATTTGAATTTAATAATTCTAAGTTAACACCAATGGTAATATTTTTGAAAATCATCTTATTTAGACCAGTAAAAAATATAATATCATTTGGTTGAAATTCCTGTGTTTGAAAACCATTTATATCAAAGCCTTGGAAATTTCCATAACTCATATTCTTTAGACCAATGTTGTACATGCCAAAATTTTTGAACTCATTTGCGTAAATAAATGAAAATAATTGAATTTGGTTTGAATAATTAACATAGTCAAACCCAATACTATTTTTGTGAGATTGATTTAAAAGTGATGGTGTCTTATAAGTTAAGGAGACATCATCTAGTTTAGTAATTATATCACCTCCGAGACTTAATGATGTAGTTGAATGTTCAGTTTCAAAAAATGAAAACACTTGAGAATATGAAAAAAAAATACATAAAAGAAAAATTAGGATGAATATGATTCTCATTTATTGATTAAAGATCAATATAGTTTTTATACTTCTTCTTCTCTAAACATAAATCAAAAATTTCATTCATATTAGAAATGAAATGAAAATTTAAGCCTTTTAAGTAATCAGATTTGATTTCATGAACATCTTTTTTGTTTTGATCTGACAAAACAATATTTTTGTATCCAGATCTCTTTGCTGCTAATATCTTTTCTTTAATTCCACCTACTGCAGTAACTCTACCTCTTAATGTAATTTCTCCAGTCAAAGCAAAACTTTTTTTTATTTTTCTTTGTGAAAAGACTGATAGTAAAGAGGTGAAGATAGTTATCCCAGCGGATGGTCCATCCTTAGGAGTTGCCCCTTCTGGAACATGTATATGAATATCCCAATTCTCAAAAACTGAAAAATTAAGTTTAAATCTTATGAAATTTGATTTAAGATATTGTAAAGCAATTGTTGCACTTTCTTTCATAACTTTGCCTAAATTTCCAGTTAACGTCATCTTTCCTTTCCCTTTACTTAATGTCGACTCAATGAATAGAATATCTCCTCCTACTTTTGTCCACGCTAATCCAGTGACTACACCTGGAATTATAAAGCTGTCAGACTTACTTCTGACATGTTTTGGTGAACCAAGAATTATCTCTAATTCATTCAAATTAGGCGAGTCAATATATGATTCTTTTGTTGCTATTGATTTTGCAACATATCTTGTGACTTTGGCAATAACTTTTTCTAAAGTTCTTACACCTGATTCTTTTGTGTAGTTGTCTATTATTTTCTCTATAACTTTAACATTTAAGTTTAAATCAGTTTTTTTTATTCCATGATTTAAAATTTGTTTTGGAATTAAGTGTCTCTTGGCTATTTGTATCTTTTCCTCAACAGTATATCCGTTAATTTCAATGATTTCCATTCTGTCTCTGAGTGCAGGGTGTACTTCAACTAATGAGTTGGCAGTTGCGATAAATAAAACTTTAGATAAATCATAACCGATTTCAAGATAATTGTCATAGAAGCTTTCATTTTGTTCCGGATCAAGTACTTCTAATAATGCTGAGGAAGGGTCACCATGCATGTCTCTGTTTAACTTATCAATTTCATCTAACACAAAAACAGGGTTAGATGAATTAGTTTTTTTGATTGATTTTATAATTCTTCCTGGCATTGCACCAATATATGTTTTTCTATGACCTCTGATTTCTGCCTCATCCCTCAAACCACCTAACGAAATCCTTGCATATTTTCTGTTTAAAGATCTTGCAATTGACTTTCCCAATGATGTTTTCCCAACACCCGGTGGGCCATACAAACAAATTATTGGAGATTTCATATTTTTTTTAAGTTTCAAAACTGCTAAATATTCAATAATTCTTTCTTTAACTTCTTCAAGCCCAAAGTGATCACTATCAAGAGTTTCTTGCGATTTTTTTATATCAAAATTATCATCAGTGAATTCGTTCCAAGGTAAATCAAGAATTAGTTCTAAGTAACTTCTTTGTATAGAATAGTCCGTCATTGATGGGTTCATTCTTTTCAATTTCTTTAATTCTTTATCGAACAAATCTTTAACCTCGATAGACCATTTTTTATCTATTGATAGTCTAGCCAGTTCCTCGATTTCTTTTATGGAACTACTCTCTCCAAGCTCTTCTTTAATAGCTTTTAATTGTTGATTTAATAAGTATTCTTTTTGTTGTTTATCTAGATCAATTTTGACTTTGGATTGAATCTTATTTTTCATTTCCAAAATCTGTAATTCATTTGTTAGGTGTTCAAGAATAGAATTAGCTCTTTTGTCAAAATCAATTTCTTCTAATAAGCTTTGTTTTTTTTCTAAGTCAATATTCATATTTGAGGAGACAAAATTTATTAAAAAGGAGGAACTTTTAATATTTTTAAGTGCAATATTGGCTTCTGTCGGAATGTTTGGAGATTCTTCAATTATTTTTAAAGCTAGGTCTCTAATAGAAGAGACTAATGCGTCTGAATTTTTATTTTTTTGATATTTTTTATCATTAATTTCAACTACACCTGCAGTGAGGTATGGTTCTTCTTTCAAAATATTTTGAACTCTAAATCTCTTTCTACCTTGTATTATAGCAGTTATGTTTCCATCAGGCATTTTTAAAGTTTTTAATATCTGAGCAACTGTTCCAATCTGATTTAAATCTTTTATGTTTGGAACTTCGATATTAGGATCCTTTTGGGACAATACGCCTATTTTACTATTTAATTTTTCAGAGTCTCTTATTAGTTTGACTGATTTATCTCTGCCAATTGTAATTGGAATAATTACTCCAGGAAATAAAACTGTATTTTTTAATGGAAGTATTGGTAGTGTGTTTGGGGTTGATTCTTTACCAATTTTTTCTTCATCCTCATTACTCATTAAAGGAAAGAAATCACCCTTTGATTCTTTAGAGTTTTGTACAAAAAAGTTGTTATAGTCAATCATTTTGGTTAGTGATTACTATTTTTAAATGCATTGAAAAGTCTATTTTTCATTTCTTCCTCAATTTTTGTTTTGGCATCATTATATCCAAATGAATATCCACACAAAACACCTAGCAATGTTGCTTCTCTCACATTTGCACCTTTTTGTAAAATTTTCATAATTTTTTGATAGACTGTTTTTGATGATTCATTTATTTTTTTTGAATCATCAAGTAAATTCTTGAGTTCTGCATGATCACACTCAAGTAAATGACATATCTTTTCGAATTCTTGATTATTTAAAATATCGTTCATTTTAACTATTTATATTAATACTACACAAAAATAATGCCATCATTAAAAAAAAGAAATATTGACAGTTGTACTAATTATTTCTATAGCGTTTTGTCATGTCAAAGATTGTTTCATATAGTCTAAATTGTTTTTCATCTAAATTTTTATTTCTCCTTTTCATAACTCTAGCAGATGTTTCGATAAACATATTAAAATTATGTTCAATGAAACCTTTGCTACCTCCCCAACTAAAAGAAGGGATGAAATTTCTTGTAAATCCTGCACCAAACAAGTTTACACCCACTCCTATAGATGTTCCAGTATTTATCATTGTATTAATAGCTGTTTTAGAATGATCTCCCATGATCATTCCACAAAATTGAAGTCGTGTGTTTATGAAACTATCTTTCTCATAATTCCATAATTTAACATTAGTATAGTTATTTTTTAAGTTAGAATTATTTGTATCAGCCCCAAGATTGCACCACTCTCCAATAACTGAATTTCCAATAAAACCATCATGAGACTTAGATGAGTAACCAAAAAAAACACTATTGTTTAACTCACCTCCAATTTTACAAAAAGGTCCTATAGAGCATCCCTCATATATTTTAGCACCCATTTTTACAACAGATGATTTGTTAATAGAAAAAGGTCCTCTAATATTAACACTTTCCATTATTTCACAGTCCTTGTCAATAAAAATAGGTCCATTTTCACAATTTAAAGTCGCGTTTCTAACTTTAGCTTCGGGATGAATATAAATATTTTTTTTATCTCCATAAATATCAAGCATTTTTCTTTCCATTACAGAGTTTTCCTTTTTTTTAACAAAATTAAAATCACTAATAATTTCACTAGAGTTTAGTAAAAAAATATCTGATAAATAATTGAGCTTTTGTATATCTAATGAGGTTTTTCTGTGATATAATTTTTCTAATGTAAATTTTTCAGAGTTAAATCCAATTAGAGTACTGTCTTTAAAAAGTGCTTCTCCATTTTTAAGTGAATTTAATTCAATTATCAGATTTTCATTCGGTAATATGGTTGAGTCTACCCAAAGATTATTTTTTTCAGTTTTTTTTGCAAAGATTTCATTTAAGAAATCTTCACTTAAATAACTGACATTATCATAAAACCTACTCCATTTTTGTTTTATGGTTAATATACCTACTCTGAATTCAGAAATCGGCCTCGTAAAACTTAAAGGATAGAAATTTTTGGGATTTTTGTCAAAAAGAATTAAATTCATTTGAAAAAATTGATTGACACTAAATTACCAATAAGATTATTTTTTAAAATTTTGATATTTAGTTTTAAATTTATCAATCCTTCCAGCAGTATCTACTAGCTTTGTTTTACCTGTGTAAAAAGGATGTGAGTCGGATGATATTTCCATCTTTATTAAGGGATAGTCTTGTCCGTCTTCCCATTTAATCGTCTCATTACTTTCGGCACATGATCTTGTCAAAATTGCAAAATCTGTAGATACGTCTTTAAAAACGCACATTCTATAATTTTCTGGATGGGTGTTTTTTTTCATAATCTCTTTAAAAAAACAAAAATAAATAATTTTTACAAATTAATCGTATCTAACAATTTATTAGTTGATAACACTGCTTCAGCAGAATTCAATAATAATTTTTTTTCAGTGTGATCTAATTCTAAATTTATAATCTTTTCAATACCATTTGATCCAATAATTACAGGAACGCCTATACATAGGTTACTTAAACTATACTCACCATTCAAATAAGCAGAGCAAGTAAATAATTTATGTTGATTACATATTATTGATTGAACAATAGATGAAACAGCTGCACCAGGTGCATACCATGCAGATGTTCCAAGTAATCCTGTTAAGGTTGCACCGCCAACTTTAGTTTCATTAACTAAGTTTTTTAATGAATCTACACTTAACAATTCTCTAACTGATACACCTTTGTATGTTGCTATTCTATCCAATGGTATCATTCCTACATCTGAATGTGCTCCAATCACTAACCCTTCAACGTCAGATGCAGGACAATTTAATGCTTCAGATAATCTGTATTTGAATCTAGCAGAATCTAAAGCTCCTCCCATTCCAATAACTTTATTTTTATTTATTTTAAATTCTTTGTGCAATAGATACGTCATGGTATCCATAGGATTACTTACTACAATAATTATACAATTAGGAGAGTACTTAAGTAAGTTTTCAGTCACTTTTTTGACAATACTAGCGTTTATTCCTATTAGCTCTTCTCTGGTCATTCCTGGTTTTCTTGGAATTCCTGATGTTATAACAGCAACTCTACTATCCTTTGAATATGAATAATCATTGGTAGTACCAATAATTCTTGTATCAAAATTATTTAATGATGCTGTCTGCATTAAATCCATTGATTTTCCTTCAGCGAAGCCGTCTTTAATATCAATTAAAACGACTTCAGAGCAAAAATTTTTAAGTGCAATGTATTCTGCGCAGCTTGCTCCTACTGCGCCAGCACCTACAATAGTAACTTTCATTTTTCTTTATTAAACATCAATATTAGCATATTTCGCATTTGCTTCGATAAACTCTCTTCTAGGTGGTACTTCATCTCCCATTAACATTGAAAACACTCTATCTGCCTCAGCAGCGCTATCAAGTGTAACCTGCTTTAGTGTTCTATACTCTGGATTCATTGTTGTTTGCCACAATTGATCAGCATTCATTTCACCAAGACCTTTGTATCTTTGTATTGAAATATTAACATCCTGGCCTTTTTTCATTTCCTCAATTATTCTTTCTCTTTGATTTTCATCCCAACAATATCTCATATCCTTGCCTCTTTTTAAAAGATATAGTGGGGGTGTAGCTATATATACATAACCATTTTCTATGAGCTCTTTCAAGTATCTAAAAAAGAAAGTAAGTAGCAATGTAGCAATGTGTGAACCGTCTATGTCAGCGTCAGTCATAACAACTATTTTATGATATCTCAACTTTTCAATATTTAATGCTCTTTCATCTTCTTCCGTTCCAATTGAAACACCTAGAGCCGTAAACATGTTTTTTATCTCTTCATTTTCAAAAACTTTATGTTGCATAGCCTTTTCAACATTTAATATCTTACCTCTTAATGGCATTATGGCCTGAAAATGTCTGTTTCTTCCCTGCTTTGCTGTTCCTCCTGCTGAATCTCCCTCAACTAAAAATATTTCACATTTATGAGGATCTTTTTCTGAACAATCTGCTAATTTTCCAGGAAGACCAGAACCTGATAGTACATTTTTTCTTTGAACTAATTCTCTTGCTTTTCTAGCAGCATTTCTTGCTGTAGCAGCCAATATTACTTTTTGAACAATTAATTTAGCTTGCTTTGGATTCTCCTCTAAGTAATTTGTTAACATTTCTCCAACTGCTTTATCAACTGCACCCGTAACTTCTTTATTACCTAACTTTGTTTTTGTTTGTCCTTCAAATTGAGGCTCCATAACCTTTACAGAAATAACTCCTGTCAACCCTTCTCTAAAGTCATCACCACTGATTTCAAATTTGACTTTGTCAAGCATACCGGAACTTTCTGCATATTTTTTAAGTGTTCTTGTAAGCGCTCTTCTGAAGCCTGCAAGATGCGTGCCTCCTTCATGTGTGTTAATATTATTTACATAAGAATGTATATTTTCAGTGTAGGAGCTATTATATATCATTGCTACTTCAACTGGAACATCATCTTTATTTCCATCAACATAAATTACATCATCGAGAATTGGATCTCTTGTGGAATCTAAAAATTGAACAAACTCTTTTAAGCCACCCTCAGAAAAAAACTTTTCATTCACAAAATCTTCAGTACCTTCAATAGTTCTTCTTTTATCTGTAATGCTCAAATGAATGCCTTTATTTAAGAAAGATAATTCTCGAAGTCTAGCCGCTAAAATATCATAATGATAAATTGTATCCAGAAAGATTGAATCATCTGGCTTGAAGGTTACAATAGTTCCAGTCTTATCAGATGTGCCAATTTCTCTTACGTCATATTGTGGAACACCAATACTATACTCCTGTTCAAAAACTTTGCCTTCGCGATGAACTTCAACTCTAAGATGAGTTGACAATGCATTAACACATGAGACACCAACTCCATGCAAACCCCCAGATACTTTATAAGAGCCTTTGTCAAATTTTCCACCAGCGTGCAAAACGGTCATAACAACTTCAAGTGCTGATTTTTTTTCTTTTTCATGAATTGCTGTTGGAATACCTCTACCATTATCACCAACGGTAATAGAATTATCTTCATTTATAAAAACATCAATGTGAGAGCAATGTCCAGCTAAAGCCTCATCGATTGAGTTATCAACTACTTCATATACTAAATGGTGAAGACCTTTTTGGCCAACATCACCAATGTACATAGCCGGTCTTTTTCTGACAGCCTCAAGGCCCTCTAGAACCTGAATATTACTGGCACCGTAATTTTGAGTTGAATCTGGATTTTCAGTCATAATTTTCTTCTTTAATACAAATATAACTTTTAGCTTTTCCTAGAGCATTTTTTATGCAAAAAAAAGAGTAGAGTTTATTAACAATATATTTAACAAAAACACTAAAATTTGTACTTGAATCCTAATGACATGTTAAAACCAATTTGTTTAATATTTCTAAACACTTCGGTCTTAGAGTTCAAAATATTATTCAATTTGATGTTAAAATCAATTTGATTGTTTAATGAATAAAATGAATGAATATTGATATTCATAATTTCTTCTAGTTCATACTCACTATTAGCAATGAAAGATTTTTTCGGAGATTGATAATTTACTATTGGACTAACTATTATTTTATTTTTTAGGTTTATTTCTGAATAGAGATTAGCCTGAACATTAGAAATATTTGAAAGATTTTGAATTGTTCGGTACTGGTATGACAAATCAAAATTCAGTTTTGTAAAATGATTAATCATATTTGAATATTTTATCGTTGAACTAGATTGCCATAAGTCAGTGTAGTTATACTCAAAAGTAGTGTTTGGGGCGGTTAGAATATTTTCATAGTTCATAAAATTTTCGTAGTATCCAAAATCCGAGTAAATGTTAATGAACTGACCTTTTGATAGTTTATTAAAAAATTCGAGATATATAAGCTTTGATTCTGAATTTTTAATGTGGGTATCATCAATATCTAAAAGTGGGTTAATAAGATAGTTATTAATTAAGTAATTTCTATGATAATCATTTTTAGTTCCAAAACTAACTTCTGATATTTTTGGAACTAAAACTTTACTTATTTCAATTATTGGAAAAACATCAAAAATCTTTTCATTTTGAAAATAATCAAATCCAACACCAATGTTAGCGTCAAAAGAAAAGATTTCAACATTTACAGATGGAGTAAATGTAATAACTAGCTCATCAGATGATGAGTATTTACCAAACCTATAATCATCTAAAGTCATATCAAAGTAACTGTCCAGCTGATATATTTTTGTTGAAAGCTGTGATTCAAATTTTAAAATATTCTCATCTGATTCGTAATTATTAATTTCAGAAAATAATGACTCATATGAAAAACTTGTAATATGACTTATTGATTTGCGGTACAAAAATTTATCTTGGACTTTTACATCAAAAACAGCGTGATTAAAATTAAATTCTGATTTTTCGTTATAAGCACTAGTTATTGATTCATCAGTGGTATTCATATTACTGAAAAAATGAAAATTAACAGTTATGTCATTTTTCTTAATCTCAGAATTTGCGAAAGCGTTAAAGAAAAAATTATTTTTTTTAATATTTGTGTCATCAATAATTTTGTATCTAGTTCTGTTATTTGATGATGCAATTCCAAAGAACAGTTTTTCTCTTATTTTTTTTGAAAAATTAAGCTTAGCATCAGAAAAAAATTTATTTCCTAATGAAAGTTCAATTTTATTAAAATTATTATACGAAAACTTCTGGTTTTTTACTAGTGCTGGCTTGAGTGGTCTTATAATAGGCTTAGTTTTAATTTGCATGCTTATGAAGTCATAGTCAAAGGTATTTTTGATTTTGATTGTATCCACATAAACAGCCTGATCATCTAATCTATTAGCATCAGTTACGCTAGGGTTATATTTCTTACTAACATTAATTTTAGTGTCTTTCAGATTTTGACCAAAAACTATATTGGAGAGAAGCAAAAAAATTAAAGTGTTTCTAATCATTAATTTTATTATTATTCAATTTCAAATAATTTATCATAATCATAGCTTTCAATATCTAACAAGAACCTATACTCTGAACTATTTTCAGTTTTTGTTTTCAGTTCAATTTCGTTACTAATCACGTCCTCCAGTTTTTTACTTGCTAAAATATAAATATCGCTATTTGGTTCAAAATTGTTCAATATACTTTCAAGAGTTGCTTTTGATTGAAAAACGTTTCCTTGATTAACTAAAATATCTGAAAGTAATATGAATGATTTAGCGATGTAATAATCATCAAGATAATTTTCGCTAAAGTCATAAATCATACTTTCACATTTCTGAAAATTTTCATCTAAAAATTCATAGAAAATGAGCATATATTTTGCCTCAGATGCCTCAGTTTTGTTTAATAATGAATCAGCATTAGTATAAAATATACGAGCTTTGTTATAATTTGAATTGCTATTACTGTATCTTGCAATCATCATACTTGCTTTTCCTTTGACCCAAGTATCTGTTTTTTTTATTTTTAAAACCTCTTCTGCATATTTCATAGATTTTAAATTTATTGAGTCTTTATATATCAACATTAGCCTAATTTTAGATTCTCTTTCAGTTGAATTGTCATTGGCTATATTGGCTAGTTCAATGTAAAACTTTTCTGATCTCTTGTATTGTTTTTTTGAATAATAATTTCTGGCAAGAAATTTACAAGACTCTTCTAAATAAGCTTCATTTCTTTTGTCGAAAATTCTTAAAAAATATTTTTCTGCACTTAACGTGTCATTCGTTGATAGAAAACATTGACTGAGGTTGAAAATAACATCATCAACAAAGAAACCGTTTTCATTGATCTTTAAATAACTTTTAAATGCTGATATTGCAGATTGATAATCTCTATCATTATATTTAATCATAGCAGCACTGTATGATAAAGAATCTTGCTCACTTTTGCTGATAACAATACTCGAGATAGTACTTATGTATTTTAGATAATTATCAATATTTCCTGTCAAAAGATATGAAGATTTAAGTGCACTAATTGAGTTTAAAAGACTACTAGTTTGGTCATAATTTTCTATAACTAATTTAAACGTTTGCATGGCTTTATCAATCATACCTTCATTAAACTCAATATTTCCTTTGAGAAGTATTGACTTGGCTACTATTTCATTATTAGCTTGACTTTCAATAATTTTTTGAAGGGTTTCTTTTGCTTTATCAGAACTTTGATTTTGATAATCTAATTTAGCATCATCAAACAGACTTTGGAAGTAATATCTAGAATTAGGAAAATTTTGTATGATTTGTTGAAGTGATTCTCTTTGCTTTTCAAAATCACTTAGAAGAGAAAAGCAAAGAGAGTTTTGATATAATGCATAATCTACGTCAAAGTCACTTGTTGATGAAAAATTAGAATAGTACGAAGATGCTAGGCTATATTTTTTTTGCATGAACATTGCATCGGCAAGTCTTAATGTTGCATCAACTTTTCTTTTTTCATCTCTTGATTTAGTAATAAAGAGTTTAAATTCTTTTTCTGAGTTTACGAAGTCTCTTAGTTTAGTGTAATTATAGCCTAGATTATAGTATGTTTTTTCATGAAATTCTTCAAACCCCGTAAAGCTGAGCATTTTTATTTCATTAAAATGATAAATACTTTGTTTAAAATTATTAATCTGATAATAGCTATCAGCCAGCCAATATTTTGAAAGATAACTTATGATAATATCTTCCGAACTTTTCGATTCTTCTAAAAAAACTATTGCTTTTTTAAAATCCTTTGTATTATATGATTGAATTGCTAATTGGAGTGCAGATTTATAAAATTGTTTTCTCTCATAATCACTTAAATTATTCTTGGCTAATAAATTTTCATAAATTTTTTTATAATTCTTTGAATTAAAATAAAATTTCAAAGTTAAATCTTCAATTTCTTTATAATAAATTGAGTTAGGAAATTTTTGAAGAAAATCTGAAAGAATTTTTAATACATCATCATTTTTTGAATTTACTTCAAATGCTAGCTTAGTTAAGTTGTAATATGATTCCTCATATATTTTTTTATCAACATCACTTTTGACACATTGTCTAAATGCATTTAGCGCATATTTTTTTTTGTCTACTTTGATATAGGACTGTGCTAAAAAATAATTTGATTTTTGTGATATTGTATCATTAGCAACAATGATTTTTTCCAAATATTTAATCGCATTCATGTAATCTGACAGTTCAAAATACAAGTGGCCAACTTGTAACAGTTCTAGACTATTATTGATATCTTCATACTCCATATATTTTTGATAATAAACTGCTGAATTTTGATAATCTTTAAGTTGATAATATGATTCTGCCATTATTCTATAAACCTCTGATTTTCTTGTTGGGATAATATCATTCAAATTGATTGAAATGTAGTCTAGTAGTCTTTCAAATTTTTCTTGTTTAAATAGAATTTGAACAATATAATATGGAGATATTGCTGAGAATTTTTCTTCACTGGCTAAGGACTCAAATCCATTTAGTGCTGATTCATAAAGAGATTTTTTATATTGAATATGTGAAAAATAGTAAGTTGAGCTAGGCTTGTAAACAGATTTTTCACTCATTAATTTTTTAAATATTAATGATGACTTATCATATTCTTGCAGAACAAAAAAAGCGTATGCCAGCTGAAATCTTTCTTTTTGGGTGAGTTCTCTTGAAATTTTTAAATAATTATCAATACAACTGGAGTGCTCTAAACTATTGTATTGAATATTTGCTAAGGAAGAGTGAATATCATCAATAAAAATTGAATTTTTAAAATTTTCAATGAAATAAATTTTTAAATCCCTTGACTTTTCTAATGAAATATTTTCATAACATTTAGATAAATAAAATAATTGTTTATCACTCTCCTCTAAATGTTCTAAAATATTTATTGCTTGGATGTAGTTTTGGCTTTGATAAAGCTCCATTGCAATTTGCAATTGTTGGCTTTTTGAGGAAAAATTCAACAAAAGGAACAGAACTAAAAGTAAGTAAGCTTTTTTCAAACTTTAAATAAAACTAAAAATAAATATAATGTAGTTTTATAAAAAAAACTCTTTTTTTAGTTTTCAACATCATTTTTTAACAATTAGAAGTGTTAGCATAAAATTTAAGAACTTATTTTTTTTTATTTGTAATGAAATGTATCTATTAAAAATAAAAGGCACTGAAAAAATTCCAGATTTTGTCCAAATCAGAGATAAAAAAATGACTTTAATAGCTTATTTCAGACTCTCTCAAGTTGAAAAAGGTATAGAAAAAAATAATCTAATAAAATACAAACAAAAGATTATTGATGGCATCAATAAAACCTCATTTGGTAAAATCTATAAATTATAATACATATGAGTGAAAATATTATTGAAATTAAAGGGGCTTCAATTTCAATTAATGAGATTAAAGTTTTAGAGAATTTTAACTTTGAAATGAAAAAAGGAGAATTTGTTTACATCATAGGTGAAACTGGAAGTGGAAAAAGTACTTTTTTAAGATGTTTATACTGTTCACAAAAATTTTTAGAGGGAACAGCAAAAGTGGATAATTTCAATTTGAATAATATCAACAAACCAAAAATTCAGGAACTTCGAAGAAATTTAGGTATAATTTTTCAAGACTTTAAACTTCTTGAAGACAGAAATATACATGAAAATTTAAAATTTATATTAAAATCAATTGGTTGGAAAAATAATAATGAAATAGATGAAAGGATAAGAGACACCTTAATGAAAGTAGGTTTGGAAGAAAAAGCAAAAAAAATACCTTATGAACTGTCTGGAGGGGAACAACAAAGAGCTAGCATTGCTAGAGCAATTGTAAACAATCCGAGCTTGATAATAGCGGATGAACCAACAGGTAATTTAGATCCAAAAAAATCAATTGAAATTGTAAACTTGCTTAAGAAAATTAATATTAACGGCTCTTCTGTAATTATAGCTACTCATGACTATGACATTATAAAATCTCAATCGGGAACAATATATGAATGCTGCAACAAAAAATTGAAGAAAATAGAAAATTTGAGTCAATGATTTTAAAAAATTATAATCTTAAGGCTTTAAACTCCTTTGGTGTTGATGTGAAAACAAAATACTATTATGCTCTTAAAAAAATCGATGACATAAATTTTTTATTCAACCAAAAAAAACAATTTTTAAAAAAAATATTAGTCTTAGGTGGAGGAAGTAACATTTTATTTACCAAAGATTATGACGGGTTAATCATTCACAACCAAATAAAAGGAATTGAAAAAGTTGAAGATAATAAAGATTTTTTAACGTTAAGAGTAGGTGCAGGTGAAAATTGGCACAAATTTGTTTTGTACACATTGAAAATAGGTCTCTCTGGTATTGAAAACTTATCATTGATTCCAGGCTGTGTTGGTGCAGCTCCCATACAAAATATAGGAGCATATGGGGTTGAAGTAAAAGACTTTATATCAAAAGTTGAATTTTATCACATAAAAGAAAGAAAGATTGATAAGAAAAATAAAATTGAATGTAATTTTGGCTACAGAGATTCTATTTTTAAAAAATCTTTAAAAAATGAAGTAATCATAACTCATGTTTATTTTAAGCTGAATAAGAAATTTAATAAAATTATAAGCTATGGTACTTTGAAAGAATTAGTACAAAAAAAATCAACTGAGCTTAAGGCTGAGGATATTTCAAATTTTATAATTGAAATCCGAAACAGCAAATTACCTAACCCAGAAAATATTGGCAACGCAGGAAGTTTTTTTAAAAATCCAATTGTAAGCTCAAGTAAAATTGATAAACTAACCAAAGATTATCCTGACATAATCTACTTTAAAATTGATAATAATAATTATAAAATATCTGCAGGATGGTTAATTGAAAATATTGGGTTGAAAGGTTATAGAAAAGGAGATGCTGGTACCTATGAAAAACAAGCGCTAGTGATAATTAATCACTCTAATGCTTCTGGAAAAGAATTGCTTTTATTTTCAAATTTTATTTCAGAAAAAGTACTTAATACTTATGATATCAAATTAGAAAATGAGGTCAATATTTATTAAGACTTCATTTTTTTAATTAAATTTTCATCTAATTTTTGTAAAAATTCTTCTGTGTTAACATAATGCGATTGGTTCAAATTCTTCCCATGTATGCAAAGAGCTAAATCTTTTGTCATAACTCCAGATTCAACTGTTTCAATGCAAACATCTTCTAATTTTTTACAAAAAACAATAAGGTCATTATTATTGTCTAATTTACCTCTAAACTCTAAGCCTCTTGTCCACGCAAAAATAGAAGCTATTGGATTAGTGGAGGTTTTTTTTCCAGCCATATGTTGCCTGTAGTGTCTTGTAACAGTTCCATGAGCAGCTTCTGATTCCATTATTTTACCATTAGGAGTAAGAAGTGTTGATGTCATCAAGCCTAAAGATCCAAAACCTTGAGCTACAGTATCAGATTGAACATCTCCATCATAGTTTTTACATGCCCAAACAAAATTTCCATTCCATTTCAATGCTGCTGCAACCATATCATCAATCAATCTATGCTCGTATGTAATACTAAGTTCTTGAAACTTAGATTTAAATTCACTTTCAAAAACTTCATGAAAAATATCTTTAAATCTACCATCATATGCTTTTAAAATTGTGTTTTTTGTGGATAAATATAATGGCCATTTTTTATCGATTGCTCTGTTAAAGCATGATCTAGCAAAACCATAAATTGATTCATCCGTATTATACATACACATTGCTACACCGCCACTTTCATCAAAATTGAAAACATCCCAACTTTTTGTTTCTCCATCAGTACTTGTGAATGTCATCTTTAATTTTCCTTTTCCACTTATAACTTTATCAGTTGCTTTGTATTGGTCCCCATAAGCATGTCTTCCAATACAAATTGGATATTTCCAATTTGGCACCAATCTTGGAACATTAGAGCAAATAATCGGTTCTCTGAAAACGGTACCACCAACGATGTTTCTTATAGTTCCATTAGGTGATCTCCACATTTCTTTAAGTTGAAATTCCTCAACTCTTTGTTCATCAGGAGTTATTGTTGCACATTTAATACCAACTTGATACTTCTTTATCGCCTCAGCAGCATCAACTGTAATTTGGTCACTTGTTTTATCTCTACTTTGAATGCCAAGATCAAAATACTTGATATCGACTTCGATATATGGCAATATTAACTTGTCTTTAATAAATTTCCATATTATTCTTGTCATTTCATCTCCATCAAGCTCAACGATTGGATTCTCTACTTTTATTTTTTTCATGATACAGTTTGTTTAATAGCCAAAAACTTTTTCCAAAGTTAAAAATTCCACTTTACCATATTTGGAAAGTAATTCAAAATTAATTGACTTCTTGTCAGCAAGAACTAAATAAGTATAATTCTGATTTGATATTTTTTCATTGTGAAAATTTTCCACATCACCCATTGAAAAGTTTTCAATATTTTCAAAAATATTTTTTCGTGAATCAGAACTAAGCCCCATCTTTTTGGCTCTTTCAATATAATTCATAATGGCTGACTTAGTTATTCTTTCAGTTCTTATCTTTTGAACAATACCTTCCTTAGCAGCATTTAAATTTCCCTCAGATTTAGGCATTTCCTTTAATAAGTTCATCATTCCCATCATTGCCTCCTCTAATTTATCGGCCTGTGTACCGATATATGAAAGCTGAAAATGAGAATCATTTATTTTTCTTGGAGTTGTAAATGTACTATAAACTGAGTATGCAAGAGCTTGTGATTCTCTAAGTTCTTGAAACATAACTGAACTCATCCCACCTCCAAAATACTCATTGTGAAGTCTTGATATTGGGATCAAAGTCGTATTTAACTTCTCATTTTTTGAAATCACAATAACCTCTGCTTGCTTCATGTCATAATCTAAAAAGTAGACAGTTGGAGTTTTTCTTTCAATCTCCGTAAAAATTTTTGCATCTACAATATCATTAAGGTTAGATTTGTTTTTGTGTAATATTAATAATTGCTTCTCTACGTCAGAAATATCTCGGGGTCCATAATACTTTACTATATGTTTGGAAGCACAAACATCTCTAACTTTGTTAACTAAATCAATTGATTGAATATTATTAATAAATTCATTTGTTAATTTGTTAGTAAAAGGGGAATTTTCACCGTACTTAGCAAAATTTACCATTGCATTAAACAAAATTGTTTGTTTGTTGAGCTTTGCGTCACTTCTTTTTTTCAAAATATCTTCTTTGAGCTTTTGCAATGCTTCTTCATCTGACTTAAAATTGCTAAGAAAACTTTCCAAAAATTTAACAGTCTCTTCAAAATTTTCGTCAAGCCCTGAGATATTGATTTTAACTTGATCGTCACTACAGTTGAATGACATCTCAGAACCTAACTTATATAAAATCTCTTGCTTTTGCTTAGAAGTTATTGAATCAGTTCCCAAGAACTGAAGATATTCAAATGCAATTTTATTTACTGGATTAACATTTGTTCCAGCCTCAAATACATACGTCAGTTCAAATCTTTGATTCTCAAAATTCTTCATGTAATGAAATGGGACCTCGTCTATTTTACCATAGTTAATATCGTTTTCAAAATCAATAAAGACTGGCTCAATCTCATTTACTTCTTCAGATAATAAACTGTTTAGAAAATCTGTTTTGCTTTCTCTATTTACACTAACTGGAGTAATGTTAGGCTTAGTAACTTTTTCAACTATATCCTCACCTTGCTCTTTGTAAACTACAGCATAGTTGTCTTTGTAGTATTGATTTGCAAAATCAATAATGTCCTGCTTAGTTAATTTTGACATTTCATCAATCATTTGGATATATTCACTCCATTCAATACCAAGAGTAAATGCTTCAACATACTCATTGGCTCTCCCTTGATTATTTTCATACTTTTTAATTTGCTCTAGCTTCAAATCTGAAATAATCGCTTTCATGAGCCAGTCAGGAAATTTTCCATTTTTTAACTCCTCAATTTGACTTATTAATAAGTCTCTAACTTCATTCAAATTTTGATTTTGCTTGGGGCTACCATAAAAAACATGAGTTGAATAATCTTCTAAAATAAATGGAAATGATCCTCCCCCAATAATTTTTTGACTTTGGTTTAAGTTTAAGTCTATTAAACCAGCGGTTCTGTTGGACATAATCATATCAGCCATTCTGAGCTTATGAATATCTTTTGATGATGCACCTGGAAATCTAAATGCAATGTATAATCTTTCAGCTTGTGGACCTACAACAGATCTTTCAATAATTTTTTTGATTGGTCTTTCTTTAATGACCTCAAAATTCGGAACTTCTTTCGATTCAAATCCTCCAAAATATTTATCAATTAATCTAATCATACTCTCAGATTCGAAATCTCCAGAAATACAAATAGCCATATTATTTGGCACATAGTATTTGTCATAGTATTTCTGGATCTCTTTTAAGGAGGGGTTTTTTAAATGCTTAATTGTTCCAATTGTTGTCTGCTGTCCGTATTGATGGTTTGGAAAAACAGCATCAAGCATTTCGTAAAAAAGTTTTCTTCCATCATCATCTAAACCTCTATTTTTCTCTTCATATACAGTCTCAAGTTCCGTGTGAAATAATCTAAAAATTGGGTTTCTAAATCTCTCTGACTCTAATTTCAACCACTTTTCAATTTGATTTGAAGGTATGTCATTAATATAAACTGTCTTCTCATTTGAGGTGTAAGCATTTGTTCCTTTGGCTCCAATTCCACTTACCATTTTATCATACTCATTAGCTATTGCAAATTTTGCTGCTTCATTTGATAATGAATCGATCTTATTCCAAATTTCTTCTCTTTCGCTGATATTTGACATCGGAACTTTTCTGTATTCCTCATACAAATCTTCAATATTGTCAAGTAAAGGTTTTTCTTCAGTAAAATTGATTGTTCCATATTTGTCAGTTCCTTTAAACAGCATATGTTCTAAATAATGTGCTAAGCCTGTTGCATCTGATGGATCATGCTTACTGCCAGCTCTCACAGCAATTGATGTTTGTAGCCTTGGCGCATTTTTATACTCAGTTAAAAAAACTTTAAGACCATTTTCAAGTGTGTAAATTTTTGTTTTTAATGGATCTTGCTCCAAGTTAAATGATTGTAGTTTATATTTTGAGTTCATTTTAAAAAAATTATTATTGGTGGATTTAATTAGAAATATTGAAAGCAATGCAATAACTAAAATTGTTGTTAAAATGTTCTTATTTTTCATAATTGTAAATTTTTAATACTCATAATCTAAGTCAAATTTTGACCTCAATTCTTCTAAGTTAGGATTTTGATTGACCATTTCTTTAAATTTTTCAGAATTCGTGTATGGTTTTTTATTTTTATCATCTAGTTCAGTAACTTCAAAATTGATTTGAATTTTATCATTATTTAGTTTCTTACTCAAATAGGTTTTAATAAAGTTTAATCTACTAATGGCTATCTCTTTCTGGGATGTATTTGAAACATAAACTTCTATAATATGATTTTCTTTTAATTTAGGAGCAAAGTTTGAAAGTGCAATCATTAAATTAGTGTCTTTATCTTCCTCCAGCTTTTTAATAAATTCTGACCATTCTGATTGCAGAATTTCCTGAGA
>CACAMX010000007.1 GCA_902533655.1 uncultured Bacteroidota bacterium
ACTTAATAAAAAGAAAGAATTATCTTTTGTTACAACCACAAAAAACCAGACATACATTTTGGTAAATGAACAAATAAGAAATACAAAAGAAATATTAATTGAAAATGTGAATAATTTAATTGCAAATGCAAAAATATATGAAAATGAGTTAAAGTCTCAACTAAATAATTTCAATAAAAATATTGATAACCTTCCACAAGCCGAGAAGACATATTTAATTTTGCAAAGAAAACAACAATTAAATCAAGAAACTGCAAAATATTTACAAACAAAAAGATATGAAGCCTCTCTTGCAAAAGCTGGAACAAATTCTGATCACAAAATTATTGATAGCACAAGATTAGATAGTGATGTCCCAGTCTACCCAAATAAATCATTAATATATTTTCTAGCTTTTTTCAGCACTTTATTTGTACCAATTTTATACTTATCTATAAAAGATTTTTTTAATAATTCTGTACTAACTAAATCTGACATTACTAAAAGAACAAACGTACCCATACTTGGATTAATTGGTCACAACTCAGAAAACTCCAACCTAATAGTAGAAAAATCAAAATCTGCACTTTCTGAATCATTCAGATCATTAAGAACCAATATACAGTTTTTAAGTTCTGTAAAAAACAAAAAAATAATATGTATAACATCTACTAAAGGAGGAGAAGGGAAAACATTTTGCTCAAAAAATCTAGCTACTGTTTTAGCCATTTCTGGGAAAAAAACAATTTTGATTGGAGCTGATTTAAGAAAACCAAAATTACATAAAGACTTTAATTTTGATAATAATATAGGATTGAGCACTTTAATAATAAACAAGGCTAAACTAAAAAGTGTTATACACAAAACAGAAATTGATAATTTAGACTTAATTTTATCTGGACCTGTACCTCCCAATCCTGCTGAATTATTAGACAGTTTTAATATGCTAAATATCATCAAAAAATTAGAAAAAACATATGACTACATAGTTATTGACACCCCACCAGTTGGTTTAGTAACAGATGCACTAATCATTATGAGATACTCAGACATTAATTTATATATATTAAGACACAAATATTCTGATTTTGGGTCATTTAGTATAATTAATGACTTAAAAAATAACGAAGAAGTTAAGAATCTAAATCTTATTGTAAATGACTATAACTTTAGTGAAAATAAATATGGATATGGATATGGATATGGATATGGATATGGATATGGATATGGTTACTATCAAAGGGAGGATGAAATTAATTGACTAAAATAAATTTACTTCAGTCTTTTTCACCTATTATTTTATTGATTATTTTAATATCAGTAAATGTATTAGAATTTGGAAATGACTCAATTTCAGGGCCTAATCAAATTGCTCTTTTTTTTTCAGCTGCATTAGCATGCTCAATTGCATTAAGAAGAAATAAAAGCTGGAAAGAAATTTTCAAATCAATTTCAAATAGTATAAAATCTACCTCTAATGCAATGATTATTTTACTTTTAATAGGTGCCTTATCAGGTTCTTGGTTAATAGGAGGAATAATTCCCACATTAGTATACTATGGTCTTGAGTTATTGAATGTTAATTACTTTTTAATTGCAACTTGTATTATCACAGCAATAGTTTCATTGTCAATTGGAAGTTCTTGGAGTACGATAGCTACTATTGGAATTGCTCTCTTAGCAATTGGTAAAGTTTTAGCAGTACCTGCTGAAATAACAGCTGGAGCAATTATTTCTGGATCATATTTTGGTGATAAAATGTCTCCACTATCTGACACAACAAACTTAGCTTCTGCAGTTACTGAGAGTGATATTTTTGAACATATTAAATATATGTCGTACACCACAATTCCATCTTTTGTAATTACGTTAGTAATATTTTTTATTATTGGATTAAATTATGAAAACAGCTCATTAGAGGATCTCAGTAATATACAAAAAACACTAGATAAAACATTTAACATAAATCCATTAATTTTATTAACTCCTTTATTGGTAATTTTTCTGATAATTAAGAAGATACCAGCTGTAGCTTCACTATTTTTTGCTGTTTTACTCGGATGTCTAAGTACATTTTTTTTTCAAGAGGAGCTACTAGAAACTTTAGTAAAATCTGATTCATATTTTAACAAATCAGAATATTATTTAATAATATCTTCCATTACTACTAACTTCTCTATAATTACTGAAAATAACACACTTAATTCATTACTAAGCAACTCTGGTATGAGTGGAATGTTAAATACAATTTGGCTTGTTATTTCAGCCATGGTATTTGGAGGATCGATGCAGTGTGCAGGAATAATTAAAGATATTAGTGAATTTATAAAAGGAAATCGTAATAATGATAAAAATATCGTTTTTAAAACTGTAATTTCTTGCATATTTTTTAATGTAACAACAGCTGACCAGTATTTGTCAATTATAGTTAATGGTAAAATTTTTAAGAAAAACTATAGTGAAAATAAATTATCTAGCTTGAATCTTAGTAGAACTTTAGAAGATTCAGGAACAGTCACATCTGTTCTTGTCCCCTGGAACACATGCGGAGCCACTCAATCAGCTATTCTTGGTGTGAGTACTATAGCATATCTTCCTTTTTGTTTTTTTAATCTAATTAGTCCAATAATGACTTTGATTATTGCTTATTATTCTTTTAGGATAAAAAAGATAATTATTAAAGAATAAGTTTTTTAAGAACAGCAATCGTGTAATCAACTTCCTTTTTTCTATTCAATTTACTAAATGAAAATCTAACTGTCTTTCCATCAAATTCAGGATTTATTTCAGAAAGAACAGGGGATTTAATTTGTGTTCCTGAAGAACAAGCACTACCACCACTGCACATTACACCCGCAATGTCAAGATTAAATAATAGCATTTCTGAACTTTTTGATTTAGGAAAATTTACTGAAAGGACAGTATTTAAACTTTTATCTGATAATTCAGATAATCCATTAAACGAAATACCAGAAAATTCATTTTTTAATTTTTCGACCATATACTCTTTTAAACTATAAATATATTTAGATTCTTCTTCCAAGTTTTTATAGGCAATTTCAAATGCTTTGGTCATTCCTAAAATAGATGAAATATTTTCTGTACCAGCTCTCATATTTCTTTCCTGACCACCACCAAAAATATAGGGACCAATCATTGTATCCTCCGAGAGATATATAAAACCTATTCCTTTTGGCCCATGAAATTTATGAGCAGATGCAGTTATTGAATCGATATGTATTTCTGATAAATCTATTTCATAATGACAAACTGTCTGTACAGCATCTGAATGAAAAAGCGCATTATTTTTTTTACAGATTTCTCCAATTTTTTTTATGTCATTTATTATTCCAATTTCATTATTTGCATGCATTATACTAACTAGAGTATTAGATTCAAATTTAGACAACAAACTATTGAGGTGTTGATAATCGATATTGCCGTTTTTATCAATGTCAACAAAATGGGAAATAATTTTTTCATTTTTCATTAAGTACTCAATGGGTTGAAGTACAGCGGGATGTTCAATTCTTGAGGTAATTATATTTTTTATTTTTTTGCTTCTTGCAATACTAAATATGGCCATATTATCTCCCTCAGTTCCACCAGAGGTAAAGAATATATTACCTGGACTTGTTTTAAGTTTGCTAGAGATTATAGATCTACAATTTTCAATAATAGTTTTTGCTTTTCTACCAAACTTATGAACTGATGATGGATTAGCAAAAATGTCTTTTTGACATTTAATCATTTCATCTAAAACTTCTTTTGTTATAATTGTTGAAGCTGCATTATCAAAATAAACATCCATCTAGAAGGTATTAATTTTATTAAAAAATTCTTTAGAAAATTTTTCTAAATCAGCTTTGTTGTCAAATTCTGAATATATTCTAATTATTGGCTCAGTATTTGATCTTCTAACGTGTACCCATCCAGTTTCAAAATCAAATTTGACACCATCAATCTTGTTGATGTGAGCGTAATCATACTCTAAAAGTAAATAATCAAGTACATTTTGAATTTTGTTTTCATCAGCCAATTCAACTTTATTTTTTTTCATATAATACTTAGGATAACTATCTCTTAAAACACTAGCTTTTAAACCTTTCTCGGCGTAAAGTGATATAAATAAAGCAATTCCAACTAGCGCATCTCTGCCATAGTGTAAATCCGGTAAAATTACTCCCCCATTTCCTTCCCCACCAATAACAGCATTGTTGATTTTCATGCATTCAACAACATTAACCTCACCAACTGCAGAAGGGAAATAATTACATCCATATTTTTCGGTAATATCTTTTAATGCTCTTGTTGATGATAAATTTGAAACAGTTGAACCTCTTTTCTTTGAAAGAATATAATCTGCCACACTAACCAATGTATATTCTTCACCAAACATTGAACCATCTTCACAAACAATTGCAAGACGATCAACATCAGGATCAACAACTAAACCTAAGTGAGATCCATTGTTTACAACCTGGGTTGAAATTTCAGACAGATTTTCCGCTAATGGTTCTGGGTTATGTGGAAAAATGCCATTGGGCTCACAATATAATTTATGATAGCTTACTTCCAACTTTTCTAGTAGTTTAGGAATCATAAAACCTCCTGTTGAATTCACTGCATCAATGACAACATTTAATTTGGCTTTTTTGATTGCTTCTTTATTTACTAGATCAAGGTCTAATATTTTGTCAATATGGAAATCGTTAAAATTTTCATCAAGCTTATATTTGCCAAGTAGAGAGACATCAACATAATCAAATGTTTTATTTGAAGCTATTTTTAATATTTCGTGGCCATCTGATGCTGAAATAAACTCTCCACTACTATTAAGAAGTTTTAATGCGTTCCAATTTCTAGGATTATGACTGGCCGTTATTATAATTCCACCCGAATAGTTATTCTCAAGTACTGAAATTTCAACAGTAGGTGTTGTAGATAAGCCAATATCTATAACATCAATTCCAGAAAGCTGTAGCGTAGAACAAACTAAATTGGATATCATTTCACCAGAAACACGGGCATCTCTTCCAATTATAACAGTATTGTTAAGATTTTTTGATTTAATCCAAACAGCGTACGCAGCAGCAAAACTAACAACATCATTAGGAGTGAGTGAATTACCTATATCACCACCAATAGTCCCCCTAATTCCTGAAATTGATTTAATTAATGTCATAATTTAAATTTTAACAAAATTATAATAAATAAAATTGAGATATAGTTATTTATATTTGTATTAAATTATTGTTAAAAATGATCAACTTGCCCGTAAGACCATTAAAACCAAGAAACGTCGGTATAACTATGGTAATAGATAAAGGTTTAAGCCTTGCAGAATCTGAGAGTTTAGTTGAAAAAGCAGGTGATCATATTGATATGGTTAAAATTGGATTTGGGTCTTCATTAATCACAAAAAATTTAGCGGAAAAAATAAAAATTTTCAAGGAAAAAAAAATAGATGTCTTTTTTGGAGGAACTCTTTTTGAACTATTCTTTCTTAAGAAGAAAATTAATGATTTCATAAAATTTAACAAAAAACATGAATTAAATATTATTGAAATTTCTGATGGATCAATTAAAATAGATCATCAAGAAAAATGTAAAATTATAAATCAATTAAGTAGAGAGTTCAAAGTTATCTCTGAGGTTGGATCTAAACTTGACTCCTATGCTTTATCAAATAAAGATTGGGTTGAACAGATGACCAGTGAAATCAGCTCAGGTTCATGGAAAGTCATTGCTGAATCAAGAGAATCAGGAAACACAGGCATGTATAACTCTAATTTCCAAATCGATGAAAAACTATTTAATTTAATTGTCTCCAAAATCGACACGAACAAGATTATTTGGGAAACTCCACTTAAAGCTCAACAGTCATGGTTTATTAGAAAATTAGGAACAGATGTGAATTTGGGTAATATCTCTACTGACGAAGTTATTGCACTTGAGTGCCTCAGGCTTGGACTAAGAGCAGATACATTAGATATTTTTCACCAATGAACAAAGATTTTTTATTATTTCTTAAAGGATTTTTTATGGGGATTGCAAATATTATTCCCGGTGTTTCAGGTGGTACTATTGCATTAATAACTAATATCTATGAAGACTTAATTTTTTCATTAAAATCATTTAACTATAGAGCATTAAAATTAATTTTAAATCTAAAATTTAAAGATTTTTCAAAACACGTAAATCTTAAATTTATATCTTTTGTCTTTTCAGGATCAATTGCAAGTGTTTTTTCCGTTGCAAAACTATTTGAGTTTTTATTTGAAAGATATCCCAGTCATATTTGGGCCTTATTTTTTGGATTGATTGTTGCATCAATATATTATGTCGGTAAGAGAATAAAAAAATGGGGATTATCTACATTTTTTTCACTTTTCGCTGGCATAATTATAGCATACTTACTTACAGTTGGAGCATCTGGTTCAGAAAATACTAACTCCTTATACATTTTATTATGTGGTGCAATTGGAACCTCTGGTATGTTACTTCCTGGTCTTTCCGGCTCATTTATTTTAATTTTAATGGGTAATTATGAGCTTATACTTGTTGAATCTATAGTAAACTTAAATGTCAAAATATTATCTCTTTTTTTAATTGGATCTGTCCTTGGACTTCTAATTTTTTCTCACGCAATTGCTTTTTTATTGAAGAAATATAAAAATCAGACCATTGCAATTTTAACTGGATTTATGATTGGCTCAATACATATTATATGGCCCTTCAAAGATAAATTGGCTGTTAACAGAAATATCGATTTATCTTTATTTGATATTACATTGGCATACAACTATAAATTTCCATTTGATGCGAGTATTTACTTTATTTCAACATTAGTTCTCATGGTCATTGGTTTTTTATCAGTTTCATTAATTGAAAATCGATCTTCAGATTAAAAATGAGAAGAATCGCGCTTGTTGGTAAAAATTTATCAAGTTCTTTCTCAATAAAATTTTTTAATGAAAAAATAAAAAAAGAAAACATTAAAAATATTGAATATGTAAATCTTGAAATCAACAGAATTGATCAATTACGTAATTATATCAAGAGAAAAAATATTATAGGTTTAAATGTAACATCTCCATATAAATTATCAATAAAAAAATATCTTAATAAAATTGATGATGTCTCTTTAAAAATTGGTGCAATAAATACAATTAAAGTTGAAGGAAGTGATTTGATTGGCTTTAATACTGATTATTTAGGATTTATGAAAGCATATAAAAAACAATTATCAGCTAATAAAAAATGTTTAGTACTTGGAGATGGAGGGGCATCAAAAGGTATACAGTATGTCTTAAGAAAATTAAATATTGAATACTTAGTTATTAGTAGAAGAAGTAAATTTGATTATGAATTTCTTAAAAAAAATAACTTGATTGACTTCGATATTATAATTAACACAACTACACTTGGAATGGTTCATAATATTCATAAATTTCCTGATATTAATTATGATCAAGTTAATGAAACACATACTGCTATTGATTTAATCTATAATCCAGTTCAGACAATATTTTTGAAAAAATGCCAAAAAAAATGTGCGAATACCTTAAATGGTCATGAAATGCTTATTAATCAAGCACTTGAAAGTTGGAAAATTTGGAAAATATAGTATTATGAATTTTAAATTAGAATCAAATTTTAAACCAACTGGTGATCAGCCAAAAGCAATTAATGAACTAGTCTCTGGATTGAATAATAATTTTCCTTACCAAACTTTACTTGGTGTTACTGGATCAGGAAAAACATTCACAGTTGCCAATGTAATTAAAGAAATTGGAAGACCTACACTTGTTCTTAGCCATAATAAAACTCTTGCTGCTCAATTATTCAGCGAGTTCAAATCTTTTTTCCCAAACAATTGTGTAGAATATTTTGTGTCGTATTATGATTATTATCAACCAGAAGCATATATTCCATCTACTGGCATTTACATTGAGAAAGATTTGTCAATTAATGAAGAGATAGAAAAATACAGATTAAAAGCAACTTCATCACTACTTTCTGGTAGAAAAGACATAATTGTTGTTTCTTCCGTTTCTTGTATCTACGGTATGGGTAATCCTGATGATTATTACAATGGAATAATTTTTTTAAATCAAAACTCAAAAATGGATAGGCAAATTTTAATTAAGAGTTTAGTAAATGCATTTTATTCAAGAACAACTGAAAGTCTAGAAAGAGGAACTTTTAGAGCAATTGGAAATAGTGTTGACGTATATCCATCTTACTCAGATATTATATTTAGAATTAAATTGGATGAAAATAAGATAGCTGGAATTGAAAGTTATTCTAGTAAAGAATTTAAATTCTTAGAAAAACATGATAATATTAGAATATGCCCAACTAACTTGTTTATGACATCTTCAAATAAGGTTAATGATGCGATTTTTGATATGCAAAAAGATTTACTTAGAAGGACTGAATACTTAAAACAAGATTTTAGAAATATTGAAGCTAAAAGACTTGAAGAGCGTACTAATTTGGATATTGAAATGATAAAAGAATTAGGTTATTGTAGTGGTATTGAAAATTATTCACGTTATTTTGATGGTAGAAAACCTGGTGCCAGACCATTTTGTTTACTTGACTATTTTCCAGAAAATTATCTTACAATTATTGATGAAAGTCATGTGACAATTCCTCAAATACGAGGAATGTACGGAGGTGATAGATCAAGAAAAGAAAATCTTGTAGAGCATGGATTTAGATTGCCATCAGCCTTAGACAATAGACCTTTAAAGTTTGAAGAATTTGATCTAATTAGTAACCAAACAATTTTTGTTAGCGCTACTCCAGCCGACTATGAACTAAACAAATCAAATGGAATTGTAACAGAGCAAATCATTAGACCCACTGGCTTATTGGATCCAATCATAGAAATTAGACCAGTAAAAAATCAAATTGATGATTTAATTGAAGAAATTAGGTTAAGGGTTGAAAAAAATGAAAAAAGTTTAGTTACAACACTAACAAAAAAAATGGCCGAGGAACTATCAAAATACTTAGGTAGATTTAACATAAATTGTTCATACTTGCATTCGGATATTGACACAATTGAGAGAGTTGAAATTTTAAATTCCTTAGTTGAAGAAAAAATAGATGTTATTGTTGGAGTTAATTTATTAAGAGAAGGTCTTGATCTGCCTGAGGTTAGCTTAGTGGCTATAATAGACGCTGATAAAGAAGGTTTTTTAAGATCTCACAGGTCCTTAACACAAACCGCTGGAAGAGCAGCAAGAAATTTAAATGGTAGGGTAATCATGTATGCTGATAAAATTACTGATTCAATGAAAAAAACAATTGATGAAACTAACAGAAGAAGAAAGCTTCAGGAAGAATTTAATGAAAAAAATCAAATTACACCAACTCAAATTACTAGAAAGAAAAAAAATACCATTGTAAAAAAAATTGACAAAAAAAGTTACGAAAAAAACCCTCTGAATTTATCACAAAGCGAGATTAAAAAGGAGATCAAAATAAAAAAATTAGAGATGAACAAGCTTGCAAAAGAATTAGATTTTGATGGGGCAATAAGAGTTAGAGAAGAAATAAAATCTCTGCAAAAGGAATTGAAAAGTTAATATTTATTTTCTTTTTTCGCAGCTTTGAGGGTATTAGCTAACAACATCGCTATGGTCATTGGTCCAACACCGCCGGGTACAGGTGTTATATAATCACATTTATCTTTTACGTTTTCAAAATCAACATCTCCTAATAACTTCCATCCAGATTTTGTTTTGTCAGATTTCACTCTACTTATTCCAACATCTATGATCACACAATTCTTTTTTACCATATCTGATTTTATGAAATTTGCAATTCCTAGAGCAACTATCAAAATATCAGCTGAAGCACAAATTTCTTTTAAATTTTTTGATTTTGAATGCGTTAAAGTTACGGTACAATTTCCAGGATATTTATTTTTTCCTAGTAAAACACTTATAGGAAGCCCAACAATATTACTTCTGCCTACAACGACACATTTTTTGCCTAAAGTTTCAATTTTATATCTTTTAATCAACTCTATTATTCCAGCTGGAGTAGCTGGAATCAATGAATCAAGCCCTAACATCATCTTTCCCATATTAACAGGATGAAATCCATCAACATCCTTGGCGGGTTTTACAGCTAGAGTTATCTTATTTTCATCAACATGCTTTGGCAAAGGAAGCTGAACAATAAGTCCATCAATATTTTTATCATTATTAATTTCTTCAATCTTTTTTAGCAAATCAAGTTCTGAAATATCATCATAGTGAAGTAAAGTTGATTTAAATCCGACTTCTTCACATGCTTTTACCTTTGCGTTTACATATGTTCTACTGGCTCCATTATCTCCAATTAAAATCGCACATAAATGAGGTCTAGCTGGTGAGTTTCTTTCCACTTCTGTCTTTATCTCACTTCTTATTACAGAAGAAATATATTTTCCATCTAAAATTTTCAATTTATCTTCTTTGCATTTGATTATTTAACATATCCATAACTCTATTTTTTCCTCCACCTTGCATCATCTTCATCATTTTACTCATTTGTAAAAATTGTTTTATCAATTTATTTACTTCGCTAACACTATTTCCTGAACCGACAGCAATTCTTTTTCTTCTACTTCCATTTAATATTTCAGGATTACTTCTCTCTTTGGGAGTCATTGAATTAATAATTGCTTCAATAGATTTAAAAGCATCATCATCTATGTCCATGTCCTTAATATTTTTTCCAACACCTGGTATCATACCAACCAAATCTTTCATACTTCCCATCTTTTTAATTTGTTGAATTTGTTTATAGAAGTCATCAAACCCAAATTTATTTTTTGCAATTTTTTTCTGAATTTTTCTTGCTTCATCTTCATCAAATTGTTGCTGAGCCCTCTCAACAAGAGAAATCACATCACCCATTCCTAAAATTCTACTAGCCATTCTGTCGGGATAAAAGACATCAAGACCTTCCATTTTTTCACTTGTCCCTATAAATTTAATCGGTTTGTTTACAACAGATCTTATTGTTAATGCTGCGCCACCTCTAGTATCTCCATCTAATTTTGTCAAAACGACACCATCGAAATCTAAGACCTCATTAAAATTCTTTGCAGTGTTAACTGCATCTTGTCCAGTCATTGCATCCACAACAAATAAAGTTTCACTTGGACTAACAGCTTTTTTGATTTCACCAATTTCGTTCATCATTTCTTGATCAATTGAAATTCTACCAGCTGTGTCAATGATTATCAAATTATTATTGTTTGTTTTTGAAAACTTAATGGCATTTTTAGAAATATTGACAGGGTCTTTATTATCTCTCTCACAGTAAAAATCTGCGTTAACTTGTTTTGAAAGTATCTCTAACTGATCTATAGCGGCAGGTCTATATACATCACAAGCAACTAGCAATGGTTTTAATTTTTTATTGTTCTTTAAATAAAGTGCAAGCTTTCCAGAAAAAGTGGTTTTTCCTGATCCTTGCAAACCAGCTACTAAAATTTTTGTCAAACCTCTCTCAATTTGAATATCAGTGCTTTCGCTACCCATTAGCTCAGCCAATTCATCTTTCATTATCTTAGTTAATAATTGTCCGGGCTCAATACTTGTTAATACCTTTTGCCCAATCGCTTTTTCTCTTACTTTATCTGTGAAAGATTTTGCTGTTTTATAATCAACATCCGCAGAAATTAGTGCTTTTCTAATTTCTTTCATAGTTTGAGCAACGTTAATGTCAGAAATAGTTGCCCTTCCTTTTAATGTTTTAAAAGCTCTTTCTAATTTTTCTGATAAATTTTGGAACATATTTTAAATAATTTCAGCGAATAGGTCATAGTAGTTAGCGTCAACAATTTTAACTTTTGTAAAACTTCCCACTCTCAAAAATTCCGCATTTCTAATAATTACTTCGTTATCAACTTCAGGAGAATCAAATTCTGTTCTTGCATAGTAAAAACCATTTTCAAATCTATCAATTAAAACCTTAATTTCAGAACCAATTTTATTTTTATTGATTGACAATGAAATATCTCTCTGGATTGACATTATTTCATCATATCTTCTTTGCTTTTCTTCTTTATCAACATCATCAATTAGATTATAAGCGTGTGTATCTTCCTCATGTGAGTACTTAAATACTCCTAATCTTTCAAATTTACTTTCCATAACCCAAGATTTTAGCTCATTAAATATTTCATTTGTTTCTCCAGGATAACCTACAATTACAGTTGTTCTTATTGAAATATTAGATTTACTTTTTCGGATTTTTTTTATCAATTCATTAGTACGTTTTTTTGTAGTTGATCTTCTCATTGATTTAAGTATTTTATCATTAATATGCTGAAGAGGCATATCAATGTAACTACAAATTTTTTCATTTTTATTTATGAGTTCAATAACATTTGAAGGAAAGCCCGTTGGATAAACATAATGTAATCTTATCCATTCAATTCCATCAACTTTTGAAAGTTCAATAAGTAAATCATATAACTTTCTTTTTTTGTAAATATCTACTCCATAATAACTAAGATCCTGAGCAATCAATAAAATTTCTTTAATTCCTTTTTTTGCAAGCTCACTAGCCTCATCTACTATATCCTCAATTTTTTTTGAAATGTGTTTTCCTCTCATTTGTGGTATTGCACAGAACGAACATTTCCTATTACAACCCTCCGAGATTTTTAAGTGAGCATAATGTCTAGGTGTGGTTAATTTTCTTTGATTTAGTAACTGTTTTTTGTAATCAAATTTTAGCTCTTCTAAAAGTTCTTTTAAATTATTAGTTCCGAAAAATTTATCAACTTCACTAATTTCATTTTGCAAATCTTCTTTATATCTTTCAGAGAGACATCCTGTTACATAGACTTTTTTTATGAGGCCATTTTTTTTATTCTCAACCTGTTGTAAAATTGTATCAATAGATTCTTGCTTTGCATTTTCAATAAATCCACATGTGTTGATAATTACAATATCTGAGGACTCATCATCACTCTCATGCTTGACCACTGCTCCATTGTTTTTAAGCTGCCCCATTAAAATCTCAGAATCGTAGGTATTTTTTGAGCATCCTAATGTTATTACATTAATATTATTTTTCTGTTCTTTAGTTTTCATTACTAAACAAAGTATCAACAAATTTATCTTTATCAAAAAGCTGCAAATCATTTACCGTTTCACCTAAGCCTATATACTTTATAGGTATATTTAATTGATCAGAAATTCCTATTGCTATTCCACCTTTAGCGGTACCGTCTAACTTAGTTAGAGCAATACAATCAACCTCAGTAGCTTTAGAAAATTGTTTTGCTTGTTCTATAGCGTTTTGACCAGTTGTAGCATCTAGCACTAAAATAACTTCATGAGGAGCATTTATCGAAACCTTTGACATTACTTTCTTAATTTTTGTCAATTCGTTCATTAAATTGACATTATTGTGAAGTCTTCCAGCTGTATCAATTATAACTACATCAGAATCATTGGACTTTGCTGATTTAAGTGTGTCAAAGCAAACGGATGCAGGGTCAGAACCCATTTTTTGTTTGATTAACTTAGCATTTGTCCTATTTGACCATACTTCTAATTGATCGATAGCTGCTGCCCTAAAAGTATCAGCAGCACCAATGGTTACTGATAAATTGTTCTTATTGAATTGGTGAGCTAATTTTCCAATTGTGGTTGTTTTACCAACTCCGTTTATCCCAACAACCATTATAACATAAGGTTTCTCATCTGAGAAGCTATAATCTTTTTTATTTTGCAACAAAAGATTTTTAATCTCATCTTTTAAAAAATCATAAATTTCATTGGTATGAATAAATTTGTCTTTTCTTACCCTGTTTTCTAATCCATCTATTATTTTTAATGAAGTTTCTATTCCAATATCAGACTTCAATAGTGTTTCTTCAATTGAATCCAATTCTTGATCAGAAATTTTTGATTTTCCCACAAGTGATTTTGAGAAATTACCAAAAAAAGAGTTTTTTGTTTTCTCAAGGCCCTTTTTTAAAACCTCAGCGGATTTTTTCTCAGTATCTTGATTTGATGTACCTGAATCCTCTGTTTTTTTTCCAGTAAGACTTTCTTTTAACTTTTTAAAGAAATTCATTTTATAAATATAGTTAAAGAAAGGTATTTAATTTAGATTTACTTTTTCGCTAGAAAATCCTTGACGCTGTCTTTTGGCATAATATCAACAGTCGTTGAGTAACCTCCAGTTGCCTCATTTTTTTTGAATCTAACAACTTTGGTAAATGATTTTGCGTCTTTATTTTTTAGTGATGCTACAGTTTTCTTTGCCATTTATTTAATTTCTTTGTGAACAGTCATTTTCTTTAGAATAGGATTGAATTTCTTTATTTCCATTCTATCAGGTGTATTTTTTTTGTTTTTTGTGGTAATGTATCTTGATGTTCCAGGCAAACCACTTGATTTGTGTTCAGTACACTCTAAAATAACTTGAATTCTATTACCTTTTTTTGCCATTTCTAAATTTTAAGAATGCAAATTTACATTTTTTTCACACTAATCAGAAATAAATCGTCCCTAATTCTAAAATCATGAACGTCTATGTTACCTAATTTAATCTCTTTTATTTTATTTGAGGTATTTATCCAGATATCCTCTTTTTTGCCAATCGATGCTTTTATAGGCATATCGAATCCTTTCATAGCATTCCAATTACATATTAGAACTACATCTTTTCCAGTAACTTCTAATTTATAATTAAACTCAGGTAATGATGATTGAGTTAAATATTGCTGAAAAAATAATTTTAAATCTATTTTAAGATAGTCAATAATATAGTTAATTAATTCATCTCCATCAATGCATCTATATTTAAAATCCTTATTGATATCTAGAAGCATTTTAAAGAAGAGAATGTCATTGTCAACTAGACTTCTTAAAGTATGTAACATCAATGCAGATTTAAAATACATGTCTCTACTTCCCTGCTTATTGACTCCATAATCTGAAATGATAGGCTTGTCATTAACAATAAATTTTCTTTGATTTTTTAGATACGATAACATTTTTTCATAACCATAGTAACATTCAACGAAAAGAGCCTCTGAATATGTACAAAATCCCTCATGGACCCACATATCTGCAATATCGTTTGTTGTTATACTATTCCCCCACCACTCGTGACCAGCCTCATGCAAAATAATATAGTCGAACTCCAAATTGTCTATGAATTTAGTATTTCCATTATAACCATTTTTATAATTATTTCCATATGCAATGCAACTTTGATGCTCCATACCAAGGTATGGAGTTTCAACAAGAGTGAAGCCATCTCTTTCAAATGGATATGAACCAAGATATTTTTCTAAACAAGTAATTATTGTTTTCACTTGCTTGAAGTGATTTTTAGCTATCGATAAATTTTTTTTTAAAACATAATAACTTAAATCAAGTGTGTCTTTGTTTCTAATCAATATATCTCCAAAACCAGAATAATTTGCAACGTTTAAGGTGACATTATAATTATTGATGGGATATGAAACAAACCATTCGTATTCATTCATCCAGGAATTCATGTAATTACTCCAATAACTTGTATCTCGTCTTAATCTTCCATTTGAGATTGCATTTAGGGGTGACCTCACAGATATTGTTATTCTCATACTGTCAGGTTCATCTGATTGATGATCTTTACAGGGCCACCAAAGACTAGCTCCAATTCCTTGACAAGAAACACCGACCCATGCTTTATTGCTATCCTCTGACCATGTGAATCCCCCATCCCATGGCGGATTCTTTGCTGTTATTGGATAACCTCCAAACCAAATTTTTAATGAAATAATTTCTTCTTTTTTTATGATTCTTGGAAATTCTATATAGGAAGCATTTTTATTTTTTGTAAAATTTAAAATTTCATCCTCAAATTCAATAATCATAATTTCCATGTTTTCAAATAAATCAATTTGAATTTTATCAAAATTGGTATTTGCCTGAACATGCATTATGTTATAAGATCTTTCAATTGATCTTTCTATATCATCAAGCATGATAAACAAGTCATAAAATTTTACATCATAGCAAGATCTATATTTATTTAGAGTCCCTCTTATGCTGTCTTGCTGTGTGTAATTTTGTGCAAGTATTTGATTGTGAACAACTAAGACAAGAAAGATAATAATAAATCTTGCAAAATAAAGCATGTATTTTATCTAGTCAATATTATTGAACAGGAAACATTTTGAGTGCCGACTATTGGTATATCTAACTCGTAATCAAGATCCATATAACCGCTATTTTCAGTTTCTAGTAATCCATCACCACTTACTGTTAAATCAACAGAAAAACCCATTAGGTCAATGTTAGTATTTTGTGGAGATACGATAATTGTTCCATCGCTAGCAATGTTTCCCTCAATTTGGCTTGTTCCAAGATCTATGAAAATTATGTCTCCAGATCCTTCGTTAACTTCAATATTTTCTGGGATCTGATCATTTAATGAAATAGATCCAATGACAGGAACTGTTATGTCATCACAATCAGGTGATACATCCCAAAAACCAATAGCAGCCTGTTGTGCAGTTAAGCAAGTACCATTGTCTGTATTTGCATTAGGGTCATAGTTAAACATTGTTGCATCAGTGCACCCGTTAATGAAAGGAATACATCCACCATTATCAGTATTTGCGTTTGGGTCGTAGTTAAACATTGTAGGGTTTGTACAACCTAATATCAAGCAAGAGCCATCATCTTCTTCAGCATCAGGATTATAATTGATTGCTAACGGGTTCATGCAACCCTCTTCTTTTCTACATGATGAAGAAAACAACACGATTAATGACAAAAACAAAAGTGTTGCAAATTTTGTATTCATTCTTAAATTTAATAAAAATATTTAAACTAAGATGTTACCTTTTTTCTTTGCTTCAGACAAAACAGCAGATATGCCTTTTTTATTTATAGTTCTAAGAGCTTTAGCTGAAACTTTTAATGTTATATATTCTCCTGTTTCAGGAACAAAAAATTTCTTAGTTTGAAGATTTGGGTAAAACTTTCTTTTTGTTTTTTTGTTAGAATGGGAAACATTATTTCCAACCATTGGTTTTTTACCTGTTATTGCACATATCTTGGACATTTTCTTGAATTTAGGTCGCAAATATACAAATATCTCTATAAAATTTTATCCATTATTCCTGAAATAAGAAATTCAATAGCAAGAATTGTTGACTGTTTAGTTACTTGTTCTCGATTTCCTTTAAGCTCAAATTTTTTAGAAAGAGTTTTTGTTTTTGATGAGAAGGAAATGCATAACACACCTTTGTTTGTATTATCAATTTCCATTAGGCCAGTAGTTGAAATTGAAAAATCAGAATCAAACTTCTTAAGGCATTTTTGTGACATTTCTTTTGCTACCTCTTCACTTACAACACCATATTTTTCTATTTTCTTTAGGTCTACATTTAATAAATTGACTTTTGAAAAATTACTGTAAACAACTAATCCTCCCTTAAAATATTTTGACGAACCTGAAGCTTTGGTTATAGTGCTAGAAATCTCACCTGATGTACAGCTTTCAGCGCATGAAATTGTTAATCCTCTTTCATACAATAAATCATGTATTACATGCTCTAACTTTCCAATATCATGATAACTAAAATCTATTATTTTTTTAAGATTACTTAATGAAGAATCTATCTTCTTTTTTAATTCTAATTTCTCTTCTCCTCTAGCAGTAAGTCTTAATCTTACAATTCCTTTTTTAGGTAGGTATGAAAGGTTAATATTATTTTTTTTGATATTTTTCTCCCAGCTGGAAATAATCAATGCCAACTTAGACTCAGGAATACCAAAAACTGAAACTGTTTTATGATAAATCTGTAAAAATTCATACTTTGAGGTTAAAAATTTTTCTAATTTTTCAAAAAGATGTATGAGTTCTGATGGGACCCCTGGAAACGCAACTAAGATGAATTTTTCTGATTCTTTTAGAATAGCAGGTGCAGTTCCAATATCATTTTGAAAAAAAGTACAACTCTCAGGAATATAGGCTTGTTGCTTATTTAGATTTGTGATATCAGTTCTTCCAAATTTTTTAAAAACTTCTTTTATGTTTTCAAAAACTTGTTTAGAGAATATTAGTTTTTCACTTAAGAAATATGCAATTGCCTCTCTAGTTATATCATCATTTGTAGGCCCTAAACCACCACTTAAAATAATTAAATCAGATCTTTTGCTCTCCTCATTAATTAATTCAACTAAAGCTTTTTTATCATCAGCAACAATTTTTATAGAACTGCACTCAATACCAAGTGAATTTAGTCTTTGAGCAATGAATCTACTATTGGTATCAGCAATTTGTCCAATAAGAATTTCATCACCAATGCAAATTACAGATGATTTCAATTAAAAGGCAGTAGTTGGTGAAGTTATAAACTTTCTTGGCTTAGGTTTAATGCTCATCACAGGTATTTTTGAGTTGTGAATAATATACCTTGCAGTAACACTCAAGTTGTTTGAAAATGCTAACTCTTCTTTTTTTGTCATTATTATGATTAAGTCAGAGTCAAACTTCTTTTCATAATTAATAACAAAGTCTCCAAGACTTTGTTTTTTTTCTCCCTCTATTAGTTCAGAAGTACATTTAACGCCGGCATTAGAAATAAAATTAGAGACTTGATTCAAATTCTTAATGAGTATATTTTTTTCATTAGTGTTATCTTTTAGAAAAACAGATACTATTCTTATTGTTGAATTCCAATATCTTGCATATTCAATAGCAAATGTAACTTTCTCTTTTGTCTCTTTTCCTAAATCAAGTGGAAGTATTATGTTATCAAAATTTACTGTACTAGTATTTTCTTTTATAGTAATTACAGGAATGTTGGACAACCTGACAACTCTCTCTGCGTTTGAGCCAATGAATTTTTTTAATACACCCTTAGGAGAACCATTAGTACCCATAACAATTAGATTAGCATTAATCATCGAAGAGACCTCTACAATTTGCTCATAAATTTTCCCACTTGCAACCATTGAGTCAACTTTGACAGAAAATTTACTTGAGTGCATTTCTGAAATTTCATCAAGCTTATCTTTTACTTTGCTTCTTATTTCATCAAAGGAATTATCAATTAGCAAACCACTAATTTTAGATTGTTCTTCAATGACGCTTAGAACAATTACTTCTGATTTTTTTATTTTAGCGATTAGGCAAGCTTGTTTTAGAGCAGCTAAGGATTGTTCAGAAAAACCCACTGGAACTAAAATTTTGTTTGTTAACATTTGCTATTTTTGTGCAAAAATACATTTTTATATGAGTGTTTTTCTCGATTCTGAACTAATTATTAATAATGGTAGAATCTATCATCTCGATTTAAAGCCAGAAGATATTTGCAAAGATGTAATTCTTGTTGGTGATCCTTTAAGAGTAAAAGTGATTGCTGAAAAATTAGATAACATACATTTTTTCAAAAAGAATAGAGAGTTTTACTCATGTAAAGGAAGTTTCAACAATAAAGAAATTTTAATTATTTCTACTGGAATTGGGACCGATAATATTGACATTGTAATAAATGAACTTGATGCACTATCTAATATAAATTTTTCCACAAGAAAAGTTTCTCTTAAAAAAAAATCTTTGAATGTATACAGACTAGGCACTAGCGGAGGAGTTCAAAAATATGATGATGAAATTGTTGTTTCACAATACTCAATAGGGCTAGATGGACTTGCATATTATTATGAAAGTGATGATTTTCTCAATACTAAAATTTCTGAAAAATTTAAATCACATATGAACTGGCCGGATGCGTTGTCTCTGCCATATTGTGTTTCCTGTGATGACAACTTATTAAAAATGTTCAATTCATTCAAAGCTGGAATTACCATTACTGCAACAGGCTTTTATGCACCACAAGGAAGAAATCTAAGACTAAAATCTAGTATTGAAGACTTACACAAAAAACTCGAGGAGTTTAAATTTAATGATTTGAGAATTTTAAATTTTGAAATGGAGAGTTCAGCGATTTACTTTTTAAGTAAAATGCTTGGACACAAGTCAATTACAATTTGCTCTGTTCTTAGTAATAGAAATATCAAAACTTTTAAAAAAGAACCAAAAAAAATTATAAACAAAATGATTGAGTCATCTCTTAGCATTATTTCTAAATGAGAAATTTTTTAGTTTCCATATTTTTCATTAGTCTTTTTTTTTCTTGCCAATCTGAATATATAATTGAACCTTCTTTTAGCTCATATTTAGACATAAATGTTCCACCAGACTCAATTAGCCTAAATATAATTAACCCCTATAAAAAATCTATTGACAGTGTTATGAACGAGATTTTATGCTTTAACAAGACAAAAATGGAAAAGGGAAAACCAGAGAGTCTTTTGGGCAATTTTGTGGCAGATCTTTGTATTTATGAAACAAATAGTTATGATATGGTTGATTTTTGTTTGCTTAATAATGGAGGACTAAGATCTTCCTTGGAACATGGTGATATTACAAGAGGAGATATATATAAACTTATGCCCTTTGATAATAAGATTGTTATTGTCAAAATATTTAAAGAAGATATCTTAGAAATATTTAAATATTTCGAAAAAAAAGGTGGCGAACCAATATCAAAACTTAGGGTTGATATAAAAAACAATAAAGTTGTAAATCACAACTTAGACCTAAAGAAAGATACTTTTTGTGTACTAACCAGTGACTACCTAGCAAATGGAGGTGATAATATGACTTTTTTTGTCGACAAAGAAGTAGAAAATCTTAATGTTATGCTCAGGGATTTGATAATTGAGCACTGTAAAAGAAAAGACACCATTACATCAACACTTGACCAAAGAATATATAATTATGAATAGAAAACAGTTTATCTACAACACAATCTTAGCCACAACTGGTCTGTCTATGCCATTCAACTCTGTAGATTTAGATAAAAAGCAAAAAAAATTAACAATTTTACATACAAATGACATGCATTCTCATATTTTTCCACATAAATCAGAAAAGTACAAAGGTCTTGGAGGCATGGCGGAAAGAGCTACTCTAATAAAAAATCTTAGAGAGAAAATTGATAATGTTCTTTTGTTGGATGCTGGAGACATCTTTCAAGGAACTCCATATTTTAATTTTTTTGGTGGTGAGCTTGAGTTCAAGCTTATGAGTGAAATGAACTATGATGCGGCAACTCTTGGGAATCATGATTTTGATAACGGAATAACCGGATTAAATGATAAATTAAGATATGCAAAATTTAGCTTCATCAATTCAAATTATGATTTCAGTAATACAATTTTAAATGGCAAAATCAGAAAATTTAAAATCTTTAAAAAAAATCAATTAAAAGTTGGAGTTTTCGGATTGGGAGTTGAATTAGATGGACTAGTTCAAAAAAAACTATATGGAAATATAAAATACAATGAACCGATTGAAGTCGCAAATGAAATTTCAAGTAAACTAAAATTTGATTATGATTGTGACATGATAGTTTGTCTATCACATTTAGGATTAGAATACGAAAGCGAAAAAGTTTCTGACTTAAAAGTTGCTAAAAACTCTTCGTACATAGATTTAATTATCGGTGGTCACACTCATTCATTTCTTGAAAAAGCTATAATTGTTTCTAACCAACTAAATAAAAAAGTTTTTGTTTCACAAGCAGGATTTGGTGGTATTAAATTAGGCCGATTAGACTTTATTTTCAACAAAAAAAACCAAATTAGTAAAGTAATATCAACTTTACAAAACATAAAAAGATCAAATTTAAGCTAAAATTGAGGTTATTACTTTACAAAAAACTGATGCTTTAATCAGAAAATTATAACAATTTATTACAACTAAAAAAAAAAAAAAAATTTTTTGTTTTTTAACTTTCATTTTAAAGAATAGTTTTTAATATTTGCTACGCGATTTTGTTAATAACTTGACAAAATTGACAAGAATTCTAAACAATTTTTAGAATTCTTAATAACCAAAACAAGAATTATTATAGTTAATGGGATTGAGAAGTCATGATGAAATATGGAATAGCTGCCTTACAGTAATTAGAAACAATGTAAGTCATCAGAATTTCAAAATATGGTTCGAACCAATAATTCCGATTAGCATAAAAGATAATATTTTAACTATAAAAGTTCCCAGTCAGTTTTTTTATGAATGGTTAGAAGAAAACTACATAACGCTACTAAAAAAAACTATAAAAAAAGAATTAGGCAAAGAAGGGAAATTAGAATATCATATTGTTTTAGAAAATTCATCGAAGTCTAAGCCATATGTTTCAAAAATTCCAAGTTCCAATCAAAAAGATTTACGTAATAATCCTGTCAATATACCAATGCAGATTGCGACCAATAAAATTAGAAATCCTTTCATTATACCTGGACTTCAAAAAATAAATATCAATCCTCAATTAAACAAATCATACACGTTTGATGCTTTTGTTGAAGGAGAATGTAATAGGTTAGCAAGATCTGCAGGTTATGCTGTTGCTCAAAACCCGGGAGGAACCTCATTTAATCCATTGTTTATATATGGTGGTGGGGGCTTAGGAAAAACACACTTAGCCAATGCAATCGGAATCGAAGCAAAAAACTTAGACCCAGAGAAAACAGTATTATATGTTTCTGCTGACAAGTTTCAGACTCAATTCATTGATGCAATAATGGATAACAAAAAAAATGATTTTGTTCACTTTTATCAGTCCATAGACTTATTAATTATTGATGATGTCCAATTCTTAAGTGGTAAAGAGAAAACTCAAGACGTATTTTTTCATATTTTCAATCACTTACATCAAAACGGAAAGCAAATAATTCTAACTTCAGACAAGGCTCCAGTTGACATTATTGGGATGGAACAGAGATTACTATCAAGATTCAAATGGGGACTTTCTGCTGATCTACAGGCTCCTGGACTAGAAACAAGACTAGCAATTCTAAGAAAAAAAATTAAAAAAGATGGAATTGAAATCTCAAATGAAGTTATTGAGTACATAGCTTACTCAATAACTACTAATGTAAGAGAACTTGAGGGTGCGTTGATTTCATTACTTGCTCAGGCTTCTTTAAATAAAAAAGACATTAACATTGACCTGGCAAGAAATATGCTTGATAAATTTGTTCGAAATACTGTAAGAGAAGTTTCTATCGATTACATTCAAAAAGTAATATGTGACTATTTTGACATTCCCATTGAAATAATGAAATCAAAAACCAGAAAACGTGAAATTGTACAGTGCAGACAACTCGCGATGTATTTTGCAAAACAACTTACCAAAAATTCACTTGCTATGATTGGAAAACATTGTGGTAATAAAGACCATGCTACTGTTCTACACGCGTGCAAAACTGTTAATAATCTAGCGGATACTGACAAAAGATTTAAAGGGTATATTTCTGACATAGAAAAGCGTCTAACAATTTCTTAAATGAAAATCTTAATGGTTTGCCTTGGCAATATTTGTAGATCTCCACTGGCAGAGGGAATACTCAGTGACAAAATCTCAAAAATGAATGTTACAGTAGATTCAGCTGGAACAGCAGGTTATCATATTGGTAGCAAACCAGATTCTAGAGCAATTGACATTGCGAAAAAAAATAATATTGACATTAGCAATTTGAGAGCCAGAAAATTTGAATTTTCAGACTTTATAAATTTTGATAAAATTTATGTAATGGATGAGAATAATTATGTTGACATCATTGGATTAGCAGAAACCAAAGATCAAGCATCAAAAGTTGTCTTAATTACTGATGTACTAGATTCTGAATCTTATGTTCCTGATCCATATTATGGTGATTTAGCTGATTTTGAAAAAGTTTTTAATTTGTTAGATAAAATTTGTCAAAAGATAGCAAACAAAATTGAATCAAGGTAACATTTACATAATTCCCTCGCAAATTTCAAATGAAACGAGTGTTAATTTGACAAACTATCATTTGATTGAGGTAGTAAAATCATTAGAATTTTTCATAGTTGAGAATATTAGAACTGCCAGAAGATATATTAAAAAGTTAGACAATAATAAAAATATTGATAAGACAACTTTCTTTCTGATAAACAAACACAATAAATTTAATTTTCAAAGTGAAATTTTAAAAACATTAACCAAAAAAAAAAATATTGGAATTCTTTCAGATAGTGGATATCCTTGTGTGGCTGATCCTGGTAGTATTATATTAAAATTTGCTCACGAAAAAAATATAAAAGTCATTCCTCTAATTGGTCCTTCTTCTATAATTTTAGCACTTTCTTCTTCAGGATTAAATGGTCAAAAATTTTCTTTTTATGGTTATCTTTCAATCGATACAGTTAATAGAAAAAAAGAAATTCATCTAGCAGAAAAAAAAGTAATAAAAAATGATGAAACACAAATTTTTATTGAAACACCCTTCAGAAATCAAAAAACTTTTGAGGACCTGATTAAAAACTGTGATGAAAAACTGCATCTATGCTGTGCAGTAAACTTAACATCTCATAACGAGATAATAAAAACAAAAAAAATAAGTCACTGGAAAAAAATAATTTTCAAGCTACCTAAACAACCAGCAATTTTCTTACTTGGAAAGTGAAAAAATAGTTTATTTATATTTGTTAAATGGATTTAAAATTTAAATTCTTATCAAAAGTTCCGAGTCCTTTAAAAAATAAATATCTGATAACTTTTATAGTCTTTCTTTTTTGGATGATATTTTTAGATAGCTACAACATTCTTAACTTAAGAAAACTTTATAAAGAAGAAAAAAAGCTTAAAGAAGAAAAAGAGTTTTACATTAATGAAATAAGAAAAGATAGTATTGAGCTTTACAAACTAACTAATGATAAAAAATACCAGGAAAAGTTTGCTAGAGAGAGATACTTAATGAGAAAAAAAAATGAGGATGTTTATATCATAAAAGAATAAAAAAAATGAAAAACTTTACTTTTTCAGAGTTTAAAAAAACTACTTTAAAAGAATGGAAAGAAAGAAATTTTATTTCTGATGAAATAATTTTTACGTCAGAAAATTCAAAGAAAAGTTTCCAAACAATTTTTAAATCAGAAACAAAAGCTTACGAATGGATTTGTAATAAAAAGCCTGAACTAACCAATGTAAGAATTATAGATTGTATTTATTTAAATTTTAATAATATATGGATCGAAAATGTATCTTCTCCAGAAATAATTTTTAGAAATGTAAAGTGTGAAAAAGCTAATTTTTTATTTTTTAAAACCTCTAAAGATAATCGTGAAGCAATTTCATCATTTTGTATTAAGAAAAATATTAATTATGAATTTGTAGAAGAAAACAGTATAATCAATTTTGAAGATTATGATAATTATGCTCTACAAAAAATTATAAATGAGAAAAGAGATAAGAATAAATTATTTCTATTTGTAAAATCTGAAAACAAGTTTTTTGACCAAATTGCAACATTAAAAAGTTTAAATCTAAATCTTAAAAATTCTAATAATATACAAATTATTTGTACGATTGAAGATTCTATAATTAAAACAGAGGATTTCCTATACATAGCTAGCTTTAATATTTTATCTTCTGTTCTAGCCTGCTCAGATTTTATGATTAAAGCCATTGACGAAAACGAAAGATCCCGATTGACAAAAAATATCTATAATATTCTCAAGTACGAATCAAATATTGAAAAAGTTTCAGATCCACTAAATGGATCTTTTTATTTGAACTCACTAATTGAAAAAAAAGTAAATAATAGTTTTGAGGAGAAAAAAAATCTTAATCTGACAGAAAGAAAAAGTTGGATTTCTGATGAAAATATTGAGATATATGACTACTTCATAAAGAATGATATTTCTAGTTTGGAACATATTAATTTTTTATCGGGGGAACCTCCATTTTTAAGAGGACCCTATGCTACTATGTACACAAACAAGCCATGGACTATAAGGCAGTACTCAGGATTTTCTACAGCAAAAGATTCAAACGCTTTCTACAAAGAAAATATTTCTCTGGGTCAAACTGGTCTTTCAGTTGCCTTTGATTTGCCTACACATAGAGGATATGATTCAGATAATAAAAGAGTCAAAGGAGATGTTGGTATGGCTGGAGTTGCAATAGACACAATAGATGATATAATTGAACTTTTTGAGGGGATAGACCTAAATAATATATCAGTATCTATGACTATGAATGGTGCTGTACTTCCAATAATGGCATTTTACATCGCTTGTGCTAAAGAAAATGAAGTTGATATAAAAAATCTCAAAGGAACTATTCAAAACGATATACTTAAAGAATTTATGGTTAGGAACACATATATTTTTCCTCCTAAACCATCAATGAGAATAATTTCTGATATTTTTAAATATGTCTCAAAAGAGATGCCAAAGTTTAATAGCATTTCAGTATCAGGGTATCATATGCAAGAGGCAGGCGCTAGCGCTGAAATTGAACTTGCATACACCCTATTAAATGGATTAGAATATTTGAGAACAGGCATAAAAGCTGGTTTGAAAATCGATGATTTTGCTCCAAGAATTTCATTTTTTTGGGGTATCGGCATGAACTTTTTTACTGAAATTGCAAAAATGAGAGCTGGAAGACTACTGTGGGCTAAGATTGTAAAATCATTCAATCCAAAAAATCCAAAATCAATGTCACTTAGAGCTCATTGCCAAACAAGTGGCTGGAGTTTAACTGAACAAGATCCATATAACAATATTTGCAGAACAGCAATTGAAGCTTTGGGAGCTGTTTTAGGAGGAACTCAAAGTTTACATACTAATTCTCTTGATGAAGCTATAGCATTACCAACTGAATTTTCAGCAAAAATTGCAAGAGACACTCAAAAACATCTTCAAATTAATACTGGGATATGTGAAGTTGTTGATCCTCTAGGAGGAAGCTACTACATTGAATACCTAACCGATAAAATTTACAAAAAATCTTGGGAAATAATTAAAGATATAGAAAAAAATGGAGGTATGATAAATGCAATTTCTAGTGGAATTCCTAAAACTAAAATCGAAAAAGTAGCAACCATCAAGCAGGCAAAAATTGATTCTGGAAAAGAAATTATAGTAGGTTTAAATAAATTTGAGAAAAACTTGAAAGAAAATAAGTTTCATCTGCTGGAAATTGATAATAAAAATGTTATCAAAACTCAAACCAAGAAATTAATAAAAAACAAGAAAATCAGAAACGAAAGTGATGTTTCAAAAATTCTAAAACAAATCACTAGCTCATGTAAATCAAAAAAACAAAATCTATTAACTTTGGCAGTCGAAGCTGCAGAAAAAAGAGCAACACTGGCAGAGATAATTGGTGCTTGTGAAAAAGTTTTTAAAAGATACACAGCAACCAACAATTTAATTTCTGGTTTTTATATGAAAGAGATAAAAGACAATCATCATTTTAAAAAAGCAAAAAAACTATCTGATTATTTTTATGAAATTGAAGGAAGACGAGCTAGAATTCTGGTAGCTAAAATGGGACAAGATGGTCATGATAGAGGTGCAAAAATTGTAGCAACATCATTCTCTGATATGGGATTTGATGTTGATATTGGAGCATTATTTCAAACACCAGATGAGGTAGTCAATCAAGCCTTAATAAATGATGTTCATATAATTGGAATTTCTTCTCTGGCAGCGGGACATACTACAAATGTTCCAGAGATAATTAAGCTACTGAAAAAATACAACAGAGAGGACATTTTAATAGTTCTTGGAGGAGTAATACCCGAAAATCAACACAAAATTCTGATTGACGCTGGAGTTGATCTAATTTTTGGACCAGGTTCAGTTATTGCAGAGTCAGCATGCAACATTTTAATTAAATTAATTGATTCATATGAAAGTAGGGGTTAATAGTCTTTTTAAAAAGTTAAAAGAGTATAGACAAGTCATAAAGAAAAAAGGATTCAAGGGATTTATTAAAATCTATGGTTGGAAAGTAGTAGTTGTTGTCTTTTTATATTATTTAATTAGAGATTCCATACTCTACATACTAATTCCATACCTTTTTGCAAAAGGCTTACTCAATTGATTTAAAAACATCTGTAATTATCGAAGTACACTCAAGTATTTCTTTTTTGTTTATGATTAGTGGTGGGGCAAACCTAATTATGTTTCCATGAGTTGGTTTTGCAAGTAATCCTTTATTTTTTAAAAGCATACAAATCTCCCATGCAGAGGTACTTGAGGTTTTTTTTATTTCTATGGCATTAAGTAATCCCTTTCCCCTTATCTCTTTGATAATTGAAGAATTTAATTTATTGAGCTCCTCTCTAAAAATATTTCCCATTAGATTTGCATTATCACTTAAATTTTCATCAATCACTACTTCAAGTGCAGTTTTTGCAACAGCACAAGCAAGTGGGTTTCCTCCAAAAGTTGAACCATGCTCACCTGGCTGAATACAAAGCATTATATCATCATTGCATAGTACAGCTGAAACAGGATAAACTCCTCCCGATAAAGCCTTTCCTAATATTAGAATATCAGGTTTAACATTTTCATGATCACAAGCGAGAAGTTTTCCAGTTCTTCCAATTCCAGTTTGAACCTCATCTGCAATAAATAAAACATTGTATTTATCACAAATTTTTCTTACAGAACTTAAATATCCGGAATCTGGCACAATAACTCCCGCCTCACCTTGTATTGGCTCTACCATAAAAGCACATACATTAGGGTCCTTTAGTTCATTTTCTAATGCATTTAAATCATTATAGGCAATTAAATCGTAGCCGGGCATATATGGCCCAAAACCTTTATAAGATAATGGATCATCAGAACTTGAAATTGCTGCAAGTGTTCTACCCCAAAAATTTCCTCTAGCAAAAATGATTCTAGCCTTGTTCTCCTTAATGCCTTTTTTAATATATCCCCATTTTCTTGCAAGCTTATTAGCTGTCTCACCTCCCTCAACTCCAGTATTCATTGGTAATACCTTATCAAAACCAAACAACTTTGTTATGTATTTTTCATATTTACCTAGTACGTTGTTATGAAAAGCTCTTGAGGTTAATGTTAATTTATGAGCTTGAGAAGTAAGCGAATCTAAAATTCTTTCATTACAATGACCTTGATTAACTGCTGAATAAGCAGATAAAAAATCATAATACCGATTTCCCTCAACATCCCAAACATATATTCCATTTCCTTTAGAGAGAACAACAGGTATTGGGTGGTAGTTATGTGCACCATATTCGTTCTCTAGATCTATGTAATAGTTTTGGTCTTTCATTTTAATTACAAAATTAAAAATTAAATCAAATAATTAAATTTGCTTAATGAGTACTAAGAAAAGAACTATACTAAAAAGTGTTAAAATATTTGATATTGCAAATAAAGGCCAAGCCATAGCGAAGTTTAATGAAAGAGTTATTTTAATTGACAAAGGTGTTCCTGGTGATATTTGTGACATTCTTGTTACAAAAAAAAGAAGGAAGTTTTGGAAAGGTAAAATTGTCAAAAGAATAAGAGACTCTGAGCATAGAATTGAGGCAAAATGTAAACATTTTGGAATTTGTGGTGGCTGTAAATGGCAAAATATGAAATATGACTCTCAATTAAACTTTAAACAAAATGAGGTTTTAAATAATCTCAAAAGAATTGGTGGAGTTGAGTTTGAAAATATTAACAAAATAATAGCTTGCGATGAAACTTTCTTCTACAGAAACAAAATGGAATTTACTTTCTCTAACAAAAGATGGTTAACCGATGAAGAAATTAAAAATTGCAAAATAATACAAAACAGAAATGCATGTGGATTTCATATCTCGGGAAGATATGATAAGGTTATAGATATTGAAGAATGTCATTTACAAAAAGAACCTTCTAACAGAATAAGAAATTCGATTAAAGAATTTTGCTTAAAAAATGAAATATCATTTTTTGATTTAAGAGAAAAAAGAGGTTTAATAAGAAATTTGTTAATAAGAACAGGATATCAAAACGAATTAATGGTTTTGGTTCAATTTTTCAAAAACGATCTAAAAAAAATTAATCGTCTAATGAATCACTTAAGAAATAGTTTTAATAGTATAACATCGTTACTATATGTAATAAACAATAAAGCAAATAATACAATTTATGATCAAGATGTAATTTGCTTCAGTGGAAGAAAATTTATTGAAGAAAAAATAGGTGCTTTATCTTTTGATATTGGACCGAAATCCTTTTTTCAAACAAATAGTAAGCAAACAAAAATTTTATTTGACAAAATCTCTGAAATTGCTGATTTAAAAATTAATCACATTGTCTATGATTTATACACTGGCACTGGCACAATAGCTCAATATTTGTCAAAAAATGCAAAAAAAATTATTGGCATAGATTCTGTTGAGGAGGCCATTAATGCAGCAAAAAGTAGCTCAAAAAAAAATAAAATAAAAAATTGCAATTTTATCTGTGGAGATATGAAAGTAATATTAAATGAGGATTTTATAAAATCAAATTGTAAGCCTGATGTAATTATTACTGACCCTCCAAGAGAAGGCATGCATAAAAAAGTGATTTCTCAGATTATGAATGTAAAGCCTGAAAAAATTGTTTACATTAGTTGCAACTCAGCAACACAAGCTAGAGATATTGCAATTTTAAAAGAATTATATGACATAGAATTTGTTCAACCTGTTGACATGTTCCCAATGACACATCATGTTGAAAATATTGTTTCACTAACTTTAAAAAAGAAAACAGTATGAATGATTTTTGGAAAAAATTACAAGAGTTTTATCATCTAAATCCTAGGCTTTTTGGTTTTTTACTATTCATAGATTTATGTATTGTGATGTTTTTGATAAAGATTTTTTTACTGTAAATCAAAAATTTTCTTTAGTACTTTTATAATTTGAGGTAATACCAAATCATCTTTACTGTTGAATATTACAAAGTCTGATAGCTTCTCTTTCTCAATCTGAGACATTTGCATAGAAATTCTTTTTTTAACTGAGTCACTATCGATTTTATCTCTTTGCATCACACGATTTATTCTATCTTGCAATTTTGCTGTAACACAAACAACATAATCTAAATTCTTATGTGAATTAGCTTCAAATAGAATTGCTGCTTCTTTAAAAACTAATTTTTCATCATATCTTTTACTCATCCAATTATCAAATTCTTTTTTTACAAATGGGTGAACTATTTCATTTATTTTTTTTAATTTTTTTCTGTTAGAAAATACTTGAATTGCTAATTTTTTTCTACTAATCTTTTCATTTTCAATAATATCTTCACCAAAAATTTTTCTGATTTGGTCACGCACAAAAGTATTTTCGGAAACTATTTTTTTAGAAACTTGATCTGAACTAAAAATAGAATATCCCATTTTTTTTAAGATATTACATATATATGTTTTTCCGACACCAATACCACCAGTAATTCCTACTTTAATCATTTTAATAATTCTTTATAAACTTTAATATACTTGGGAACAACTTCACT
>CACAMX010000008.1 GCA_902533655.1 uncultured Bacteroidota bacterium
TATTATATTAAAGAAAAAATACAAACAAATGGAAAAATTGCATTTGGTGTAAATTGTTATGATCAACATAATGGCTCAAGAAATATAAATGGTGTTTATTCAATAGATTTATATTGTGATAATGTTAAAGTATATAGATTTGAGGCTAATAAGCTAGACTTTAGTAAAAACAGATATATAAATAATCACATAGATTATTACGAGAAACACGTAAATAGAATTAAGTTTCACAAATGTTATGTTGATATAAATAATAATTTAGAAAACTATTTTGACTTAATAAACAGAGGAATAATAAATAGTGAAAATAAGCATGAAATTAGAATTGAAATTTCTGATTACAACTTAAATACAAGCGTGTTAGAATTCGAAATTGAAAATTCTTCAAACATAAAACTAATTAAAAAAGAAAATGAATTCAAACGTAAATTTTATTATGATAGAGCTAATGTAATTAATGAAAAAGATTTTCAATTACATATGAAGAAAAAGTCTCTTTATCGTGATATTGATTTTGACTATCAAGTCATTGAATCAGAAAATAGAAAAATTTATAAATGTCATTATGCATATGAACCATTACATAAAGAATTTGTTATTTCAATTAAAGCAAACAAAAGAAATAAAAATCTATATGTAGCCAAAGTCGACAATGGAAAAATGATTTATATTGGTAATAAAATAAGAGGAAATTTTGTGTCAGCTAAAAGCAAAAGTTTTGGTGAATTTTGTTTAGCAGCAGACAGTATTAATCCAAAAATTATTTTACAAAACAGAAAAAATCTAGAAATAAAGAAAAACTCCAAAATTTCATTTAAAATTAAAGACAATGAAAGTGGAATAAAAAATTATGAAGGAAAAATAAATGACAAATGGGTTCTATTTGAATATGACCTCAAAAAAAATATGATTTTTCACGAAATAGATTCAGTCTATTCAGTTCCAATAAAATTAGATTTAACTGTTACTGATAATGTTGGAAATGAAGAAAAATTTAGCATGATTCTTCCTTAAGTATTTCTTCTCTTATTAATTTATTGAAGAACAAACTTATTTCGTCTCTGATTTCTGAATAAAAATTTATGGTGTCTTTTAGTTTTCCCTTGAACTTTGCGGGATCGCGAAAACTTTTGTGAATATGTTTTTTAGCATTATTAAATACTGGACATATTTCTAAGGCATTATCGCAAACAGTTATTACATAGTCAAATAATATATTGTCGAAATCATTAATGTGATTGGACTCATTTTTAGAAATATTGATATTTATTAGACTCATTACTTTTATAGCGTATTTGTTTACTGGCTCTGGCTTTGTTCCAGCACTTTTAATTAAAAAAGAATTAGGCAAATTTTCTTTCAAAATTCCATCTGCCATTTGAGATCTGCAAGAATTTCCAGTACATAGAATTAATATTTTTTTCATCTTTAATGTGTCTTAATTTTTACTTTTTCATAATAAGTGGAGTCATTAGAAAAAATTACCTCTTTATCATATTTAGAAATACCTCCACTACCACATGATGATATTGTTAATAATATACTTATTACTATAATTCTTATCAATACAATAAATTTCATTTACTAAAGTTCTATTACTGCACAAATTTAAGTTTATTTTTGTCCCACATGAAATTATCCGTTCTACTTTTATTGTCCTTGATAACCCTAAATGGTTTTTCACAAATTATCTCTGGAAAAGTTGTTGATGAATACAATAAGCCACTTTCTGAAATAAATATTTCAGTAAATAAAAATATTGGTGTAACATCGGACAAAAATGGTCATTACTTAATTAATATTGAAAATAAGAAGTCGATTGTTCTGAAATTTAGCTCAGTAGGATATCAAACTGAAAAAATTAGAATTCCAAGATTGGAAAAAAATCAGAACTACCAACTTGACATAACTTTATTTGAAGAAAATATATTACTAAATAAGGTTATTGTTGGTGATAAAGAAATAAGAAAAAAAGGACTAAGTAAAATTAAGCCTAAGCAAGTTAGTATTCTCCCTACAGGAAACAGCGGCGTAGAAGCAATGATAAAAACATTGCCTGGGGTGAGCTCAGCAAATGAGTTAAGCACACAATATTCAGTTAGAGGGGGTAATTTTGATGAGAACTTAGTTTATGTTAATGGTATTGAAATCTACAGACCATTTTTAATAAGTTCTAGTCAACAAGAGGGTTTAAGTTTTATTAATTCTGATCTTGTCAGTGAAATTAATTTTTCATCGGGAGGATTTGAAGCAAAATATGGAGACAAAATGTCATCTGTTTTAGACATCAAGTATATTGTTCCAAAAAAAAATAAAACATCTATTTCAACAAGTTTGCTTGGAACCAACTTTCATACTCAGGGAGTATCAAAAAACAAAAATAATTCTTTTTTGATTGGATTAAGATACAAAACTACAAACTATATACTTAACTCTTTAGATACAGATGCTGAATATAGACCTCGTTTTTTTGATATACAGTCTAGCTTTAACTTTAAAATTTTTGATTACTGGAACCTCAATATTCTTTCTAATTATAATTACAATAATTATTCAATGATTCCAACAAGTAGAGATACAGAATTTGGTAACATAAACGAAGCTTTAAAACTCAGAATTTTTTTTGATGGACAAGAGAAAGATGAATTCACTACATTCTTCACAACTATAATTAACAAATTTAAAATTTCTGAAAACTCAAATTTGCAGACCAATCTATCATTTTTTGAAATAAATGAGAGTGAAAACTATGATATCATGGGAAGATATTTTCTATACCAATTAGATAATAATTTAGGTTCTAATTCATTTGGAGATATAGCATATAACAGAGGAATTGGTAAATATATCGATCACTCAAGAAACAATTTGAACGCAAATATCTTTAACTTACAATTGAAAGGAACTCATTTCATAAACAACACAAATTTAAATTGGGGAGTTAAGTTACAAAAAGAAACTTTCGAAGATATTATAAATGAATGGCGGCTTATTGATTCAGCTGGATATAATATTCCATCATCCAGTAATCAATTTGATACAATCTCAAATAACAATAATTTTGTTTTGGATGAAGTTAGAAAAACAGAAATAAACAAAAATTCAAATAGAGTTACTTCATTTTTCCAATTTTCAAAAGATTATAAGAATCTCTCTTTAACAGCCGGAACTAGAACTAACTATTGGTCTTTTAATAAAGAACTTTTACTGAGCCCCAGAATTTCATTAGCATACGCTCCACTATGGGAAAAAGATTTTGTGTTTAGATTAGCCTCAGGAGTTTATTGTCAAAGCCCTTTATACAAGGAACTAAGAGATGAAAGTGGGCAATTAAATAACAATATTAAAGCTCAAAAATCAATACATCATGTAATATCGAGTGATTATCTTTTTTATTCGTGGGGACGACCTTTTAAGCTTGTAACAGAAGTTTACTATAAAGATTTAAAAAATTTAATTCCATATAAAATTGACAATGTTAGAATACAATATTTACCTTTTGAGAAATCGAACGGATATGCAACAGGTATTGATTTTAAAATTAATGGTGAATTTGTTAACGGAGTTGAAAGTTGGGCAAGCTTATCAATAATGAAAACTGCAGAAGATATTGTAGGTGATTATATTGTAAACGAAGACAATAGTCAATCAGAGGTTGGTTTTATACCAAGACCAACAGACCAAAGAGTAAACTTTTCACTTTTTTTTCAAGATTATGTTCCAAATAATCCAAATTTTAAAATGCATTTGAACTTAAAATATGGTTCTGGGTTACCTTTTGGTCCACCAAAGTCAGAAAAATACGAGGATATTTTAAGAATTCCATCATACAGAAGAGTTGATATTGGATTCTCTGCAGGAGTAAAGAGCAGTAAAAAGGTTTCCAGATTTAAATTTCTCAACTATTTTGAGGAAATATGGTTATCTGCTGAGGTGTTTAATTTATTGGATATTAATAATACTGTTTCCTATATTTGGGTTAGTGATATTAATGGAAGACAGTATGCTGTTCCAAACTACTTGACATCAAGACAACTAAATGCGAGATTAATTATTAAAATTTAAGAGTTCATTCTATCTGACAAAGAATTTTCATACAAACTTTTATAATCTTTTATATCACCAAAACTTACGTCGTTGTAGCTTATCTCACCAGATGTAACACTTCCAATTAATCTGAAATCGACTTTCTCAGACTTTAAGTATTTAACAAAATTATTTTCTTTTGATTTGCTTACAGAAACTATAATTCTACTTGGACTTTCACCAAATAAAAATGCATCATCCCTAATAGATTTTTCTCCATTTATATGAAATCCAAAATTTTTGTCTATACAACTTTCAATCAAGCAGATAAAAAGACCACCGTCAGAAACATCATGAGCAGATTTAATAAGATTTTTTCTGATTAAGTTCTTGATAGCTTCTTGAATTTTAAACTCTGTATCAAGACAAAATTCTGGAGTTGATGATTCTTTAATCTTATGAAAAGAGGTTAAGTATTCGGAACATGAAATATTATTTTTTGAGGTTCCGATTAGAAATATCAAATCTTTTTCACTATTGAATGAAAGAGATGTTATATGAGATTTTTCTTCGACTATACCAAGCATTCCAATTGTAGGCGTAGGGAAAACAGGTATTTCAATATTATCATCACTTGTTTGATTATAGAAACTAACATTTCCACCGGTGACAGGAGTTTTAAATTTTTCACACGCTAATTTCATCCCTTTTATTGAGTTCACAAATTGCCAATAAACCTCAGGGTTATATGGATTACCAAAATTTAAACAATTAGTTATTGCAGAAGGAACTCCTCCAGAGCAAACAATATTCCTTGCAGCCTCAGCAACAGCCATAGAGCAACCTTCTTGAGGATTTGAATTAACAAATCTTGAGTTACAATCAACGGTCATTGCTAATGCTCGTTTAGATCCTTTTAAATTAACTATAGCTGCGTCAGACTTAATATTTGTTGACATGTTTACTGTACCAACCATTGAATCATATTGTTCAAAAACCCATCTTTTAGAAGAAATATTTGGATTTTCACACATAAACCTAGCAACTCTAACAAGATCACTTGGAAGTTTAATGCTGTCAATATTAAAGTTTTTAAAACTTTTAAAATACTCTGGCTCTGTGTATTCTCTTTCGTAAATTGGAGCTCCACCGCCTAATACTAAAGAGTCATATGGTACTTTTGCAACTAATGAATCGTGCATATAGTACTCTACATAATCGCCTTCAATTACTTCTCCAATTTTTTCACATGATAAATCCCACTTTTTAAATATTTCATTAACAATATTTTCATTTCCTTTCTTTACTACTATTAACATTCTCTCTTGACTTTCGGAGAGAAGTATCTCCCAATCTTTCATATCAGATTGCCTAGTAGGGACTTTATCTAAAAATATTTTCATACCATGCGAGCCAGCAGCACTCATTTCATTGGTTGAGCACGTAATTCCAGCAGCTCCCATATCTTGCATACCAACAATCGCTTCAGTTTTTGATAATTCCATTGTAGCCTCAAGTAATAATTTTTCTTGAAATGGATCACCAACTTGAACAGCAGGCAAGTCTTCTGATGAATCCTCACTTAAATCTTTAGAGGCAAAAGATGCACCATGTATTCCATCTTTTCCAGTTCTTGAACCAACAATAAAAATAGGGTTTCCAACTCCCTTTGAAACTGCAGAGATCATATTTTCAGATTTCATAATACCTGCAGAAAAGGCATTAACGAGTGGATTTGTATTGAACGAACTGTCAAAAAATACTTCACCTCCAACAATTGGTATTCCAAAAGCATTACCATAGTCCCCAATACCTTTAGTTACTCCACGCAACAGCCATTTAGTTCTATCTAAGCTGATATCTCCAAATCTCAATGAGTTTAATTGAGCAATAGGTCTAGCTCCCATGGTAAAGATATCTCTGTTGATACCACCAACTCCTGTTGCTGCACCTTGATATGGCTCGATTGCTGATGGATGATTATGAGATTCTATTTTGAAACAACAAGCTAAACCATCACCGATATCAACTAACCCAGCATTTTCCTCCCCAGCTTTTACGAGCATATGAGGTCCATCTTTTGGTAATTTTTTTAGCCATAATATTGAGTTTTTATAAGAGCAATGCTCGGACCACATGACTCCATATATACTTAGTTCGCAAAAATTAGGTGTACGACCAAGAATTTCTTTAATTTTTTCAAACTCAGATTCAAGCAAACCCATATCTTTTGCTTGTTGAACAGTAGCTAAATTCACGCTTTCGATATTTTTATTAAAATTAATTTAATGTTTAAATATAGATTTAGCTATTATAAAATTTATTACATCATTTATTAACAATGCTAGTAGATAATAGGGTTAAAATTTTTTTCAATTTTTCCACTTATGTTAGTAAGCTGTTCTTGAATACGCTTCATATCATTTTCGATATTATTTGTAGGAAATAATTTATCTATAATTCCAATTTCTTTTTTTTTGTAATTGATACCAACTATCACAATTGGCACATTTGCTTTTTGAGCTATATAATAAAAACCTGTTTTCCACCTATCAACTTTTTTTCTAGTTCCCTCAGGTGAAAGTGATAAAATTATTGTTTTACTATCTTTTATTTTTTTTGAAAGAAAGTCAACTAATTTGTTTTTCTTGGATCTATCAACTGGAATTCCACCATTTAACCTTATTAAATATGAAATAATCGGAACAAAAAGTTCTTTTTTAGCTAGATATTTTGGTTGAATTTTGACTATGTAGGAATAGAGTCTTGCATAAAAAAAATCCCAGTTAGAGGTATGTGGAACAGCTATGAGTACACATTTTTTTGGGAAATCATTATCCCCTATTGTTCTCCAACCAAGAAAACTAAATATTATTTTTGAAATTTTATACATCCAATACAAATAAAAGGTAAATAAAACTAAGTAAAAAGTAAAAATTGTAGATTTGTCAAAAAAAAATGAAAGAAAAATACATTAAAATATTACTATGGCCTTTGATTTTATTTCTTTCATATCTTGTTATTAACAGCATTAACAGTGAGATAACATTTCAAAAAGAAGCAAAAATCAGAATTGACCAAAATATTCAAAAGCTTAAAGACTTAAGGTTGTTACAAGTTGCTTACAAAAAAGCAAACAATGAATTTTGTGATAATTTTGATACATTATTAAACTTTTACTTTAATGATTCTTTATTTATTATAAAAGCTGAGGGAGAAACACCAGACTCTTTATCTGATAAACAAGCTCTAGAAATGGGAATAATTTCTAGAGACACGTCCTATGTTTCTGTAAGAGAAACATTATTCGATGAAGTTTACAAAAAAACAAGAAATAATTCATTTCCCTTCGATGAAGATTTTATGACTAAAATCCCATTTGCAGATATTGATTACAACATAGATGCTGGGGTCGTAAACAAAGGTAATGTCAATGTTCAGGTTTTTGAGATATCAGCAACATACAAAAATGTCTTATTTGGACTAAATGCGAAAAATAAGAAATACGATTTGGAAAAACTCTTGAAAGTTGGATCAATGAATGAAGCATCTCTAAATGGAAATTGGGGAGAATAATCTATTGAAATTTAATTTCATTTCAAAAAAATTCGATATTGAGTCTTGCTCAAATTTTCATTTATCAGTTGAATTGAGTGATAACTTTTTTAGATATGCAGTATTAGACCCAAACACTATGAAGTATCTACTATTAAGAGAATACTTTATTGAAATTAAAAATGCAAATCAACTATCAAATAAAATAGTTTCAATTATTAATTCTGACGAATTCGTGAAACGAAACTTTTATTCAAATACAATTTCAATCTCATCTTTAAATTGCATTGTAAATGGTTCAGGTCACACAACAGAAAATGAAAAATTAAAAATGCTTAAACTGGAAACTGATGTTCATGAAAACATAAAATGTGACTTGATTAGTCACAATGATAGTGAGTTAGAAATAATTTACTCAATTTCTAACAGCGTCAACAACTTATTTAACAATTATTTCAACAATTCAAGTGTTTTCTGCTCTGACACTATACTGATAAAAAATTATTTAAAAGAATTGAACCTTCTCCCCTCTTTAAAAGTTCATATTTGCTATGATACAATTTACATTACATATTTTTACAATAATGACTTAATCTTTCATAATAAATTTATTTTCAAATGTGAAGAAGATATTCTTTATCTGATTATAAATACAATTAACCAATTAAAAATTAATCGTGATGAATGTGCAATCAAAATAAGTGGGAGAGTAAATGAATTGACAAATTCACTTCTAGATGATTACCTAGTAGAGTTCACAGTTGAAAAATCAAAAATAGAAAATACTGATTCTTCGATATTCAAAATAGTTTTAAATCAAATAGTATGAGAATCATCTCAGGAAGCAAGAGAGGTCAAAAAATAATTTATCCAAAAAACTCTAACATCAGACCAACTACTGATTTTGCAAAGGAAGCATTATTTAATATACTTAACAATAATTATCAATTTTCAAATATTAACGTCTTAGACTTATTTGCTGGAACAGGTAACATTAGCTTTGAATTTGCATCCAGAGGTTGCAAAAACATTACATGCATAGACATTAATAAGTCTATAATAAATTCATTAAAAAAAAGTAAAGAAAAATTTAATTTTAATATGAAAATAATTCATTCAGATGCATTAAAATTTTTGGAGGTTTGTCAAGAGGATTTTGAAATTATTTTTTGTGATCCACCCTTTACATTTAAATACTATAGTTCCTTAATTGATAAAATAAATGAAAGAAATTTACTTAAGAAAAATGGGACTTTAGTAATTGAACATGACAATAATAATAGATTTGAAAACTGTAACTTAAATAAAAGATACGGAAATGTAAATTTTAGTTTCTTTGTAAATGAATAATTAAAAATGAAAATAGGATTATTTCCAGGATCATTTGATCCATTCACCAAAGGACATGAAGATATTGTCAAGCAAGCTCTAAATTTATTTGACAAAATATTAATAGGTATTTCAAAAAATTCAACTAAAAACAATTTTTTTTCATCAGAAAAAAGAATTGAAAAAATCAATTTGTTGTATAAAAAAAATAATAGAGTTAGTGTTCATTGTTATGAAGGGTTAACAATAGATTTTTGTAAAAAAAAGAATATAAATTTTTTAATTCGCGGAATAAGAAACGAAATCGATTTCACTTATGAAAAAGATATCGCAAATTCAAACAGAGAACTAGACAAAAATGTTGAAACTGTTTTTTTTATCAGCTCCCCTACTTATTCTCATATCTCCTCAAAAATAGTTAGAGAGATTATTAAAAATAATGGAGATATTTCAAAGTTTGTTTCTTATTCTATGTAGTGACTCTACTGTATAAAAACTTTGATAATTTTTTAACTGCTATCGCTCTGTGACTAATTTTATTTTTTTCATCCATAGACATCTGTGAAAAAGTTTTATTAAATCCATTTGGAATAAATATTGGGTCATATCCAAAACCTTGTTTACCCATTCTTTTTGATGAAATGGAACCATATACCTTTCCTTCAAAAAAATATTTTTTATTACTGAATACTAAACAGATAACTGTTTTAAACACAGCTTTTCTGCATTTTTTATTTGATAATCTATTCAATACTTTTTCAATATTTTTTTCTGAACTACACTCATCCCCAGCATATCTAGCGGAATAAACTCCTGGCTCTCCATTTAGAGAATCTATCTCCAAGCCAGTATCATCAGCAAAACAATCAATATTATATAATTTATTTATATATGAAGCTTTAATATCTGCGTTCTGCACCAAAGTTTTACCAGACTCTATTATTTCATCATTGAAATTTAAATCAATTAAACCTAAGATTTTAAAATTATCTGAAAGTATTTTTTTTATTTCATTTAACTTATTTTCATTGTGTGTAGAAAAGACTATTTGTTTCATTTGTGATAAGGAAAATAATTTAATATTGAAAATGATCGATATAACTGCTCTAAAAAAATCAATCGAACTAATTGGTGTGAAAAAGTCATTGGAGACAACGATATCATTCTATTTGATCTTTTTTTTACATCAATACTAATTCCATACGGTCCTCCGATTAAAAATTTTAAGTCTCTTTTTCCAATATTTGTCAAATTTTCTATTTCTTTTGAAAGTTCAAGTGAGTTTATCTTTTTACCATTTAAGTCCAGACAAATTAAAAAGTCTTTTGGTTTAATTACTTGAAATATACTTTTTGTCTCCAATTTGATTATCTCATTAGTAGAAAGACTTTTATTAGTGTGGGATTTAAGAACATTTATGCTAATACTACAAAACCTTGATATCTTACTAAGATAGTCTTGAATTCCAATCTTTAGGTAGTTTTCTGATGTCTTGCCTATTACAATCAATTCAATATTCATTATTTTGTATTTTTAAATCAATATTAAATAAATTAATTTTTTATGGAAAATTTAGAAAAGTTTATTTCAGATTCACTAGAAGAAGATATCAAAAATGGGGATATAACATCATTATCATGCATAGAAAAAAGTAAAAGTACATCTGCTGAACTAATTTCTAAAGACGAAGGTATAATTGCTGGAATAGAGTTCGCTAAACAAATATTTGAATTCAATAGTACCAATCTATTATTTACAAGATTTGTTTCTGATGGAGAAAAGATTAAAAATGGTCAAAAGTTATTTTCGGTGAGTGGAAATGCAAGAGAGATACTAGCTAAAGAAAGATTTGTTTTAAATTCAATGCAAAGAATGAGTGGAATAGCTACTAAAACAAAAAAATTTCAAAATTTAATTAATCATACTAATTGTAAAATCCTTGATACCAGAAAAACTACACCACTCAATCGGATAATAGAAAAATGGGCTGTAAGAATTGGTGGAGGTACAAATCACCGATTTGGATTATATGATGAAATTATGATTAAAGACAATCATATTGACTTCAATGAAAATATTCAAACAACTGTAAAAAAAACAATCCACTATTTAAAAGAGAATAATCTAAATTATAATATAATTGTTGAAGTTAGAAGCATTGATGAATTAAAGAAAATATTGCAATTTAAAGAAATCAACAGAATTGTTTTGGATAATTTTAATATCGATCATACAAATAAAGCAGTTGATATATGCAGAAACATATTTAAAATTGAATCCTCAGGTAATATAGATTTTGATAACATTGTTGAATATGCTGAATGTGGAGTTGATTTTATTTCTTGTGGTTCTCTAACTCACAGTGTCGAATGTTTTGACATGAGCTTATTAATTTTGAAATAGTGAATTTTTTAAATAAATATGAGCTAAAAGAAATATTACTATTTTTTTTAAATGGGTTAAAAAAAGGGGCAATTTCAACAAGAGCTTCTTCAATCGCTTTTAATTTCTTTTTAGCTTTTTTTCCTGCTCTAATTTTTCTATTTACGCTTATTCCTTATATACCAGTTACCGATTTTCAAAAAAAGATATTTGAAATTATAATTGATATATTACCACCAATGACAAATGATTCAGTATTATTTTTAATAAATGATGTATTAAGCAATCCCAGAGCTGAATTATTATCTATAGGTTTTTTACTAACAATTTTTTTCTCTACTAATGGAGCTTATTCCCTGTTGGAAGCTTTTGATGCATCATACCATGTGAAAAATGAAATTGGATTTTTTAAAAAAAGATTAATAGCACTTGAAATAACTATAATCATTACTCTACTTGTAATCTTATCAATTCTATTTATCATATTAGGGGAAAAAATAATATCATTTTTAATTAGCGAAAATCTAGTAAATATTAGTTCGATAAAAATGTTTATGTTTTCAAAATGGTTAATATTGTTTTTATCTCTGTACAGTGGAATAACAATTATTTTCTTTCTTGCAAACAAAAAAGTAAAATTTAGATTTATAAATATTGGCTCTGTTTTTTCCTCTTTATTTATAATTGTAACTTCGATACTTTTTAGTATTTACATAAATAATTTTGACACCTATAACAAATTATATGGTTCAATTGGAACCCTAATGATCATTTTATTATGGATGTATTTTAATTCTTTTATACTAATTTTGGGCTTTGAGCTCAATACAACCTTTTCAAAAAAAATTAATAAAAATGCCAGCTAAAAATATAATGCTTCTCTTGTTTATAATTTCAATTAATTTATCAGCGCAAATAAAATATGATCCACTTTTTCCTCCCAATTCCTACAGAAGTTCTAAAAATCCTAACTATTGGAAAAACAAATTACCATACCCAGGCTATTGGCAACAAGATGTTTATTATGAAATTGATGCTGAAATTAATGAAGAAACTGATATTATCTCTGCCTCTCAAAAATTAAAGTACTGGAATAATTCCCCCGACACTTTGTACGAAGTTTATTTCCATTTGTATCAGAACGCATTTCAACCTGGCTCATATTATGATGAACTTCAAAAACAAAATCATAAGAACCCTATTTACGGAAAATATGAAAAGCGAGGTCTAGGAACTAAAATAGAATCTATTAGGGTTGATAATAAAGATGTTCTAACAAATTTAGACAACACAATTTTTAAAATATACCTTAACTCACCTCTTTTTCCAGGTGATAGCACACTTTTTGAACTTGATTTCAAAACATATTTTGACCAAGGAAGTGTTAGAAGAAGAATGAAAAGTTATGAGAGTTGGGGCTATAAACACTACAACGGTGTTCATTGGTATCCTAGAATTTGTGTATATGATAGTAAATTTGGATGGACCAAGGATCAACATTTAGGCAGAGAGTTCTATGGTAATTTTGGAACATTTGATGTCAAATTAACCTTTGCTTCAAATTTTATTGTTGAAGCAACAGGAAATTTAGTAAACAGAAGTGAGGTTTTACCTGATGAACTTAGAGAAAAATTAGATCTTAAAAACTTTGCAAACAAAAAATGGAACAGTGAACCCTCAGTTATAATTCCATACAACAAGAACAATAGAAAAACTTGGTATTTTCATGCTGAAAATGTTCATGACTTTGCATTTACTGCAGATCCAACATATAGAATTGGAGAGGCAAGATGGAAAGATAAAGTATGCTATTCTTTAGTACAAGAACCTCATGCATCTAGATGGCTAAATGCTGCTGATTTTGGTGCCGAGTGCCTTAAAGTTTTTTCTGAAGATTTTGGAGAATATGTCTATCACAAAGTTATTGTTGCGGATGCACAAGATGGAATGGAATATCCAATGATTACTCTGGATCGTGGTTCTGATCCTGGTTACAGAGATCTTCTTGCTCATGAAATAGGACATATGTGGTTCTTTGGTCAAATTGGTAATAATGAAACTTACAGAGCTCTTTTAGATGAAGGTTTTACTCAATTTTTAACAGCTTGGGCTTTAATTAAAATTGATGGTGAATTTATGGTCGAAAACAAGAGTACTAATTGGTATAAATCAAAGTTTTACAAGCCATTTAAAGCAATAGACAGCGAGATTTATTATTCATATATAAAAGACGCAACAAAGCAAAAAGACCCAGTTCTTGCGACTCACTCAGATCAATTTGATGATGCTCATGGACATGGTGGTGGATACAGACATGTTTATTATAAAACTGCAGCAATGTTATATAATTTACAATATGTACTTGGTGATGAGTTATTTTTAAAATCAATGAAACATTATTTCAAAACATGGAAAATGGCACACCCCTATGATGATGATTTTAGAAATTTGATTATTAACTACACAAAAGTGGACCTTAATTGGTTTTTTGATCAGTGGTTAGAAACAGATAAAAGATTAGATTATTCAATTAATAAGTTAAATAAAATTGGAAATGATGAGTATGAATTACATTTTGAAAGAAAAAAAAGAATGCAATCTCCAATTGACTTCACAGTAATAGCTAAAGACAAGAAAAAATATAAATTTCATATTCCAAATCAATGGTTTGTAAAGGAAACTGATGCAAAAGTTCTTGAAAAATGGCATGGCTGGGATTTGGTTCACCCTACTTACAAAACAGTTGTAAATATTCCAAATGGAATTGAAGATGTAATAATTGATCCATCAGAAAGACTAGCAGATTGTTATATGCCAGATAATTCTTTAAAACGAAATATTAATTTTGGACTAGATCATAAAATATGGCAATATCCTGACTGGAGAAATTACGAAATAAAATACAGACCTGATATATGGTGGAACAGTTATGACGGAATTAAATATGGAGTTCATGCAAATGGGTCATACATGAAGCATCACCATATATTTGACTTAAATTTTTGGATTAATTCAGCTATGATGCAAGAGGATTTTGATCAGAAAGAAGAATATGATAAATTTTCTTACAGAGCTTACTACAAAAACAATCTTGATTTACTCACTAAAAACTCTAGTTTCTCCTTATATTCTAGTATGTTAGATGGATTAGTAACTAATGAAATTAACCTTTTAAATAAAAGTAGAAATGAAAACTTTCAAGTTAATATTAAACTTAAATCTTTGTATAGAAACAACCCCAATGTATCTAATTATTTAATTCATGAAGATTGGGCATATGGATTATTTAATAACAGAATTGATATTAACTTTACTAAGTTTTACAGCGGTGATAACTCAGGAAATGGTCTTTTATCTATAGAGTTAATGAACTCTGGTTTTTTAAGTGACTATGACTATACTAAATTAATTTTCACTGCTTCTAACAATAGAAAATTAAATAAACTAAATTTTAGAAGTAGAGCTTTTTTTCAATTTGGAAATGGTTCTAACTGGGCACCAGAAAGTAAACTTTATTTGTCAGGCTCAAATCTCGAGAACATGATGAATAATAAGTTTACTAGATCAAAAGGATTGATAAATTCAGAATATTTAGGATATAGTGAAAAAATAAATCATTTTCATCATTCCGGTGGTTTAAATCTAAGAGGATATTCAGGCTACCTAGCTCCAGAATATGATGATAATGGTAATTTTGATTTTTTTGGCTATAATGGAACAAGTGGTGGTTCCATTAATTTAGAAGTTGAATTTTCAAATTTAATTCCGAAATCAATGAATACTATTGGTATAAAACCATATTTTTTTGCTGATGCAGGTATTATTACAAATAAAGAATTGTCTCGAAAAAATTTTATAGATAACTTTTCAGAAATAAGAGTTGATGCAGGTATAGGTTTTTTCTTCGATATTTTGGAGTGGACTACATTAGAAACGGCTGAACCTATAATAATAAGATTTGACTTCCCTCTGTTTTTAAATAGACCACCAGCAACTAATGATGATTTCTTTCAGTTTAGATGGTTATTTGGATTATCAAAACTTTTATAATTTAGGTTAATAAAAACTCTATCAGATTAAATAAAAATATTGACTGTGTACAAGTAACTATTAATTGTATTAACTCCAAAGTTATGGCTCATCATTTTTGACATTTATTTAAATAAAAACTGATAGGGTATTTAATACTTTAATTTATAAAAGTACCAATTATCTAAATATCTGCAGTTTACCAGAAAAATCTTTTGGTTTTCCTTTGAAGTCAATCACTTCTATATAATATGTATAAATACCTGGTGGTACAAAATTATCATTTACCTTACCATCCCAAAATTCTGAGGATTCATAAATTTTTTGTCCCCAATTATTAAAAATTGAAATAATAAAACTTGATTCCGAATAAGTTACTGGACCAAAGTAATTATTCAATTGATCATTATCACCATGAGTAAAAGAATTAGGTATATATACTGAAAAAATAGGATTTATAACTAAATTACCAGTGGCACTGTCTGAACAACCAAAATCATCATAAACAACCAAATTAATTGAATACTCCCCAACTCTATCATAACTATACCAAAAATTTTGCTGATTTGAAAATAGAACTGTATCGTTGTACCAATAAAAATATCTACCTCTTTCAGAATCTGAACTAAAATAAATATTTCCATTTAGAGAATCTGTGATTGAAGGGCTAATAGAAATATTTGCCTTTGGATAATCATATATTACCACTATATCAGAAATAGAATTTGAACACCATCAAAATCTAAAGTAAAATTTGTAGTTGTAGGATCCCAATTAAAAATCGCTTTGTGCCACCGACAATCCTCGATTGAGAAAAAATTAGTTGGAGGAAAGCCGACAGGACCAGCTAAATTGGATGTACCCAAATGACTTAAATTTCCATTTTTTTGTATTGCTACGTGATTATAAAATGGATCTGAGTTTTGAGCATTCAAATAAGTGTCAAATTCAACTGCAAAAGATGGTGAAATGCTTTGATAACCAATTCCACCACCAGTTGAACCAAGAGATACTAACAGGTTGAAGAACAAAAGCAATACCATCAGCGCCACCTGCATTGCATCCCAAAAAAACATCAACATCAAAGCTGAAGGGTTGATTTAAATTTATCATAACATTGTTCCAAACCGATCCTGCTTGAAAATTTGTAGCTTGAGTTAATTGAAAAACATTTCCTGGCTGAACAACTGCTGTTCCATAAAAAATAAAATTTGGAGTAATAACAGGAAGTGGATTGACAACTAAGTTTGTAATAACTGTTCCTGAGCTGCTTACATCAGTATACGTTCCTGAACTAATTTGCCAAGCTCCTTGCAAAAAAATACTATCACCATCACAAATTGATGTAGTAACAGTTGTTGTTTGTGAATATGCGGTGAAAGCAAAAAAAAGAAATATTATCTTCAGTAAGAATTTGTTTTTGCCAATATGAACAAAAATAATCAAAAAATATATATGTGTAATTTATACACTATATTCAATTTTTAATCAATTGAAAAAATTAGATCAGCTAGGTCTTTTGTTAAATTTTCTCTAGTAAATCTTTTTAAATCATAATTACCTGTTTTATAGTTTTTGGTAAATAGTATTTCAATGGTTTTTTTTATAATATCTATTGTATCATCATAACTATGATAGAAGGCTTTATTAAATTCTGTAAATAATTCTTTCGTATCACTTTCACTTGGACCAAAAGATAGAATTGGCTTTTGAGTAGCAAAATACTCAAAAACTTTTCCGGGATAATTTCCTTTACCACTTTCTGAATTAAAAAGAAGTAGTAAAAGGACACTAGCTTTATTGTATTGTTTAATCACTTCTGAATGTGACAGATACCCTAAGTTTTTGATTTTACCTTTGAGATATTTGAAATTTTCTATCTTACTTAAAATGTTTAAATCAATATTGCCAGATAATCTAATCTCTAGTTTTGAATCAAAATCCTTTTTTTCTTCACAAATTTGATTAAGTGCTTTCCATAATATTGTTGGATTTCGTAGATGATTAATTAGACCAAAGTGTCCAATCACAAATTTATCTACTGAAATCTTAGTGGAAACTTTGAAGTCATCTTCATCGAAACCATTAGTTATTAATTTAACATTTCTGGCACCAAGTTCACTAAACATTTTTACCCATTTTTCACTCACTGTCAAACATATATCACATTTTTTCAAAACTTGATTTTCAAGCAATTTATGTCTATTGATTGAAGATTTTGTTAAGTGAAATTCATTTAACATATCAAGCTCTGACCATGGATCTCTAAAATCTGCAATCCATTTTAAATTTAATTTGTTTTTTAATGCTAAAGCTATAAGATGCATAGAATGAGGAGGGCCTGTGCTTATGATTGTATCAATTGAATTTTCGATTAATTTCTTTTCTAAGTAATTAATTGATGGCTTAATCCACAAAAACTTAGGGTCAGGAATAAAAAAATTACCTCTAATCCAATTAAAAATATATCCGAATTTTGAATTTGAAATGACACCAGAGGTTTCTGTTTTTTTTGATTTCTTTGAAAACATATTTTTTATGCTATATGGCTCATATATTTTCTTTTTCCAAACAGTCATATCAGTTGATATCTGTTTAGTTAGCTCATTATCAATAAGCTCAATAGTTGGATTTTTTGGAGTATATACATAGGGTTTAATTCCATATTTAGGTAAGAATTTTGAAAACTTTAACCATCTCTGTACTCCGGATCCTCCTGAGGGGGGCCAGTAGTATGAGATTATAAGAACTTTTTTCATTTACTTTAGTTCTCTATAGCCCACAAAAATCAATAAAATAATCAAAATTGCTGATGAGGCTAAAGATATTTTTTCCCCTAAGTAGTACTTTTCAGGCTCAAATTTAAATTCAATTTTGTGATTACCTGCAGGAACCTCCATAGCTCTTAAAACATAATTTGCTCTGAAATAAGGATGTTCCTCACCATTAAGGTATAAGTTCCATCCCTTATCATAATATATCTCAGAAAAAACAAGAAGAGTTGTTTCATCTACCACAGCAATATAAGTTAGATGATTGGGTTTATAATCTTTTAGACTTATTTTTTGATTTGTCTTTGAATATTGATTTTTTGATATTAAATTTTTGAAAGATTCATTTACTACTAATTCAGTAGCAGGGACAAAATCATTCAAATTACTTATTTCTTCGTCTGCATTTTTTGCAAATACAATATTCTCAACAAACCATGCACTACCTAAAGCTCCAGTATTAATTTGGACCTTACCAGATCTATCAATAAAATACTTAGTGTTTAGCATATTTAAAACTTTCATATTTCCAGACGAAATATGCTTTTCAATTAAATCTTGATATCTTCTTAACTTAGCACCATGGTAACCCCCAATTGAATTATGGTAATAAGAGGTGCTAGCATCATTGAAAGTGTTTACACTTTGATTAAAAACTCTAAAATTTATATCGCTATCAGCAAGAATCAATCTATCAGCTGGTGTTTGCTTGTATACTGTTTTTAATTTACTTTTTCTCTCAAAATTATCATCATTTAAATATCTTTTGTTTATTGGCCATAAATCAAATAGAATCAATAAAGTCAATATTGTAATTAATAAATTTGATTTGAGCTTACCTCTCAGAAATACTAAGATTAAAACAAAGGATATAGTAATAAATACAAAAGAACGAAATGCATCTGACGATAGTAGAGCTTTTCTGTCTTCTACAATAGCATCAATTGGAAATCCATTGGCTTTTAATGTTTGATCTTGCATTCCACTAAAATCGCCAGCCAAATTAGGTAATAGTGCTAAAACTAGACAAAAACCACCTACTATATAGTAACTATATTTTAGTTTATTTTCAATTATAAATTTACTGTCTTTTTTAAATTTGAGAACTGCATCTAGAGCCATGATAGACAATAGTGGTATCGTAAACTCGGCCACAACAAGTATCATTGATACCGCTCTAAATTTATTGTATGCTGGGAAATAGTCCAAAAACAAATCCGTCAAAAACATAAAATTTTTTCCCCATGCTAATAAAATGGATAATACTGTTGCAGACAATATCCAATATTTAAATCTCCCTTTGACTATAAACAAGCCCAGTACAAAAAGAAAAAAAACAATACTTCCTACATAAGTTGGTCCTGATGTTATTGGCTGACTACCCCAATAAAGTGGCAGTTGTTTGATAATTTTTTTTGCATTTGGGGCTCTTTTAATTGCCTGATAAGTTTTAGATTTTTCAGACAGTTCTCCAGATGATGCACCACCATAAAAATTTGGAATTAATAAAGTTAGTGTTTCTGCTATACCATAGCTCCATTGTGTGGCATAATCCTTATCTAAACCAGATGTCTTGTTGTCTTGATTTTCACTAAGTTCAGATTTACCTCTTATGCTGTATTCTCCATACTCTGATGTAACAAGAAGTCGTGTCATTGATGTACCAGCGGCTAAAAAAGCCGCTAGTAAGAGTATAGATGCTCTTTTAAAAAAATTATTGATATCATTTTCTTTAATTCTGTAGTAAAGTTCAACAATTCCTATTACTAAAAGTATAAGAGCAGTGTAATAACTTATTTGAAGATGATTAGCATATATTTGCATTGCTACTGACAAAGCCGTCAATACACTTCCTAGTAAAATGTTACCCCTGAATGAATAAAGAACTGCACCAACAACCATCGGTATATAAGCAATAGCATGCGCTTTGGTCATATGACCAGCCTGAATTATAATTAAGAAATAGGTTGAAAATGCAAATGCTATGGAACCTAAAATTGCTATACGATAATTAATATTAAGAGATATTAAAAGAAAATAAAATCCTAGCAGATATAAAAAGAGCATGTCTGCAGGTCTTGGAATTCCTAATTGTAAAATTTCACTTACATATCTAACCAAGTTTGACTTGTATGACATGCTGACAAGATATGCTGGCATTCCACCAAAAAGCCTATTTGTCCATAAAGCTTCTTCGTCATTTTCTGCTCTAAAATCTCTTACTTCTTTTGAAATACCTTTCCAAGTTTTAGTATCATGGGCTTCTATTTCTTTTCCCTCAAGAAGAGCAGTAAAATATCCAAATGATATTACAACAAATATTAATACACTAAAAAAATGATGTTTATTATCAAGTATTTTCTTCATTTACTTCTTCAAAATCTGTGTACTCTCCATCATCATGATAAGTACTTTTATTTTTTTTAACATTTATTTTATCTATGGTTACTTCTCCCTCCTTTTTTTTAAAATCTTCTTTGTCAAAAGTTTGAGTTGTAAATCCCCTCGAATATTTTTTAAATATTCTTTTTAAAATCAAAGGGAAAAATAGCCTTATTAAATATTTTGAAATATAGTAAAAAACTGCAAAAAGCAATAAGATTTTCAGAAGTCCCATCTTATTTGCTTAAATATAAGTTTCTTTCAGAATAAACTTTTAAGAAATACTCATCTTGAAGATTATCAATAAAGTATATTGCTTCGCCTGTTGACTTCATTTCAGGACCTAATTCTTTATTAACATTTGGAAATTTATTAAAAGAAAAAACTGGCACTTTTATTGCATAGCCTTTTTTCTTTGGACTGAAAGTGAAATCTTTTAATAATTTATCTTCTAGCATTACTTTAGTTGCATAGTTTATGTAAGGTTCTTGATATGCTTTGGCAATAAAAGGAACAGTTCTAGATGCTCTTGGGTTTGCTTCTATAACATATACCTTCTCGTCCTTAATTGCAAACTGAATATTAATTAGTCCCACTGTCTTTAAAGCTAAAGCAATTTTTTTAGTGATTTCAATTATTTGATTTCTTACATTATCACTAAGATCGAAAGTTGGTAATACAGCATATGAGTCTCCAGAGTGAATTCCACAGGGTTCAATATGTTCCATGATTCCAATGATATGCACATCATTTCCATCACAAATAGCATCCGCTTCTGCCTCAATTGCCTTTTCTAAATAATGGTCTAGTAAGACTCTATTATCTGGGATCTCATTTAAAAGGTTAACAATATGGTGCTCTAACTCCTCCTCATTTATAACAATTTTCATACCTTGGCCTCCAAGTACATATGATGGTCTTACCAAAATTGGAAAATTTAAATCCCTTGATATATTTAATGCTTCCTCAGCGGTTTGAGCAACTGCAAATTTAGGATATGGTATGTTTAGTTCTTTCAAAAGTTCTGAAAATCTACCTCTATCCTCGGCGATATCTAATGCTTCATAAGTTGTACCTATGATCTTGATATTATATCTGTCAAGTTTTTCAGCAAGTTTTAAAGCAGTCTGACCGCCTAACTGAACGATAACACCTACAGGCTTTTCATGTAAAATAATATCGTAGATATGTTCCCAAAAAACTGGTTCAAAGTATAGTTTATCTGCAGTATCAAAATCTGTAGAAACTGTCTCAGGATTACAATTAATCATAATGGTTTCGTAGCCACACTCTTTGGATGCTAATACACCGTGTACACATGAATAATCAAATTCAATTCCTTGACCAATCCTATTTGGTCCAGATCCTAAAACTATAATCTTCTTTTTTTCAGAGGAAATGCTCTCATTTTCAGCATTTTTTTTTCCGTTTGAAATTTTATTCATTTCAAATGTTGAGTAATAATATGGAGTTTTAGCTTCAAATTCAGCTGCACAAGTATCAACTAGTTTATATACTCTATTAACTGAAAACTCTTTTCTTTTATCAAAAACTTGGCTTTCTAAGCATCCTAGCAAATGTGCGATTTGTCTATCGGCATAGCCTTTCATCTTAGCAGTCAGTAGTAAATCTCTTTCGATTTCTTCAATCGAATATTTCTCAATTAGCTTCTCAAGCTCCACAAGTTCCTCAATTTGATGTAAAAACCAATAGTCTATTTTTGTTATATCAAATATTTTCTTTGTTGTAATTCCTAATCTCATGGCATCATATACCCTAAAGATTCTATCACCACTTGGATTAGCTAGTGAGTGTAAAATTTTGTCCTGATCTGTAAGTCCTTTGCCATCAGCTCCTAAACCATTTCTTTTAATCTCCAAAGATTGACATGCCTTTTGAAGAGCTTCTTGAAAAGATCTACCAATTGCCATTACTTCACCAACGGACTTCATTTGTAGTCCAAGATTTATGTCTGAGCCTTTAAACTTATCAAAATTCCATCTAGGGATCTTAACAACAACATAATCTAACGTAGGTTCAAAAAGTGCTGAAGTTGATTTGGTAATTTGATTATTCAATTCATCTAAAGTATATCCTATAGCAAGTTTTGATGCAATTTTTGCAATTGGATAGCCTGTTGCCTTAGATGCAAGAGCAGATGATCGAGAAACCCTAGGATTAATTTCAATTGCAATTATATCCTCTTTTTCATCTGGACTTACTGCAAACTGCACATTACAACCACCTGCAAAATCTCCTATGGATCTCATCATCTTGATTGCCATATTTCTCATTCTTTGATATGCTGTATCAGATAATGTCATGGCTGGTGCAATAGTAATTGAATCTCCAGTGTGTATGCCCATCGGATCAAGATTTTCTATTGAACAAATAATAATTACATTATCATTATCATCTCTGAGAAGTTCCAATTCATACTCTTTCCAACCAAGAACTGCTTTATCAATTAATACTTCATGAATAGGAGAAGCATGTAAGCCTTTAGACAATAACTTTTCAAAATCCTCTTTGTTGTGAACAAAAGATGCGCCAGAACCCCCTAATGTAAATGAAGGCCTAATTACTAGAGGGAACCCAAGTTCTTGAGCAATTTCTTTACCTTCTAAAAATGACGTGGCAATTTTTGCAGGTGCAACTGGTATATCAATATCATGCATTAACTTTCTAAATTGCTCTCTGTCCTCAGTTATTTCAATAGCACTAATATCTACACCAATTGTTTTTACATTATATTTTTCCCAAATACCTTTTTCATTTGCTTCGATGCACAAATTTAGTGCTGTCTGACCGCCCATTGTTGGCAAAACAGCATCAATTTCTCTCTCTTCAAGAATTTCAACTATAGATTTAGTTTCAAGTGGCTTTAGGTAAATATGATCTGCAACAACACTGTCCGTCATAATCGTTGCAGGATTTGAATTGATTAATGATACTTCAATACCTTCATCACGTAAAGATCTAGAAGCTTGTGAGCCAGAATAATCAAATTCACAAGCTTGACCTATTACAATAGGACCACTTCCAATTATCAGTATAGATTTAATGGACTTATCTTTTGGCATTTTATTTGCTAAATAAATTAATAATTAAGTTTTGAAGAAATGTTACATATTAATGTTGTTAACATCTTTTCAAAAAAAAAGTGCTTTAAAAAAGCACCTCTAATTTTTACTTGTGACCAATCTCATCGGAGACTGTTAGCCTCTTTCTACCCTTGGCCCTTCTTCTTGATAAAACATTTCTACCGTCAGATGATGACATTCTTTCTCTGAAGCCATGTTTGTTGACTCTCTTTCTGTTAGAAGGTTGAAATGTTCTTTTCGGCATTTTTAAAAAATTTTGACAAATTTAACATTTTTTTCGGCATGCTAGTAATACTTTAACTTAAATATCATAATCAAAAAAATTCAAAATAAATTTGATTTTTTCTGGTTTATAAAATGGCACATTCCAATATCCATTATATGAAATTTTTGTTGGAAGATACTTGTCATTAAAGTAATCAGATTTAACCTCAATAAGCATATTAAGTTTTAGTATAACTGATTTGTATTCAAAATGGTAAGTTCTGTATAGAACGTTCATGTTCTTCTTATCAAAGTAACTTACAATTTTTCTTATGAGTGCTTTCTTTAATTCTTTATTTTTCAAACTATCCTTTACTGAGACGGTAAAATTGTAACACTGTATTCCATTATAATTAGTTTCACTCAAAAAGTAATCATAATATTTTTGCATTGATATATCAAAAATCTCAAGTCTTTTTGATAGACCACCTTTTTTTTGCTCTGTTTCAGAGGAACCAACAGAAAAGCCAATAGTTTTTGCATCTCTATAATTTTTATTTCCTTTTTTGGATTTTGAAATTTTAAGATTTACAGAAATAGTATCCGCTGGAAAAAAAACTTGATCAAATGCATTGTGAGTATAATATCTATACTTACCACTTCTTTTGAAAATTTTTCCAGAATCTATTTTTGTATCATAATTGATGTATGCATTTTTACCATTTGAAATATAATTTCCCTCTTTCTTTGAGAATGCCAATAGATTATCTTTTTTATTATATATGGATAAATTAGAAGAAAAATTATGAGAGTAGTACCTAAGGTATTTAAACGATTTATAAAAAGTAGTATCATTTTTTATGATTTCTATAAAATCATCAACTTTTAATGATGTGTCGTTTATAGTTATATCAACCTCATCAAGAAATACTATGTAAGGAAGTGAATCTTGTGAATATGAGTTCTTAAACAAAAAAAACATTAAAATGATATATCTCATTTAACAAAAATAAAAAAAGCCAACACAATGTGTTGGCTTTGGGTTACACGTAAGCCGGATTCTGTTCCCTTGCGAGTACTATCATTTATCTAGGTTACAAGTTACCTTGTAGCTCGAGCTGCCTACCCCTCAAGTTTAGCGAGCAACTATCAAAACTTGATATACATGGCATTGCACCGTATAGAGTTTACCTGATTTCACTACAGCCTAACTGTACATGCTTTCTGTTGCACTAGTCCTCATTTTCATGGACGGATGTTATCCGCTATACTGCTCTTTGGTGTCCGGACTTTCCTCTTTATTACAAGCGATAGTATCAGTAACCAACTACAAAATAAATAATTGTATTTTAATCTACAAACTAGTATTTAGTTATTTTTGTTCGATGCGCTTCCAATTAAAAAGTATTGATACAAAATCCTGTGCTAGAACAGGTGAGATTACCATAAATAATAGCATAATCAAAACTCCTGTTTTTATGCCAGTTGGAACATTAGGAAATGTCAAAGGTATCATGCAAAATTTATTGGAGGAAGATTCTAAAGCAGAGATCATTTTAAATAATACTTATCACCTTTATTTAAGACCAGGTGTAAAAATTATTAAAAATGCAGGAGGAATACATTCGTTTACAAACTGGAAAAGACCTATAATAACGGATAGTGGTGGCTATCAAGTTTACTCTTTGTCGAACAAAAGAAAAATTTCTGAAAAAGGAGTTAGATTTCAATCTCACATTGACGGAAGCTACCATTTCTTTACTCCCGAGTACGCAATAGACATTCAAAGATTAATTGGAGCTGATATTATAATGGCATTTGATGAGTGTCCTGAATTTAATTGTGGTTATGATTATGCGAAAAAATCAATGGAGCTTACTCACAGATGGCTAAAAAGATGTATCTCCAGAGTAAACTCAACTGATAAAATTTATAAAAGAGAACAAACATTATTTCCAATAGTTCAAGGAGGAACTAGCAAAGAGCTAAGAAAATTATCGGCAGATTTTATTTCATCAACCGATTGTAAGGGAAATGCAATAGGTGGCCTATCTGTAGGTGAACCTGATGAAATTATGTATGAGATGACAGACATGGTCTGTTCAATATTACCAAAAGACAAACCACGCTATTTGATGGGTGTTGGTACGCCATCAAATCTTCTTGAAAATATTGCATTAGGAGTTGATATGTTTGATTGTGTGCTGCCAAGTAGGAACGCTAGAAACGGAATGCTATTTACTTCAGAAGGGATCATCAATATAAAAAACAGTAAATGGAAAAATGATCACTCTGTTTTAGATGAAAATGGAAAGTCTGAAGTTGATAGAAACTACACAAAATCATATTTAAGACATTTATTTAATTGCAATGAAATTTTAGCAAAGCAAATCGCAACCTTACACAATTTACGATTTTACTCATGGCTGATTGAAGAATCTAGGAAAAAAATTAATGACGGCACATTTGCTCATTGGAAAAACAGCATGCTGAAAAAACTATCATCAAGACTCTAATTTATTAAATATGCAAAGATTTGATAAATACATTATTGGAAGATTTTTAAAAACATTCTTTTTTGGAATTTCAATTTTTGTAGTAATAGTTATTGTTTTTGACATTTCTGAAAAAATTGATGATTTTCTAGAAAATAATGTTCCTATAAATGCTATAGTTTTTAACTACTACTTTAATTTCATACCATATTTTATAAATCTTTTCAGTCCTTTTTTCATCTTTCTATCAGTAATAGCATTCTCATCTAAGATGGCTTTAAATATGGAATTTATAAGTGTTTTTAATAGTGGAATAAGCTTAAAAAGATTATATTATCCATTTTTTATAACATCATTATTTCTAGCTTCATTTTCCTTTTTCTTAGGTAATTTTATAATTCCCAATTCTAACATTGAGAGAATTGAGTTTGAAAATAATTACCTAAAAGGAAAAAAAAATAAAAGAATTAAAAATAAAAACATACAAATCCTACCAGGTCAATATATTTATATGGACAGTTATAATTCTGTAAGAGATATTGCTTATAAATTTTCAATTGAAAATATTGAAAATGGCAAACTAGTTTCTAAGCTAAATTCATCATACGCTCAGTATGATACTACTATCTTTAAATGGAAAATTTTTAACTATCAGATACGAAAGTTTAATGACTCAAATGAAATATTATCTTTTGGGAAACAAATTGATACACTTATAAATTTTAGCCCAGACGACTTAAAGTACAGAAAAAACATTGTTGAAACTATGAACTTATTTGAGCTAAATAAATTTATTGAAAAAGAAAAAATTAAAGGAAACGAACAAATTTTATACTATAATTTAGAAAAACACAAAAGGTTATCCTATCCATTTTCTACTCTTATTTTAACAATTATAGCATTTGCAATTTCTTTAAAAAGAAGAAAAGGAGGTATGGGAATAAACATTGCATTAGGTATATTTATTGCATTTAGCTTCATTCTATTTATGCAAATTTCAACAACATTCTCAATAAAATCAAGCCTCAGTCCTTTTCTTTCTGTATGGATTCCCAACATACTCTATGCTATGCTAGCTTTTGTTTTGATACGTAAAAAACAATTAGTTTAATTATAGAATTTTCCTTGCAAAGTATTCCTCTCTTTTATTCTTTTTTCTACCAAAGAAGTTAGTTGATAATTTTTTAATCCATAATTAGGATAAATTAATATTTCAGGTGGTGATTCACTAAAGAACCTTTCTATCATGATGTCAGGCCTTAGCTTTTCTAAAAAATCAATAACTAAATCAATATATTCATCTAGCTCAAAAAAATTAAAATATGTTTTATCTTTCTTAAATTGGTAGGCCATCATCGTATTTTTTATAATTTGAAGGTGATGTATTTTTAAACTATTAATCGCAAGATTAGATATTTTTTCAGCATGAGAAAGCATATCCTCTTTACTTTCTTTTGGTAATCCTAGAATCAGATGACCTCCTAAATCTATATTTCTGTTTTTAGAAATTTCAAAAGCTCTAATCGTTTCAGAATATGTTTGACACCTATTGATTAAATTCAGAGTTCTATCAATTGTAGATTCAATACCATATTCAATTTTTATGTAAAATCCCTTGCTTACAAGAAATTCTAAATAATCAAGAGTATCAGTATTTATACAGTCAGGCCTAGTAGCAATTATTAAACCTAATATATTTTCATGTTTTAAAGCTTCTTCGTACATCTTTTTTAGCTTAGAAAGCTTAGCGTATGTGTTTGTATATGCTTGAAAATAAGCTAGATATTTTAAATTTTTATATTTTTTTGAAAAAAAAGCAATTCCTTCATTAATTTGAGTTGTGATACTTTTTTTTGGCTTGCAGTATTTTGGATTGAATGAATTATTATTGCAATATGTACAACCACCAACTCCTTTAGTACCGTCTTGATTAGGACATGTAAAACCTGCATCAATTGATACTTTTTGCACTTTAACACCAAATTTTTTCATTAAAAATGGAGAATATTTAAGATAACTCATCGGTATCTAATTTAAAATTATTTAATCTCTAAATGATGTCTGAAAGATCAAATTTTTGATTTAACCTTACTCCTTTTTCAGTTTTCTTAACAGTGCAACATTCATAATTAGGATCATGTTGTAAGAAAAGAATATAACTTTTATCAGCTGCTTCATCTAAGAACTGTTTTTTTTCTTCAAGAGTAATTAATGGCCTTGTATCATATCCCATAACATAAGCAAGTGGTATATGACCAACACTTGGTAGTAGATCAGCCATGAAAACAATCTTTTTATCATTATAATTAATTATTGGTATAGTTTGTGAATCTGTATGACCGCTTACAAAAAAAACAGAAATATTTTCAAATAACTTTCCTTCATTTTCAATTAACTTTAATCTGCCACTTTCCTTTATCGGATGTATATTTTCTTTCAAAAAAGATGCTTTTTCTCTACTATTAGGATCAGTTGCCCATTCCCAATGTTTCTTACTAGTCCAAAAATTAGCATTTTTAAATGCAAGTTCATATTTATTTTTCTCTTTATCGTAAATAACACTACCTCCGCAATGATCAAAATGTAAGTGAGTCAAGATAACATCTGTAATCTGATCTGAACTAAAGCCTAAAGAATTAATAGATTTTATTAAAGTATCATCTCCATGCAGATAATAATGCTTGAAAAAATTCTCACTTTGCTTATCTCCAATACCAGTATCAATTAAAATAATTTTGTTTTCTTGTTCAATTAAAAGCGATCGCATTGCCCAAGTACATAAATTATTTTCATCAGCAGGATTTGTTCTTTGCCACAATGATTTTGGAACTACACCAAACATAGCACCTCCATCAAGTTTAAAGTATCCTGTATTTATTGTATACAATTTCATGTTGACAAATTATGCGGTCACGAATATAAGAATTAGAATTAATATTTAATTTGGAAAATATGAATATACACTTTATAGCAATTGGAGGAGCTGTAATGCACAATATGGCCATTTGTTTATCAAAATCAAACAATGTCAGTGGTTCAGATGATCAAATTTATGAACCAAGTAAAAGTAGACTTAAGAAATATAATTTACTTCCAGAAAAACTAGGCTGGGATAAATCAAAGATTACTGAAAAAATTGATTGTATTATTTTAGGTATGCACGCAAAGAAAGATAATCCTGAGCTTATTCAGGCAAGAAGGTTGAAAATACCTATATATTCCTTTCCTGAGTATATTGCAAAAAATAGCGTAGATAAGTTTAAAATAGTTATTGCAGGTAGCCATGGAAAAACTTCAATAACTTCTATGATAATGCATGTATTAAAGTCAATGAAAATTGAATTTGATTACATGGTGGGTGCTAAAATAGAAGGATTTGAAAACATGTTTCAACTCACAAAAAAAAATAAAATTATAATTTTAGAGGGGGATGAATATCTTTCATCAACCATTGACCCGACACCAAAATTTCATAAATATGATCCGAATGTGGCTGTTTTAACTGGAATCTCTTGGGATCATATAAACGTCTTTACAACCTTTGACAAATATGTTGATCAATTCAAACTATTTATAGAAATGGTCAAAGAAAAATTGATATACTTTGAAGATGATAATAACCTTAAAAATTTAGTACTGAAATCAAAGTCCAAAGCTAAGTTTATAGCTTACAATACACCTGCTTTTGAGATAATAAATAATAAAACTATTTTAAACGGTACAAAGCTTAAAGTTTTTGGCAATCACAATATGCAAAATATTAAAGCTGCAATGGAAGTTTGTAAAATCTTAAAAATCGATAAAAAAAGTTTCTTGCAAAGCATATCAACTTTTAATGGTGCTGAAAGGAGATTAGAAACTGTTAAAAAAACAAAAACATCAACATTATTTAGAGATTTTGCGCACTCTCCATCAAAGTTACAAGCAACAATTAATGCTGTTAAAAATCAATTTAACAGAAGGTTAATTGCATGTATGGAGTTAAATACCTTTAGTAGTTTGAATAAGTCTTATTTATCTGAATATAAAGAGTGTATGGTTGAAGCAGATATTGCAATTATTTATTACAACCCAAAAAATATTAAGTCAAAAAATCTTGAAAAAATTAGCGAACAAGATATTTTTAAAGCTTTTTCCAACAGGCACTTAAATATTTTCGATGATTCAAAAAAACTAGAAAAATTTATTAAATCTTTTCATTTTAAGAACACAAATCTTCTTATGATGAGCTCAGGAAACTTTGATAATATCAATATTGAAAATTTAATTGATAAATAATTAAGAATTAGCAAGTGCAATTAGAAAATCTAAAAAAATAATAGCATAAATTGTATAAGTTAAAAGTCCTAAACATAAACCTGCAATTGCCATTCCCCATCCTTTTCTTCTTAATCCTAATATTCCAAAAATTATTGACAAAAGTGCAAACCACCCTGCTGCAAGAGTAGAAATAGTTAGAATTGAAAGTGCCCCTGAAATTAATGATACAATGGCAAAAGTCGAGCTACCTTTACTTGTATCATTTTCTATTAAATTGGAAATAGGATTATTTTCTTTAATTGAATTTGTTTGACTTTCATAATTTTGGATTGGAAATGATCCATTTGAAATAAAAGGAGATAATATCGTTAAACAAAAGATATAACGAATTTTGATCATTATTTTGAATTTAATACCAAATTATAAAAAATGAAAAAAATTCTAATCATAATCTTTTTATTTTTTCAATCAAAATTAAATGCAGAGGAGTATGCTGG
>CACAMX010000009.1 GCA_902533655.1 uncultured Bacteroidota bacterium
ATCATCTACAATATTATTTTCGTCTATTTGATCACTAATTTCATCATCCAGAAGTTCATCTTTATTTGATCTAGTAACCTTAGCAACTGATGCAATGCTATCATCATCTTTTAATTTAATAATTCTAACTCCCTGAGTAGCTCTACCCATTACCCGCAATGATTCTACAGAAGTTCTAATTGTAATACCACTTTTGTTAATAATCATTAATTCGTCTTCATCACTAACATTTTTTAAAGCAATCAAGTCTCCAGTTTTTTCAGTTATACTGATTGTTTTAACACCTTTTCCACCTCTGTTAGTTACTCTGTAATCATCTATTTGAGATCTTTTACCATAACCATTTTTTGAAACTACCAATACAGAGGAATCGATATCATTAACACAAATCATTCCAATTACCTCGTCTTTATCATTTGCTAATCTAATACCTCTTACTCCAGAAGCTGTTCTGCCCATGGCCCTGACTTTTTCTTCCTCAAATCTTATTGCCTTACCGGACTTGACAGCCATCATAATTTGAGACACACCATTTGTCATTTTGGCCTCTAAAAGCTGATCTCCATCTTTAATTGTAATTGCATTTATTCCGTTAGACCTTGGCCTAGAGTAAGATTCGAGTCTTGTCTTCTTGATTACACCTTTTTTAGTACACATAACAATATAATTTGAGTTAATGTATTCTTCATCCTTCAGGTCCTTGGTATTAATATAAGCCATAACCTTATCATCGCTTGGGATATTTATAAGGTTTTGTATTGCTCTACCTTTTGAAATTTTACTTCCTTCAGGAATTTCATATACTCTCATCCAAAAACAAATAATACTGAAGATAACATCAAAAAAGATGAAAATAACAAAGAAGATAAATCACAAAACACTTTATTTTTTGATGACGACTTTGAGGACTAATAAAAGAATATTAAAAACACTTTTAACGTTTTATTTAATATTTTTTTGCTCAAATAAAATTTTTTCTCAAGCAGATCTCGTTAAAGAAGCAAGTACAAATCCATTAGATATTAAATTTGAAAAATGGAAGCTCCCTAACGGATTAAAAGTTATCGTACATGAAGATAATTCTGACCCTTTAGTACACGTGCACATAACTTACCACGTAGGTTCAAGTAGAGAATCTGCTGGAAAATCAGGTTTTGCACATTTCTTTGAACATATGATGTTCCAAGGTTCAGAAAATGTTCCAGATGAAAAACATTTTAAAATTATTAATGATGCTGGTGGAACGATGAATGGAAATACTAGCTCAGACAGAACTGTTTATTTTCAAACTGTCCCATCAAACTATCTTGAAACCGCATTGTGGCTAGAGGCTGACCGTATGGGTTTTCTGTTAGATGCTGTTACTAGTGAAAAGTTTGAGAACCAAAGGGAGGTTGTAAAAAATGAAAAGTATCAAATGCAAGTTAGTAGGCAATATGGAATGAGTTACGAAATTCTTGGTCAAAGTCTTTATCCACCGTCACATCCATATAATTGGCCTGTAATTGGATATGTGGATGATTTATATAGAGCATCATTGGAAGATTTAAAAAATTTTTTTCTAAGGTGGTATGGACCAAATAATGCTATTTTAACAATAACGGGTGATGTTAATAGTGAAACTGTTATTCCTTTAGTGGAAAAATATTTTGGTTCAATACCAAGAGGTTCTGAGGTAAGGAAACTTAGTCCAATGGTACCTAGACTTTCAAGCGATATATATACGGGCTATACTGACAACGTTTATTTACCTATGACTGATATCGTTTTTCCAACAGTTCCGAATTATCATAGAGACGAGGCCGCTTTGGATATACTAGCATCATTGATGGGAGATGGAAAAAATTCTATTTTTTATAAAAACTTTATTAAATCTGAAAAGGCTATTCAAGCTAGCGTAAGTCACCCATGCAGAGAGTTGTCAGGTGAGTTTCACTTCACGGTTTTAACCTTTCCAGACTGGCAAGAAGACCAAGGAGTTTATTTTAATAATATTGAGGCTGATATAAGAAACTCAATCGCTGATTGGGAAGAAAAGGGTTTTTCAGAAGAGGATTTAGAAATGGTTAAAACAAAAATAATTAGCCAAAATTATGATATGATAACTTCAATATCCTCAAAAGCTACTTTAATTTCCAGATGGGAATGGTTGACTAGAGGTCGTTACAATGTTTCTTCAGAAATAAAAAGATATCAAGATGTAACAAAAGAAGATGTTATAAGAGTGTTTAATAAATATATCAAAAACAGAAATGCTGTTATTAATCAGGTCAAGCCAAAAAGTCCTTTTGTTAAAGAATTAGATTCCATCATCAGTAGGAATCCTAATTCTGATTTAATTCTTGATCAGGACCCACAATATTCAAATTTAGTTTATGATAAGGCTAGCTCAGAATATGATATTTGCTGTAGAAAAGATCAACCAGTGGCAGGCAAACCCAGAACACCAAAAATCCCATCTTTTTATAAAGAAACATTTGGCAATGGACTAAAGACAATCTTTTCTGAAACAAACGAAGTTCCAAAAGTTTATATGAGATTAAAAATTAAAGGAGGAAAATTATTGGAAGATAAAAAGAAGGTTGGTGTGGCCAGTATTACTGCACAAATGATGAACGAAAGTACTTCTTTAAAATCTTCAGAAGAAATCAGCGTTGAAATGCAAAAATTAGGTGCAACTATTCAATTTTCCTCTGAAGACAATGAAACATTAGTATATTTTGAATGTTTAAGTGATAAATTAGATGAAAGTTTAAAAATCTTCGAAGAAAAATTACTTAATCCTGGCTTCAACAATGATGACTTCAAGAGATTAAAGAATACTAATTTAGAAGGTTTAGAGTCAATGAAAAAAAACTCGCAATTCCTTGCAAGATCAAGCTTTTCAAATGTACTTTATGGTGACACTCCATTTGGCAGAGAAATGAATAAAAAAACTATAAAAAAAATCAAGCTTAAAGATGTTCAAGAGTTTTATGATTTTTATTCGCCAAATTTAAGCGAGTTAATAATAGTTGGAAATGTTAAAAAAGATGTTATTTACTCAAAACTCAATTTCTTAAAAAGTTGGTCGAACAAAGATGTTAGCTTGCCATCCAAATTTGAATTTCCTACAGTAGCTAAAAATCATATTTATTTGAGGGACATTGAGGGTTCAACACAATCTTTGATATTAATTGGACATAGAAGTAATTCTTTTGATGTTAATGATAAGTTTTTTAAATCCCAAGTGATGAATAAGTCACTTGGTGGAGGAGCCAGTGGAAGATTGTTTCTAAAATTAAGAGAAGATAAGGGCTACACATATGGAGCCTATTCATTTTTTAGTGGAGATGAAAATACTGGAGTTTTTGCAATACAAACAAGTGTAAAAACACAAGCAACCGATAGTGCAATTGCAGATATTTTTACAATTCTTAACGATTATACAACAACTGGACTTTCTAATGATGAGCTAATTTCAACGAAAAATTCTTTTTTAAATTCTGCTTCAATGAAATATGAAACGCCGAATCAAAAAATAGTTTTTTTAAATCGAATTTTATCTAACGATTTGGATGCTTCATACATAGAAGAGCAATCAAATATTTTAAGTTCTATGACTTTAGGTGAAATTAATGATATAGCGTCAAATGAAATAAGAAAAGATGAACTTGTAATCGTTGTTGTTGGAAATAAATATCTTATTAAAGAAAAGTTGGAAAATTTATCTTCTAATGAGGGTAAAAGATTTAATTTTGAAGTTATTGACATAAAATAATTTTAGTTATGAGAAAATTCGTTCTATTGTTTGGTTTTGCTTGCTTTGTTTTTGTAGTAAATGCTCAAAAACATAATATTGTAAATTCATCAATAGCATTAAAAAATGCTAACAAAACAGATGGAGAAGAAATGGTTTCTAATCTTATAGACGCTAAAAATTATATTGATGAAGCATTTCTAAATACATCAACTAGTGATGAACCAAAAATGTGGAATTACAGAGCCAAAGTTTATTTAAAGATTGCACTGTTAAAAGATCAAAAAATTGATAATGATGCGATTTTTAAAGCCAAGCAATCACACATTCGATGTCTTGATAGAGACAAAAAAGGTAGAGTTGTTGTTCGAAAGTGGACCAAAGAGGAAGATGTTGTAGCAGGTTTAATTCAATGTGGCTATAAACTGTTTAATATGGCAATTGATGAATACAACAACGAGAATAATTCTAAGGCTTTAAAATTGTATGACGAAATTTTTGAAATCTTTGATTATGATTCTGAAGATCAATTAAAAAGAGGAAATATAACAAAAGAGACTGTTCTTCATAATTCTTTTTTTGCTGCTAGAAGAATGGAAGATATCGAAAGATCTAAGGTTTTACTTCAAAATTTAATTGATTTGAATTTTAATGATCCTTCTATCTATGTTCATATGAGTGACATTTTACAAGAGGAAGGAAGTGATGATGATGCATTAAAATATCTTTCGCTTGGTAGAGATTATTTTGAAAATGATCCTGTTTTAATTAATTCCCAAATTAATTTATACATAAAATTAAATCGTACTGATGAGTTAATTGATAAGCTTAGCGATGCAATTGAACTTGATGATATGAATGATTTACTTTTCTTTAACAGAGCTACTGTTTATGATCAAAAAGGTATGCTTGATGAAGCGATAATTGATTACAAAAAATCTATTGAATTAAATCCTGATAATTTCAATTCTAATTATAACCTTGGGGCATTATTTTTTAATAGGGGAGTAGAGCTTAGAAATGAAGCTAATAATTCATCAAGCGACAAATTATATAATAAACTAAAAAAAGAATCTGAAGTTTTTTTTGATGATGCCTTGCCATTTCTTGAAACATCTCTTTCATTAGAACCAAATGACAAGAACACACTATTATCTTTAAAACAACTTTATTATCTTAAAGGAGATTATAAGAAGTCCAAGGAAATGGACGGTCTTATCAAATCTCAATAATTTTAAAACATATTTTTATGAAGCAAATAATTTTATCTATTGCTATATTAACCTCTATTAACTCACATGCCCAGTTCAAAAGTGAATTTTACAACAAAAAGAAAAAGGCCAAAATTGAATCCAAAAAGCCTTCTGAAAAGAAAGATCAGATCATTGAAAAAACAAAGAACTGCATTGAATTTGATGGACTATTCAAAATTTATCAAAGTAAAAAAGACGGAAAAGCATTTTTAGAAATTGATAGTAACCATTTAAACAAAGAATTTATTTATTTCAGTTATTTTGAAAATGGAGTAGGGGATGCAGGTGTTGTAAAAGGAAGATATCGTGGCTCAAAAATTATTAAAATCTCAAAGTTTTATGAAAAAATAGACATAGTTATTGAGAATACGAAGTATTATTTTGACAAAAATAGTGCTCTTAGCAAGGCTTCAAACACAAATATTAATACACCAATTATTATTTCCGAGAAAATTATTGCAACAGGTAATTGTAAGTCGAAGTTTTTAATTAGTGCTGATAATTTGTTTTTAAATGAATCATTTCAACAAGTGAAGTACTCATATCCAAAAACTTACAGAGGGTATCGATTAGGTTCGATTAGCAAAACTAAAACGAGGTATGATAAAATAAAAAGCTACCCTGAAAACACTGATGTAGTAGTTAATTATGTTTTTGAAAATAAATATCCTTCTTCAAGAGGTGGGAGTGCAATGACAGACTCTAGAAGTGTTTCAATAAAAGTTCAACATAGTCTCGTTGAGTTGCCAGATTCAAACTATGTTCCTAGAAAAGATGATACAAGAGTTGGTTTTTTCAATACTCAGACAAACCACATGACAAGTATAGATCAAGTAAATTATAGAGACTTTATCAATAGATGGAGATTAGAAAAAATAAATCCTGAGGCAGAATTATCAGATCCTATTAAACCTATTGTTTGGTGGATCGAGAACACAACACCACTAGAGTACAGACAAATTATTAAGGATGGTGTTGAATCATGGAATATTGCGTTTGAGGATGCTGGATTTACTAATGCAGTTCAAGTAAAGATACAACCTGATACTGCAGATTGGGATGCTGGTGACATTAGATATAATGTTTTGAGATGGACTTCATCTCCTAGTCCACCTTGGGGAGGTTATGGGCCATCTTTTGTAAATCCTAGAACAGGAGAAATATTAGGTGCAGATATAATGCTCGAATGGACATATATAACTAATCGAATAAGATCTGATGAATTATTTAATAATCCTATGAACTTAACTTCAACAAATCAATGTTGTAATGCAGCACATTATCAAAACATTGAAACATCTTTAGGAATGAACTACATCAAGTCTATGAGTTTGTCCGAGGAAATGGAGAAAGAACTTGTAAAACAGTCATTATATAGACTTGTTCTTCATGAGGTGGGTCATACTTTAGGACTAAGTCATAATTTTAAAGGAAGTTTGCTTTTAACAACAGAGGAGTTAAATAACAAGGAAATAGTAAATGAAAAGGGTGTTTGTTCATCTGTAATGGAATATCCTGCAATAAATATTGCTAAAAATCCAGATGATCAAGGTTTATATTTTGATATTAAACCTGGAGTTTATGACAGGTGGGCAATTCAATTTGGATATTCAGTTTTTCAAAACAATGAGGATGAGGAAATTGAGAAGATTTTATCTAAATCTACTAATAGAGAACTAGCATTCGCTAACGATGCGTTTGATATGAGATCCGCTGGAAAGGGAACCGATCCAGATGCAATGATATATGACCTTGCAAGAGACCCATTGAATCATTCTTTAGATAAAATAGAAATGGTAAATAGAATTGTTTCTAAAATAAAAGATAAATATACTAAGGACAACGACACGTATGAAGAATTGTACAGATCATATCGTACATTACTTTTTTCATATTACCAAGCTCTAAATATAGTTACAAGACAGATTGGAGGTGTTAAAGTTGATTTATCACATACAAATCAAGAATCAACAAAAAAACCTTTTGAGAGTGTTGATATTAAAATACAAAAAAAAGCTATGCAAATTCTTTCTGATTATGCATTCAGCAACAAGATTTTATTAGAACCAGAAATTTTTCCATATCTGCAAAAGCAAAGGAGAGGGTTTAGTATTTCAGCTGACCCTGAGATTCATCAAAGAATTTTAACTTATCAGAAAAGACTACTTGATCACTTACTTAATAGAGATGTTTTATTAAGAATTACTAATTCAACTAAGTATGGAAACAATTACGAACTATCATATTATATGATCGATCTTAGAAAGTCAATTTTTGAAAGTGATTTTAATACAAATATTTCAACTATTAGACAAAATTTACAAGTTGAATATGTAAATAGATTAATCAGTATCGCCAGTTCAAAATCTCGTTATGATAATTTCTCAAAAGCATCTGCTTTCTATAACTTAAGTTGGTTAAAAAGAAATCTGAACACATCAACAGGTAATTTATCAACTAAACAACATAAAGAATATATTTTGTTTTTAATTGAATCTGAACTTTTTTGCTAAAAAGTAGAGTATAGGACTAAAACATATAATTCAACATAATATTAATTATAAGACAAATAAATAATATACTAGATGAATACTTATTTAGATTACAAAGAACACTGCAAGAAAATATATGACATATATATGTCTGCAAGCGTTTTAAATTGGGATCAAGAAACACATATGCCAAAGAATGGTAATAAGTTTAGAGCTCAACAATTATCAACACTTGCTAAAATAGCTTATGAGCTATCTACTGATATTAAATTTGGTAAACTACTTGAAAAGCTCAATAGTGATGATTCTTTAAATTTTGATCAAAAAAGAAACATTGAACTCTCATATAATGATTTTAAGAAAAAGCTAAAATATTCAACAAAATTTGTTGAGAGACAATCACTTCTAACATCTAGAGCCTTTCAAGACTGGAGAATTGCAAAGGAAAATAATGACTTTAATATTTTTAAAAATTCTCTATCAGATTTAATAGATTTAAGAAAAGAAGAATGTGAGTTAATTGGTTACAAGAATCATCCTTATGATGTATTACTTGATAAATATGAGCCAAAACTAATGACTTCAGAAGTTGATATAATCTTTAATGATGTTAAGGATAAATTAGTTCCATTTATTGATAAAATTTCAAAAAACAATATAATTGATGATAAATTCTTTTATCAATTTTTTGATAAAAAGAAACAATGGGATTTTGGTATTGAGCTTCTGAAACAAATGGGATATGATTTTGATTCTGGTCGTCAAGATATATCTGCTCATCCATTTTCAACACATTTCTCACCTCAAGATTGTAGAGTAACTACTAGAATAGATGAAAATAATCTTTCTGATATGATATGGAGTTGTATTCATGAAGGAGGTCATGCTCTTTACGAACAAGGACTACTAAAGGAAAATTATGGTTTACCCCTTGGTGACTCTATTTCTTTAGGTATTCATGAATCCCAATCTAGATTATGGGAAAATCATGTTGGAAGAAGTATACATTATTGGAAAAAAAATTATGGTCTTCTTAAATCTTACTTTCCTGAAAAGTTAAAAAATGTTGATTATAAACAGTTTTATAATGCATGTAATAATGTTAAATCTTCATTAATCAGAACCAACGCTGATGAATTAACATATCATTTACATGTAATGATCAGATACGAGATCGAAAAGGCAATTATAGAGGAGAGTTTAAATGTTGATGATTTGCCTAGCACTTGGAATAGATTATATAAGGAATATTTAAATATTGATGTTCCCTCAGATTCTCAAGGTGTTCTACAAGACATTCATTGGTCTCATGGGAGCTTTGGGTACTTCCCTACTTATACATTAGGAAGTTTTTATGCAGCTCAATTTTTTGATAAAGCATCAAAAGATATTACAGATATAGATTCAAAAATCGAAAATGGGGAGACAAAAACTCTACTTGACTGGCTAAGAAAAAACATCCATAAAAATGGTAAGAGATATGATGCCAGTGAGTTGTGTAAAAAAGTTACTGGTGAAACTTTAAACTTTAAATATTTTATGGATTATGCTAAAAATAAATACACTAAGATTTATGATCTGTAAAGCTTAATTTATTTTTTTGCAAAATATAAATCAATAACTCCAAAAGAATAGGTTTTATGTGTACATTTAATAAAGCTATTATCCGAAAGTATTTTTAAAAAAGTTTTACTATCTGCAAATTCTTTAACAGATTCAGAAAGGTAATTATAAGCTGAGAAGTTTTTTGAGAATAGATATCCAATATTTGTTACAATTGTTTTGAAATATAGTCTAAATAATGCATTTAGAACTTTGTTGTTTTTTATAGATGGTTCCATGATAACAATGCAGCCATTTTTTTTTAATACTCTATATGCTTCAGACATAGCTTTATCTAAATTTTCAAAATTCCTAACTCCAAAACCTATAGTTATTGCATCAAAGTAATTCTCTGGAAATGGAATGTTTTCTGAATCAGCAATAGTAAGATCAATCTTATTTGAAATATTATTTTTTTTGATCTTATCATTACCTATTTCAATCATTTGTTTTGAAATATCAATTCCAATAATTTTTTTGGGATTTAAACTCAATGCGGCAATTGCAAAATCAGCTGTTCCTGTTGCTATATCTAGAATCCTCTCTGGCTTGTTATCAATTAAGTTAATGGCTCGCTTTCTCCATCTTTTATGTAACCCAAATGTCAGAATCTGATTTAACTTATCATATCTTTTAGAAATATCATCAAACATTGACTCTATTTGATCCTTTTTACTTGATGAGTTTTTATAAGGCTTCATAAGAGATAAATCCTTTTATTGAAGTCCTTCAATATATTCAGAGAAAAATAAGTTTGAACAGTCTTGTGAATATGAACTAAATGTAATTAGACAAATAATTACTTTAAAAAATATTTTTCTCATGAAATTCTTTTTATGAATTTATTTTACATGAACTAATTCTACTTCAAAAATAAGAGTAGCATTTGGTGGTATAACACCACCTGCACCTCTTGCTCCGTATGCTAAATCTGGAGGTATGATAAAAGTTGCTTTAGATCCTACATTAAGTAAAGCAACTCCTTCATCCCATCCTTTTATGACTCTTCCTTGGCCAAGTGGAAAATCAATTGGCTGATTTCTGTCATAAGAGGAATCAAACTTAGTTCCGTCAGTTAGCTTGCCTGTGTAGTGAACTGAAACAGTTTTTCCTGATTCAGCTTTTGGACCACTACCTTTTTTAGTAATTTTATATGCAAGACCACTTTCAGTAACTGTTGCTCCCTTTTTTAACTCCTCAATTGCTTTTTTAGCATTTTCAGCCTTCATTTCCGCTTCTTTTTTAAGTTTTTCTAACTCACTGGTAAAAATTTTACCAGCATCGAAATTATTAGCTTTTGCGCCTTTTCTTTCAATTATTACTTCATTAATTAAGTCATCTTGAGCGATTGTATTAACAACATCCTGTCCTTCAACAACTGATCCAAATACTGTATGCTTTCCATCTAGCCATGGGGTTTCTTTATGAGTAATAAAAAACTGACTACCATTAGTGCCAGGACCTGCGTTAGCCATTGATAATATCCCGGGACCAGAGTGTTTTAAGTCTGGATGAATTTCATCTGGAAACTGATAGCCTGGACCTCCCATACCATTACCGTCAGGGCAACCGCCTTGAATCATGAAATCAGCAATAACTCTGTGAAATTTTAATCTGTTGTAATAAGGTTCACCTATTGCTTTTTTATTATTTTTTATCTTACCTTCAGCAAGACCAATGAAATTAGCAACTGTTAACGGAGTCTTTTCATATTCTAATTGAATTAAAATATCACCTTTTGTAGTTTTGATTTTTGCGTACATACCTTCTTTATTTATGTTATTAGTATTAATTGTCGCCATTAATGTTATGGCTAATATTGTTTTTATCATTTTTTAAAATTTAAGAAAATTCATTTTTAATTATATTTTCAACCTTTTTTATTGTTTCATCTAGTGATAAATCTGATCTTGCTCCAGCTGCATTAAAATGCCCACCTCCACCAAAATATCTTTTTGATATATCTTGAACATTGATATTACCCAATGATCTAAATGATAGTTTAACTATGTTATCTTTCTCAACAATAAAGACAGCAAATATAACTTCTTTAATGGACAAGGCGTAATTTATTATGCCCTCAGTATCCCCTTTTTTAAAATTAAATTTTTTGAGTTCATTATCACTTAATGATATGATAGCTGAACTCCTGTTATAAATTTTTAATTTATTAATTAAACAATGTCCAAGTAACTTAATTCTATCATATGAGTAATTATTGTAAATTAGATTATTTATTTCAGTTGCATTTACTCCTTTGGAAATCAGATCTCCTACAGAAATATGAGTATTTTCACTAGTACATGAAAATTTAAAAGATCCAGTATCAGTTAATATTCCAGTATACAAGCAATCAGCAATATTTTTTGTCAAATTAAACTTAGCTTGATTTATAATCATGTAAAGTAGTTCACAAGTAGAGCTGTAAGTAGTATCACAAAATGATAAATCACAGATTGATAAATCTGGATCTTGATGATGATCAATTAAGATTTTTTTTGCTTTACTATTTAGAACATAACTTTCAAGATTTTTAATTCTTGATAAATCATTGAAATCTAACATAATAATTACATCTACCTCACTAAAAAGATTAGATATATCGCTATTGTTTTCCTCGTGATTAATTACATTTTTAATGTTGGGAAGCCAACTAAGAAAGTTTGGAAAAGAATTAGGAACGACGACATTAACATCCTTTTTTAGGTTGATTAGTAAATTGTACATAGCCATCGATGATCCCATAGCATCTCCATCAGGACCTCTGTGAGTAGTGATTATAAAACTGTTATTGTCAGCTATAATTCTTTTAAAAATATCAAGGTTTTCTATCATCAAAGCAAAAATATAAATATAGGATGTATTTAATGTTATATTTTAATAGTTTTGCTCAAAATTTTAAAAATGTCAAGAATAACCTTTACTATGATTAAGCCCGAAGCAGTCGAGGCTGGTAACTCAGGAAGCATACTATCTAAAATTGAAAAAGCTGGTTTTAGAATAGTAGCTATGAAGAAAACATTATTATGCAAAGAAAAAGCTGGTCAATTTTATGCTATTCACAAAGAACGTCCATTTTACAATGACTTAGTTGAGTATATGTCAAGTGGTCCCATTATTGCTGCTATTCTTGAAAAAGATAATGCTGTATTGGATTTTAGAAGCTTAATTGGTTCTACTGATCCGTCAGAGGCAGCAGAAGGTACGATAAGAGCTGAGTTCGCTGAAAGCAAAGCAAAAAATGCAGTTCATGGTTCAGATTCAGATGAAAATGCAATGATTGAGTGCAATTTTCATTTTGATACAGATGAAAGGTATTAATTACTTTAATATAATTTCTTTGATTTCACTTTCTTGAAAATTATCGTTTATATTCTTTAATAACTTTTCTTTACTGTACGAAAGTTCACTTCTTAGACTTGATGAGCTAAGTTTAATAATTAACTTTTCATCCATTACATGAATATCTTTGATATAGTTCAATAGATTTTTTCCAAGGACGTTTTTAACAACTTCCTGAATATCAATTTTTCTTAGACCCTCAGAAATTTTAGGCTTTTTAGTAATTTTTTTTATGAGAGAATCTATTTTTTTCATCAAAGACTAAAAATTATATAGTTAGTTCTAAGTTTTTTTAGAAGTTCATTGCATCTTTTCTCACTAGTGTCAGTTATAAAAACTTGAGAAAAAAATCCTTTATCAACTAGACTTAACAACTCCTCTACTCTATTATTATCTAGTTTGTCAAATATATCATCTAATAATAAAATAGGTTTAATATTATTTATTTTTTCAAGTAATTCGAATTGCGCTAATTTTAATGAAACTAAGAAAGTTTTTTGTTGTCCTTGAGATCCAAACTTTTTGATTAATCTATTATTCATAATAAGTGAAATATCGTCTTTGTGGGGACCGTGAGTTGTTGATTTACTTATCTTATCAATTTCTAAATTTTGATTTAGTAATTCAATCATACTATTATCGTTTAGATGAGAGATATATTCTAGATTTACGGTCTCATTACTATTTGATATGATTGCATAGAATTTTTGAAAAATACTGTTGATATCTTCAACAAATTTTTTTCTACTTTCAAAGATATGTTTGCTTTTTTGTGATAAAGTATAATTAAAAGCATCAATTGTTATATTGTCAATATTAGCACCTTCACTTATGTTTTTTAATAATTTATTTCTTTGTTTTAAAGCTCTGTTATATTCGATTAAATTAGTTAGGTAATTATTATCAAATTGAGAAATACTTGAATTAAGGTACCTTCTTCTAACATCAGGTCCTTCAATAATAAGATTAGAGTCTGTTGGAGAAATTATTACAACAGGAAATTTACCAATGTGATCAGAAAATCTCTTATATCTTTTACCATTTATTTTAATTATTTTATTTGTGTTTTTTGATAAACTACATGTTAGTTCATAATCATCTTCTTCTTTTATGAAATTTCCTTTAAGAGTAAAATAGTCATTATCAAAGTTAATATTAAGAGCATCGGAGCTATTGTAATAACTTTTTGTTAAACACAGATAATGAATTGCATCCAATACGTTTGTTTTTCCAATACCATTTTTTCCTACAAAACAATTGATACCATCGATAAGATTAAAATTAGATTCTAAATGATTTTTGAAATTATTTAAATAAATGTTTGATAGTTGCATCTGAATTTTGATTCGATGTTTTTTTAAAAAGTAAATATACAATCTAAAAAACTTATATTTGCACCTCTAAAAAACAATTTTTAATGGCTAAAAAAGTAAATAAAACAGATCAGCAATTAGCGAATGTAGAACAAGCTTTTTCAAAGACTGAACAATTTATTGAAACCAATCAAAAGAAAATCACATATGTCGTTGGTGCAGTTGTTGCAGTAATTGCTCTATATTTTGGATATCAAAATATGTATCTCGCACCGCTAGAAGAAGATGCTCAAACAGAAATGTTTATTGCTGAATTATATTTTCAAAAAGATTCTTTCGCTCTAGCATTAAATGGAGACGAACAATATGAAGGTTTTCTTTCCATTGCTGATGATTATGGACTAACTAAAGCTGGTAATCTAGCTAATTACTATGCAGGTCTATGCTATTTGAATTTAGGTGAATTTGAAAATGCCATTGATTACTTTTCAGATTTTTCATCTGATGATATAATATTATCATCACTAGCATTAGGGTGCATTGGAGATTGTTACGCTGAACTTGATGATATTGATACTGCACTTGATTTTTATAAAAAAGCATCTAAAAATAGCGACAATGGTTTCACAACTCCTAGATATTTGATGAAGCAAGCGAGAATACTTGAGTCTCAAGAAGATTTTGATGCTGCTAACGGTCTTTATGTTAAAATCAAAGAAAATTACACTGAATCAATAGAAGCACAGAATATAGAAAAGTATATTTCTAGATCAAATAGATAATGTCTTCTCAAAATCTGTCTAATTTCAATAAAAACGATATTGGTGATTGTAGTCACTTAAAAGTCGGAATTGTTTGTTCAAAATGGAATAGCGACATTACTGATAATTTATATGATGGAGCATATTCAACATTAATTAAATTAGGTGTTAATAAAGAAAATATCATTTCTTACAAAGTTCCGGGTAGCTTCGAGCTTGTTTATGCGGCTAATAAGATGTCTAGAAAAGATGTTGATGCAATAATATGTTTAGGTTGTGTAATAAGAGGTGAAACTAGTCATTTCGATTATATATGTAATTCTGTTTCAAATGGAATAATGAACTTAAATATAGAACTTGATGTTCCTGTAATTTTCGGAGTACTTACTGATAACACCAAACAACAATCAATAGATAGGTCTGGTGGTAAATTAGGTAATAAAGGAGTAGAAGCAGCTGTTACTGCTGTACAAATGGCTCTTTTAAAATAATATTAAAAACCTTTTTTTCATATAGAAAAAAATTAAATTTGCAACCTGTTATGGTCGCGTAGCTCAGCTGGATAGAGCATCTGCCTTCTAAGCAGACGGTCACAGGTTCGAATCCTGTCGCGATCACAATTTAAACCCTATCTAATTGGTAGGGTTTTTTTATTAAATTTGTATTGCATAATGAACGTTTTTATACGTACCAACCGACAATCTCATTGCACGGTGGTTTTGAATGTGGGTGTCTCTGCCAAAATTATGAGAAAACAATTTCATGCTTTGTGCTAATGTTTAATTAATAAATTATTAAAATGGCAAAATTTAATGGTGAAGTAACTTTTAAAGTAACTTTTAAAGATTTAGTTGTACCAGTGGGATTTGGTATGACAAATGCAATTATTTTTCATGAGTGTGCAACTCAAGTTGGACTTAAATCTCCTTGGACTAAAATTGATAAAAAATATAAAGATGATAGGTTTAAAGTAGAGATTGTAGATAAAAAAATTATTTAAATTTATTAGAAAAATAGTTCTTGAGCTAGTCTGAAAGTGTTAGAGTGTGCTTCAACAATATCATTTATCTCTTTAGAATAACCTCCTCCCATACTTATTTGAACAGGAAGTTTATTGATTTTACAGTAATCAAGAACAAACTTATCTCTTAGCTTACAGCCTTCAAGAGATACTGATAACTTACCAAGCTTATCGTTTTCTATGATATCAACACCTGAAAGATAAAAAATGAAATCAGGCTCAAAGGATTCAATTAGTCTAGGAACTTCATTCTTAATAATCTTTAAATATTCTCTATCTTCAGTTTTATCTTCAAATCCGTAATCAAAATCACTTATCTCTTTTCTAAATGGATAATTATTTTTTCCGTGAAATGATACTGTGAATACTTGATTGTTATTTTTAAAAATTTCTGCTGTTCCATTGCCCTGATGAACATCTAAATCTAATATTAAGATTTTATTACTTAAACCATTATTTATTAAATAGTTAGATGCAATGGCTTGATCGTTTAAAATACAAAAAGCTTCTGCTCTATTACTAAAAGCATGATGTGTGCCTCCTGCAATATTCATTGAAATTCCATGCTCAAGGGCATGCAATGCACACTCAACTGTTCCTTGAATAATTTTCTTTTCTCTTTGAACAAGCCTATCAGACATTGGAAATCCAATTGCTCTTTTCTCCTTATCATTTAATTCTTGGTTCATAAGTCTATGATAGTAGTTTTTATCATGAGTTAATAAAATCGTTGAATCATCTATTTCACCTGGAATGAAGAAGTTGCTCATTTTACATGTTCCTTCTTTTATTAGCTGTTCTGGGATCATTTCATACTTTATCATAGGAAATCTGTGATTTTCTTTAAGAAGATGTTTATAAAATAAATCGTGAGCTATTTTAAGCATTTGAATGATTAATTTTAAATGGATTTCTTTGTTTCCAATCCTGTTTCTTAAGTTTCTTAAACAAGAATGTCATAAAATAATTTGAGATTTTACCTTTAGTCCGTAAATAGATAAAGGATTTTTTTGGAACAGCACCAAAATTACTTTTGTATTCATTAGCCGTTCTTCCAAAAACTATTTCATCACATCTTTGGTCTATACCATTTTTAATTGTTTCAAGTAACATTCTTCCATAGATTGAATTTTCTTTATTTAGTTTTTTGTCAAAACCTACATAATAAGAAAATAACTTATTGTTAAAATTAATCTCAGAAGAAAATCCAATAAGCTCACTTTTTATATAGTAGCCATATAGTTTGCAAATTTTATTTTTTTGCATATCTAACAATGTGTCAGTATTAAATCTGGGACCATTAAATTTAGATTTTTCAAGTACTTGGTCAAAAAGTTTTTGAATTTGCTTTTTATGATTTTTAATCTCCTTGCTGTTAAACTCTGATATTTCTATGCTTTTAGACTTTCTTTCAATATCTCCAATTTTCTTTCTGTACTTTGTCTTTAATGATGATTTATAATCATCAACACTCTTCCATTTATTTACATCTCTGATTAGCATCTCCTCCTCGATTTCAACTTTAGTAAATCCATTGTTTTTATTTGTATCTAATTTTTCAAATAAGAAATCTGGAATAACAAGTAGAAAATAGTCAATTTGATTATTTATTTTTTTTAGTAGTGAATCTATATTAATTTTAGAGTTAATATCAAAAGAACTAACATTTGTAAAAAAAGAATTAGTTAAATAAAAAGTCTTAATCTTAAAGAGATTAAATAAAATCTTTGCAATTATATTATTATTAAGATAATTACTAGATTTTTCTAGATTAATATTAAAAAACTGAGAGTAGATTAAATTATTATTTTGTTTTATAAATAAATGTCTTATACTTTTATTATTTGAAATAAAACACTGAATAAACTTTTCAGAAATGAAAAAATTTGATGTAATCCATTCCTTGCTAATAGAATTAAAATTATCTCTGATTATCAATATCTATGATTTTATGTTTAGAATTGAGATATCTGGCATGATCCCTACTCTTCCAGCATAGCCAAGGTGACCTAAGCCTCTGTTGACATAGATTTGTTTATCACTTTCTTTATATAGCCCTGCCCATTCTTTATATCTAAAGCTTACAGGGCTCCATTTAAAGCCGGGAATTTCAATTCCAAACTGCATTCCATGAGTATGGCCAGAAAGTTGTAAATCAATGAGATATTTGCTTTTCAATACAGCATTTCTCCAATGAGAGGGATCGTGAGACAATAAGATTGTTGGAAGCTTATCATCAACTCCAATCATCGCTTTATCAAGATCCCCATCTTTGTTGAAATTACCTGCTCCCCAATTTTCTACCCCAACAATATTAAAACTATTACTTGAAGAATTTATCACTCGAGAATCATTTAATAAGAGATCAAAGCCAATTTTACTTTGAATTTTCTTCATATTTTCAAAGTTTTCTCTCCACTCTACTGATGATCTTTTCCATCCCACATAATCACAATAATCATGATTACCAAGAACTGAGTACTTTCCGTCCTTTGCTTTTAGTTTTTTTAATACATCAACGTATGGAAGAACTTCGTTATAGTAATTATTAACAAGATCACCTGTGAAAACAATTAGATCGGGATTTTGATCATTTACTATATTAACAATTTCTTCAACCTTCTCAACAGAATTGAAACTACCAATATGTAAATCAGAAAGATGAACAATCTTGTAGTCACTGTTCCAACCCTTAATACTTATATTACTGAAGTACTTTTTAAAATTAAATCTTCCAAACTTTATGCCAAGCAGCATACTTGATACGATGAAACCAGATGCAAACAATGCAGTATTTCTTAGAAAATTAAGTCTACTTACATCTAATTTAGATTCATTAGAACTAAATAGATTAAAAATTTGTTTAAATAGACGTAAAATATCATCTGTAATCAAAGGAACACACCCAACTAACTTAGCACTAAAGAAAATAAAAAATAGGCTTGAGTAAATTATATTGTTATTGAACTTTATGGATGGAGTTGTTTCGTCAGAATATAATATGAGGTAAATGAGGGCCACATATACAATTAGCGATAATAGCCAGTAAGAAATCTTAAATATCACTTGACCAACTGGTTGCTTTTCAAAAAACGATATTACTCCAAAGTAAAAATACAAGTCAATCAAAAAAATAAATGAAATAAGAAATAATAGCTTCATATAATGCAAAATTACTAACACAAATTAAAAAACCCAAACTTAGTAGGTTTGGGTTTTAAGCGGAGAGAGAGGGATTCGAACCCCCGGTACCTTGCGGTACAATGGTTTTCAAGACCACCGCATTCGACCACTCTGCCATCTCTCCAATGCAGGCAGCAAAAATAGAAATATTTTTACATTAGATTAGCTCTTAAACAATATTTCGAAGTGTAATTTGTTAATTTTGTATGTCTATGAAAAAAATATGTCTTTTAATATTAGTTTTTTTCTCGTTCTTTGGTTACTCATCAAATATTGAATCTTTTTTACAATATTCTATTTTCTATACCGATAAAGGTAAACCTTATTTAGAAACTTATTTAACAATTAATTCTAAATCAATTGAGCTGATAGACAATGGTAATAATACTTTTCAAGGAAAGTTATCAATTAATATACTGGTTGAATCTAATGACTCAATAATATATAATGATAAATATTTTTTATCCTCTCCCCCTCAAGATTCCAACAATGAATCAATTTTATTTATAGATCAGCAAAGAATTAAATTAGAAGATGGAAATTATAAATTAGTTGTAAATATAAAAGATGTCAATAGTGATGTAGACAAATTAATTATTGAAGATATTACAATTGAAGTTTTCGAAAACAACTTTTTATCTGATATACAGTTTGTAGATAAATTTAATGTTGCCAACCAACCAAGCATACTATCCAAAAGTGGATTTGACCTTTACCCATACAAATCCAATTTTTTTGATGGCTTGCAGGATAACCTAACTTTTTATATCGAGGTTTATAATTCAGATCAACTAGAAAATAATAGATTTTTATTAAATACTTATATACAAGGCTATCAAGATGAATTAATATACAAAGATTCTTATTCCTCAAAAAGAATGAAAGCTGAACAGATTGTTCCTCACCTGCAGACATACAATATTAGTAGTTTAAGTAAGGGTAATTATAGTATAGTATGTGAAGTTAGAGATGTGAAAAATAATTTAATTGATAAAAAAATTAAGTTTTTTCAAAGAAATAAAGAAGAAATAAATCTTCAAAGCCAAAATCAATTGAATAAAGAGTTTATAACTATAGACAACAAGGATACATTAGGTAAGTATTTAGATTACTTATATCCAATTTCAACACCTAATGAAATTAGAACTACAAGAAATTTGATAAACAAAGATGATATTGATTTAATGAATAACTTTTTCATTGACTTTTGGACAAACAGAGATCAAGACAACCCCTACAAAGCATGGATAAAATATCATAACGAGGTTAAAAAAGTAAATTACGAGTTTACTAACATAAAAATACTTGGATATTTGACTGACAGAGGCAGAGTTTACCTTCAGTACGGAGCTCCTAATAGTAGACATAAATCAGAAAATAACTCATCAACATATCCTTATGAGATATGGCACTATTATAAGCTAGAAAATCAGATTAATAAAAAATTTGTTTTTGTAAATGACGATTTTGCTACTAATGAATATAAACTTAGATACTCAAATGTAGATGGTGAAGTATCAAATAGCGAGTGGAGAGATAAAATAGAAATTGAAAGTAATCCTAATTTTGGTGATGATTTTAATAGAATTTACAATAATCCTAGATAGTTGAAATATTTACTTTTAATATTATTATGGTTTTTTTCTTTACTACCAATTCAAATTTTATATTTAATATCTAAGATTATAAGGTTTATTGTTTATGATATATTATGCTACAGAGAAAAAGTTGTTATTGACAATATCCAAAATACATTTATTGAAAAAAGTCAAACTGAAGTTATTAAATTAAAAAACGATTTCTATAATTACTTTTTTGAGTTAATTGTTGAGATTATCAAGTTATTATCAATAAGCAATGATGAATTAAATAAAAGATTCACTTTCTCAAATATTAATGTTATTAAACAGGCTCTAAAGAAAAACAAGTCAGTAATTGTTGTTGTTGGTCATTACGGAAACTGGGAATGGGCATTACGTTCTGCATCTAATTTGTTAGATACTAAAATAATAGGTGTTTACAAAAGGATAAATAATACAATCTTTGAATGGTTAATCTACAAAATAAGGTCTAAAACTAACGTCTCTCCAGTTGAAATAAAATCATTGTTTAGAGAATTAGTTAATAACAAAGAAAAAAAAATTTATGCTATTGTTGCAGATCAATCTCCCACTTTGGAACAAAGTAATGTTCGAATAAATTTTTTAAATAGAGATACTCTCGTTTACACTGGAGTTGAGAAAATTTCAAAAAAATATAATATGCCAGTTTTTTATTTAAATATCAAACTCACTAGTAAAGGATATTATGAATCTACGTTTGAAGAAATTAACAGAAAAAATATAAATGGAAAAAAATTAGAAATAACTAAAGAGTTTTTTTCTAAATTAGAAAATCAAATTAAGAGTGAGCCAAGATTATGGCTTTGGTCTCATAAAAGATGGAAACACACAAATTAGCAATTGTTATTTTAAATTATAATGGCATAAATTTTTTAAGGAAATTCATGTCAAATACTGTCAAGCATAGTGAGAAGTTCCCTATCTATGTAATAGATAATAATTCTTCAGATGATTCTTTAAAATATCTTAATGATGAGTTTCCTGATATAAAAGTTATAAAAAATGATTTAAATTTAGGATACGCAGGCGGATATAATCAAGGATTAAAACAAATTAATTCTGAATACTATATTTTGTTGAATTCTGATGTTGAAGTTGTTAATGGATGGATTACTCCTATTTTATCTTTTATGGACAATAATCCAGATGTTGCAGCTTGTCAACCAAAAATTTTAGATTTTAATAGTAAAACACATTTTGAACATGCTGGAGCCTGTGGTGGATTTCTAGATATACTTGGATATCCATTTTGCAGAGGTAGAATTTTTGAAAATTTAGAAATAGACAATGGTCAATACAATGATAATATTGAAACATTTTGGGCAACTGGTGCTTGCCTATTTATTAGAAGTTCCTCTTTTTGGAAGGTTCATGGTTTTGATAAAGATTTTTTTGCACATATGGAAGAGATTGATTTATGTTGGAGATTAAAAAATATTAATCAAAGAATTTTTTGTATTCCAGAATCATATATTTTTCATGTTGGAGGGGGAACATTACAAAGTTCTAATCCTAAAAAGACTATGCTTAATTTTAGAAATAATTATTTTATGCTTTTTAAAAATTTAACAATTTTTGAAATTTTAGCTATTTTTCCCTTAAGGATAATCTTTGATGTTATTGCCTCTGTTCAATTTTTGTTTAACAGTGGATTTTCTCACTTTTTGGCGGTTTACTCAGCTATAATTTCATTTATATTTTTTCTACCAAAGAATATTGTTAAAAGATCACGTCAGAACATTAAATTGCAAAAGAGATTTAAATCTCTAATTATTATTAAATTTTTTATTCAGAAGATTGTTAATTATAAGGACTTATAGATTGTAAAGCTGCTCGGTAAGTATTAATACCCAAGCCACAAAATATAGCGTAACATTTCTCAGAAATTAATGATTTTTTCCTGAAATCCTCTCTAGCATATATATTTGTCATGTGGATTTCAATTACTTTGCATTCAATTAAATCAATAGCATCTCTGATTGCTATTGAGGTATGAGTGTAACCGCCAGCGTTTAATAAAATATATTTATATGAAAATCCATATTTCTGTAATGCATCGATAATTTCCCCTTCAATGTTTGATTGAAAATATTTTATGCTAATCTCTTTAAACTCTTTTTTAAATTTAGATAAATGATAGTCAAAATCAACACCACCATATAAATCTTTATTTCTTTTTGATAATAAGTTTAAATTTGGGCCATTAATTATTAAGACTTTCATAACGCAAAATTATAAAATGAATTGGGATTCATTAATAAAATCATTTTTAACTTATTTAAGAATAGAGAGATCTCTATCAAGTAATACAATAGAATCATATTCAAATGATTTAAACAAGCTTGCTGATTTCTTAATTCCCAAATCGATATCAGCTACAGAAGTAAAATTGAATGATTTAAAAAAATTTATTACTTCCATTTCTGAAATTTTATCTGAGACTTCTCAGTCAAGAATAATATCTGCTATTAAATCTTTTTATAAGTTTTTGTTAATTGAAAATTTAATTCAATCAAATCCATCTGAAAATTTGGTTTCACCAAAAATAGGTAGGAAATTACCAAATGTACTTACAATTGAGGAAATTAACTCAATAATAAATTCAGTTGAATTAAATAACGTTGGAATAAGAAATAAAGCAATTATTGAAACTATTTATGGTTGTGGACTTAGAGTTTCAGAAGTAACTAATCTCTTGTCAAGTAATCTCTTTTTAAAACAAGGCTACATCAAAATATTGGGTAAAGGTAATAAAGAAAGACTATCTCCAATAGGTTCTTTAGCTACAGATTCTCTCAATGACTTTCTTAAAAATGTTAGACCCACTTTAAAAATAAATGAAAAATTCTCCGATCATGTATTCATCAATAATAGAGGAACATCACTTTCTAGATCAATGATTTTTAAAATGATTAAAAAATATGCTATGAAGGCCAATATCAAAAAAGATATTAGTCCACATTCACTTAGACATTCATTCGCTACTCATTTAGTTGAGGGAGGTGCTAATCTTAGAGCAGTGCAAGAGATTTTAGGTCATTCAAGTATTACAACAACTGAAATATATACACATTTAGATAGTGATTATTTAAGATCTAACCTTATTGAACACCATCCAAGAGCATGAAATCGTTATTTAATTTATTTTACAGACTAAGAGAAAGATGGGAAATAACCTCAAATTTTCAATTTTTTTTAATTATGATTGTTTTTGCAGTAACTGGTTCTCTTTCACTGGTAATTGCTGATTTATTAATGCCATTAATTATTGGTTCTTTAAAAGTAGGTAGTTTATTTAAAATTGTTTTTAGAATTATATTTATTTTTCCAATTTATCAGTCTCTAATACTTATAGTAGCATTTTGTTTTGGTCAGTTCAAATTTTTCTGGAAATTTGAAAAGAAGATGTTCAGAAGAATATTCAAGAAGATTAAATAATTTAATTTTACAAAATGATGAAGCTAATTATTAGTATTGCTACAAGAATTATTCCTAGACATTATTTACAACATGTAAGTCATTTTTTTCTTAAAATATTTTCTCTTTTTATGAGAGGAGATAACTTTGAAGACCCAATTACAGGAATAAAATACAGATCACTCTTACCTTATGGGAGAATTAAATCTAGATCAAATGTATTAGCTCCTGACAGTATGAGTCTTGAAAGACACAGGTTATTGTGGCTATATTTAAAGAGAAAAACAAACTTTTTTAACGATAGATTGAAGTTTTTACATATTGCCCCAGAATATTGCTTCATCAAAATATTTAAATCAATGAAAAATCTTGACTATACAACTGCTGATTTAATTTCTCCTTGGGCAGATATTAAAATGGATGTTCATAAGATTCCTTATGATAAAAATAGTTTTGATGTCGTAATCTGTAATCATGTTTTAGAGCATGTTGATGATGATTTAAAAGTAATGAGTGAATTTTATAGAATTTTAAAACCCAATGGATGGGGAATCTTTCAAGTGCCAATTGACACTAAACTTAATAAAACTTTTGAAGACTCAACCATAATTGACCCAAAAGACAGAGAAAAATATTATGGTCAAAGTGATCATTTAAGACAGTATGGTCTTGACTTTGGTAAACGACTTAAAAGTGTAGGGTTTAGAGTGACAGAGGATAATTTTATACATGAATTAAGTGCAGATATTGTAAAAAGATATGCACTTCCTGATGGAGAACTTATTTACTTTTGTGAGAAAGTATAGTTTTCCTATCAATACAAATAATTTTTTTTTCATGAAAAAACTTTTCATCGAAAAAATTTCTTATTTCAATTGACTCATGACTTATACCTTTAAGTTCTTTTTTTAAATCTCCTCCTTTGAGACAAAACAGCTTATATCCGCTTAGTTTTTCATTTGATAAATTAATTTTATTAATAAGACTAAGAAATTTATTCATGTTTGTTACAGCTCTTGAAACTATGAAATCACAGGAAAGATTTAAGTTTTCAATTCTATCATTTATAATTTCAATATTCTTTAAAGAAAGTTCAGCTTTAAATTTTTTAATCATATTTGTTTTTTTTGAAATACTATCAACTAATATAAAATTAGTATTTGAATAAATGATTGCTAATGGTAAACCTGGAAATCCACCACCAGTTCCAACATCTAAAACTAATTCTTTTTCATTAAAACGCTTTATTTTACTAATTGATAGACTATGTAGTACGTGCTCAATAAAAAAATTATTTAAACTTTTTTTTGAAATTAAGTTTATGTTCTTATTGTATTTCTTAAATAGCTCATACAGAAATTTAAGTTTTTCAATTTGAACTACAGTTAACTCAGGAAAATACTTCTTAATAGATTTTATCATTTATTTGAGTATTTCTATTTTTTTTACCATGTTTTTTTACCTTTAATAGTTGAATATATGTATAAGATACTAATCAATATCAAGTGAAAAATTTCGATAAAAGGGGTAAAATAGAACAAGTCTAATAATTTTAACTTTTTCATCAATTTATAATTTGAAATAGACTTGATTAAAAAAACTATACTAAATATTAATAAAATTATATGTATTCTTTGGCTTATAAATATGTAATAAATCGGAATCGTATAAAAAAATATTGTTGACAGTGGATTAATAATTAAATATAATTTAGTCTTTAAATCGTATCTAGAGGCTGATGAATAATGTCTTCTTTTTTGTGAAAACCAATCAATCCATTTTTTTTTAGCTAATGAACTTGTATGTGATTCATAGTCTAGTACAATTGTTGCATTTTTTTGATTAGCCACCTCTTGAATAAATAAATCATCATCGCCTGAAATCAGGTTTATATGTTTTGCAAATCCTTTGTTTTTAAAAAATAAATCTTTTTTGTAAGCTAAGTTTCTTCCTACACCCATGTATGGTATTCCTATATCGCATGCAGTAAAATAACTTGTTGCAATCAAATACGTATCAAATCTTACTAACATATTTAACAAACTTTTTTCTCTTATATAGTTTGAATATCCTAAAATTATCTTATGATTGTCAAAGCCTGAAGAAATTAAACTCAACCATTTTTTTGAGCATGGAATACAATCTGCATCAGTTAGAACCAGATTATCAAATTTTGCAGTTTTAATTCCAATGGATAACGCAAATTTCTTCCCAACTCTTGAGTTGACATTTTTATTAATAGTAACAACCTTTAGATTACTATACTTTTTTGCTAAAAAGTTTAACAAATAATTAGTAGAATCAGTTGATTGATCATCTACAACAATAACTTCAAACTTTTTAAAGTCCTGATTTAGAACCTTTTCAAGATTATTTTTCAGATTAACTTCCTCGTTCTTAGCACAAATTATTACTGATAAAGGGCCATTATCTTTAATAGATATTTTTAATCTTGAGATTTTAAATCTTATAAAAGATGAAAAAATTTGAACTAATGAAACTAAAATGAATAAGAACAATAATAAACTGTTATTAATCTCAAACAATTCTCTCTAAGTAATTTAATATATTATTTTCAACTCTTTCGTAAACATCTTCAACATTTTCCTTTTTAAAATTATCACCAGTTATTTTTTCAAATAATTCAATATATCTTTCAGCTACAGAATTGCAATATTCATCACTCATCTCTGGAAAAGATTGACCATCCTTTCCTTGAAATCCGTTTTCAATTAACCATTCTCTAACAAATTCCTTTGATAATTGTTTTTGAGAATTACTATTTTCAAAATTTTCTTTATAAGAATCAATATGAAAATATCTAGACGAATCTGGCGTATGAATCTCATCGATTAATGTTATCTCCCCATTCGAATCTTTACCAAATTCATATTTAGTATCAACTAGTATTAATCCCATTTTTTCTGCAATTTCAGTGCCTCTTTGAAATAAATCTCTAGTGTATTTCTCTAACAATATATAATCATTTTCATTAACAAGCCCTGATGACAAAATTTCCTCTCTAGAAATATCCTCATCATGTCCAACTTCTGCCTTGGTTGTTGGAGTTATAATTGGATTTGTAAATTTTTGATTTTCTTTCATTCCATCTTGCATTAGAACACCACATAATAATCTTTTTCCAGATTTATATTCTCTCCAAGCATGTCCAGTTAAATACCCTCTAATTACCATTTCTACCTTAAATGGATTACATTTTTTACCAACTGTAACGCTTGGGTCTGGGGTATCAATCATCCAATTTTGAACAATATCTTCTGTATCTTTTAAAAATCTAGCTGCAATTTGGTTTAAAACTTGTCCTTTATAAGGAATACCTTTCGGTAAAACATGGTCAAACGCAGAAATTCTGTCAGTTGCTATCATAATCAATATATCATCATTGATAGTATATACATCTCTGACTTTTCCTTTATATAAATTAGTTTGATTTGGAAAATTAAAATTTGTTTTAGTTATTGTATTTTTCATATTATTTATTGTATGCATTAATTATTTTTTTTACTAGTTTGTGTCTAACCACATCATTGTCATTTAAATTGACAAATCCTATTCCCTTTATATTCTTTAAAGTTTTTATAGAGTGAGAGAAACCTGATACTACTCCCCTTTTTAAATCAATTTGTGTTTCATCTCCAGTGATAATCAGTTTTGAATTGACCCCCATTCTAGTTAAAAACATTTTCATTTGATTTATGGTAGTATTTTGAGCTTCATCTAGAATTACAAAAGCATTTTCAAGAGTTCTTCCTCTCATAAAACCCAATGGGGAAATTTGTATAGTTCCATTTTCCATGAATTCATTAAGTTTGATAGAACTTAGCATGTCAGATAAAGAATCATATAAAGGCTGCATATATGGATCTAATTTATTTTTTATATCACCAGGAAGATACCCAATATTTTCACCTGCTTCGATTGCTGGTCTAGTTAAAATAATTTTTTTTACTTTTTTATCCTTTAAGTAATTAACTGCTATTGCAACCGCCGTGTAAGTTTTACCTGTGCCTGCTGGACCATTAGAAAATACAATATCATTATTTTCAATTTCTTTTACAATTTTAAATTGGTTTAAGGTTCTTGCATATATTTTTCTTCCGTTTTTTGCGTGTAAGATTACTTCTTTATTGTCTATGTTCTTTTTGTTATTGAAAATGTTTACCATTTGATTTTGATCAATAGAGTTATTCTTTTTTATGTAATTAATAATACATTCAAATTTTTCAGAAAAATAATCAGTGTCTTTTTTAGTACCGATTATTTTGTATGTATTTCCTCTAGTTATTAACTTAATCTTTGGAAAGTATTCATTTATAAAATCAATATTTTTGTTGTTGACACCATTCAAAACTCTGACATCGGTATCCTCTACTAAAATTATTTTTTCACTCATATGAGTTGTCTCAATTGTTTCTATTAAATTTGAGAGCAAATTAATAATAATTGATTAATTAAATATAGAAAATGGCAATTATAACTTTAACCACTGACTTAGGAATAAAGGATAATTATGTTGCCTCACTTAAAGCTTCAATTTTAACACAAAATGAAGATGTAAATATTATTGACATTAGTCATAATATAGAATGCTTTGATATAAACCAAGCTACACATGTCTTAAAGACTTGTTTTAAAAATTTTCCAAAAAACACTGTTCATATTATCACAGTTGACGATGAACTAAATTCTAAAAACGAGCATTTATTAGCATTTTATAATCAACAATATTTTTTGTGTGCTGACAATGGTTTTTTTAATTTATTCTTTGATTTATTTCGACCTGAAAAATTATTTCAAATTACTTTAGATCAAAAGACTGATATATTGACTTTTGCATCAAAAGAAATATTAACAATAGCTGCTTGTCATCTTTCAAGAGGTGGAACTCCTGAAATTATCGGTAAAGAAATTAATAATTACAATTTCGATGGTACATCCATCAAGCCAGTAATTGACAAGAATTCAATTAGATGTACTGTAATTTACATTGACAATTACGGAAATGTTGTAACTAATATTCAAAAACAACTTTTTCAAAGCATAGTTGGTGATAAAAAGTTTAAAATTTTTCATGGTAGTGATATTGACAGTATTAACAAAATTTCACAAGTTTACAATGATGTTTCAATTGCTGAAAAATTAGCTATTTTTGACATGAACGAGTACTTACAAATAGCAATAAACAAAGGAAATGCCGCTTCTCTTTTAGGATTGAAAGTTTTTGACATAATAAGAATAGAAATTAGCTAATGATAACTTTAATTGTAAAGGAAATAAAGTCATTTTATAGAAGCAAAATTGCAAACTTATTTGTTCTTATGTTTCTAATAATTAATTCTCTGTTTATTTGGATTATAAAAGGGGACCTTAATATATTTACAAGTAATTATGCATCATTATCCAATTTCTTTTTTCTTGCTCCAATCTTACTTATTATCTTTGTTCCTGCAATTACAATGAGTTCTTTCTCTCATGAATTTTCAAATAAAACAATAAATATCTTACTAGTTAAGCCAATACCTTATTCAAGTATTGTTTTTAGTAAATTTATTTCGTACTCTTTTTTGGTTATTTTAAGCATTCTTCCAACAATAATTTATGTTTTCTCAATTTTCTACATAACTGAATCCAGTCAAAGTATAGATATTGGTGAAATTTTAGGCTCTTATTTAGGCCTGTTTTTAGTCAGTATTGCATTTGTTTCAATTTCAATTTATTGTTCATCTACTACTGAAAAACAAATTATTTCTTTTGTTCTTTCTCTAGTATTAAATCTCATATTTTTTTATTCATTTGATTATCTAGATAATTTATTCGATAGT
>CACAMX010000010.1 GCA_902533655.1 uncultured Bacteroidota bacterium
TGAAAAATAAGTCTTTTCAAAAAAAATTATTATTCTTCACGATTTTTACTCTAGTTTATGTAATTGTAATTAGATCATTAGGCGGTGAGTGGTTACTATTTTTACCCCTATTTGTAGCTGACATAATGTTCTGGAATACGATAAATTGGACATTTTGGAAAAAGAGAAAAAAGAAAAAAAGTAACAAAAGTGAGCTTAGAAACTGGCTCGAAGCGATTTTCTTTGCTGTAATTGCAGCGTCACTATTAAGAACATTTTTAATTGAAGCATATACTATACCAACATCCTCAATGGAAAAATCCCTTCTTGTTGGAGATTTTCTTTTTGTCAGTAAGCTAGCATATGGCCCTAGAGTTCCAATGACTCCAGTTGCTGTACCTTTAGTTCACCACACAGTTCCTGGAACAAAAAAGAAATCATACAGTGAAATAATTCAACTTCCTTATCATAGAATGAAAGGAATTGGAAAAGTTAAAAGAAATGACTGTGTTGTTTTTAACTGGCCTTCTGAAAAACTTGGAAGACCTGTTGATAAGAAGGAAAACTATATAAAAAGGTGTGTTGGGATTTCAGGAGATATTATTGAAATAGTAGATGGTCAATTGTTTGTTAATCAAAAAAAACACAATGAACCTGCAGAAATGAAAAAACAATTTTTTTATCAAATAAAAACTAAAGGCTCAGGTTTAAATTTAAAAACATTATACAAAAAATATGATGTAACTGAAGGTAGTTATTATGGTAGAAACAAAAATGAATACGTTTTAACTCTTACTGACACCACTAGATTTATTCTCTCGAAATATAAAAATGTAGTTGACATAAAAAGAAAAATTGATAAGGCAGAAAAATATGAATATATTTTTGGTAATTCAAAAGAAAGGCCATGGAGTTCAGATAACTATGGTCCCATTTCAGTTCCACAAAAAGGTGATAAAATAAATTTAACTACTGAAAATATTAAACTTTATGAAGATATAATTTCTAATTATGAAAACAATTTACTGGAAATTCGAAATGATATAATTTACATAAATAACAAAGAAGTAACCGAATATGAGTTCAAGCAAAATTATTATTGGATGATGGGTGATAACAGACACAATTCAGCAGATTCTAGATTTTGGGGGTTTGTTCCAGAAGATCACATAGTTGGTAAAGCTCTGTTTATTTGGATGAGCTGGGACAAAAATGCAAAAGGTATAAAAAAAGTACGCTGGAAAAGACTTTTTAAAAGTGTTAAGTAAAGATTTTATTGTTTTACCATCAGCGTATTTAGCTCCAATCTCATACTATTACTTTTTAAGCAAGAATAGAGCAGTAATTATTGATGTTCATGAAAATTTCGTAAAAAGAAGTATTAGAAATAGAGCATATTTATTGGGACCAAACGGGCATATTTTATTAACTGTTCCCAAAAAAAAAACAATGTTCAGAAGCATGAACAAAATAGAGATTTTCACAATTAGTAAATGGGCTAGCAAGCATTGGAAAGCGATAATAAGTTGTTATAATTCTTCACCATATTTTAAATATTATAAAGATGATTTTGAAAATATTTACTCATGTAAACACAATTATCTTTTTGAACTAAATAGGAAATTGAATGATTTAATTTTAGATATTTTAAAAATTAAATGTAATTGTATTTACTCTACTAATTATGTTATTACTCAAAATAAAGAAATGGATTATAGGGATCAAAAATATTTACAACAATATAATTACTCTAAAGTTTTTAAAGAACATAATAATAAAATTGAACTTTCTATTATTGACTTAATTTTTAATTTGGGGCCTGATTCCAAAAAATATTTAAAAAGTATTTATATTTAAATAAAAATTGTGGATTTAAAATTCAACATTAATGAAGACTACTCGAAACTTCTTGTTTCGGACATGAAAAAAAAGCTTGACAAGATATATGTTGGTGGTGGAAAAGAAAAAATTGATAAGGTTCATAAAAAGAATAAGCTAACTGCGAGAGAGAGAATTGAATACCTTGTAGATAATGATTCTTTTTTTGAAATCGCGGAGTTTGCCGGTTACGGAAAGTATGAAGAGTTTGGTGGATGTCCGTGCGGTGGCGTCGTGGCTGGTATTGCAAGTATTAATAAGAAATTATGCTTGATTATTGCAAATGACTCAACTGTCAAGTCAGGTGCATGGTTTCCAACGACTGCGAAAAAAAATCTTAGAGTTCAAGAGATAGCAATTGAAAATCATGTTCCAATAGTTTATCTTGTCGATAGTGCGGGAGTATTTTTACAACTACAAGATCAAATTTTTCCTGATAAAGAGAATTTTGGTAGAGTCTTTAGAAATAATGCAATACTAAGCTCAAAAGGAATTTTTCAAGTTTCAGCTATAATGGGACCATGCGTTGCAGGTGGGGCTTATCTGCCGATTATGAGTGACGAGTCAATTATAGTAGAAAAAACGGGAAGTATTTTTCTTGCAGGTAGTCATCTTGTTAAAGCAGCTATAGGAGAGATTATTGAAAATGAGGAACTTGGTGGAGCGAAAACACATTGTGAAATTTCAGGAATTACAGATTATAAAGCTATGGATGATAAAGATGCTCTAGATAAAATCAAATCAATTTTTGAAAAAATCAATTTAAAAGAAAATAAAAGCTTTGACAGAATTAAATCTGAAATGCCCTTACATGAAAGTTCAAAAATATATGGAATTATTCCAAAAGAAATCAAAGATAATTATGATGTTGTTGAAATAATTAAATGTATTGTTGACAAATCAGAATTTCTTGAATACAAAAAAGATTATGGAAAGACCATTGTTTGCGGCTATGCCAGAGTTGACGGATGGTCAGTTGGTATTGTAGCAAATCAAAGAAAAATTATAAAATCAAGCACAGGGGAAATGCAATTTGGCGGTGTTATTTATTCTGATTCAGCTAATAAAGCTGCTCGTTTTGTATCAATATGTAATCAAAAAAAAATTCCAATTATTTTTTTACAGGATGTGACAGGGTTCATGGTAGGATCTAAATCTGAAAAGGGAGGAATAATAAAAAATGGAGCTAAGCTAGTTAATGCTGTAAGTAATAGTATTGTACCTAAAATTACAATTATCATAGGTAACTCATATGGTGCAGGAAATTATGCAATGTGTGGTAAAGCATACGATCCTCGATTTATTTTCGCCTGGCCAAATTCTAAAATTGCTGTAATGGGAGGTGAGCAAGCAGCTAAAGTTATCATGCAACTTAATAAAAAAGCATATAAAAAAGATGATCCTGAATATAGACAGATAATAGAAAATTATAACAAAAGTGCAAGTGCATATAATGCAGCCTCGAATTTATGGATTGATAAAATAATCGATCCAGCAAAAACAAGAGAAGCTATTTCCAAATCTTTGGAAGTTTCATGTATGAAAGAAATAAATGAATCTTACTCTAACGGTGTTATGCAAACATAGCTCATTAGAGTTTGTTATATTTGTAAGCGATTTTTTTTATGATTAGTATTACGTTTCCAGATGGTAAAAGTGAAAGCTTTAAAAGTGGAGTCACTTCATATGAAGTTGCTTTAAGTATTTCTGAAGGTCTTGCAAGAAATATATTAGTTTCCAAAGTTAACGGTAGACTTGTTGATATAAATGCGGAGATTAACAATGATGCATCTGTAGAATTTTACACATGGAATGACAAAGAAGGTAAAGAAGTTTTTTGGCACTCCTCGGCTCATTTATTAGCTGAAGCTGTTCAAGTATTATATCCAAAAGCTAAGTTTGGCATTGGCCCTGCAGTTGATAATGGATTTTATTATGATATTGATTTTGGAGACAACAAGATATCATCTGAAGACTTTTTATCAATTGAAACAAAAATGACTGAACTTTCAAGACAAAAGAATATTTTTCATAGACAAGAAATATCAAAAAAAGAAGCCGTAGGATATTTTACTAAAAGAAATGATGTTTATAAAGTAGAACTATTGCAAGATTTGAAAGATGGAGATATAACTTTTTACAAACAAGGTAATTTTACAGATCTTTGTAGAGGTCCACATATTCCTGATACTGGAAAAATCAAGTCAATAAAGCTTTTAAATGTTGCGGGTGCATACTGGAAAGGTGATGAGACTAATAATCAACTAACTAGAATTTATGGCATCTCGTTTCCTAAGAGAAAAGAATTGCAGGAGCATCTAGAAATGCTGGAGGAGGCAAAGAAAAGAGATCATAGAAAGCTAGGTAAAGAAATGGAGCTATTCACTTTCTCAAATAAAGTTGGACAAGGTCTACCACTGTGGTTACCCAAAGGAACTAAACTCAAAGAGAAGCTCGAAAATTTTCTTAGAAAAGCTCAAGAAAAAGCTGGTTATTTGTCCATATCAACTCCTCACATTGGAAATAAAGATTTGTATGTATTATCAGGCCACTATGAAAAATATGGGGAGGATTCATTTCAACCAATAAAGACGCCTAGTGAAAATGAAGAGTTTATTCTCAAGCCTATGAACTGTCCTCATCATTGTGAAATTTACAAAGCAAAAAAATATTCTTATCGTGATTTGCCCGTTCGTTTTGCAGAGTTTGGAACTGTCTACAGATATGAGCAATCTGGTGAACTACATGGACTAACCAGAGTAAGAGGATTCACGCAAGATGATGCTCATATTTTTGCAAGACCAGACCAGCTCAAGCAAGAATTTATAAATGTCATTGATTTGGTATTGTATATATTTAATTCTCTAGGTTTCAAAGATTTTAAAACACAAATATCATTAAGAGATGTAAAGAATAAAGAAAAGTACATTGGCTCAGATGAAAATTGGCAAAAGTCGGAAAACGCAATTATTGAAGCAACCAATGAGAAAGGCCTTGATTGTGTAATTGAGTATGGAGAAGCTGCATTTTATGGACCGAAACTAGATTTCATGGTCAAAGATGCCATAGGAAGAGAATGGCAACTTGGTACAATTCAAGTAGATTATAATTTACCTGAAAGATTTGAACTTGAATATATTGGTTCTGATAACAAAAAGCATCGCCCAGTTATGATTCATAGAGCACCATTTGGATCATTGGAAAGATTTATTTCAGTACTAATTGAACATTGCAAAGGAAACTTTCCACTTTGGTTGACCCCTGAACAATTTATTATATTACCAATAAGTGACAAATACAATGATTATGCCAAGAAAATCATGGATTTATTAAAAAATTACGATATTTGCGGCCTGATTGATGAAAGGTCGGAAAGAATAGGAAGAAAAATTAGAGACGCTGAACTTTCTAAAATACCTTTTATTATTATAATTGGAGAGAAAGAAGTAAAGGAAAATTTGATAAGTGTTAGAAGGCATGGAGGAAAAAACTTAGGTCAACTTAGTTTAGATAATTTTTCTTTGATGATAAAAAGTGAGATTGAAAAAAGTTTGGTTATTAACAAATAGTTAAGGTCATAAAAAAAAGTTTTAAAAAAAAGGAGAGCAATAGATTAAAAATCAACAGGCAGATAATAGCTCCGTTTATAAGAATAGTCGGAGATGACATCGAGTCAAAAATAATTTCTCTTGACAAGGGTCTGATGATTGCGCAAAGTAAGGGCTTAGATTTAGTCGAAATATCTCCAAAAGCTGACCCTCCTGTTTGTAAAGTAATAGACTATAAAAAGTTTGTCTACGATCAAAAAAAGAAGCAAAAAGCTATTAAGCAAAAAGCTCAAAAAATTATTATCAAAGAAATAAGATTTGGCCCTAATACAGGAGAACACGACTTTGATTTTAAGCTAAAACACGCAAATAAATTTTTGCAAGAAGGAGCAAAAGTCAAAGCCTTTGTTTTTTTTAGAGGAAGGACAATCATATTTAAAGAGCAAGGAGAAATTTTACTATTAAAACTTGCTCAAGCCCTTGAAGAAACAGGTGTTGTTGAAGTGATGCCTAAGTTAGAAGGAAAAAAAATGACAATGGTAATAGCACCAATAAAGAAAAAGTAATATTATGCCAAAAATGAAAACAAAGTCGGGAGCAAAGAAGAGGTTTAAATTAACAGGCTCTGGAAAGATAAAAAGAAAGCAAGCCTTCAAGTCTCACATTTTAACTAAAAAAGAGACTAAGCAAAAAAGGAATTTAACTAAGACAACATTGGTGCACAAATCTGATGAAAAAAATATAAAAGCACAACTTTGTCTATAAATTATTAAAATTATGCCAAGATCAGTAAATACAGTAGCATCTAAGAGAAGAAGAGATAAAATTATTAAAGCAGCCAAAGGGTATTTTGGAAGAAGAAAGAACGTTTATACAGTTGCAAAAAATGCTGTAGAAAAAGCTCTTTCTTACGCCTACAGAGACAGAAAAAATAAGAAAAGAGAATTTAGAGCTCTTTGGATTCAAAGAATAAACGCTGGTGCTAGACTAAATGGAATTTCTTATTCAAAGATGATGAACCTTTTAAATAAATCCAATGTTGAAATAAACAGAAAAGTGTTGGCTGACTTGGCTATGAACCATCCTGAAACCTTCAGTGATATTGTTTCTGAAATAGGAAAAAACAGTTAATCTTATTCAGATAATTTCCTCTTCAAAATCTTAGATATTATCTTACCTTCTGCTTTTCCAGATAATTCCTTCATTAGCAAGCCCATTAACCTACCCATATCTTTTAATGAAAAATTATCAATTTCATTAAGTTTTATGCTTATATATTCCTCAATTTCATCCTCACTGAGTTGTTTAGGTAAATAAACCTCCAGATATTTAATTTGTGATAATTCTTCTTTTTCGAGATCCAACCTGTTTTTACTTTTAAAAATTGAGGCCGATTCTTTTCTTTGTTTGACTAATTTTGAAATAATTTGAATCGCTATTTCATCACTCATATTTGTTTTTCCGTCTTTAGTAAGTTCCAACAAAATTGCAGATTTTACTGATCTAAGAGCTGAAAGCTTGTCTACATTCTTCTCCTTCATCGAAAGCTTTATTTCATCATTTATTTTTTCCTGAATACTCATAATTTAATTTATTATTTTTAGTTAATAGTTGATCATATGCTTCCTTTGCATATGTATAGTCCGGTTTGATTTCTAGTGCTCTTTTGTAATCAACCTCAGCTTGAGCTATATTTCCTAAGTTCTCAAAACAAATACCTCTGGAATAATATGCCTCGTGAAAATTGCTGTATGAGTATATTGCATCTGAAAAATTATTTGCAGCAATATCATAAACTTCAAGCTCCATATGAATAAAACCTAAATTATAATGTCCATTCATGTTAAAGGGGTCATATTTAAATAATTGGTTATATCCTTCAATGGCTTGATTATAGTCCTTAATATGCTGATAAAATAAAGCTTTGTTGTATAATGTATTAATATTTTTTGAATCTAATCTTAATGCAGAATTATAATACTTAATAGCTAGAGTATCTAACTTTTTGTGATATACTTGTCCTAATTGAATATATGACTCTACATTTTGTGGATCAACATCAATTGAGTTATAAAAACAAGTAATTGAATTTTCAATATTATTTAAATTCTTAAAACAGTAGCCTAAGAGTAAGTGAACAGTAGATTGATTGTAATCTAATTCTAGTGATTTATTGAACATTTCAATTGCATTTTTATATTCACCAAATGCAAGAAGAATTTCTCCTCTTAGAGCAAAGGCTTTGGCATCATTTTGACTAATTTTTATTGATTTGTTTATGTAATCCAGTGCTAAATTTGGATATTCATTTTTGGTATGGTTTTCTTTTGATATTTCAAAAAATATTTTTGATGCTAAATAATAATTCTTAGCATTTAGACTATCAATTTTTATACAATGTTCTAAGTCAAAAAGACAAGCTTCTAGCTTTCCTTTTGAATAGTTACTCATTATACGTTCATTCAACAACTTGACATTATTGGGTTCTAACCTTATTTTTTCTGAAATACTTAACTTATTATCAGCCTTCTGACTTGTATTTGTGCAGGAGACTATAAAAAATGTCAATAAAATAAAAGTGAGAAACTTATGTTGAACTAATTTTTTGTTTAATACTTTCACAAAGCTCTAAATTATCACTTAATATTTTTTTAACAGAATCTCTTCCTTGTCCTAACTTAGCGTCTTCATAAGAGAACCATGAACCACTTTTTTGAATTATATCTAATTCCACAGCAATATCAAGTAATTCTCCTGATGATGATATTCCTTCACCAAACATTATATCAAATTCAACTTTTTTAAATGGAGGTGCAACTTTATTTTTAACTACTTTAACTCTAGTTCGATTTCCAATAACTTCATCTCCGTTTTTTATAGCTCCTATCCTTCTAATATCCAATCTAACTGAAGAATAAAACTTTAAAGCATTACCACCTGTTGTTGTTTCTGGATTTCCAAACATAACACCTATTTTCATTCTGATTTGATTTATAAAAATACAAGTGCAACCAGTTTTGTTTATTGTAGCTGTCAATTTCCTTAACGCTTGAGACATTAACCTTGCATGTAATCCCATTTTTGAATCACCCATTTCTCCCTCTATCTCAGATCTTGGTGTTAATGCTGCAACAGAATCAATAACAACTAAATCAACTGCGCCTGAACTGATTAAGTGATCTGCAACTTCCAGGGCTTGTTCTCCATTATCTGGTTGTGAGATCAACAGCTCATCTATTTTTACACCCAAATTTGATGCGTATGTAGCATCAAAAGCATGCTCCGCATCAATAAACGCTGCGATACCTCCTTGCTTTTGGACTTCTGCAATTGCATGAATCGTTAAAGTTGTTTTACCAGATGACTCGGGACCATAAATTTCAATTACTCTACCTTTGGGATAACCCCCAACTCCAAGTGCTGCATCAAGTCCAATAGATCCTGATGGGATTGATGAAATATTCTCTTTAACTTTATCTCCTAACTTCATCACAACCCCCTTTCCATAAGATTTTTCAAGTTTACCTAAGGTTAATTCTAACGCTTTTAGTTTATCTTCTTTTTTAGCCATTTTGATATATTTTTTTACAAATTACCTAAATTAATACCTAATATTTGATTTATAAAATAAGGATTTATTAACATTTACGAAAATCGTTAAATGCGTGAGCAAATACAAATTTTACATTCACAATTTGATTTATTTTTGCTTGCTTTACAGTACTCTCTTCCATAAAATATTATTTGTAAATGTAATTTGTTCCATAAATTCTTCTCAAAAAACTTTTTTAAATCCTCCTCAGTTTTTTTTACATTTTTTCCAGCACTTAAGCCCCATCTTTTTGCTAGCCTGTGTATATGTGTGTCAACAGGAAATGCAGGTACTTTAAAAATTTGAGACATTATAACAGAAGAGGTTTTGTGTCCTACTCCTGGAAGATTTTCCAAGTCTTCAAAATTATCTGGCACTTTAGAGTTAAATTTTTCAATTAAAATTTCAGAGGTCATAAAAATATTTTTTGCTTTCGTAGGAGCAAGACCAATCTGTCTTATGAGGTTTTTAATTTTGGGGATTCCCAAATCAACCATTTTTTCTGGATTTGGTGCAAGAGAAAAAAGATCTGGAGTAATTTCATTCACTTTTTTGTCAGTACTTTGAGCACTTAACATTACTGCAATTAAAAAAGTAAAGTCATTTATATGATCAAGAGGTATTTCAACAATAGGATATAGATTCTCAAGAGTTTGGATTATAAACTCCCTCTTTTCTGATTTTTTCAATAAACTTCTAATTTAGATTAATAAGCAAGTTATTTAAAAAATTGGACTTTTTATATTTTGTTGATTTACTATAATAAATTATTGTTCGAAGTGTTTCTTCCTTTGGAAGTTTGGCAACTTTGTTCTTTGATTTTAATAAATTTTTTCTTTTTGTAAAATTTTTGTTCATCCGATAGTTTTTGGTTAACAGTCAAATAAACGAAACAAAATACAATATATTACATTTCTAGATTAATTTTTTTTTCTGACGAAAACTTTCTGAGATTTAGTAAAGCATATCTCATCCTTCCAAGTGCTGTATTTATACTTATATCACAGAGTTCAGCAATCTCTTTAAAACTTTTGTCTTCATAGTATCTCAGTTTTAACACTGTTTTTTGAGAGTCAGGTAATAAATCTATAAGTTTAGTTAAGTCATTAAAAATCTCTTTTTTAATTATATTTTTTTCTGCAGTTAAACTTCCATCTTCAATGTAATCAAATAAATTAAAATCCTCTCTTTGATTAGTAATCTTTTGGGTTTTTATCCTTCTAAAATGATCTATAATTAAATTATGAGCTATTCTAAATATCCATGGAAGAAACTTTCCCTCCTCATTATAAGAACCTTTTTTCAAAGAATTTATTGCTTTTATAAAAGTATCTTGAAAAATATCATCAGCAATATCTTTATTTTTCACTTTTGACATTATGTAACCAAACACTTTGGATTTGTGTCTGTTTAGTAAAATTTCAAATGATTTATTATCCCCTTGAATGTAATTTTTGACAAGAAACTTGTCTTCAATTTTATAAAACATATACTACTTGTTTAAAGTTATTAAAGTAGAAATGTTACTTATAGGCGATTTTTTGATAATTATTTTCAAATATAATCATAGTAATCAAATTATACAAATCATATTATTTAATTTTGCAAATTAATTTAAAAATGTCAGAAAAAATTTTCATAAAAGGTGCTAGAGTTAATAATCTTAAGAATATTGACGTTGTCATTCCAAAAAACAAAATAGTGAGTGTTACAGGAGTTTCGGGATCAGGAAAATCTAGCTTAGCTTTTAACACTTTACATGCGGAAGGACAAAGGAGATATATTGAAAGCCTATCATCATACGCTAGACAATTTCTTGGTAAAATTGATAAACCGGATGTTAGTGAAATTACTGGCATATGTCCGGCAATAGCTTTAGAACAAAAAAACGGAACAAAAAACCCCAGATCAACAGTAGGAACCATTTCTGAAATATATGAGTACTTAAAACTTTTGTATGCCAGAGTTGGCAAAATTTATGTTAATGATAAAGAATTAATGATTTATAAGGTTGATGATATAATTGAATTTTGTTTTAATAATTTTAAAAAGAAAGAAATAAGAGTTCTTGTAAAAAAGAAAATAGACAAGAAAAAATTAATTTTTCAGGGGTATTCAGAGGTTGTAATAAATAAAAAAGTCGTTAATATTAATGATCTTAAAGACGAATATTCAAAGATTGAATTCGTATTAATTGATACTTTAAAATTAATTGATGAGAATAACTCCAGATTGTATGAATCAATTTCAATAGCAAAAAAACAATCCAGCAGATTGTACATAATGAGTGAAAATAAAATTCATGAATTTGTGTTTGAATATGATGATGACAAAATAAAAATATTAAAACCAAGTGTAAATTTATTTTCATTCAACAATCCTTTCGGTGCATGTAAAAATTGTCATGGCTATGGGGATACTGTCGGAATTGACGAGAGTAAAGTAATCCCCAATAGTGATCTTTCTGTTTATGAGGGAGCTGTTAAATGTTGGTCAGGTACTAAGTTGTCCAAGTGGAAAACTAATTTCATCAACAAAGTTTCATCTGATTTCCCAATTCACAGAGCATATAAAAACTTGAGTGAGGAGGAAAAAGAAATTCTTTGGAATGGTACACAAGATGCCAAAGGAATAAATACTTTTTTTTCAAAACTTGAAAAGAAAAAGTATAAAATTCAAAACAGGGTATTGCTTTCAAGATACACAGGCAAAACACTATGTAATGTTTGCAATGGTTCTAGATTAAGAGAGGAATCAAATCACGTAAAGATTGACAGAAAAACAATAACCGAGCTAAGTAATATGAGTTTGAAAGATTTATCAACTTTCTTCGAACAAATTACGCTAAATGATGAAGACTTAAGGACATCAAAAAGATTATTAAATGAAATTAGAAACAGAATAGATTACTTGCTAAACGTAGGATTAAGTTATTTATGCCTATCAAGAAAATCAAATACACTCTCAGGTGGTGAGTTTCAAAGACTGAATCTAGCTAATTCGCTTGCAAGCTCTTTAATTGGCACGATGTATATTTTGGATGAGCCTAGTGTTGGATTACATCCAAAAGATACTCACAAACTAATGGAAATCATTGTCAAACTTAAAAAAATTGGAAATACAATTATAATTGTTGAACACGATAAAGACATTATTTTAAACTCTGACTATATTATAGATATTGGACCTAAAGCAGGAAGTTTAGGAGGAAAAGTTGTTTTTGCTGGAAAAAAATCAGAATTTCATAAGCATAATCAAAGTCTAACGCTTGATTATTTAACCAATAAAAAAATTATTAAAAAATCTTCTATTGACAGAAAAAGTGATTCTTCAATAAGACTAAAAAATGTAAATATAAACAACATAAAAAACCAAGATTTTAATATTCCTCTGGGGTTAATTTGTACAATAACTGGAGTTAGTGGTTCTGGTAAATCTTCATTACTAAAAAAAGTGATTGAGCCAGGACTAAAAGCTTTTTTTGAATCTGGGTATACTCGTATTAAAGAATGTGAAAATTTTGAAATATTAAATAATAACTACAAGAATGTTGAATATCTTAGCCAAAATCCAATAGGAAAATCATCTAGGTCGAATCCTGTTACATACTTAAAAGCATATGATGATATTAGAAATTTATTTGCCAGACAAAAACTTTCAAAGCAAAGAAAGTACAGGTCAGGTTTTTTTTCCCTCAACATAGCTGGAGGAAGATGTGAGGAATGCAAAGGAGAAGGTGAAATAAATATAGAAATGCAGTTCATGGCTGATGTAAAAATAAAATGCGAAAAGTGCAATGGCAAAAAGTTTAAAGACGAGGTTCTTGATATTAAATTCAATAGCAAAAACATAAATAATATTCTCGACATGACAGTATCTGAGGCAATTGAATTTTTCAAAGGTTCGAATGAAGAGAAGATTGTAAAAAAATTAGATTTTTTAAAACAGGTTGGTCTTGAATATGTAAAGTTGGGACAATCATCAAGCAGCTTAAGTGGTGGAGAAGCACAGAGAGTCAAGTTAGCATATTTTTTATCAAAATCAAATAAATTAGAAAAAACAATTTTTCTCTTTGACGAGCCAACAACAGGTCTTCATTTTGAGGACATTAAAAAACTATTGAAATCATTTGATAAGCTAATTCAGTTGGGAAACTCAATAATTTGCATTGAACATAATCTTGATATCATAAATAATTCAAATTGGATTATTGATCTTGGGCCAAACGGAGGAGACGAGGGTGGAAAGAAAATATTTAGCGGTGAAATTAGAGAACTGATTAAATGTAAAAATTCTTACACAGGAATTTACTTAAAAAACTATTTAAATCAGATTAGTCAAAAAATTATCCAAAATAATTGATGCGCTTATTTTGTCAACATTTTTTTTATTAACTCTGTGCTTCTTTTTTTCTGAAAGATTGATATATCTCATCGCAAGTTTTGATGTTAGTCTTTCATCTGATATATAGTGATTAATTTTAGGAAATTCTTTTTTTAGTTTGAGGTGAAATTGAAAGCATAACTTTGTTGCATCAGTATTACTTCCATTTAAGTTAACTGGTACTCCAATAACAATTGACGATACTTTTTCATCTACAATAATTTTTTTTAGAATTTTCAAAGGTTTAATATTATCTATTGTGGAGTGAGGGAATGCTATTTTTTGCTCTAAATCTGAAATTGCAATTCCAATTCTTTTTTTACCATAATCAATACCAATTATTTTTGACATATAAGTTTCAATAAAACTTTTCAAAACTATAAAAAGTTAACTTTTCTTTTTCTAATTAAAACAAATTACTACAAAAGGTGCAATTTTCATTATTGCAAGAAATAAAATTTTTCGTGCGTATTTCTTCAATAATAGTTTCTATTAGTTTCAAAAAATCTTTTTGAAAACTTTTATAAGTATTAAATTTATGTTTATCATTTATTAAAAACTTCATTCCATTATCAATATCTTTTAGTGAAATATTTGCCGAAATAATTTTTTTATTTTTCATTTCATTACAATTTGAAGCTAGAAAAAGATAAAACAAGAGCTGAAAGGCCTTCGGCTTGTTTTTTATTTCTTCATAATTATTAAAAGATTTAAAATTCAGTTCCTTGTCATCAACCAAACCAGTTTTGTAATCAATTATTCTAATTTGTTTTTCAAATCGATCAATTCTATCTATAATAGCAAAAAACTTAATTTTGTTTTTTGTTGTATTTATTTCAAAATCTATCTTTCTTTCAGTATCAATAATTTCAATTTTTGCTCCATTTTTTATTGAATTCATATCGAAATCAAGCATTTTCGTAATTAATTTTTTTGCCATTTTAGAATTTGCAAAATTAATACCTTTAAGCTCTTTTGTTCCTATAACTTTAAATATTTCTTTTTCAATTAAGAAGTCAATATTTTCATTCATTTTTTTAAAATCATTAACACTTAAAATTTTGTGAGGATATATTTTTTCTAAAATACTATGTGCAAGATTTCCAAAAGTCATAGGACTGAGACTTTCTTCGACCTCAGTGGGCTCTTTCAATCCTAATATATATTTATAATAAAACGAAACAGGACATCTAAAATATGTTGTTATTGATGATGCAGAGATTCCGGATATAAGCCAATTATTTATGAGTTCATCATATCCATTATTTTCAATTTCATTAACTATTTCTTTAGAAATCAGTTCAGACTCATAATTAAAATAATTGATTTGTGTTGATTTATACTCAGATTCGAGTTGAGTGATAAATCTACTTTTTTCTCCAAAAGTAAAACTATCTGATTTAGTTTGATAAATTAAGCTGACTCTTTTTGCTCTCTGCAAAATTCTATAAAAATGATAAGCAAATATTGCTTCATTTCGTTTGGAATAATTTATACCAAAATAAATTTTTAAATCAAACGGTATAAAGCTAATGTTAGCTTGATTTTTTGGTAGAATTCCTTCATTTAAATCAATAAATATTACATTATCAAAGTCTAAAACTCTAGATTCAAGAATTCCCATAACTTGAAGTCCACTCATTGAGTTTCCTGTAAATGTCACACTCAATTTTGATAACTCTCTAGTATACAATTTTAAAAAAGATTCACTGGTTATTTCAATTCCACCAAAAAGTGATTGTAGTTGATCCAAAACTTCAATCACTTTAATAAAAACTTCACGCTGAAAAACATTTTCTTCTATTTCTAACAAATCATTTAATAAATTAATAATTTGAGGTACTAACTCATTTACAGAAAAATATTTTTTAGTGAATAATTTTTGATTTGTATTTAGTTCTGTACATATCTCAGGCTCAATATTTACTAAATTTTCATTATTGATCTTGTTAATTAACATATTAAGCTTTTTATTATCAATAATTTTTTTTGTTAAACTATTATTTAAGATGTTTAGTAAATCTACATAGAAAAAACTTTTTGGGCTAGATTTGGTTGAATTAAGCTTCAAAAAAGAAATTACATAGTCAATAATTTGAGATGATTTGAGAGGGTATCCTAGAGTAACATTTAATTCGGTAATATTTTTTGGTAAATGATGAATTACCGACAATAATTTTGATTCATCAGGTAAAACAATTATTGTTTCTCCATTAACTATTTCATTTTTTGGAATTCTAGCTAATAAATTGTAAACTGCATTGGCCTGACCTATTGAATCAGTACAAGAAATAATATTGAACTCAACTTTTTCTATTGACATATTTTCACTAACTCCTTTAAAATCTATATCACTCCATTTACTTTTTTGTTTTCTTAGAAAATCTCCAGCTTCATGATCAATATTTTCAAAGTAATATTTGTCAGTATCCCAATATACTCTTGCTATGTCTCTATTTTTTAAATTATTAATTATTTTTTCCTCTGACTGAGTTAGTGCGTTTAATCCAATAAACCAAATTTTTTCATAATCAAATCGATAATTAAAAATTTTTGTTGATGCAATTCTATATGCCATTCCCTTATATGCCTTATTTTTTGAAAGCAAGGTTTGATGCAATTTATCATACCACTTTTTAAAATTTGAATAAAAAGTTAAATAATTTTCTTGTTCGATTGTTAGTTGATCATTATTGAAACTCCATTCTCCATTAGTCCAACTTTCAATCTCCCTGACTTCCAATAGACTTTTAAATATTTTAGATGAATCTACACATCCCAAATCAACATCGTTAAAATCATTTAATAAAATAGATGCCCAGTCATAAAATTCATCAAATTTTTTATTGCCCTCAACTTCACTAAAAATCTTGAAAAACTCAGTTAGAGCACATAAACTATCTATAACTTCGATGTTAGCTATTTCAATTATGAACTGTTCAATAGTTAAAATTCTGGGTAGAAAAATTGGCTTATCTAATTTTTTAGAAATCTCTTTTTTTAAATGCTGTATTGATCTTTTTGATGGAAGGACAATAGCAACATTCCTTTTTTTATGTATTATTTTATTTAGCACTTCATCGGCAATTAACGACAGAAACTTTTTACTCATATCTTATATAATTTTTAACATATATAACTTTAGTTTTTATGTTTCTGTAGCCCATTAGCCTGTAAATGTCAGAATATTCTCGAATCTTTTTTTCATGATCATCTTTTTTAATACCTGTCTTAAAATCAATAATTAAAACCTCATTATCTTTAATTATGACTTTATCTGGAAAGAATGACCTACCATCTTTCATTAATATCTCTTTTTCATTAATTATCTTAAAAGAATTAAAAAAATAACCTCTAATTTCTTCATTAGACAAAAACTCATTAATTTGATTTTCAAGCTTTATGGATTCTGACTTATTACAGACGCCCTGTACATACAGGTCACTTATAACCTTATTAATAACATCAACTGAATTAATTTTTGATAATGCTAAATGAAATATAGTACCCCAATCTTTCTTATAAATTATTTTTTTATCATTTTCAGTAAATTTAAACTTTAATAAATCTTCCCAATTTTTGAATCTGTTATTAGAGTTAATCTTTATTGATTTACTAGACAGTTTTTTATCAACTTTAGTAAAATCTTTTTCTCCTAATGAATAAGGATATTTAATATTTTGAGCACATATAAAAGAATTTAAATACCCTTTTTTTAAATGATCTAATTTATGTTTAATTTGGTACTTGGATGGATTTTTAGAATATATGTATAGTCTATCAACTGCTCTAGTCATGGCAACATAAAGTTTGTTTATGTTATCCATAAAATTAAGTTCAATTTCCCTTTCAAAAATTTCAGAAAAAAAACTATCCTTTAAGATTGAAGAATAGTTTAATATTAGACTTAAATTTTCATTATTGTAATTAAAGTCATTAGCATAAATAAACTTCCTATTCAATTTTTTATCCCAATTAAAAGGGATGATTACATTTTTGAATGACAATCCTTTAGATTTATGAATAGTTAATAAATTAACAGCATTTATCTCTGATGGAGATTGTATTTTTTCTTTATAATTATTTTCTTCCCAAAATTTGATAAAAGAGACTATGTTGCTTGAAAACTTGTTCTGATAGTTAAGCGCAAAATTTTTAAAATGATGAACATAAGCGTCATTTTTTAGATCAAAAACCATGACTATTTTCTCAACAATCTCGTAAATAGAGTATCTCGAAAAATATATTTTTTCATAATTTGGATACTTACTGATAATTCTTTTTGTGAATTTTTCTTCAGAAATTGATAAAGCTTTTAAATCATGCCTACTTAGCTCATTTCTAAACAAATAATTTAATACTAAAAAGCGAGTAAAACTATTTGAAACTTGAATGTTCTTAATAAGATTAATTATGAATCTTACATTTTCACATTTAATCAGTAATAGTCCCTCATCAGAAATTATTGGAATATTTTTCGATACTAAATAATTAGCTATTGTCTGAATATCTTTATTACTGTTGCATAATACCGCAATATCTTTGTATGAACTTAAATTTTTTGATACCAAATATTTTATTTCTGAACATACTTTAACACAAATTGAGTTATCAAAATCTTCGTTGTCAAATAACTGAATGTTAACATAACCTCCTTCATCTGCAAATGAATCCTTTTGACGTGAATTTTTGTAAATATTTTTGATTAATTTATATCCAATATTTTGCTTTATTTTTTTAAAAAAATCATTATTAAATTTTATAATGTTTTTCTTTGAACGAAAGTTATTCTGCAAAGAAACCATTTTATATTGTGATTTAAGCTTATTTTCCCATTCTTGAGACATGGAAATTGATTTCATATTCGCTAATTTGGGCAAATCAACAAATTGATTTACTTCACTCGACCTCCATCTATAAATCGACTGTTTTGCATCACCCACTATAAGACTTTTATTATAATCTACAGAGTCAACGATTAGTGGTAATAAGTTTTGCCATTGAAGGATAGATGTATCTTGAAATTCGTCAATTAAAAAATTTTTATATCTCTTTCCAATTTTTTCATATATGAAAGCTGATGGTTGATTAACAACAATTCTATTAATTAATTTATTGAAATTTGAAATGTGTTGTATATTATTATCTTTACAATACTGATCTACAAACGATATAATTTCGTTAAAGAATTTCATTAAAAATATATTTTCATTTAAGATGAAATCTGTATTTAATTCTTTTATGCAATTTTCATATTCATTGTAATAAATTTTAAGCTGATTTGAAATTGATACTCTTTTTGAGTTATCAAATATTTTTTTTCCAACAGATGAAAAAATCTCACCCGATTCCACTCTTTTTTGAATGCTTACATTAATTTTTTGCGGTAAAAAACTTTCATCCACCATCATTGAATCAAAAAAACTATAGATTTTGGGTCTCTTCAACAAATGGTCAACATTGATATTGTTTTTTTGAAGAAATTGTGATGATCTTTTATTGATCATTCTTATTTTATTTTTGACATTCTTGCTAGAAATTTTAATTTTATTTTGCAACTCAAAATAAAAATCATTGTCAACTTTTTTTGGAAAATTAACATATGACTTTTCTTTTAAAACTTGTTTGGTGAAGTTTTCAATTTCAAAAACTAAATCTGTGCTTTTTTTAGACTTGAGTTTATAAAAAAGAAAAGATAGAAAATTTTTTGTTAATATTCCTGCTTCACTATCAATACTATTTATCAATTCTTTAATGGCTGGCTCAATAATTTTATCAATATCTAATTCAATCTCAAAATTATTGCTGATTCCAAAATCTCTAGAAAAGGACTTGACTATTTGATAATTAAACTTATCAATAGTCATAATACTTAAATCAGAATAACTATGAATCATTTTTGAATGAATTATTGAAGCTTTTTCAAATATTTCTTTCTCGTTCATTCCTGTTTTAAGATTCAATTCATCTAAAATATATTGATCAATAGATTTCTCTGAAATGTTTTTTAAGTAACTAAGTATTCTTTCTTTCATTTCATTCGCTGCCCTATTGGTAAACGTAATTGCAAGAATTTTTTTAAAATAATCGTTGCTCTTATTAATTAAACAAATAGCAATGTAGTTGATAGATAATATAAAAGTTTTTCCAGAACCAGCAGATGATTTATAGACAGTTAAGTTTGGTTTCATAATCTCTGTGAAGATAAAGATTTAATCAAATAGTAATAATATTTTGATAAGAATTGTAAATTTGGAATAGTAATTAAATTATACAGTGAATATAAAAGAGAAAATTGAGACACTTCGTGAATATTTAAAAAAGAATAGAGAGTACATTGGAGAAGTGATTTTTGGCTACAGAACCAAAGAAGGGAAGCAATTCGACATTTATCTACTTATTGCAATAGTCATATCGGTTATTGGAGTCATTCTTAGCTCAAATGAACAGATAAAAAATTCTTATGGTATACTTCTCACCTTTGTTGAATGGATTTTTACTATTTTATTTACCATTGAATATGCATTGAGAATTTACACTGCAAAAAATAAAAGAAAATATATTTTCTCATTTATGGGAATTGTTGATTTATTGTCAATAGTTCCAACATACTTATTTTTCTTTTACCCACCAATTCATGTACTAGTTGATATAAGAGTAATTAGACTAATTAGAATATTTAGAATTTACGGTTTAACTAGATATATGAGAGGGGCTAATACAATGCAAATTGCATTGAGATCCTCTAGACCAAAAATAATAGTCTTTCTATTATTTTTAAGTATAACCGTTACAGTAATTGGAACACTAATGTACATTATTGAAGGGCAAAGTAATGGTTTTGAAGATATTCCAAAATCAATTTATTGGACAATTGTAACAATAACAACAGTTGGATATGGAGATGTAGTTCCTTTAACTGCTACTGGAAGATTTCTTGCAGCATTATTGATGATCTTAGGTTATGCAATAATTGCGTTACCAACAGGTATTGTATCTGCTGAAATTACAAAGGAAGTTGAACAGCAAAAAAACAATCAAAAAAATAGGCAAGTAATAGAAAAGCTCAATGAGCTTCAAAAAACAGTTGAAAAACTAAAAAGAGATAATAAACTTGAATAGTTAATCACTTTTGAATCATGTTTTTTTGTTTGTTATACATTTTCCAGTATTTCCCCTTTAAATCAATTAAGCTCTGATGGTTACCAGACTCAATAATATTTCCCCTATCAATCAAGATTATTTTATTAGCTCCTGTGATGGTAGAAAGTCGATGAGCTATTATAATTATCGTTCTATTAATTGACATTTTTTTTAAAGCAGTTTGTAGCAATTCTTCACTTTCCGAATCTATTGAGGAAGTAGCCTCATCTAGTATTATTATTTTTGGATTTCTAATGTAAGCTCTTAAAAAAGCTATTAATTGTCTTTGGCCTAAAGAAAGTGTAATTCCTCTTTCTCCAACAATATATTCATATGAGTTTGGTAAAGAGGTTATAAAATCATGAATACCTATTTCTCTAGCAGCCTTTTCAACACTATAATTATTAATTGTATTATCATACATTTTTACATTGTTTAATATAGTATCAGAAAAAAGAAATACTTCTTGTTGTACATAAGAAATACTCTTTCTCAAACTATTTAATGTATATGATTCAATATTGTTATTACCTATAAAAATTTTTCCTCTTTGATTCTTATAAAATTTTAAAATTAAGTTTGCAATTGAAGTTTTTCCAGATCCTGTATGCCCAATCAGTGCTAAAATCTTATTATTCTCGATTGAGAAATTTATATTTTTTAAAACCCACTGTTTGTCTTTATAATAAAAACTAACATTTTCGAAGCTAATATTTCCGTTTTCACCATCGAATTCTAATTTTCCATTGTTATTAATTTTTTGATCAGTATCTAAAATTTTAAAAACTCTTTCAGAACCTACAATACCCATTTGTAAAACATTAAATCTATCAGCCAATTGTCTGATAGGTCTAAACATCATATAGATATATAAAATAAAAGCAACTAATTCACCAACTGTTACACCGCTGCTTTTTATTATACTTATGCTACCACTCCATATTACAAGTGCAATTGCCAATGCTGATAGAATTTCTACAATTGGAAAGAAAACAGCATAATAAAATATTGATCTAATATTTGCATCTCTGTGCTTGGTGTTAATTTCTTTAAATTTTTTGTATTCAGAATTTTCTTTGTTGAACAACTGAACAATTTTCATACCAATAATTCTCTCTTGTACAAATGCATTTAATTTAGAAACTTGAGTTCTAACATCTTGAAATGCAATTTTTATATTTCTTTTAAACCATGCAGTAGCAATCAATAAAAAAGGAATTGTTGTTAATGTTACAATTGTGAGTTCAAGGCTTGTGTAAGACATGAAAATTAAAACTAAAACTAATTTTAAAAGTTCAGCAATTATTACTAGCAAGCCCTGAGAAAAAATATCTGAAATTGTTTCAATATCAGAAATTGTTCTTGTTACCAAAGTACCTACATGAGTATTGTCAAAATACTTCATCCTCAAGGAAATTATATGTTGAAAAATTTCAGTTCTGATGTCTCTAATCACATTCTGTCCAATCCAAGTTGATAAAAACATGTAATAAAACTGGAAAAATCCTTCTGCAAACAACATAATGAACAACAATAAAGTTACTTTGGCAAGCATCTTAGTGTTAGAAACAATTATATAGTTATCAATTGCAAAGTTTATTAGCCACGGCCTAAGAGGGCCTAAAATTGCAAGAAATATGGCTGCTATAGCGGCAAAAAATAATTTTTTTCTGTAAGGAGTTGAATATTTTAAAACTCTTTTTAGCAATAACCAATCAACAATACTTCCAGTCTTTTTCATACTAACAAATCTTTTTCATTGTATTTAATATTAACTAAAAATAAGCCCTTGGCAGGCACTGATACTCCAGCAAAACTCCTATTCTTCTTTTTGATTATATTATTTATTTCATCTGGAGATATTTTTTTTTCTCCAATAAGTAACATTGTTCCAACAATTGCTCTAACCATATTTCTTAAAAATCTATTAGCTTCTACAGTGAAACAAATCATTTGTTTTTCATAAGTCCACTCAGCCCTATGAATTTCACAGATGTTTGTGTGAGTTTGAGTATGAGCCTTAGAGAATGATGTAAAGTCTTTTTCACCAATAATTTTTTCACAAGCTTTATTCATTAAAGTTAAGTCTATTTGTTTTTTGTAGTAAAAAGATCTATGTTCAAATGGCATTTTTTGTTTATTAATATAATATTTATATGTTCTTGAAATAGCATCAAATCTTGCATGAAAATTATTTTTAACATTTACTATTTTAAATATTGAAATGTCAAACGGTAGATAATTATTTAATTTTTGTTTAATATCTTTTGTTTCAATTTCAAAATTACTATCAAAGTGAGCAGTCATAAACTTTGCATGTACTCCAGTGTCTGTTCTCCCTGCACCAACTAAACTTATATTTTGTTTCAAAATATTACCTAAACATTTTGTAATTGTTTGTTGAACTGTAACTGCATCAGGTTGTACTTGCCACCCATGATAATTCTCACCAGTATATTCAAAAACTATACAGTATCTCATGTAACAAAATTAACAAAAGCTTTTCTATGAAATGATACTTAATAATAAAACTAAAATTTAAACGTTGATTTTTGGAATTAATACAATGATTAATATTTTTGCAAACTAAAAAGAATAAAATGAAAATTTCATCAAATATTGACATAACTGAACTAAATAAAAAAATAGAAAAAGAGAGCGCTGTAATTGAACTTATTCATATGGAGATGAATAAAGTTATTATCGGTCAGAAAGATTTAATTCAAAAATTAACAATTGCTCTTTTATCAAATGGACATGTCCTTCTTGAAGGTGTTCCTGGGCTTGCTAAAACACTATCTATAAGCACACTTTCACAAACAATTGATGCTGATTTCAGTAGGATTCAATTTACTCCAGATATGCTACCTGCAGATGTTATCGGCACTCAAATTTACAGCCCTAAAACAGAAAAATTTTCTGTTAAAAAGGGACCTATTTTTGCAAATTTTGTGCTTGCTGATGAAATTAACCGAGCACCTGCAAAAGTACAATCAGCATTGCTTGAATGTATGCAAGAAAGAAATGTAACAATCTCAGGAGAAACATTTTCATTAGAAGATCCTTTTCTTGTAATGGCAACCCAAAATCCTGTTGAGCAAGAAGGTACGTATCCTCTGCCTGAAGCTCAACTTGATAGATTCATGATTAAGGTTGTTATAACCTATCCAAATTTTGAAGATGAGAGAATTGTTGTAAGAAACAATTTATCAAAAGTCTTCTCAAGTGCCAATAAAGTAGTGGATAAAGACAGTATAAAAAAAGCTAGAGCTTTAGTTAAAGAAATATACATGGATGAAAAAATTGAAAAATATCTCTTAGATATTGTACATTGTACTAGAGATCCAAAAAAATTTGGATTAGAAAAGTTTTCAACTATGATTTCATTTGGAGGTTCTCCAAGAGCAAGCATAAATTTGGCTCATGCTTCTAAGGCTTACGCTTTTATAAAAAGAAGAGGTTTTGTTATTCCTGAGGACGTCAGGGCCATAGCACATAATGTTCTTAGACACAGAATTGGATTGACCTATGAAGCTGAAGCCGAGGAAATAACAGCAGATGACATAATCACAGAAATTCTTAATACAATAGAGATCCCATAAAATTGGATACCAAAGAAATTTTAAAAAAAGTAAGATCTATTGAAATTAAGACCAAAGGTCTTTCAAATCATATATTTGCTGGTGAGTACAACACTGCTTTTAAAGGGAGAGGTATGACCTTTTCTGAAGTTAGAGAGTATGAAATTGGTGATGATTTACGCACAATTGATTGGAACGTAACAGCTAGATACAACAGTCCATTTGTGAAAGTTTTTGAGGAAGAGAGAGAAATTACATTAATGCTTATGGTGGATGTTAGCTCATCAAGCAGCTTTGGAACGAATAAGAGATTTAAAAGAGAATTAGTTTCTGAGATATCAGCTATTCTTGCTTTTTCTGCAATAAAGAATAATGATAAAGTTGGTGTGATTTTCTTTTCTGATAAAATTGAAAAGTTTATTTCACCCTCAAAAGGGAAAAAACATATTTTGAGAATAATTAAAGAAATACTAACCTTTAAATCTACCAGTAAAAAAACAAATATTAAAAAAGCCTTAGAGTACTTTAATAGAGTAACAAAAAAAAGAAGTATTTGTTTTTTACTTTCTGATTTTTTTGATTCTGATTTTTTTGATCCTATAAAACTATCAGCTAAAAGACACGACCTTGTAGCTGTGAACACATTGGATTCCCGTGAGTTAGAAATTCCCAATGTTGGTTTATTAAGTCTGCAAGATTCCGAAGAAGAAAATGAAATTTTAGTTGATTCCTCCGATAAAAAATTTAGAGAGAATTTTAAAAACCAACAATTATTTAGACTTGAAATTCTCAAAAAAGAACTTAGACTCTCTGGGGCTGACTACATTCAATTGTTAACTCAGGAAGATATAATTAGCCCATTGATAAATTTTTTTAAAAAAAGAAAGAAGTGATTCTTAGATTATTATTCTTGTTTTTTCTAGTTGGTAAAAGTTATTCAAATGAATTAATAATTTCCAAAGATTCTATTCTGGTAGGACAACAAGTTCAAATTGAAATTCTCAGTTCAATAGATAGTTATCCAGATAGCAATGATTTGTTAGATCAATTCAGTTCTTTTGAGATTATTGATTTTTCAATTGTGGACACAATTATTATTGATAGTTCTAAGTATTTAAAATATATACTCAATATTACATCATGGGAAAGTGGAACATACAAATTCGAAAATCTTGGTTCATCAAAAAAAATTACAGTTTCAGAAATTCAAATCAATCAAAATGAAATTAAAGGTATAAAAGAAAATCTTGAAATATCTTTCAGTTTGGTTGACTATTGGATTTACATATTAATAATTCTATTATCAGCCTTGATTTATGTTTTAGTAAAGAAATATCTCAAAAAAACAGATAAAAAATTAGAAATCGTTGATAAAGATGTGAAATTAGATCCAATTGAATTGACAATTAATAAGTTGGAAATTTTAAAAAAAGAGGAACTTTGGAAAAAAGGTGAAATCAATCTACACTTCACAAAAACATCAAACATAATTAGAAAATTTTTAGAACTAAAATTTAATTTTAGTGCTTTAGAAATCCCCACTGCTGATATTATTTTGAAATATAAAGAGTTTAATGAAGATGATTTTTCTATTAAAATGCTAAACAAGATACTATCATCATGTGAATTAGCGAAATTTGCTAAAAATCAACCCAATCAAAGTGAAATTTTAATACACTTAGAAAACTGTAAGGATTTTGTTATTAATTCAAATAATGTATGAATCAATTTTCTGAAATTATATTTCGTGATTCTCATTTTTTTTTGGTTCTTGTAGTATCAATAACCTTTATGATTTATTTCTTATTGAAGAAGAAAAAACAATATACTTCTATATCATTTTCTTCAACGAAAATTTTGTCACAGAAAAGTAACTACAAAAAAAGAATAATTAGACTTCCACTGTTTTTAAGAATTATTGCCTCAATATTCATAATTATAGCGCTTGCAAGGCCACAATCAACAAATAACTGGCAAGAAAATACTACCGAAGGTATTGACGTTATCATGGCAGTCGATATTTCAGGTAGTATGCTAGCAGAGGATTTGAAGCCAAACAGACTAGAGGCTGCAAAAAATGTTGCTATAGATTTTATTTCAAATAGAAATAATGATAGGATAGGATTAGTTGTTTTTAGTGGCGAGAGTTTTACTCAATGCCCACTTACCACCGATCATAATGTTCTTGTCAATCTTTTCAAAGACGTAAAGTCAGGCATGGTTGATGATGGAACAGCTTTGGGTATGGGTATTGCTACAAGTGTTAATAGACTAAAAGAATCAGATGCCAAGTCAAAAGTTATTGTACTAGTTACTGATGGAGTAAACAATTCTGGAGAAATAGCACCTTTAACTGCAGCAGAACTATGCAAAAGTTTTGGAATCCGCATATATACTATTGGAATAGGTACTTTAGGACTTGCTCCATATCCATTCCAAACACCATTTGGAATACAATATCAGAATGTTGAAGTAAAAATTGATGAAAAGACATTGCAAGATATAGCAATGATTACCAAGGGTAAATTTTTTAGAGCAACAAATAACTCCTCTCTTAAAAAGATTTATGATGAAATTGATCAACTCGAAAAATCGAAAATAAAAGTAACTGAGTTCAGTAAGAAAAAAGAAGAATTTAGAATATTTTTATTTGTATCATTTCTTCTATTAATTATCTCTTATTTATTAGAAAATACAATTTTAAAAAGATTAATCTGATGCTAAGGTTTGAGGAAATAAATTATTTGTATTTGTTTTTTTCATTACTGTTAATACTATTATCAAATATTTATTTTTTTTATTGGAGGAGTAAATCTTTAAAACAATTTGGTGACAAACAATTAATTAAAAGATTACAAATTGGACAATCCACTTTCAGAAAAAACTTTAAAAACTTATTAAGAATTTTTTGTATTATTTTTATAATTATTGCTTTTGCAAATCCTCAAATTGGATCTGAAATTGAGGAAGTAAAGAGAAAGGGTATAGATTTAATGATAGCAATTGATCTCTCTAACTCTATGCTTGTTGAAGATATCAAGCCTAACAGACTAGAAAAGTCAAAGCGTGCAATTTCAGAGCTTTTAGATCAGTTGAGTGGAGATAGAATTGGACTAGTGGTATTTGGCTCAGATGCATTTATACAACTTCCTATAACAACTGATTATTCAGCTGCAAAACTTTTTTTATCATCTGTAAATACAAAAACTATTTCAAGTCAAGGTACCGAAATTGGAAAAGCTATTGATAAATGTCTTTCTTCTTTTGACTTTGAAAATTCACAAAACAAATCTATCATTATTATTACTGATGGAGAGAACCATGATGATTTTGCAATTGAATCATCAAAAAAAGCAAAAGAAAAAGGTGTTTTGATTCACACTTTGGGAATGGGACTTGAACAAGGTGGCCCAATTCCTATTAAAGACAAAAGAGGAAATAATGTAAGTTACAGAAAAGATAAATCTGGCAATACAATTATTAGTAAACTGAATGAATTGATGCTAATGGAAATCGCTCAAAGTGGCGGTGGAAAATATATCAGAGCTAATAACTCAAGAGCTGGACTACAAGAACTGATTACTGAAATAAATAGATTAGAAAAAAAAGAGATAGGAACTTTGGAATTTACTAATTTTAAAGATAGATTTCAGTTTTTTTTAATTATTGCACTGATATTTCTTTTTTTAGACTTAATGATTTTAGAACGTAAAAATGAAAAATTTAATTTTTAAAATTTCAATCCTCATATTTTGTCTATTCTTGACAAGTTTTTGTGACGCTCAAACTAAAAAGAGATCTCTTTTTAATAAAGGAAATAAACTTTTTTCGGATAGTATTTATGAAGAGTCTGAAATTAATTTTAGAAAATCTTTGGAACAAGATCAAGATTTTTTTAAAGCAAAATATAATCTAGCGAATTCAGTATTTAAGCAGGAAAGATATGATGAATCTGAATCTCTATATAGTGCAATACTAAATCAAAGCGAAGTTAAAGAGGAGAACAATAAAGTCCAATATAACTTAGCAACTAGTCAACTCAAACAAAATAAATTTAATGAGGCAATTGAAAATTATAAAAAATATATTAAGAATAATCCTCAAGATGAGGATGCAATTTATAATTACTGCTACGC
>CACAMX010000011.1 GCA_902533655.1 uncultured Bacteroidota bacterium
TATTTTTTTTCTATATTTAACTTGTAAATTTAATTATTAATTAAAAATTATAAAAATGGGTTTTACTCACAATAATTCAAAAGGTACTACTTACCACCTAAACAAAAAAGATGTAACTTTAAAGTCTACTGGTAGAGTACAAACAATTTATTACTTCTCAAAAGATTCAAGACCAACTGCTTGTGACAAGCCAGATGGGTACTCTGTTAAAGAGAATCAAAGAACTGGATTACCTTTCTTATCAAAAGGTTAAGAAGTAATAATTAATAAATTAAAAAGCCCTTTTTTAAGGGCTTTTTTGTTATTTATCTTCTGAGTAAAGACATGTAGTAAAGTAGATAAGTAGTTGCTGCAAGAGCTGATACAAGGTAAGTTCCAGCAGCCCATTTTAATGCATCTTCAGCTTGAATTATTTCCTGACCATTTGACACATTAGATTTTTTCAGCCACTTTATTGCTCTGTTACTGGCGTCATATTCAACCGGAAGGGTGACAAGTGAAAAAACTGTTATTGCAGCTTGTAAAAGAATAATTAACATTATCATTTGATCAAAAGAGAAGATTTTGAGAAATCCAGCTCCTAAAAGACCAAATATGAAAATCATATTCATCATTTTACTGCTTAAACTTACAATAGGAACTAGCTGAGATCTCATTTCAAGCCAAGAATAAGCAGTAGCATGTTGCACTGCATGTCCACATTCATGTGCTGCGACTGCTGCAGCTGAAATATTTCTTCCGTTGTAAACATCAGGGCTTAAATTCACAGTTTTGTCCTTAGGGTTGTAATGATCAGTTAACTTACCAGTAACTGAGACAACAGAAACATCAAAAATGTTGTGCTCATTTAACATTTTTTCAGCAATTTCTTTACCTGAGAGTGATGAAGAAAGAGGGGTTTTACTATATTTCTTAAACTTACTTTTAAGTTGGTTACTGACAATCCCACCAATTATCATAAAAACAATCATTATTATCCAAATCATATTATTTTTTTTAAAGATTAATTTACAATTTACAAAATTAGAAAATTCAATTATTAAATACAATAATAAAATCTTAGATTTGCTATAATATGGTTGATAAAAAAGATAGACCATTAATACTGGTTACAAATGATGATGGAATTGATTCTAAAGGAATTAATGAACTTGCTATAATTGCTTCTAATTTTGGAAATGTTTATGTAGTTGCGCCCGACAAGCCTCAATCTGGAATGAGTAGTGCTATAACACTAGAATCTATCATTAGATGTAATTTATATGAAAATGTTAATAGTAATATTGTTAAGTATTCATGTACAGGTACGCCTGTTGACTGTGTAAAATTGGCTATCAACAAAATTTTACCAAGAAAACCAGATTTAGTTTTATCTGGAATTAATCATGGTTCAAATTCTTCTATAAATGTTATTTATTCTGGAACAATGGCTGCAGCATTCGAGGGATGCTTAGAAAAAATACCTTCAATAGGCTTTTCCTTATTAGATTATTCATCTATTACTGATTTTAATCATTGCACTGAATTAGTTCATTTAATAGTAGAAAAAATTTTGAATAATGGTTTAGAAAATGGGGTATGTTTAAATGTAAATATTCCAAAAAAATCAAATGAAAATATTAAGGGCATAAAAATTTGTCGACAAGCTGATGCAAATTGGATTGAGGAATTTGATGAGAGAGTTGATCCTAAAAAACTAAATTATTTTTGGTTAACAGGTACTTTTGTTAATTATGATAGTGGAAATGATACAGATGAGCAAGCACTTAAAGAAAATTATATATCAATAGTACCTGTGAAATACGATTTAACTGATCACAATTATATTAGCTCATTAAAGAAAATTTTTTAATGAGTAATAGTTTTTCGAAAGGATTTTTTATTGGATTAATTAGTCCAATAATTGCTTTTATTATATATGTAGGTTTTTATAAAAATCTGGATATTCTTGAAATAATAAAATATCTATACAAGGTTAAAAAGTTATCTCATGTAGTAAGTCTCTCTTTGATTTCAAATCTGCCTTTGTTTTTTCTTTATTTGAGATTTAAGAACTATAATCAATCAAGAGGTATTATTTTGTCTATGTTTTTTTACGCAGTTATAATCATATCACTCAAATTTATAATATGAGAATTTATATAATAGCTGCAGAACCATCATCTGATTATATTGCTTCAAAATTAATATCTCAAATGAAAGTTTTAAACAAAAATTTAACTTTTAGAGCTTGGGGTGGAAAAAATTTAGAAAAACAAGATATTCAAATTGTTGTAAACAATAGACAAACTTCAATTATGGGTTTCTCTTCAATTATTAGAAATTTTAAAATAGTTTCAAATCAGTTTAAATTTTGTAAGCGAGATATTTTAGCATTTAATCCTGACAAAATTGTTTTAATTGATTATGCAGGATTGAATCTAAGAGTTGCAAAATTTGCAAAGAATAAAAATATAGAAGTAAGTTATTATATACCTCCGAAAATATGGGCATGGAACAAAAGAAGAGTTTATAGAATCAAAAAGTATGTTGATAAATTATATGTTATTTTCCCTTTTGAAAAGGATATATATAACAGTTATGGAATTAAAGCAAACTACTTTGGTAATCCTATTTTTGAAAATAAATACGAAAATGAAAAGCTAGAGGAAAATGTAATTGCTTTGCTTCCTGGAAGTAGATCGCAAGAAGTAAATAAAATCCTGCCTGAGATGCTTAAGATTGTTCATCAATTCTCAAGTTACAATTTTATAATTGTTAAAAGTTCTAATATTTGTAAATCTCACTATGATAAACTAATTAGAAAAAACTCATCAAAAAATATCTTTATTTCAAAGGAACCAACATTGGAAATACTTGGAAAATCAAAAGCCGCAATAGTCACTTCCGGAACAGCGACTTTAGAAGCTGTAAAGATGAATGTTCCTCAAGTTGTATGCTATAAGACAAGTAAATTAAATTTCTACTTAGCAAAAGTTTTATTAAAAATCAAATATATTTCCTTGGTCAATATATTATTAAATAAGCAATGTGTTAAAGAACTAATTCAAAATAATTTAAATCCAAAAAAACTATCTTTTGAGTTAAATAGACTTATTGATTCAAATTATTCAAAAAAGATGGTATTGGATTACAAAAAAATTCATGATTTACTCTATCAAAAAAATACATCTAAAAAAATAGCTACTGATATCTTGAGCTAATTTTCTTTTACGTAATTAATCAAGCTCGAATATGTTAGTAATACTTGGTTGCAGCTTCCTGCATCAATGATTTGATCATAATCATAAAAAACATTATCTGATTGGTCAGTAAGTTGCCAATTTATGGAAGTAATACTTGATTCATACCATTGTATAGTAGCTGAAACAAATCCTGCTTGATAACAATCTGGTGCGCTAAGAGAGAAAGTGAAAGGATAGGAGTCATATCCTACAAAACTTTCATCAATAAAAAAGTTAATTTGATTTGTTTGAGAGCCTAGAAATACAGCTGCATTAGCATCTAAATAAAATACGATATCCGCTTCATAAATACAGGAGCCATTATCAATGTCTGTATTTGGTGAGTAATTTGTTGCTAGAGGATCAAGACATCCATAGATTGTTCTGTTACTATCAGAGCAAGAAGCAAATACGCATAATATTAGAACAAAATAAATATTTTTCATGAGTTGAATTTATAGCTTTTCTTCCACAATATTCATTATTTCAATCTCTAATTTTTCACTTTTTTTTATGATTGAATCCGTTTTTTTGTTGATTGACTTGATAAATTTTAAATCATTAAAATCTTTAGAGTTAATTTTTACGTTTAATAAACCTCCTTTAATAGCTGCAATAGCACATAAGCTAGCAACACCAGCGTCTGAAATTGAATTTGGATTACCACGTAAAGCCATCTCTTTTGTAATTTTCATACAATCATATGCTTTTTCCATAATAGACAAAGGAACAAGAATTGCATTTTTTGTAGCCTTGGATATAGCCTCATTTCTCTTTTTTATTTCTTCTTCAGTGTCTTTAGGCAGTCTAATTGACTCAATGATTTGGTTGAAGGCATCTGTATCTTTATCAACAAGATCAATAAGTTCATTTTGAACATTTAAACTTTTTTTAGCCCAGTCTGAAAAGAACTCCCATCTGTCATCCCAACCTCTTTTATGAGAGGATAAGTTTGCTACCATCGTTGTTAATGAAGCAGCTAATGTACCACAGTATGCGGAGATAGAGCCTCCTCCTGGAGCAGGGCTTTCTGATGAGGTTTCGTTTGCAAAATCAGTTAAACTCAAGTAACTTAATTTTTCTTTAGGTTCCTCAATGAGATATTCAATAATTCTTTCTTTGGGGTTAAAATCAAATAAATCATCAAGTCCTAAGCTTTTTACAGCAATATTTATAATTTCTGACTCTGGAACACCTAATGATCTCTTTTGTTTTTTTAGAAAGTATTCACCAGCATCGATTAATACTTTTTTTGGTACTAAACCAATTAGCTCTGAGCCAGTAACTCTTATTCCCTTTTTTATTGCTTGTTCGCAGGTTTTGTCAAATACCAAATGTAATGGTGATACGTTAATATCAGTTAAATTGTACGAAATTTGTGCGATATTATATTCTTTAATAAACCATCCTATACCTTTTACTGATTTAAACATTCCTGGCTCTCTGAGCGGGTTCCCTTTTTTATCTTTGATAATTTTCCCATCAAGTTTTCCACCTTCTCTTTTAATTCTTCCTGCTTCTCTGATATCAAATGCAATAGAGTTTGCTCTTCTAGTTGAAGAAGTGTTCAAATTAACATTATATGCAATCAAAAAATCTCTAGCCCCTACAGCAGTGACACCAGATTTTTTAACTGTTTCATTAAAATTATCTGGACCATAATCAGGCTTCCACTCTTTGGTTTCAATTTTTTTTGACATGGCCTCATATTCACCACTTCTACAGTTTGCAAGATTTTTTCTTTCTGGTTTGGTTGCTGCTTCTTCATAGCAGTAAACAGGTATGCCTAATTCATTACCAATCTTTTTTGCTAGCTTTTGAGCCCACTCAACAGTTTCTTTCATAGTAATGTTTGAGATTGGTACTAATGGACATACGTCTGTAGCCCCCATTCTTGGGTGTTCCCCCTTATGAGTAGACATATCTATATTCTCTTGTGCGGTTTTGACTAATAAAAAAGCAGCATCAATTACATTTTGAGGCTCACCTATAAAAGTTATTACAGTTCTATTTGTTGCATTACCAGGATCTACATTTAATAATTTTACTCCCTCAACTTTTTCAATAACTTTTGAAATTAATTCTATTTTTTCTTTGTCTCTTCCCTCAGAAATATTTGGGACACACTCAATTAGTTTTTTCATGATGTTTTATCTATGAAACAAAGATACTATTCTTAAGTAGAAATACATATTTTTGTAAGGTGTTTGATAATAACAACAATGAAATAGATTCTGGATTAGCACTACCTCTAATGGAATCTTTTTATACTATCCAAGGTGAAGGTTATTTTTCAGGAATACCTTCTTATTTTTTAAGAATTGGAGGTTGTGATGTTGGTTGTCATTGGTGTGATGTAAAAGAGAGTTGGGATGCAGAATTACATCCATTGACAAAAATAGGGGACATACTAAAAGGACTCGATCACAATATATGTGATAATGTAGTAATTACTGGCGGAGAACCACTCATGTACAATCTTGAACCTCTAACCAACTTGCTCAAAAAAAACAAGTTTAAAATTAACCTAGAAACATCGGGGGCTTATCCGCTGACAGGTACTTTTGATTGGATATGTTTATCACCAAAAAAAAATACTGATGTTATAGATAATTTTTATGCTGACTGTAATGAGCTTAAAGTTATTATTCAAAATAATCATGATTTTAAATGGGCAGAAATACAAAGCAATAAGATAAAAAGAGACTGCTTCATGTACCTTCAACCTGAATGGAGTAAAAGTAAAATTATACTTCCAAGGATTATTGATTACGTGAAAAGCAATACTAAATGGAAAATTTCATTACAAACGCAGAAATATATGAATATCCTATGATTTGTAGATTACTCACCATAATGTTGTTTATTCCAATAATAGCTTTTAGTCAAAAAAATAATTACAAAAGCTACGATAAAGCAGTTTCTTTAATGAAAAAAGAAAAATATAAAAAATCCATTGAAATTTGTAACAAAATTATTAAGGAAAACCCAAACTGGAAAGCTCCTTACTTACTAGCTTCAAAGTGTTTTGAAAAAAACAATCAAATTATAAAATCAGCAGAATATTTACAAAATAGCTATAGTTTTCTCAACAACAAAGCATATTTAGAAATCGGAAATCTGCTTTATAAATATGGCTTCTACGAAGAAGCACTTGAAAATTTCAGAAAGATTATTGGTGAAGCTAAAAATAGACAGTTTGATTCTTTTAATTTAAGTTTAAAAATTAAATCTTGTTTATTTTCAATAAATCAATTAATTAATATTGACTCAACCAATAAACCAATTAAATTAAACTCAAATGTAAATACTTCATTTTCTGAGTATTTTCCAGTTCTCTCATTAGATGATAGCTTACTTCTTTTTACTAGAAGGATACTAAATAAAGATGATATTTATGACGAAGATATTTATGTTTCAAAAAAAGATTCAATTTTTTGGACTGAGGCATCCTCTTTAGTGTCAATTAATTCCAGTAATAATGAAGGTGCTGTTAATCTTACTTCTGACAAGTCAACTTTTGTTTTTACATCCTGTAATAGAAGAAAGGGTTATGGAAGATGTGATATTTATTTTATGAATTCTGATGGTGAAATATTTAATGCGGGACCAAAAATAAATACTAAACATTGGGAGTCACAAGCATGCTTTTCTCCAGACAACAAGTATTTGTACTTTGTTAGTGATAGGCCAGGTGGTTTTGGAGGAAAAGATATCTGGATGTCTGAACTTACTGCAAATGGCTTTAGTAATCCAGTTAACCTAGGATCAATAATTAACACTAAAAGTGATGAAATGACACCTTTTATTCATTTTGATAATCAAACTTTATATTTTGCCTCTGATGGACATATTGGCTTTGGAAATTACGATATTTATATTTCCAGGAGAAAAAATATAGCTTCAATGTTTGAAAAGCCAGTGAATCTAGGACCATCAATTAATAGCTTTAAAGAAGAAAATTGTTTTTTTGTTTCCTCTGACGGAAAAACTGCCTATTACTCAACAGATCGTTTTGATAATCAACATGATATTTACACTATTCTAATAAACGATTCTATCAGACCAAATAATATTTTATCAATTGAAAGAGAAATTCTTAGCTCAAACAACAGTGAAATTATATTAAATAACATACAATTTGAAACTAACTCATATACTCTGATAAATTCATCATTCACTGATATTGATGAATTAATTTCAAATCTAAAAAAATATGAAAATTTAGAAATTGAAATTCAAGGACATACTGATAATGTTGGTAATTATGATTATAATTTAAGGCTATCAGAGCTAAGAGCTAAATCTGTATATAATTACATTGTCGAAAGTGATAGTTTACTTGTGGATAGGATTACTTTTAAAGGATACGGAGAAGATAAGCCAATTGATGATAATAAAACAGATAGGGGTAGGGCTATAAATAGAAGAACATCATTTCTAATTAAGAATTTCTAATTTCTCATCCCATCTCCAATAGAAATTCTTTAGATACTTTTTTTCTTCAGTGATTTCATCAATTGGAACAGTTAATGACTCTGCATTTCCAGAATATATTATTTCTTTTACTTTTCCCTTAAAAAAATTAATTAAAATTTTTGGGCTTTTTGTGTGATTTACACCAATATTTTTATTGGATTCTTTTACTAAATAAATACTTTCTCCTTGGCTGTGTACTCTAATTTTTTGTAAAATGTTCTGAAAAAAGGTGCCTGACATTTCATTGCCTTTAATTTGATTAAAAATGGTAGTATCTGATTTAAAACAAATAAAGGGATTATTTGGCAAATAGAAATTTTTAATTTCATTATCGAAGTAAGTTAGTATAATAGTATCTGATGTAACCTGGTATCCATCAATCCAAATAACTGGACTACCATAAAGCTTGATCAATGAGTCATTTTGATTAAATGAAAGAGAATCACATTTACCAATTAAATTTTTGCTAATAATTCTCACATCTTTATGAGATATTAGTATGTTTTTTTTAGAAAAAACTATTTCAGAATTTATATTTAAGGTATCGTCTTTGTTTAGAAAACTAATTTTTGGTTTTTCTATAAAATATCTTAAGCTATTGTTAAACAATGCATAACCGCTGTTTATAAATATTTTGTCATCTTCATTAACTAATGATACTCTATCGATTGCCTCAATATTATTTTCTTTATCAGTAATAAACATATCTGATTGTAGGACAAAGTCATTATCTTTAATATAATTGTTCTTGGAAAAAAAACCCTTTTTGCTTTTAGAATTATATCTACCATTTTCAAAGTATAGATTTAAATCCTCTTTTATATAATTTGAAGGACCATCTATCAAATAAAGATTTTTTTTGTTATCAAAATTTAAATGATTAGTAATCAATTTGTCATTCTCAATTATAGTTTTTACTGAATCTTTGAAAAGGTATTTGTCAGTTTTGAAATTATACTCTCCCTTTTTTGATATAATATTCTGAATACCTTTTACTACCTCACCACCACCGTAGTAAAGTGCGTTATCATTAGAAAAGTTAATTATTAAATTGTTAGTGAATAAACTTTTTTCACTCTTTTTAAGTATCACATTATTTTTCAAACTGGCAGTATTTTCTTTTGAATCAAAAACTAGATCTTTACAATAAATTAATACTGAATCAGATTCAATTAAAATATCGCCAAAACACTTTATCTTCCCAATATCTAAATAATGGTGAGCAGAATCACATTTTAGAAAATAGTTTTCATGTTCAAAAACTATGTTACCTAAAAGTCTATGATAGTCAGGGTGTTTGTTCTTATCAGAAATAGTACTGTCTGAATTAATAATATTTATAGTTTTTCTTTCTTGCGACTTACAATCATTAATAAGTGCAAATGACAATACAATAAATAAAAATCTTAAAATAATTTTATCTGAATAAAGTTTGTTTTCTATCAGGTCCAACAGATACAATTTTAATTGGAAGTTCAAGCATTTGCTCCAAAAGACTCACATATTCTTTTAGTTCGAATGGTGTTTCTTTATAGCTGATTAGCTGGGTTAAGTCCTTTTGCCATGAGGGTATATCTTTGTATATACAACTAAAATCACCATCAGAAATATCATATGGGATATAATCTAATTTGATATCATTATGTATGTAGTGTGTACAAATTCTAATTTTTTCGAGCATTGACAGAACATCAGCCTTCATCATCATTAGCTGAGTTACACCATTTATCTTGATAGCATATTTTAGTGCTGGAATGTCAAGCCAACCACATCTTCTAGATCTTCCTGTTGTAGCACCAAATTCATTACCAACTCTTTGTATTTCTTCTCCAATACTATCAAAAAGCTCTGTAGGAAAGGGACCGCTACCAACTCTTGTACAGTAAGCTTTAAATATGCCAAAAACTTCACCAATTTGGTTAGGGGCAACTCCTAATCCAGTACAAGCTCCAGCAGCAATCGTGTTTGATGAGGTTACAAATGGATAAGATCCGAAGTCTATATCCAATAATGAACCTTGTGCACCTTCAGCTAAAATACTTTTGTTAGCAAGCAGTTGGTTATGTAAAAACTCCTCACTATCAATTAACTTAAATTTTCTAATTGTTTCAATACTTTCAAACCACTCTTTCTCTAGTATATCTATTGATTCTTCAAAGGAATAGAATTTTAGAATTGTAATATGTTTTTCTTTTAATTTATTGTATTTATCTTCAAAATTTTTACTGTTTATGTCACCAACTCTCAATCCGTTTCTTCCAGTTTTGTCCATATAAGTTGGTCCAATACCTTTTAGAGTCGAACCAATTTTATTTTTTCCCTTTGCAATTTCTGAAGCTTTGTCAATCATTTTGTGAGTAGGTAGAATAAGATGTGCTTTTTTTGAAATTAGAAGCTCTGAGGTTTCAATATTTAGTTTATCTATTGATTCAATTTCCTCTCTAAAAATTATTGGATCGATTACAACACCATTTCCAATAAGATTAGTTACTCCAGCATTAAAAATTCCCGAAGGAATTGTATGCAGCACATGCTTAATTCCATCAAATTCAAGTGTGTGTCCTGCATTTGGACCTCCTTGAAATCTTGCAATTATATCATACTTTTTTGAAAGAACATCAACTATTTTGCCTTTTCCCTCATCACCCCACTGAAGTCCGAGTAGGATATCTACTTTATTCATTTATCTTATTTTTTTTACATTGATCTTTATCTAAACATTCTCCGTAAAAATTTAGTGCATGCTTATTTATTTTAAATTTTAGATTTTTTTCAATGAAAGTTTTTATTTCTTGAATTCTTGGATCGCAGAATTCTACGATTTTTTCACAATCTGTGCAAACTAAATGATCGTGCTGTTTATTAAAAAAAGATTTTTCGTATTGTGAATAAGATTTTCCAAACTGATGTTTTCTTATAAGATTACAATCAAGTAAAATTTCAACAGTGTTATAAAGAGTGGCTCTACTTACTCTGTATTTTTTTTGCTTCATTTTTGAGTATAAAGACTCAACATCAAAATGACCTTTTAAATTGTAAATCTCTTTTAGAATCGCATATCTTTCTGGAGTTTTTCTTTGATTATTGTCTTCCAAATATTTGTCAAAAATCTCTTTTACTTTTTTAAAGTTATCTTGATTAATCATTTATCAAATTTAAATAATTATAAGCAAAAAAAAAATATATTCTAATCATGATCGTCAGTTCTTTTGATTGAGTTGAGTCCATCGATTTTTTCTAATTTTTTTGTTAGGGAATCAAGAAAATTTACATTATGAACTTGTAAACTGATTTTCCCATTAAAAATTCCATCTTCACTGTTTATATTAATAGATTTAATATTTACATTCATTTGATTTGAAATAATCTGAGTAATTTTATTAGTGATACCAAGACTATCAATACCTTCAACCAATATTGTAGCAATAAAATCTATTTTCTCTTTATTTACCCATTTTGCATCTAAAATTCTGTAGGCATAATTTGATCTCATTTGAATTGCATTTGGACAATCATTTCGGTGTATCTTTATGCCATCTTCAACTGTTGTAAATGCAAATATTTCGTCATTTGCAATTGGATTACAACAACTTGAAAGCTTGTAATCAAGAATTTCACTATTGTCTCCAAATACAATGATTTTATTTGAATTATTTTTTCTTTTGGAAAAACTCTTAGAATTAAACTTATTTCTTATTGTTTGATACCAACCTGTTCCTCTGAGATTTACAAAATCTTTTATTTGTTTATTATCGATTGCGCCAACGCCTATTTGAAAGTAGAGATCTAAAGAGGAGCTGAGTTGAAAAAATTTAATCATTTCAGTTTCAACTTTATTGTTTAGTTTTATTTTTAGGTGTCTCAATTTTCTTTCAATACTTTCTTTACCCTCTTTTGCAATTAATTTTTTTTCTTCTTTTAAGGCATTTTTAATTTTTGATTTTGCAACAGATGTGACAACAAATCTGAGCCAATCTTTTCTTGGTTTTTGTTTATTTGATGAAATAATTTCAACCTGATCTCCGCTATTAAGTTGTTTACTTAGCGCTACTAATCTGCCGTTTACTTTTGCACCCATGCATTTAAGTCCAATTTCAGTGTGAATATCAAATGCAAAATCAAGAGCAGTTGCACTTTTTGGTAAAGTTCTCAACTCACCAGCGGGTGTGAAAACATATATTTCACCTGTATAAAGATTAAGTTTAAAATCATCGATGAAATCAATCGCGCTAGAATTTGGATTTTCTAACAGCTCTCTAACATTCTTAATCCAGTTATCAATGGAACTTTCTTTGTTGTCTTTTAATTTGTATTTCCAATGTGCTGCATAACCTTTTTCTGCTATCTCGTCCATTCTTTTGCTTCGAATTTGCACTTCAACCCATTTTCCGTCATCACCCATAACAGTAGTATGTAAAGATTCATAGCCATTAGCTTTTGGTGTAGAGATCCAGTCCCTAAGTCTATCAGGGTTAGGCTTATAATAATCTGTGACAATAGAATAGACTTTCCAGCAGTCTGCTTTTTCGTTGAGATTTTTTGTGTCAACGATTATCCTTATAGCAAATTTATCATATATATCGTCAAATTTTATTCCTTTTTCGAACATTTTGTTTCTAATTGAAAAAATTGATTTTGGTCTGCCTTTAATTTCAAAACTTATTTTTTCATTTTTTAATGATTCTCTTATGGGAACAGAAAATTTGTTGATGAACTTAGTTCTTTCTTTTTTAGTTTCATTAAGCTTTAAGGAAATTGCTTTGTAAATTTCTGGCTTGGTGAACTTTAGGCTCAAGTCCTCAAGCTCTGTTTTAATTGAATAGAGGCCAAGTCTGTGTGCAAGTGGTGCATACAAGAAAAGTGTTTCTGATGAGATTTTTAATTGTTTTTTCTTAGACATTGAGGATAATGTTCTCATATTGTGTAGCCGATCAGCAATTTTAATTAGTATTACTCTTATGTCATCTGACAAAGTGAGAAGCATCTTTCTAAAATTCTCTTGCTGTAAAGACACATTTTGATCAAAAACCTCAGCAATTTTTGTTAGGCCATCGATTATTTTTGCAACTTTTTTTCCAAATTCTTTTTCTATGTCCTTAACTGTGAACTCTGTGTCTTCAACAACATCGTGTAGTAATGCACCAATTATCGATACTGAATCCAATCCCATTTCCTTGCTAACAATTCTTGCAACAGCTAATGGGTGAAGTATATATGGATCTCCAGACTTTCTTTTGATGCCAATATGTGCCGCAGATGCATAAACAAAAGCTTTTCTAATTTCTCTTCTTTGATTCTTAGTAAAATTGTTTCCAAACGACCTGACAAGAGATCTGTAGCTATTATGTGGATCTTTTAAAAATTGTAGTTTTTTTTCCTTTTGCATGCTAAACCTTAAACATAGGGAATTTTCTCATATAATTATTGACATCAATTTTAATTTCATTAACTCTGTCTAAATTGTTGACATTAGTTAATATTTCGTCAATGAATTGAACAATTTTTTTACAATCATTCTCATTAAGGCCTCTTGTTGTTATAGCTGGTGTTCCTATTCTAATTCCAGATGTTATGAAAGGTGATTCTGTATCAAATGGAACCATGTTTTTATTAACTGTTATATCGCCAAATTGTAAAATATCTTCAGCAGTTTTTCCATTAATATTTTTTGACCTTAAATCAATTAGCATACAATGGTTCATTGTTTCTCCTGAGACTACATTATAATCGAGTTTAATAAATTCACTAACCATTGTTTTTGCATTTGCGATGACTTGTTTTGAATAATCTACAAATCCAGGGTCAAGTGCTTCTTTGAATGCTACAGCCTTTCCTGCAATTACGTGCTCAAGAGGACCTCCTTGACTGCCAGGAAATACTGCAGAATTTAGTAATGTTGACATTGATTTTAACTTACCACTTTTAAACATTTGATTAAACGGATTTTCAAAATCCTTGCCTATCATAATCATCCCTCCTCTAGGGCCACGAAGTGTTTTGTGAGTTGTAGTTGTTATTATATGACAGAATTTCGCTGGGTCATTTAATAGTTTTGAGGCAATTAACCCTGACGGGTGAGAAATGTCAGCTAATAATATTGCTCCAATTTTATCAGCAATATTTCTGAGTGTTTCATAATCCCAATCCTTGGTGTAAGCGGATGCTCCACAAATTATCATTTTAGGTTTTTCTTTTAGAGCAATATTCTCAATATTGTCGTAATCTAAATTACCCTCTTTATTGAGCCCATAGAAGATAGCATTGTAAAGTATTCCAGAAAAATTTACTGGTGATCCATGTGTCAAATGACCTCCATGACTTAAATCAAAACCTAAAATTTTATCGCCAGCATTCAAACAAGCTAACATTACTGCGGCATTTGCTTGTGAGCCAGAGTGTGGTTGAACATTAACGTATTCAACTCCAAAAAGTTTTTTTGCTCTGTCAATTGCTAGCGTCTCAACTTCATCAACGATTTCACATCCTCCATAATATCTTTTTCCAGGATAACCTTCTGCATATTTATTAGTTAAACAAGAGCCCACTGCTTGTTTCACTTGTTCACTAACGAAGTTTTCAGAGGCTATGAGTTCAACTCCGTTAATTTGTCTTTTATTTTCTTTTTCGATTAGATTAAATATTTCTTTGTCTAGATTCATTTTTCAACTGATTTAATTTTTTACTTTAGTAGATATAACAAAGATAAATTATTATGAACAGAGTTAATCAGCTTTTTGGAATAAAATATCCTATAATTCAAGGAGGTATGGTTTGGTGCAGTGGATGGAAACTTTGTGCTGCTGTTAGTAATGCTGGTGGACTCGGCCTAATTGGATCAGGATCAATGTATTCTGATGTATTAGAAGAACATATTTTAAAATGCAAAAAAGCTACAAATAATCCATTTGGAGTAAATATTCCTTTATTGTATCCTCATGTTGAAACTCATATTCAAAAAGTTATAGACAATGATGTAAAAATTGTCTTCACTTCAGCTGGAAACCCTAACAAATACACTCATTTGTTAAAGTCACACGGAATTACAGTTGTTCATGTCGTATCAAACTTGAAGTTTGCTCAAAAATCTTTAGATTCCGGAGTTGATGCAATTGTTGTTGAAGGTTTTGAAGCAGGAGGCCACAATGGTAAAAATGAAACAACTACTATGTGCTTAGTTCCGTTGATTTCAAAAAAAATTGATGTTCCAATAATTGCAGCAGGTGGAATTTCTTGTGGAAAATCAATGCTAGCAGCTTTATCATTAGGTGCTGATGGTGTTCAAATTGGCTCTAGATTTGCAGTTTCAAAAGAATCTTCTGCACATATCAATTTTAAAAATCAAGTTATTGAAGCCAGTGAGGGTGATACTATTTTGACTATGAAAGATATTACACCAGTAAGACTAATTAAAAATGAATTTTACGATAATATTGCAAGAATGTATAATCAAAAAAAATCTATTGATGAGATTAAAGAATATTTAGGAAAGGGGAGAGCTAAAAAAGGAATTTTTGATGGAGATTTAAAAAATGGTGAAATTGAGATTGGTCAAGTATCGTGCTCAATAAACAGTATATTATCGGCTAAAGAAATCATTGAACTGATCATTAAAGATTATAGATCTCAACTATTATCATTAAACCAAGATTTTGTTTGACAGATTTTGAAGTAGTGAACAAATAAATATCAATTTAATTAACTTTTTTAGTACAATTTTAATTGAGAATATTTAATTAACAATTTAAATAAATATAAATCTTTATTGATATTAAACTATAACTTACTTAGAAATAGGTTTAAAGTGTAAATGTACCTAATTTTAAAAATTGTAAATTTGTTCTAATATGAAAAAAATCATTACTATAATACTTTTTGTCTTTTTTTGTTTTGCATTAAATAAATCCTATGCCTCACATTTAATGGGAGGTGAGATTACATGGGAATGTTTAAAAACAGGAACTAATTCAGGAAGTTACATTTTTACATTAAAAGTTTATCGCGATTGTAATGGAATACCAGTATCAACAGTTGCACAAAATATTACGGTATGGGGACATCCAACTGTTTCATCTTTCACTGTCGATTTTATATCTCAACAAGATGTTTCTCCTAATTGCGACCCAATAAACAGTGGAAATCAGCAATATAGTTGTTCTAGTGGAGATTTAGGTGCTGTAGAAGAATATGTTTTTCAATCTCAACCTGTTCAGCTGCCTGGAATACCTTCCGCGGCTGGTTGGCATTTTACTTGGAACAATTGTTGTAGAAACGCTGCTATAGTTAATATGGCCTCATCTCAGGAAGGTTTCACTCTTAGAGCAACCATGTATGCTTACACAGATCCAATTACAGGAATTCAGCAGCCTGCTGATCCGTGCTTTGACTCTTCACCTATTTTCAAAGAACAACCAAAGACTATTTTATGTACAGGATTCCCATTTTCGTATAATCACAATGCATCTGATCCCGAACTAGATAACTTGTTGTATGATTGGGCATACCCATTGGACGACGACATATTTAATGGTCCAATTTTTAATCCACAGCCTGCAGGAACAGCAGGAGCAAATCCATCTGAACTGGCCTTTCAAGCACCGTATACTGTCAATTCACCTCTTCCAGGTTTTCCTCAACTTGATCCTGCTACAGGTGAAATTTCATATGATGCTAACACTGCAGGTTTTTTTGTAACGTGTGTTAAAGTACAAGCTTTTAAATGCGGTCAGCTAGTTGCTGAAGTGTTCAGAGAAGTTCAAGTAGTTCTGATTGCTTGTCCTACTATGCCTGGGTCAGCTAGTGCTAATAATCCTCCTGACATTGATAAACCCTTTGTTGATCCTTTAACTTTGTTACCTTCGTATGAGGCCACTGTTTATGCTGGAACTCTTGTTAACTTTAATATCACTGGTACTGATATAGATGTTTATCCAGGAACAATACCACAAGATTTAACAATGGAAGTTTCTGGTGGTCAGTTTTCTGATGATTTCATCAACCCAAATAGTTGTAACAATCCGCCTTGTGCAACTTTCAACAACGGATCTGGCCTAACCCCTCCATTTAGTTCTCCTGGAATTGTAAACGGAGTTTTTGAATGGCAAACATCTTGTAACCATATCAATGCAATACTTGGCTGTGGTGCAACTACAAGTACTTTTACCTTTTTAGTTAAGGTTCATGATGATTTCTGTCCTGCTTTTGGAATAACAATTGCAACTATTACAATTAATGTAGTTCCACCAATACCCGATTTAAGATGTATTTCAGTACTTGACAATGGAAATATTGAACTCAATTGGCAATATGCACCTGGAGCTCCCCCAACTCAAGAACCATACTTTGTGTACAGGAAATTACCTTTTTCAACAAATTTTGAACTTATAGATAGTGTTTTTTTTCCATCAACAAATTACATCGATTCTGACCCTTCTATTGATGGCAACTTTAATCAATATGATTATTTCTTGGCTACTGATCAAAGTTGTGGTATTTCAATCGGGCAACTTCAATCTGATACATTAACAAGTATTTTATTGAGTGCTTCAACTTCGAATCTTAATACTACAGCTAATCTATCTTGGAACGAAAATCATGTTCCACTACTTTCTACTTCGGATACAGTCTTTGGTATTTACATGAAAAGAGACAATAGTAGTACGCAGGAAATTATTGATTCCACCATGTCACTCTCTTACACATACAATGCTGATTTTATTGTTCCAATTTGTAACTACGATCCTATATTTCAGATTTATTTAGAGGATTTATCTGGATGTAGCTCTAAGTCTTCATTTTCATCTGTAAATTTAAATGATACTCTACCTCCTAATATCCCAATAATTTCAGATATTTCAGTTGATAATAATAACAAAGCAGTGGTGACTTGGCTGCCAATTGTTGGAGCTGAAATGTATATAATTTATATTAAAGATAATGATGGATCTCAAAGAACACTAGACACAGTATTTACAAACTCATACACATATTTTCAATCAATAGCAGGAGATAAATTTGAAATTTTTAAAATAAGAGCTCTAGATAGTTGTGAAAATGCTAGTGATTATTCAATTGAGCATAACTCAATTCATTTACAAACTTTACTTGATGCTTGTCTTCAAACTCTCACGCTTGAATGGAACGAATACATTAACTGGACAGGTGGGGTTGGTAGTTACGAAATTAATATTGTATCAACCAGTCCTTCTGGAAATATTCAAAGTTTTAGTTATTCAGCATTAAACAATAATCCTTTTGTATTTAATGACGCAATTGATAAGTATAATTACGATATTTTTATTAGAGCTTATAATTTAGATAGTTCTTTCCAAGCTGTATCAAATAAAATTAGTGTTATACCAAATTTATCTAAAAAGCCTGATTTTAACTACATTGAATATGCATCTGTAAATATGGATAATGGTTATGTAGATATCTCATGTCTCGTTGATAACAGCGCAGTAGTTGATCATTATTCTATCTTCAGATCAATTTCAAACACTAATAATTTCAAAAAAATAGGTGAAATACCGTTTGATGGACAAGATAATATTTTTTACACTGATCAAACAGCATTAACAACAGAATACTCATATGATTATATAATCTTTCCAGTTGACACTTGTGGGGTAACTATATCAACTGGTTCAATTCTTGATACTAACACAGGATTATCAAAGAATGACACATCAATTGCTACAACAATACTATTGAATGCACAAATAAATATTGATGAGGAACTGTTAAATTTTTCGCGTGATGAATATGTTAACACTGTAACTTTTAATGATTATGGAAATTGGCTTGGTGAGGTAGAAAAATATGAATTATATAGATCAGCAAACAGACAACCTTTTGTTATTCTACCGATTTACACTTTTGATAGAAAAAGCAATCCGAATCAAAGTCTAAAGTACAATGATGTTGTTACTGATTTTGGAGAGCAAGGTAATGGTAGATTTTGTTACTATATTAAAGCAAGTGAAGGTATAAATAATATTTATGGTCCGACTAATCTTGGATCCTATTCAAACATTAGTTGTATATCACAGACACCTATAATCTTTCTTCCTAACAGCTTTACTCCTAACAGAGATGAACACAATGAACTATATATTCCTGTGACTTATTTTGTTTCTGAAGACGGATATTTATTTTCAATTTATGATCGCAATGGCAATCTCATTTTTGAAACGACAGATCCAAAGAAGGGATGGGATGGTTCATATAGAGGAAGTTTAGTACAAAAAGGTACTTATGTTTATGTTCTAAAATACATAAATGGTGTAGGCAACCTAATTAATAAAACAGGCCCTGTTAATGTTATCAAATAATATTTTTCACTTACATCCTTAAGAAAGATATTTATTTAGTAATTTTGCAATCCTAATCATGACAGAAAATAAAAAAATATTGCAAAACGGTTTGACCTTTGATGATGTCTTGGTTATCCCCTCGTATTCTGAAATAATGCCAAGCGAAACAAATATAACCACTTTTTTCTCAAAGAACATCAAAATTAATATACCCATTTTAAGTGCTGCCATGGATACAGTAACAGAGTCTAAGATGGCAATTTCTTTGGCTAGAGAAGGAGGAATAGGTGTTCTTCATAAAAATATGTCAATAGCTCAACAAGCCTCAGAAGTTCGAAAGGTAAAAAGGTCAGAAAGCGGAATGATACAAGATCCTGTTACATTGTCAATTGACTCTACTGTTGGTGATGCTTTAGAATTAATGAAAGAGCATAGAATTGGTGGAATACCAATTGTAAATGAAAAACAAAATCTGCTAGGGATCGTCACAAACAGAGATCTTAGATTTCAAAAAAAGCATGCTATACCAGTAAAAGATGTCATGACTTGTGAAAATCTAATTACGACTAAGTTAAAAGACTTAGAAAATGCTGAAAATATTCTCAAAGTGAACAAAATTGAGAAACTGCCAGTTGTTGATGATAATTATAAGTTAGTCGGTTTGATTACATTTAAAGACATCACAAAAAATAAAATGATGCCCAACTCTTGTAAAGATTCACTAGGCAGACTAAGGGTTGCTGCTGCTGTTGGCATTACAAATGATGTTTTAGATAGAGTTTCAGCTTTAAATCAGGCATCAGTCGATGCGATTGTTATTGACACTGCTCATGGACATTCAAAAAATGTAGTTGATGTCTTGAAAAAATTAAAAAAGAAATTTTCAAATTTAGATTTTGTAGTTGGTAATGTTGCAACAGCGGAAGCAGCAAAACTCTTAATAAATAATGGTGCTGATGCAATAAAAGTAGGTATTGGACCAGGTTCTATTTGCACAACTAGAATTATTGCAGGTATTGGAGTTCCACAACTGACTGCAATATTAAACGTCGCAGAAGTTGCAAAAAAATCAAATGTTCCTATAATTGCTGATGGAGGAATCAGATATTCTGGTGATATTGTAAAAGCATTAGTAGCGGGTGCCAGTTCAGTTATGCTTGGCTCAATGTTTGCAGGTGTTGAAGAGGGACCAGGAAAAACAATAATTTTTGAAGGTAGAAAATTTAAAAGCTACAGAGGAATGGGATCAATTGATGCTATGGAAAGTGGATCTAAAGATAGATATTTTCAAGCTGAACAAAGTGATAATAAAAAGCTAGTACCTGAGGGTATAGTTGGCCGTGTTGCATACAAAGGAACTCTTTCAGAAGTTGTTCATCAAGTTCTAGGTGGCATAAGAGCAGGTATGGGATATGCCGGCTCAAAAGATATTATTGAATTGCAGAAATCTTATTTTACAAAAATAAGTTCTTCCGGAATGATTGAAAGTCATCCTCACAATGTTACAATTACAAAGGAAGCACCAAATTACAGTAGAAAATAAAATATGAAAAAAACAATCTTACCATTACTTATTTCTTTTAGTTTCATATCATTTGCCAATGAAAATGTTTTAACAATTGGTGATGAAAACGTATCCTTAAAAGAATTTGAAAATATATTTTTCAAAAACAATGATTTAGAATCTTTCACAAAAGAGTATCTCAACGAGTACATGCAGCTCTTTATTAACTTCAAACTAAAAGTTAAAGAAGCAGAGTCTCTTGGAATGGATACCTTATCTACTTTCGTCAATGAGCTAGAGGGTTACAGAAAACAGCTCTCAAAACCATATTTAAAGGATAAAGATTTTGAGGAGAGCCTTCTTAATGAAGCTTATGAAAGAACAAAATATGATTTAAATGTCAGCCACATACTAATAGCATTTGAGAATAGTTCTACTAAAAGAACTGAGAAAGAAGCTTTAGATAAAATTAACAACATAAGAAATGAAATTTTAAGTGGCAATATTACCTTTGAAAGAGCAGCAATTATGCATTCCGATGATAGGTCTTCAAAAATTAACCAAGGAAATCTAGGATATTTTACGAGTTTTATGATGGTTTACCCATTTGAATCAGCTGCTTATAATTGTGATGTTGGTCAAATTTGTGGTCCAGTTAGAACAAAGTACGGTCTACATCTTTTAAAGTTAAATGACAAGAGAAAAGCACTTGGAGAGGTTCAGGTTTCTCACATAATGTTCAAGACTCAACAAGGAAATAAAGAAAAAAATGAAACTGCTAAAACAAAAATTTTTGATGTGTTAGAAAAATTAAAAGAAGGTCAAGAATTTGAAGACTTAGCAGAAAGATTTTCAGAAGATAAATCTAGTGCAGTAAAGGGTGGTAAATTACCTCCATTTGGAGTTGGCAAAATGGTACAAGTTTTTGAAGATGCTTCATTTAACCTAAATAATATAAATGATTACTCTCAGCCATTTGAATCAGATTTTGGTTGGCATATAGTTAAATTAATTAGTAAAAAACCAATTTTGCCTTTTGAAGAACTAAAGTCTGATTTAAAAAGAAAAATTGAAAGAGATTCCAGAGCAAATCTTAGTCAAGAAAGTTTATTTAAGAAGCTAAGAAAGGATTATAATATTGTTAGAATTAGCAAAAGAATTAAACAAATTAAGGGGTATGGCGAGAAAAGTGTTAATGAAGGCAATTGGGATGGAAAAAATGCCAAGGGATTAATATTTACTTTGTTCATGATTGATGACTTGAAAATTAACCAACAAGATTTTGTTAAGTATTTAGTAGATAACCAAGAAAAGGGCTCTGTCATCGATGATTTATATGAGGATTTTATCAATCAAAAATTGCTTGAGGTTGAGGAAAGAAATTTATCA
>CACAMX010000012.1 GCA_902533655.1 uncultured Bacteroidota bacterium
CTGTCTAGATTTTGATTATATTCAAAAATTCCAAAAGATTTTATTTTATCACTAATTCCAGCATAAAAAATTAATTTGCAAATTTCATTACCATCTAACCCATTAGGAGAACTATAGATGTTTGCACCCGCATATGCACTAGAAATTGAAGAAATATCTAATGATAGCATGTCGGAGTCTCTTAAAATTGGTTCAACATTTGAAGTATTTTGCTTAATCTCACCCAAACGTAGATAAGAAAATTTTATTGATTCTAATAATTTTAAGGCGTGAGGGCTGACTAAAAAAGATTGAAAACACAAGTTTGTGTAGCTGTAAAGGTAATTGGGCTTTGCTTTTATAATCTTACTTAAGTGTGATTGATTATTAAGTTTGTCATCAACAAGCCCTAAATCAAACTTACTATCAATGCAAGTGTAAGATATTTTTTTCTTGAAATTAGACTGAGCTTTGTACATTGCATAAACTATATCGTGACCTCCACCAATTAAAAAAGGTAAGGTCCCGTTATTTAACAGTGCAAAGCATACTTCTCTGATCTTGTCAAAGTTATTTTTTCTATTTTTCTCAAGTTTTAAACTTCCCAAATCTGCTGTCCTTGGTAGCTTTTCAATATGTAAATCATATAAATTTTTCCTTATTTTACATATGCCTTCAGAGGCTTTATTAGTGCTTCCACCATATTCATTTACATTAAAAATTGCTATTTCACAAAAGCTCAAGTTAGGAAAGTTATCACCTACAAATGATTCAATTAAAAATCCAACTTGTGTTGATTGCCATTTTTCCTTTATTGAAAAATATCCAGTGTTTAATGGTTCAAAAAATTTAGCAAGATTTAAGTCTTTCAACTATTTGATTTTTTATTTAATAATTGAATACAATCTTCTCTATTTAAAGATTTTGGATCAATATCTTTTGGAATTCTTAAATTTATTTTTTTTCCTTCTTTAGGAACATATCTACCATTTAAAACATAAAACACAGGTTCTCCTTTAAAAAAATTGATAATCCTATCTTTCTCTTGCTTTATTTTATTTTCGATATGAATCTTAGCCTCTTCAGAGGAGATTGTAAGTGGGTTGAATTCAGAACCCTTTAAAGAATAGAATTTCTTGTCATGTTTCAAATAAGGACCAAATCTTCCAATGGCAGCTAGAATTTCAATACCATTGTAATACCCAACTGATCTTGGTAATTTGAATAAATCAAGCGCTGTTTCAAGAGATATATTTTGTATTGTCTGACCCTTTTGAAGTGATGCAAATCTTGGTTTTTTTTCAGTAGGTTCATCACTTTTTTCACCAATTTGAACCATAGGGCCAAAAGGTCCGAGTCTAGCAATCACTAGTTCATTAGTCTCTGGATGATTTCCAATTACTCTTTCACCTGATTCTCTTTTTTCATTATCATTGACATCATTAACTTTTGAAATAAAACCAGAATAAAAATTTTGAATCATTTCATTCCAAACCTTTTTTCCCTCTGCAATTAAGTCAAATTCATCTTCTACAGTGGCTGTGAAGCTATAGTCAAGTATTTTACTAAAATGTTTGGTTAAAAATTTTGTAACTATTTGACCAGTATCTGTGGGAAACAGTTTATTTTTTTCAGCTCCTGCTATTTTTTCTATAGTATTTTCATTTATTAATTTACCAGTTAATGTGAGTACTTTTGATTTAATAGCTTTACCCTCGCGATTTTCTTTTATTACATAGTTTCTTTTTTGAACAGTTGTAATGGTAGAGGCATATGTAGAAGGTCTTCCTATTCCTAAATCTTCTAGCTTTCTAACTAAACTTGCTTCATTGTATCTTGCTGGTGGTTTTGTAAAAACTTCATCAGATTTTAAATTATCTAAATTTAATGTTTCTAATAATTTAGCACTTGGTAAAAAAGAGTCAGAACCAATGTTTGATTTGTTAATTGCAAGAAATCCAGCAAATGTCACAACTTCTCCTTTTGCTTGAAATATTAGTTTGTCGTCGAATGAGTTTATTTTATATGTAGTTCTTTCAATTTTTGCATCGGACATTTGTGATGCGACTGATCTTTCCCATATCAATCTGTATAACTTATTTTGATCACTATCGCCTTCAATTTTTGAAATATTGAAATCTGTAGGACGAATAGCTTCATGAGCCTCTTGAGCACCCTTTGATTTACTTTTGAAAATTCTTTTGGTGAAAAAATTGCTTCCAAGTGTGTTTGTTACTAAATCTTTAATTGAATCAACGGCGACTTTGGAAAGATTTGTGCTATCTGTACGCATGTATGTTATGATTCCTTTTTCATATAATTTTTGTGCAACGGACATTGTTCTGTTTACTGAAAAAGATAATTTTCTTGATGCTTCTTGTTGCAGAGTTGATGTTGTAAATGCAGCCTGAGGACTTCTTTTAGTGGGTTTTTTTTCAATTTTATTTAATACATGCTGAAAATTTGCTGAGTTATTCAAAAATTTCCTAACATTTTCAATATTATCAAATTTATGATTTAATTCACAAGTAAAAAATTCACCGCTTTTGGTTTTGAAATGAGAAAGAATTTTGAAACTGGATGATGAAACAAATTTGTTAATTTCATTTTCTCTTTCGACAATTAAACGAACCGCTACAGACTGTACGCGTCCTGCTGAAAGTCCTGTTTTAATTTTTTTCCATAATAATGGAGATAATTCAAATCCTACTAATCTGTCAAGTACTCGTCTAGCTTGTTGAGCATTAACTAGATTTTCATTTATTTTTTTTGGTTTTTTTATTGCATTGTGAATTGCTTCTTTGGTAATTTCATTAAAGACAATTCTATTTATTTTTTTATTTTTTACGTCAAGTGCTTGAGTTAAATGCCATGCGATAGCTTCTCCCTCTCGATCTTCATCAGTGGCTAACCATATAACCTCAGCACTTTTTACACGCTTTTGCAATTCTTTAACTATTTTTTTCTTATCATCACTAACTACGTAGTTTGGGGTAAATCCATTTTCAATGTCAATTGCTTTGTTACCTTTTTTTGGTAGGTCTCTAATGTGTCCTACGCTAGATTCAACTATGTAATCTTTTCCTAAGTAAGACTGAATAGTCTTTTTTTTAGCAGGTGATTCTACAATAAGTAAATTCTTAGACAATTTTTTTTTTGCAAAAATAATGCAAGATTTTTTTTTTGACCAAAAAAAATTGTACTAAAATTAAATATAATGTAATAACATTATATAATATTATTGCATAAGAAATATGACATATTGTCAGTTTTATTTATCTTTGCTTAAATTTATCACACAAAAAATGTTGGTTGATCAAAACATACTTACAAAAAAAAGATCTAAATCTAAAAGTAAGAAGATGTACATTGAAACTTATGGGTGTCAAATGAACTTTTCTGATAGTGAAATTGTTGCATCTATTTTATCAGAGGAAAATTATATCTCAACAAAAATTATCGAAGAAGCTGACATAATTCTTGTAAACACTTGCTCAATAAGGGAGAAAGCTGAGGAAACTGTAAGAAAAAGACTTAATTTTTACAACAGTGTAAAAAAAAGAAACAAAAATATTATGGTTGGTGTTATGGGTTGTATGGCAGAGCGACTAAAAACAAAGCTTTTGGAAGAAGAAAAACTAGTTGATATTGTTGTTGGTCCAGATGCATACAGAGATTTACCCAAATTAATTAAAAAAGTAGAAGATGGGAGAAAAGCTATTAATGTGATTCTTTCAAAAGAAGAAACATACGGTAATGTTAGTCCTGTTAGATTTTTATCCAATGGAGTGACTGCTTTTGTGTCGATAACTAGGGGATGTGACAACATGTGTTCATTTTGTGTTGTTCCATTTACAAGAGGTAGAGAAAGAAGTCGAAATCCAAACAGTATAGTTGTTGAGTGCAAAGAATTAATAAAAAATAGTTTCAAAGAAGTTACTTTGCTAGGACAAAATGTTGACTCATATTTATGGTATGGTGGTGGTCTCAAGAAAGATTATGATAAGGCCAACGATAATGAAAAAGCAAATAGTATAAATTTTGCTAAACTATTAACGATTGTTGCTGAAGAATGTCCTGAACTAAGGATACGCTTTTCAACTTCAAATCCACAAGATATGACTGAGGAAGTGATTAAAACAATGAAATCTTACAGTAACATATGTAACTACATACATTTGCCTGTCCAGTCGGGTAGTAATAAAATTTTAAAATTAATGAATCGAGGATATACAAGAGAAGATTATATTAACCTCATAGATACTATAAAAAAACACATTCCAGACTGTGGTTTATCAATGGATATGATAAGTGGATTTTGCAATGAAACAGATTTTGATCACGCAATGACATTGTCTCTTATGGATTACGTAAAGTATGATTATGGTTACATGTTTAAATATTCTGATAGACCTAATACATATGCTCATAGAAAGTTGGAGGACAATGTTAGTGATGAAATAAAATCAACTAGGCTTTCAGAAATTATTTCAAAGCAAAGACAACATTCTTTAGAAAACAATAAGAAAAAAATTGGTAGTAAATTTGAAGTGTTAATTGAAGGTATCTCAAAAAAATCAGAATATGATTTTTTTGGAAGAAATATGCAAAACAATGTTATCATTTTCCCAAAACAAAAAGCAAAAATTGGAGATATTGTTACAGTTGAAGTTGAAAGTTGTACATCGGCTACATTAATTGGTAAAATTACTTAAATGGATATAAATTCAATAAAAAGAAATTATGGCATAATTGGTAAAAGTATTGACTTAAACAGAGCAATTGACATTGCAGCTCAAGTTTCCTCAACAGAGATAACAACACTTATAACTGGAGAAAGTGGTACTGGAAAAGAAAATATTCCAAAAATTATTCACTCACTGAGTAACAGAAAGCATGAAAATTTTATTGCTGTAAATTGTGGTGCAATTCCCGAAGGTACAATAGATAGTGAACTTTTTGGACATGTCAAAGGATCATTTACAGGTGCTCACGAAACTAGAAAAGGGTATTTTGAAGTTGCTAATAAAGGGACAATATTTTTAGATGAAATTGGGGAACTTCCCATATCAACTCAAGCAAGGCTATTGAGAGTACTAGAAAATGGAGAGTACATAAAGGTTGGATCGTCTGAGGTTTCCAAAACTGATGTCAGAATAATCGCTGCTACAAATGTAAATCTTTCTAATGCAATAAAAAATGGAAAATTTAGAGAGGATTTATATTATAGACTATCTACAATTAATATAAGTCTTCCTCCACTAAGAAAAAGAGGAGAAGACATACAACTTCTGTTTAAAAAATTTGCTGTTGATTTCGCAGATAAATATAAAACTGATCCTATAAAGCTTGATGATGAAGCAATTAAACTAATACAAGATTATAATTGGCCAGGAAATATTAGAGAACTGAAAAATTTTGTGCAAAATTTATCTGTTCTAGAAAAAGAAAAAAATATTTCAAAGACTAAAATTGCTGAGTATCTTACAACAAAAAAGCAAAATTTACCTATTGTCAAATTAAAGATTGAAGAGAATGATTTCAGTGAAAGAGAAATACTATATAAAGTTCTTTTTGATATGAAAAAAGATCTAAATCACCTGAAAAAAATTACGGACGAATTGATTAGTGAAAATAAAATTAACAAAGCTGAATTTGACGAAAACATATTACAAGTTGATAATTTTTATAAGAAGGATAACAAACAAAAAGAATATGTCTTAGAGCAAAATCTATCTCTGATCGAACATGAAAAAAATTTAATTTCAAAAGCACTTAGTAAACACAACGGTAAAAGAAAAAAAGCTGCAAATGATTTAGGAATTTCTGAGAGGACACTTTACAGAAAAATAAAAGAACTAAATTTATAATTGAAAAACTTTTTGTACATAACATTTCTTTTGATCATGGGCTCATGTGGTTTTTATACATTTAGCGGAGCCTCAATTGATGCTCAAGTAAAAAATATCAAAGTTGATTATTTTGTTAACAAGGCTGAAAATTTTAAAACTAACCTTGATAGAGACATTACTCAAAAGTTAATAGATATAATAATTGACCAAACTGACTTAAGCGTCAATAACAACAACTATGAAATTGAAATAAGCGGAGAAATTATTAGCTATGATATTTCGCCAATATCTATATCTTCAAACGATTTTGCAAAACAAAACAGACTATCTATCGGAGTAAATATTGATTTTAAAAATTATCTTGATGAAAAAGAAAATTATAATCAAAAATTTATCAGATACTCAGATTACAATAGTGATCTAAATTTAGATGAAATTGAAAATGAATTAGTTGATAAAGTTTTAGAGGAAATATGTATCGATATCTTTAATAAAACATTTGTTAATTGGTAGTCGAAGAAATATTTAAAATTATTGAAGTTAAAGAACTTCAAAATGAGGAAAACCTTGCTAAACTAGATTTATTTTTGGACAAAAATGGTTTTCATTCAACAGCGTTAATCGCTCGACTTATAATTCTTAAAAGCATTGGTAGTGTTCGTTACATTAGTGAACTTAAAAAATGTGCCTTATTTGTTCAGTCTAGAAATAAACTATACAAATTACTACAAAAAAACAAGACTAAATTTTCATCTGAAATAAATAATAATATCGAACAAAAACTGACAGTATTAGAGTGGATAGAAAAGATTGAAGAAAAAAAAGAAGAACCAAGGTTCTTTTCAGCAGTTAATTTAGCTAAAAAAAGTTTGAATGAAAATGATGATTACATTACTGAAACCTTGGCAAAAATTTATACGGAACAGGGACATTACGTAAAAGCAATTAATGCATTTGAAAAATTAATTTTGAAATTTCCAGAAAAAAGTGCTTTATTTGCATCCCAAATTAACGAATTAAAAAAATTAAAATAAAATGTATTCAGTTTTTGCAATATTAATTATAATTACTTCTGTACTATTAGTTCTTGTTGTTTTAATTCAAAATCCCAAAGGAGGTGGTCTATCCTCAACTTTTGGAGGGGGTTCGAGTAACCAAATAATGGGTGCAAAAAACACAACAGATTTTTTGGAGAAAACAACTTGGACATTAGCTATTGTTTTGATCTCATTGACAATATTATCAAACTTTGCTATTCCGAGAAACATAGACGAAACCAACGAATTGAAATCACAAGATCAAATAAACGAAGCAATTATACCACAAAATTTGCCCCAAGACAGTCCATTAAACTAAATACCTGACATAATTTCATCAGAAATTTGTTGGCATAATTTTTGTATAATAACAAAATAAATAAAAATATGAAATTAAAACCATTAGCAGATAGAGTGTTAGTTGAACCCTCAGCTGCAGAAACAAAGACAACTACTGGGATCATTATTCCAGACACGGCACAAGAAAAACCACAAAAAGGAAAAATAGTTGCCGTTGGCAAAGGAACAAAAGAAAACCCAATTAATGTAAAAGTCGGTGATAATGTCCTTTATGGAAAATACTCCGGAACAGATTTAAAATATGAAGGAAAAGATTATCTTATTATGAAAGAATCTGATATCCTTGCAATAATTAACTAATAATATAAAATAAAATAAAATGGCAAAAAATATAACTTTTAATACAGACGCTCGGGATTCACTTAAAAAGGGAGTCGATGCATTGGCAAATGCTGTAAAAGTAACATTAGGACCAAAAGGTAGAAATGTAGTAATCGACAAAAAATTTGGAGGTCCTTCAATAACTAAAGACGGTGTTACTGTAGCAAAGGAAATTGAGCTAGAGGACGCAATGGAAAACATGGGTGCACAAATGGTTAAAGAGGTGGCATCTAAGACAGCAGATATTGCCGGTGACGGAACAACTACAGCAACAGTTCTGGCTCAAGCAATTGTAGCTGCTGGCTTAAAAAATGTAGCTGCTGGAGCTAATCCTATGGATCTCAAAAGAGGAATTGAAAAAGCTGTCGATGAAATAGTGAAAAACTTAGGTAAAATCTCACAAGAAGTTGGAAGTTCATATGAGAAAATTGAACAAGTAGCCTCAATATCAGCAAATAATGATAATGTGATAGGTGCATTAATCGCAGAAGCTATGAAGAAAGTAAAAACAGAAGGAGTTATAACTGTTGAAGAGGCAAAAGGAACAGAAACAACCGTTGAAGTAGTAGAAGGAATGCAATTTGATAGAGGATATTTATCACCTTATTTCATAACAGATCCTGACAAAATGGAAACAGAGTTGGATAACCCTTACGTACTGCTTTATGACAAGAAAATTTCATCAATGAAAGATCTTCTTCCTGTTCTAGAGCAAACAGCACAAAGTGGCAAACCATTAATGATTATTGCTGAAGATGTAGATGGTGAAGCATTATCTACTTTAGTTGTAAATAAACTAAGAGGATCATTGAAAGTAGCAGCAGTAAAAGCTCCTGGATTTGGAGATAGAAGAAAAGCTATGCTTGAAGATATTGCAATACTAACAAATGCAACTGTTATTTCTGAAGAAAGAGGATTTAAACTTGACAGCACCAATGTAGAAATGCTTGGAACTTGTGAAAAAGTTGTAATCGACAAAGACAACACTACAATAGTTAATGGAAATGGTAACAAAAATGATATAAAAGCTAGAGTTAATCAATTAAAATCTCAAATAGAATCATCTACTTCTGATTATGATAAGGAAAAGCTGCAAGAAAGGCTAGCAAAATTAGCTGGAGGTGTAGCTGTCTTGTATGTTGGAGCAGCTTCAGAGGTGGAAATGAAGGAAAAGAAAGATAGAGTAGATGATGCTTTAGCAGCAACAAGGGCCGCAGTTGAAGAGGGAATTGTTCCTGGAGGAGGAATTGCAATTATTAGAGCTGCAAAAACTTTAGCTAAAATAAAAGGAGATAATGATGATGAGCAGACAGGAGTTAACATAATTCAAAGAGCTGTCGAGGAACCAATTAGACAAATTGTTGAAAATGCAGGACTAGAAGGTTCTGTAGTCGTTTCAAAAATTAAAGAGGGTAAAGACGATTTTGGATTTAATGCTAAAAACGAGACATATGACAACATGTTCAAAGCGGGAATTATTGACCCAGCAAAAGTCGTTAGAGTTGCAATTGAAAATGCATCATCAGTTGCTGCTATGCTACTAACTACTGAATGTGTAATCTCAGAAATACCTACAAAAGAGGAACCACCGATTCCTCCAATGGGTGGTGGGGGAATGCCCGGTATGATGTAACAATAAAGCCAAATATTAATAAATATTTGGCTTTTTTTAATCTACATTGTCATGTAAAAAACTATTGTTCTTTTTAAGAATTACATTTCCATTATTTTGATCCAAAGTAAACTTACATGAATCTTCCTTATCTGAACTAATTGTATTATCTAATTTCACATTATTGCGCTTGTAGGCTGGCTGATCTTCTAAATGAGTTAATCCTGATGGAGTTCTTAACTTTTTTGATATTTCTCTTAATCTTTCTTCTCTTTCTCTTGACTCCAATCCATTATTTAAATTAGAATTATTACTTTTTTCCATTTCAGAGACAGAACTATCAATATTATCATTTTCGAGTTTTTCATCACCATTTAAGCTTAGATATTGTTTATTCTCCTCCTCATTACAAAGATTGTCAACAACAACATTACTGTTAATTAATTCTTCTCTGCCATCATTATCTGAAAACTTCTCATTCTCAAGTTCTAAAACAATTTTATTTTTATCTTCATAAGTATCTACCTGAGTTATTATTTCATTTGATTCTATTTCATTAGACAAAGATTCTTTATCAAAATTGAACATCTTTCTTTGAAAACAATTTTCTTTTTTATTGTTATCTATTTCATCTTGATCTTTTATAATATCCTCAATATTATTTGTTTCAGACAGATGAATTTTTACTGGATCTTTATGGATCTTCTGTTCGAAGCCCGTTGCAATAACAGTAACACTTATTGAAGATTCTAGCTCTGGATCTATACCAACTCCTTCTATAATATTAACATCGTTACCAGCTGCCTCTTGTATTTTACTCTTGATTTTATTTAACTCTGACATCTTTATTTCATCATCTCCTGGACCTGTTACAATTTTTAATAATACCTGCTCAGCTCCGAAAATATCATTATCATTTAATAATGGTGAATCCAATGCTCCTTCAACTGCTTGAATTGCACGATTTTCTCCACTTGATTGAGATTGACCCATCACTGCAGTACCACTATTTTGTAAAACTCTCCTTGCATCATTTAAATCTATATTTACTAAAAGATGTTGTGAAATTACTTCAGCAATTCCTTTTGTTGCGGTATTTAAAACTTCATTAGCTTTTGCAAATGCCTTACTCAGAGTTAAATCACCATAAACTTCAATAAGCTTGTCATTGTTAATAATCAATAGAGTATCAACATTTTTTCTAAGCTCTATAAGGCCATCTTTTGCATATTTTTTTCTGTTCCCTCCTTCCGTAGAAAAAGGATTTGTGACGACCCCGACAGTCAATATACCTTTTTTCTTTGCTACCTCAGCAATTACAGGAGCAGCACCTGTTCCTGTTCCACCACCCATACCAGCAGTAATAAATAGCATTTTTGTATTTGAGTCAAGTAATTCGGTTATTCTATCAATACTTTCTTCAGCCGCTTTTTTACCAATATCAGGATTAGAGCCTGCTCCTAAACCTTCAGTAAGCTCAACTCCTAATTGAATTTTGACTGGAACCTGACTTGCCTCTAGGGCTTGTGCATCAGTATTACATACAACAAAATCAACTCCCTTTATACCATTGGAGTGCATATAATTCACTGCGTTACTGCCACCTCCACCTACACCAAGTACTTTTATTACTGAAGATTGATTTTTTGGTAATTGAAATTCAAAGTTTGTTTTCATCGTTGTTATTTTAATTATTCAATTTCTTCATCAAAAAAACCTTTAATTCCTTTAAAGATTTTTAAAAGTGAAGTCTCATTTTTATTATTGTATTTTAAAGTATTTTTATTTGCTGGTGAATCTTGAAAACCTTTCATTACAAGACCAGTTCCAGTTGAGTACATTGGGCTGGTAACATAATCTTTAGATTTTTTTCCAAGATGTTCATTTGGATATCCTATTCTTGCTTCCATTCCAGTAATGTATGAAACTAGTTGAGTTAAATTTCTAAGCTGTGCACCACCCCCAGTTAATACTATTCCTGTCATTAGCTTACTCTCATAGCCAGAAACTTTAATCTGATGATATACTAGTTCAATTATCTCTTTAATTCTTGCACTTATAATCTCAGTGAGATTTTTTACTGATATTTCCTTTGGTTCACGACCTCTTAGTCCAGGAATTGATACCATTACATTCTCATGTTCATCATTATGAATTGCAGAACCAAATTTGACTTTTAGTAATTCAGCCTGCTTCTCTAAAATGGAAAGACCTGTTTTAATATCCGTAGTAATTACATTACCACCAAAAGGTATGACTGCAGTGTGCCTAATAACTTTATCTAAAAAAATTGCAACATCAGTTGTTCCACCCCCAATATCAACTAATGCAACTCCTTCTCTCAACTCATCTTCATCCAACGTTGCCAATGCTGAAGCGAAAGGCTCAAGTATTAACTCTTTAGTTTTAAGCCCAGCTTTTTCAACACATCTAATGATATTTCTTACAGCTCCGACCTGAGCTGTTATGACATGAAAGTTTGCAGATAACTTGATTCCTGCCATTCCTCTAGGGTCTTGTATTCCATCTTCCCCATCAACTGTATATTCTTGTGGTATCACATGAATCACCTCCTCTCCAGGAATTGTTATTAGCTTAAACATATTTTCTTTAAGTTTTTTCATATCATCAAAATTAATTTCATTTTCAACATCATCACGAACTATATCTCCTCTGTGTTGAAGACTTTTAATATGTTGACCAGCAATTCCAACATATACTTCAATTATCTTGAAGTTATGATTAATTTCTCCTAAAGCCTCTTTAATCGATTCGACAGTGCGATCAATATTAGCAACAATACCTCTAGAGACACCATATGATTTAGACTTAGCTTGAGCAACAATTTCTAATTTTTTATACTCATTCATTTTACCAACCATAAGCGAGATTTTGGTAGTTCCAATATCAAGACCTACTACTATAGCTGTATTTTTATCTAAATCAGTCATTTTTTAAACAAATAATTTGATTTTTAAATTCTAAGTTTATTTGAGAATATTTTTTCCAACCTTGCATAGGAATAATTTTATTGTAGAAGGTTAACAGTTTATTAATCTTTAGGTCTATATTTTTAAAACTTCCAATTTTTATTTTGTGATTTCCCACAGTTGGAATATAAAATGCTTCCTTTGACTTATTAATGTAAATTTCAGATACTTGATGAAAAAGAAATTTATTAGATCTAATTTTTTTTCCTAAATCTAGTATCAAATAATCTTTGATGTTTTCTGTATATCCTGTAAACAATATAACATCAGCTGTATGTTTTTTTGATAAGGGTATTCTGTTGCAATTTGAATCTAAATAAAATGACTTATTTTCAGAACTAAATACTCTCACTATAGGCTCAAACTCATGATAACTCAGACTTACCAACCCATCTACATTAAAAAAGATTTCAGCACTTTCAATGTGATTCATATTAACTAATTTATTTTCTAGTGAACCAATTTCGTGATGATTTCCTTTTAAAACAATTTCTCTGACATTTTCTAAAATTTCCTTTTGATCAGTATACAAAGTCTCTGCAGAAATTTTAACTTTTTGGTTTAAAGGGTTTTTATTCTGTGATTGAAATTTATGAATAATTATTATCAACAAGATTAAACTTGTTGTTCCTAAAATGATTTTAGCATAATTATTAGACAAAATACTCATTTTTAATTTTTTCAACTAAACTGTAAATATTTCCTGCACCCATTGTCACTAAAACATCAAAAGTACATTTCTCTAAAATGTTTATAACCATTTCTTTTTTTACCAATTCCTTAGTTTTATTTTTACATTTCTCAAGAAGTTTTGCTGAATCAACTCCTTTTATGGGTTTTTCTCTAGCTGGAAATATATCAAGTAGGATCAGATGATTTGGTAAAGATAAAACGTCTGCAAACTCGTTCATAAAATCTCTAGTTCTGGTATAAAGATGAGGTTGAAAAATAAGTGTTAATTTTCTATTTGGATACATGTTAAATAAAGTTTGAAGAGTATGCCTAATTTCACAAGGATGGTGAGCGTAGTCATCAATAAAAACTTTATTATTTGATTCAAAATGAATTTCAAACCTTCTTTTAATTCCCAAAAAAGAATTAATTGATTTAACCACATCACTTTTCTCTATATCTAATTGTATACAAACTAATATTGATGCTAGAGCATTCAAAATATTATGTTTACCAGGTAAACAAAAAATAACATCTTCATTAAAAAAAATTTCAGACCTATTATTTATAAAATTAAAATGTGAATTTCTATTTATTGTTTCATGAGAGCTAATTCTAAAATCAGTATCGTCAGAAAATGAATATGTAATAATGTTTGAGAAGTTAACATTTCCTAACTCTTGAAGTGCTTTATTTTCAATTATTAAAACTCCATCATCAGAAATATTACTAATAAACTGGTGGTAAGCTTTTTTCAAAGAGGAGTTTTTTGAATAAATATCTGAATGATCCATGTCGACAGATGTAATTATTGCAATATCAGGATATAACTTTAAAAAGGACTTATCATATTCATCAGCTTCAACTATCATTAATTTACTATCAATATCTCCACCTATTAAGTTAGAGTTTTCATTCTTACTAATACCACCTATAAAAGCTGTTATATTAAGATCTGTATTTTTTAATATGTGAGATATTATACTTGTAGTTGTTGTTTTACCATGAGTACCTGCAACAGCTACTAAAAATTTTTCATCACAGATCTTTGATAGAACTTCTGATCTTTTTTCAATATGAAAATTATTCTTTTTAAAAAATTTTAAAAAAATATTATCTTGATTTACTGCAGGGGTGAAAATAATCAAGCAATTATTAGGATCTTTAAACAAATTATTATCTAATATAAAATCTAAATTTTTATGGCAATATGTAATATTTATCCCTTGTTTTTCTAATGAAATACAAATATCAGATCTTAGGATATCGTATCCATAAATCATTTTACCTAAATTCAAGAAGTATTTTGCTAAGGCACTCATTCCAATACCACCGATACCAACAAAAAATATTTTTTTATAATTTTCAAACATCTCTTAAGTGTACTTTTACTATTTCATAAATTTTATCAGTTGATTGATTTATTTTTAATTTTTTAATATTCGATGATAAACTATTTCTCATTTTTTTGTTAATACTCAAATTATATATCTCTTCCACAATTTTAATATTTGTATCATCATCTTTTACAAGTACAGCTGCATTATTATTAACTAACGATTGTGCATTTTTATACTGATGATTTTCTGCAACATTTGGAGAAGGTATTAAAATTACAGGCTTACCAACAATAGTGAGCTCAGAAATAGCTATTGCTCCAGCTCTGGAGATAATTACATCAGCTGCAGAATACGCATAGTCCATTTCATTAATAAATTCAAATAAAGAGATATTTTCCTTGTTTGCAACAATTTCTTTAGCCTCATCAAAAAATGCTTTACCAGTCTGCCATATTAAATTAATTTTATTTTTACTAAAAAACCCAATATTTTGTTTAATAGCATTATTGATACTAAGTGCTCCTAGACTACCTCCAATTGAAAGTACTGTAAAATTTGATTGGGATAATTTGAAATAACTTTTAGCCTTTGCTATATTGTGATTTTTAAAAACCAGTGACCTCACTGGATTTCCTGTCAAAATAATTTTATTTTTTGGAAAAAAGTTATCCATATTTTTATATGCAACACAAATCTTATCTACAAATTTTGAAAGAATTCTATTAGTATATCCAGGAAATGAATTTTGTTCCTGTATTATCGAAGGTATATTTAAAATTGATGAAATAAAAAGTAAGGGTGCACTTGCATAACCACCAGTACCAATTACTAATAGAGGCCTGTATTTAAAAACAATGAACAAAGAGCTTACCAAGCTTATTATTAGTTTAAAAGGTAAAAATAAGTTCTTAAATAAGTTTTTTCTTTGAAATCCTGATATTAAAATAGGTACGATTTTATATCCATAGCTAGGAACTTTTTTCATTTCCATTTTTCCATGAGCTCCGACAAAAACAATTTTAACATTATGATTTTTTTCTTTAATTTTATTTGCTATTGCTATTGCAGGAAAAATATGTCCTCCACTTCCGCCACCACTTATTAAAATATTATTCTTTATCATACTCTCTATCTTTTGAATCTCTGCTAATACTTAACACAACTCCTATAGAAAAACAAGTAAATAATATGGAGGTTCCTCCCATACTAATTAATGGTAATGTCTGTCCTGTTACAGGAAGAATATTTACCGCTACCAACATGTTTAAAAATGCTTGTATTACAAGACTAAAAACTAGACATACAGCTAACAAGCTTCCGAAAACACTTTCAGTTTTTAAAAAAATAATTATAGATCGATAGAGTAGAATAAGATATAGTAAAATTGGTAATAAAGCTCCAATAAATAATCCGTATTCTTCAATCATAATTGCAAAAATGAAGTCAGAATATGAATAAGGCAAGAGATCTCTTTGAACACTTTTGCCTGGACCTAATCCTAAAATACCACCCTTTTTTACTGCAATAAGAGCTTGTGTTACTTGATAATCCTTATTTAATTTATCATCTTTTTTGTCAAAAAAACTATCAATTCTATTTACCCAAGTTTGAGATCTTGGAAACAAATCCTCAAGACTTGAATATTTTGTTAAAAAATATATGGACAATGAAAAAATTATTGATGACAGTACAACGAAAAAAATATGCTTCAAATCTATGTTAGAGAGAAACATTACAAGAACAACATTTAAAAAAATAAGTGCTGAGGTTGAAAAGTTATTTGGCAAAACTAACAAACAAATTGTTGAAGCTGGAATTATTAAATATATCAATAATCCTTTTAATTTTTTTATTTTAAGTCTATGCTTACTTGTCTGACGACACAAGTACATAATTATAGCAAGTTTTGCAATGTCAGATGGCTGAAATTGTTGCCCTCCTACTGATAACCATCTTGATGCTCCATTAATGTTTATTCCAAAAAAGAAAACACATAGAAGAAGAAAAATACTAATCCAAAATAAAAGAAATCCAATTTTTGCAAAATATTTAAACTTCAAATTATGTATAATATACATACAAATAAAACCTAAAAATATCTTTGAAATATGATTAAACAGATAGCTTAGTCCTGCTGTACTGTAAACAACAAGAATTGATAAAGTAAACAATGAAAGAACAACTCCCCAAATAGTTTTATCACCTTGTAAATTTAAAATATTCATAACTGACGAACAGCTTCTTTAAATTTGGAGCCTCGATCTTCAAATGACTCAAACATATTAAAACTCGCACAAGCAGGAGATAACAATACACAATCTCCATCATTTGAAAGATCATAAGATAAAGAAACAGCTTCTTTCATAGATCCAACATTAACAATTTTTTCGACTGCCGACTTAAAATATTTATTTATTTTTTTTTCATCACTCAGTACAATAATTGCTTTCACTTTGTTCTTAACTAAATCGAAAAGTTCTTTATAATTATTGCCCTTATCAACACCACCAGCTATCCAAACTATTTTTCTAGTCATGCTCTCGAGAGCATACCAAGTTGCATGGACGTTTGTAGCTTTTGAATCATTTATAAATTCAATATTATTTAATTTTAAAACAGATTCAAGTCTATGTTCAACATTTTGAAAATCTTGCAATGATTTTCGAATTATAGAATCGCTTATTTCAAAAACTCTAGCTGATATAGCAGCGGCCATTGAATTATAAATATTGTGCTTTCCCTTAAGGGATAATTGATCTATTGTCATTTTTTTATTGTTTAGATTAATATTTATTTTATTTTTTTTGACGAAAACTCCGTTCATTAATTCAGTTTGTAATGAAATTGGAATTTTGTGCGCATTTGTTTTTAAATCTTTTAAGTATTTATCGTCATAATTATAAATTAGAAAGTCTTTTTTATTTTGATTTTTTGTAATCATATGCTTGGTCATTCGATATTCATCAAAATTTGAATATCTATCCAAATGATCATCTGAAATATTTAGAATTATAGAAATATTTGGCTGAAATTTCTTTGTGTTTTCAAGCTGAAAACTACTAACCTCTAATATAATAATGTCATAATTATTATTTAATGAGAGTTCATAGCAGAGACTATTTCCTATATTACCAGCCAATAATACACTTAATGACGTTCTATTAAATATATGTTTTAGCATCAAGCAAGTTGTAGTTTTACCGTTGGTTCCTGTTACTGCAATTATTTTAGAATTTGTATTTGCAAAGCCATATTCAATTTCAGAAATAATAGGAATACCTTTATTCCTAATTTGTTTTATAATTAGACTGCTTTCTGAAATTCCTGGGCTTTTTATTACTAAATCTGAGGCAAATAAATCATCGGAATGATTTCCCTCTTCAAAATTTATATTATTTAATTTTAAAATTTCTTTGGTTTTATTATTTAATTGATTTTTATCAGATAATAAAACATGATTATTTTTAGAACTTGCGAGTAAGGCTGCTCCCAAACCACTAACTCCACCTCCAATTATTGAAATTCTTTTTTTCATCTAATCTTAAGTGTTAGTATTGAAATGACAGCGAACAGTAAAGCAATAATCCAAAATCGTAGAACTATTTTGTTTTCGTGAATCCCTTTTTTTTGGAAGTGATGATGTATAGGTGACATAAGAAAAAATCTTTGCCCCACTCCAGTTTTCTTTTTTGTGTATTTGAAATATGCTACTTGAATAATTACAGAAAGATTTTGAATTAAAAAAACTCCACAAAAAATAGGAATTAATAACTCTTTTCTAACTAAAATTGCACTAACTGCAATTATACCACCTATAGTAAGACTTCCTGTATCTCCCATAAATATATCGGCAGGATAAGAGTTATGCCATAAAAAACCTATACAAGAAGCAACAAATGCAGATAAGAAAATAACAATTTCACCACTATTTGGAATATACATTATGTTCAAATAATCTGCTGCTATTATATTTCCAGAAACATAACCGAAGATTGCCAAGTTAATACCTATTATTGAGGATACTCCTGTAGCTAATCCATCTAGACCATCTGTCATATTTGCACCGTTAGACACAGCAGTTACTATGAAAACAACAATTAATACAAATAAAATCCAGGCATAATTTTCATATTCTTCTCCAATCCAAGTTGTTAAACTTTTATAATCAAACTCATTATTTTTAAAGAAAGGTATTGTAGTCTTAGATGATTTTTTTGCAAAATCAGAGAAAACAACAATTTTTTTATTTTGATCCTCAATTTCAACATGTTGTTTTTCTTTAATTTTAATATCATTATTAAAAACAATTACTAAACCAACAATTATTCCTAAAGTAACTTGTCCAAAAATCTTAAATTTACCTGAAAGTCCAGATTTATTTTTTTTAAATACCTTTATGTAATCATCTGCAAATCCAATTGCTCCCAACCATAATGTTGTAAGCAGCATTATCTGTACATAAACATTTGTAAGATTACAAAGCAACAGCGTGGGGAATATAATCGAAAGAATAATTATTATACCACCCATAGTTGGAGTTCCTTCTTTAGTTTCTTCATCTTTTAATCCTAGTTTTCTAACATTTTCTTTGATTTGTTTACTTGAAATAATTTTTATTATTCTCTTTCCGAATACAATAGAAAATAATAATGAAAGTAAAACTGCTGTCGATGCTCTAAATGAAATATATTTAAATATACTTGCTCCTACCAAATTATATTCATCTTGCAAAAATTCGAATAAGTGGTATAACATTTAACTATATTTTATTATTATTTTTTTATCATCAAATGGAATTTTTACTCCATTTATCTCCTGAAATTTTTCATGTCCTTTTCCTGCAACTAGTAATAGTGATTTCTTTTGAGCAGCGATTGTGCATCCTAATTTTATTGCTTGCTCTCTGTCTTCAACAATCATATATCTTTTGATCTCTTCATTACTTGATTTGGATAACATGTCCTTGGTAATTAGTTCGAAAGACTCACTTCTCGGATTATCCGATGTGATAATTACGACATCACTATTCTTACTAACTATATCTAACATAATTGGTCTTTTTAGTTTATCTCTATTTCCTCCACAACCAAAAACTGTAATTATATTTTTTTTAGTTATTTTCTTAATTGAGAAAAAAACATTGCGAAAAGCATCATCTGTATGTGCATAATCTAAAATTGATGTAAAATTTTTGTTCTTAATAATTTCAAATCTCCCCTCAGGAGAAAAAATATTAGAAATCGCTTTTAATACATTATCTTCTTCAAGATCTAGTTCTATGCACGTTGCATATGCTGCTAATAAGTTATAAGCATTAAATTCTCCAGATATTTTTGTATAGATTTCATTATTGTTAATTTTTAAATGTAACCCATCGATACTTGATTCAATTAATTTACATGAATAATCAGTTTTCCGTTTTAGAGAATATGTTTTAATTTCAGCGCGACTATCCTTTGTAATTTTAAAACTATTTTTATCATCTGCATTAACAACTAATTTTGAATCTTGAGTTAGAGAGTCAAAAAATATTTTTTTTGTTGCCAAATAATCTTCAAATGTTTTATGATAATCTAAATGATCATGACTAATATTTGTAAATATTCCAATTTTAAATTTTATTGCATGAACGCGAAATTGAGACAAGGCATGCGAACTTACCTCCACAAAACAAAATTTGCAATTCTTTTTTACCATTTCATTCAACATTGAGTTCAAACTAATTGAATCAGGAGTAGTATGAGTAGAGTTAAATTTTTTATTTCCGATGAAATAGCTAATTGTTGATATCAACCCTGATTTATAACCCAAAGAATTAAAAATTTGGAATAAGAAATTTACAACAGATGATTTTCCATTTGTGCCAGTTACTCCAATTACAGATATTTTTTTTGAAGGACTATCAAAGTAAAAGTCAGAAACGACTGAAATAACTTTTCTTATATTTTTTACTTTTACAAAACCTATATTAGGAAATTTTTCTTTAAGTTCATTTTCACTTACAATAACTTTTGCTCCGTTTTCTATGGCTTTTTCTTCAAAATCTCTTCCATTCAAACTAGATCCTGCTACACTAAAAAACATACCATTTTTTTTTACTAATCTGCTATCAGTTGCAATATTTTCAATTAGTAGATCAGTTATATTTTTTTTCTCAATCTCCGTAATGACCTCAAGTATTTTAGATAACTTTTTCATAAGAAAACTAAAATAACCTCTTGACCTGGAAAAAATTTTTTTCCAGTTTCAATAGATTGACTAACAACTTTACCTGTTCCTTTTGTAATTACACTCAAATTTTTGTTTTCGAGAAAAAAAATCGCCTCTCTTTTACTGTATCCTGTCAAGTTAGGCATTACATTAAAATTTAACTTTTCCATAGTGTTGATATGATTTGCTTCTGTTTTAGCTAGAAGTTGAGATAATAGAGCTGAATCACGTTGTGTTTGAACATTATTGTAATTTAGCATTATATCTACCAAATTACTAGATTTTGATGATTTATAATCTGGAAGAAAAAAAGAAGTTTTTTCATAATCTGATTCTTTTTGAAGGTCCATATCCATTGCAAATATTTTATCTGATATTTCTCTGAACACAGGAGCAGCAACATCTCCACCATAATGAAAATCACCTTTTGGATTATTTATTAAAACAATACAAGAATATTTTGGATTATCTGATGGAAAAAATCCAACAAAAGATGTTTGGTATGATTTTTTTTCATCAGAATTTGAATAGTTAGTTACAGTTGTACCTGTTTTACCAGAAATTGAATAATTATCTGTCCAAATATTTTTAGCTGTTCCATGTTTAACAACTCCTTTCAATAGAGGATTAACTTTATCCAATGTTGCATTTGAACAAATAGAGGAATTTAGAACTTTAACTTTATTCTTATAAATTACAATATTTTGTTTCTTTATCATATCTAAAAAAGTAGGATTCACCATTTTTCCATTATTTGCAACTGCGTTATAAAATGTTAAAACATGTATTGGTGAAAATTGCATTTCATATCCAATAGCCATATAAGGAATGCTAATTCCAGACCAACTACTTTCTTTTGGATTGTTGATGAATAAATTGTTCGAGTATGGTAAATCAAGTGTTAGAGGCTTTCCAAAACCAAACTTATAGACTCTGTTAATAAAATTCCAAGGCTCATTTTTATACGAATCATTAATTATTTTAGAAAAAATATTCGATGACTTTATAAATGCGTCAGAAATAGTCAACTCACCGTACCCTCCTTTTTTAGAATCATTTATTTCTTTATCATAAAACTTATATACTCCATTTCCAGTGTTAACGACATCATCAACTGCAAACTTCCTATCTTCAAGGCCAGAAATTAAAGATGCTAGTTTGAATGTTGATCCGGGCTCCATGTGAGTTCCGATTGCATAATTATAATATTCATCAAGTTGATTATTAGTTGTATCATTATGTAAATTCGCAATAGCTTTTACTCTACCCGTTGTAACTTCCATAACAATTGCGCAACCCCATGATGCCTTATTATCTTTGATCCCTTTAGCAAGAGCATTTTCAACAACATCTTGTATATCTACATTTATTGTTGTTACAATATCATTACCAGCAATTGGATTCATATTGGCCTCAGATTTTATTGAAATCCATCTATTTTTTCCTATGTTTTGCTTAAGTTGGATACCATTTGTTCCTGAAAGGTTTTTATTAAATGACCTTTCAATACCTACAGGAT
>CACAMX010000013.1 GCA_902533655.1 uncultured Bacteroidota bacterium
TGATAAAATTTCAAAATATTTAGATTTAGGAGATTTTGATAAAAGTCAACTAAAAGTGTTGAAGAAACGTACAAGCATTGGAAACATGAGAGAAAGGATAAATAGTGGAGAATTAACTTACTATTCTCAAACTGACTCTAAAAAAAGAAAGGAATTATTAAGATTTGGTAAATCTGGCAATTGGAAAAATTATTTTACTAAAGAAAATGAAAAGACAGTTGATAATATTTGCAATAATAATGCTAGTATTATTTTAAAAATAAGCTATTATATTTTCTTTACTTTAAGAAGAAAAATCTTAAAAGTTGAATGAAAGAAAGTTGGAAACAATATAATGGAGCAATTATTCCTAATGACCCTCCACATATTAATGTTAAAGAAAGTAGAAAAAACATTATTAGAAGAATCATTAAAAGTCGTTCATATTTTGCACGATGGGTTGAAAATTTTGATAAGTCTAAACAAAAAAATTTTTGGTATGTCATATGCGATAAACAGTATAATTTAGAAGATTATAGTGTTAACACTAGAAGTAAAATTAGAAGAGCATTAAAAAAAAATAGTGTCAAAAAGATTAAAAAAGAAATATTAATTACCAATGGCTATGATGTTTACATTAATGCAGTTAAAAGATATAAGACATTAGCCAGACCAATGAAAAGAGCTGAATTTGAAAATTCAATTAAAGTTCTTAATAGCAGATATGAGTTTTGGGGTGTCAATTTAAAGGAAAATGGTAAGTTAGTTGCATATGCAATTGTTGATCCATTAAAAAATCATTGTAATTATTCAGTTATTAAATTTAACTCTGATTACCTAAAATTTTATATTAGCTATGCGTTATATTTTGAGATGAATAAATATTATCTTTCATTAAGTAATTTAAAATATGTTAGCGAGGGAGCAAGATCAATATTACATAATACTAACGTAGAGAACTTTTTAGTTGAAAAGTTCTACTTTAGAAAAGCATATTGTGATTTAAAAATAATTTATCATCCTTTGATAAATTTTATAATAAAGTTAATTTATCCATTTCGATTTTTTCTATCAAAAATTAAGATAAACTTTTTTCATAAAGTATACGTTGTTTTAAAGCAACATGAAATATTTAGAAATGAAAGATAAAGTTTCAATAATTACACCATGCTTTAATTCTGCTGAATACATTACCGATTGTATTGATTCTGTTGTAAATCAAACATACCAAAATTGGGGGATGATAATAGTTGATGATAACTCATCTGATCAAAGTGTAAAAATCATAAAAAAGAAAAAGTCTTTAGAAGATAGAATAAAATTAATTGAGTTGAAAGAAAATATTGGTTCTGCTATGGCTAGAAATTTTGCATTAAAATCTGCTAAAGGGCGCTTTATCGCCTTTTTAGATAGTGACGATAAGTGGTATAGTGATAAATTATCACTTCAAATTGATTTTATGAAATCTAATAAAATTTTTTTTTCATTTACTTCATATGATATTATTAATAATAAGGGTAATCCAACTAATAAAGTTATCTCTGTTCCTCAAAAGATAACATACAGTCAGTATTTAAAAAATACAATTATCGGATGTTTAACAGTAATAATTGACACGAAAAATATAAGAATTCCATTAATGAAAGATATTAGAACATCTCATGATATGCTTCTTTGGCTAGAAATTCTTAAAGATGAAAATTATGCTTATGGATTTAACCAAGTTTTATCATCATATAGATTATCAAGTAATTCAAATACTAAAAATAAACTATTTGCCGCAATTGATGTATGGCGTGTTTATAGAAAATATGAGAGGTTAAATGTTGTTGATTCATTTTATAACTTTATGCACTATACTTTCAATGCATTAAAAAAAAGAATATGATGCTCAAAAGAACTTTTGATATATTACTATCTATTTTTGCTATTTTTTTGTTGTTTCCTGTTTTACTTACAGTTTCATTTCTAATTGTAATTGATTCAGGATTTCCAATATTTTTCTTGCAAAAAAGAATTGGAAGAGGTGCAAAAGAGTTCAATATTATAAAGTTTAGAACGATGAAAACAAATAATGAAAATATAACTATCACTGTTTCTAATGATAGTAGAATTACAAGAATTGGTAAATATTTAAGAAAAACAAAAATTGATGAATTACCTGAAATTTTGAACGTGCTTTTTGGGCAAATGAGCTTTGTTGGCCCTAGACCTGATGTTAAAGGATATGCTGATAAACTTAAAGGTGTTAATAGAAAAATTCTAGCTTTGAGGCCAGGAATCACAGGGCCTGCAAGTTTAAAATATTACAATGAAGAGTATATTTTATCGCAAAAAAGTAATCCCAAAAAATATAACGATGATGTAATTTTTCCAGATAAAGTCAAAATAAACATGGACTATTTTCATAACCGAAGTTTTTTTCTTGATTTAAAGATTATATTCGCAACAATTTTTAGAATTTTTTAATGAGTGATTTTAACATTTGGTTATCACCTCCAGATTTAAGTGGAAATGAAAGAAAATATGTTAGTGATGTTTTTGATTCTAATTGGATTGCTCCAATTGGTCCACATATTGATAAATTTGAAAGTAAATTGGGTTTATTTTTAAAATCAAAAAATGTAGTAGCACTTTCATCTGGAACAGCTGCTATTCACCTAAGTTTGCAAATACTTCAAGTTAAAAAAGGTGATCTTGTTATTTGTCAAAGTTTGACTTTTGTGGGCTCTGCTAATCCTATCCTTTATTGTAATGCTGAGCCAATTTTTATTGATTCTGAATCTGAGACATGGAATATGTGTCCAATTTTACTAGAAAAAGCAATTAATGATTCATTAAAAATTAACAAGAAACCCAAAGCAATAATTTTAGTCCATTTATACGGTATGCCAGCGAAGATAAATGAGATCAAAGAAATATCAAAAAAATATAAAATTCCATTAATTGAAGATGCTGCAGAAGCTTTAGGTTCAAATTATGATGGTATTCCATTAGGTACAATAGGTGATTTTGGAATATTATCTTTTAATGGTAACAAAATTATAACTACATCAGGAGGTGGAGCCTTAATTTCAAGTAGCTTTGAACATATTAAAAAAGCTAAGTTTTTATCAAGTCAAGCAAAAGAAAATACCATTTATTATCAACACAAAGAAATTGGTTATAACTATAGAATAAGTAATGTTTTAGCAGCAATTGGATTAGGTCAAATTGAGCAAATTGACAAAAAAATAAAAATAAGAAGAAAGAATTTCTCACTATACAAGAAATATTTAAATGATATTGAGGAAATTTCATTTTTGGAAGAACCACTCAATTTCTATTCCAATAGATGGATTACTACAATTTTAGTATCTTCACAGAATGGTTTTAGCAAAGAAAAAATCATTAGAAACTTAAGAGAAAATAAAATAGAATCAAGACCTATTTGGAAGCCAATGCATCTTCAGCCACTATATAACAAGTACAAATTCTATAGTAACAATACTTCAGAAAAACTTTTTGATTTGGGATTATGTTTACCTTCAGGCACAACGCTTACTGAGAAACAAATTTGTAAAATATCAAAGATCATAATATCAAGTAAATGAAATCTAGATTATTAAATTTAAAAAGGGTGCAGAAACAAGTATTTTTAGTTTTACTTGACATATTTTTTATAGTTTTTGCAGTCTATCTTTCTTTTGTTTTAAGAATAGGTAAGGCAATTCCCTCAGAAATCTTTGATAGCTACTGGATATTTATATCATTACCCATACTAACTATTCTAATTTTTCAAAAGTTAAATCTTTATAAAACACTTCTTAAGTACATCGGAACGCGTTTCATTTTAAATACTTTTTTAGCAACTACAATGTCATGTTTAATTCATGGATTTTTCATGTGGTTCTTTAAAGAAACATTATTACCTAATTCAATAATACCAATTTACTGGTGTATTTCTAACATATTAATAATCGCTTATAAATTTCTTTCTAAAGCTTATCTATATTCATGGTCTCATTTTCTTAACGATGGAAAACCAACAATTATCTATGGTGCTGGTTCAGCAGGTATCCAAATTTTAAAAACTATAAGAAAGGGTTCAACTTTTTCTCCGGTCGCTTTTGTAGACGATGATAAATCAAAGCACGGATCATTAATTGGAAGTTTGGAGGTGTACTCAATAAAGGAAATTAGTAAGTTGATAAAAACTAAAAAAGCCTCTGTATTAATTCTAGCAATTCCATCAATTAATTATGAAAGAAGGAAAGAATTGCTTAAAATATTAACAAATTTTCCAATTGAAGTTAAGCAAATACCATCAATAGAAAAATTGAATGATGATATTTTAACAACTGATGACATAAAGCATGTTGAGGTAAATGATATTTTGAATAGAGCAGTTGTTAGTCCCAAAAAAGAGTTATTGGAGAAAAATATTTCAGGAAAAAATATACTTGTTACTGGTGCTGGAGGTAGTATTGGATCTGAGCTATGTCGACAAATAAAAGTTCTAGAACCAAAAACAATTGTACTTTATGAAAATTCTGAATACAATCTTTATAAAATTAATCAAGAATTAAATAAAGATGATAATATTATAATTGTCCCATTACTTGCAACAGTAACAAATTATAAACAACTAAAAACAACTCTAAAAAAATATAAAATAGACACTATTTTTCATGCAGCAGCATACAAACATGTTCCTATAGTTGAACTTAACCCAATTGAAGGTGTATATAATAATGTTATTGGTACTTATCTTTTAGCAAAAGCTGCTCATGAAGAAAGTATCGAAAATATGGTTCTTATAAGCTCAGATAAAGCAGTAAGGCCAACAAATGTAATGGGTGCATCAAAAAGATTTTCTGAAATGGTTTTACAGGCTTTCTCTTCCATTAAAACAAATACTTGCTTTTCAATGGTTAGATTTGGTAATGTTATTGACTCAGCAGGCTCAGTAGTTCCTTTGTTTAGGCAACAAATAAATTCAGGTGGACCAATCACAATTACTCATAGAAACATAACTAGATATTTCATGTCAATTCCTGAGGCGGTACAACTCGTAATACAAGCTGGATCAATGGCCAGAGGTGGAGATGTTTTCGTTCTTGATATGGGAGAGCCCATCAAAATATTGGATTTAGCTATTAAAATGATTCATTTAAGTGGACTAAAGCCAGTAGATGATAAAAACCCAGCTGGGGACATAAAAATAAAATTTACAGGTCTTAGGCCAGGTGAGAAACTGTATGAAGAGTTATTAATTGGTAATGATGTTGTTCAATCAGAGCATCCCAGTATAATGCAAGCTACTGAAGAATGTTTAGATATTTCAGTAATTGAGGACTGCATAGATAAAATTATTATAGCTCGAAAAAATCAGTCTGAACTACAAATCAAAACGATTTTACTTAAATATGTAAATGGTTACTCCAGAGAGGTATTAGTAAATTAAGCTATGAAAATTGGAGTAATAGGAGCTGGAAAATTTGGACTAGCAATTGCAAATCAGTTATCGCTTAACAAAGAAAATCATGTAATCATACTTACTCGCTGTAGCAAAAAAGTTGATTCAATAAATAGTTATCAAAAGATTAAGTTTTATAGAGAGAATTTATCTAAAAACTTAAAAGCTACAAATGATTTAAAAATCATTGAAAATTTTGATATCTTATTTTATGCAATACCATCTGTTAATGTTGCAAATCTTTCAAGACAAATTTTTAAATACGTTAATAACAAAACATTAATTGTCAACCTTTCCAAAGGCCTTATTAAAGATTTAACTGTCTATGAGTTTTTAAATATAACTTTTGATAAAAATTACATATTAACTTTGAAGGGTCCATCATTTGCATCTGAGCTAATAAGTTCCTCAACTACAATTTTCACATTAGGTTATTCATTAGTTAAGCACAAAAATCTTTTTTTAGAAATATTTAAAAATACATGTGTTCAATTAGATTTTTCAAAAGATGTCATAGGTGTAGAGTATCTAAGTATTTTAAAAAACGTTTACTCTATATTTATTGGCATGGTTGATTATAATAACAATTCTTATAACTATAGATTTCTTTGCGTTTCGAAAGTATTGGTCGAAATTAAATATTTATTAAAATTTTTTGGTGGAGAAATCGAAACCTTTTTTTGTTCTTGCGGTATTAGTGATATTTCAATGACTGCTTTAAGTGATTTGAGTAGAAATAGAACTTATGGGAAAAATATTTTAGAACACAATAAAAATAAAGTTAATAATACATTAGCAGAGGGAGTAAATACATTATCAGTTCTTGGTAATAAGCTATCAACTAAAGATTTAAAAAATTTACCTATTCTAAGTTTTCTTCTTGAGCTTAAAGACAATAATTTTAAAATAAAAAGCTTTGATTCAAAAAAAATAATTATTTAGTTTTTTATGAAAACTTTTATATTATATTTTATTTTCTTGATCTTTTTCTTTACTGAATGCAAAGCTCAAATAGAAGGTCATTTTTACTCTCACACTCAATTTGGAAGAATTGAAAATAAACTTTTAAATATAAATGTTAATACTACTTTTAAACCAGTTATTTTTAACGCAATAGATTCGAATATTTATCTTTACAACAAGAATAATAAAGAATTAATTGATAATAAATTTTTGAATTTTTTTTATGCGAAAGAAAATTTTGGTTTTGTAGTATCTCCTTTAACTAACCTCTCATATTCAATAAGTAAAAAAGAATCATATTCAAACAACACAAGAGGTTTACTGTTAATGGGATTTGTTGGAAACAAGATTATGTTTCAATCTTTTTTTTTAGAAAATCAATCTTTTTTCCCAAATTACTTAGACTCAATAGTTAGATTTACAAGATTACCTGGAGTTGAAATTGTTCCGGGACAAGGTGAAGCTAGGCCTTTCAAAAATAGGGGATTTGATTACTCTCGTTCTGAGGGTTATGTTAATTACAAGATAAATAATAATTTTACTATCCAATTTGGACATGGTAAACACTTTATTGGAAATGGGTATAGATCATTAATTCTTTCAGATAATACTTTTTCTTATCCATTTTTAAGATTACAAACTAATTTGGGAATTTTCAGATATACCAATCTCTTTACAGAATTTATGAATATCAGAAACAATCAATTATCGATAATCAATGGTTATCAAGGTTGGGGTAGGAAATATATGAGCTTGCATTTTTTAGAATGTGAGATTAATGACAGAATAAAAATTGGTGTTTTTGAAAGTATTATTTATGCTGAAAATCATGCTCCTGGGGTAAATTCTTTAGATATCAATTATTTAAATCCTATAATTTTTTATCGACCAGTTGAATATTCATTAGGATCACCTGATAATGCATTAATTGGAATAGATTTAAAATATAAAGTTTACAAAAATCAGTTTTTGTATGGTCAATTAATTTTTGATGAATTTACATTAGAAGAAATGAAATCAAATAATGGGTACTGGGCAAATAAATATGGTTATCAAATTGGTTACAAGACTCTTGATTTTTTTGAGATTACTGGACTTAATATAAATTTAGAATACAATTTAGTAAGACCTTACACATATTCACATTGGAACAGCTCATCATATGGACACTATGCACAACCATTAGCACACCCACTAGGAGCTAATTTTGATGAGTTCATAATTAAATTAGATTATTACTTTAAGAGATTTAGTTTAAATTTTAAATATAATTTTGCAAGAGTTGGGCTTGATGACTTTGAAAATATCAACATTTCTTATGGAAATGATATTTTTTTGGACTATAGTCTAAGATCATCTGATTATGAAATTTATATGTTTAATGGGATTAAGACTGACATAACAAATTTAGCTTTAGATTTTGCATTTTTGGTTGATGAGACTAAAAGTTTGAAAGTTGGTGTTTTTGTAAGGTCAAGAACATTAGTTAACGAAGACTCTGACTCAAATGAATCATACTTTGGAGTTTATTTAAAAACAGATTTGTTTAATTATTATTATGACAGATAGATTTTAAAACTCAAGACTTTCACCGTCTTTGTATGCAACAATAAAACAGTTTTTATAACCTCTTTTTTTCATACCTTTTTGATACTCTATTGCTTTTTCAAGATTAAAAAATAAGCCAGAGATAAACATTGTTTCACTGTCATCAATTGGTACTGAAATTAAATTTGATTCATCGAAAAGGTTAATTGGAGTATTGTTTTCAGTGAAAGTTCCTAAATTTACTCTGAAAATGTAGGGGTCTTTCATACCCGATCTTTTTTGGTCTTGTTTGCTGAAAGATTTCATTAAATCCTTTCTAGCATCTTCATAAGCTTTTTCAACTCTATTAGCTTTAGATTGTTCATCGTTTTTTCTATAAATATAAATTAGGTTTGAGTATGCAGGAAGAAATAATTTATCTTGCTTTATAGATAGTTTAAACAAATCAATAGATTTTTTTAAGTACTCATCTGATTGAGTTCCTTTAACTTTTGATGAGTAGTCATAATGAGCTACTGCCATGTTGTATGTCCAAATCCTTTTTTTGTATAATTTTTTTGTTATGTTTTTTAAATACCCTTTTGTTTGACTGATGGCTCTTTTTTCCCCACTTGCTAATAAGGCAATTGAAAGATTTGCTCTTGAGAAATTCAAACCATTTTCATTAATTTTTCCTCTTGAAAGTTTTTTTACAGAGTTTTTTAACTTTATTCTTGCATCAGAATATTTTTTACTTGCTAATAAATCAACACCCGAATTATATTCTTTAATACCATCTTGAATTGATATCATTCTTCTTTCATCAATTTTATTGATTTTATCATATTGTAAGTGATCATCTTTTTTTGCAATTTTTAATTTAGTTACGTCAGGCATCTCACCAGCATAATTTCTTTTTGTTTTTTTATCACTATTTTTTTCTTCTTTTTTCGGTTTATTTACTTTCTCAATTAGCTTTGATTCAGCTATCAGCATTCTTTCCATTACTTTCATAGAATCTTTTTCATTTCCTGAATCTTTATAGATACTTGAAAGAGTAACATAGCTTTGAAAATTATTTTTATCGTCTCTAATTATTGAGCTGAGAATTTTGGCTGCTTCAACAGACTCACCAATTTTGTTATATGCAATTGCAATATTATAGCTCCAATCATTTTCATTGTATATTTTTTTAGTAAGAAGACCTAAAAACCTTTTACTAACAACTTGATCTTGCTTGTTTCCAGTAAAAGCATAGCAAAGAGCCATGTTAACTCTGACATAATTTAATGCGTTTTCAGAAACTTTAGCCCTTTTGTATCTTTTTATTGCATTCTTAAATTCTCCGATTGCTTGATTGTATTCTTTATTTTTCATCAATCTCACACCATCTTCATAGTTTTGATTCGCAATTTTTGACTGATCAATCGACCTCTTTGTTAGTTTTTTTGTGTTTTCATATTGCAATACCTTCTCAACTTTAGAGATAGGAGACCAATCGTATGCTTTAAGTTTGGATGTATAACTACCATCTGATGATGCATATACGTTAAATGAAATGAATAAAAAAGCTACAATTGAATTTGTTATTTTAAGTCTCATAGTACTAGCATATTTTCGATTTGCAATTTATGAAATTTTATTGAAGTATAAATCTTCTAATTATATGCCTATCTCTATAGGAAATTTTTACAAAGTAAATACCTTTAGAATATTCTTGTAAATTAAGTTTAACCTGTCTCTGCTTATTTGTATTAATTGGTACTTCAAGTATATTTAACCCACTGACATTTGAAATAGAAATCTTATTTATTTTTTCTGATGTTGAAATAAATATTTCTCCGCTTGATGGGTTTGGATAAAGGCTAATTAAGTTTGATATGTCATATAAGGAAGTACTGCTTTCAAAATAAATTGCAACAGAAGTCCCCAAACATCCGTTTGAATCAGTTACTTGTACAAAGTAATTTCCTGAAGATTCAGGGGTGTATGAAGAGGTATTTGCACCGCTAATCATATTTCCATTTTCATCCAACCACTGATAAGATATAAATCCAGAATCAGCCATTAAAGTGCCACCATCTTGCCAAACATTTACTGTAACAGGATTTGGTTCACTAATTGTGAAAGAAAGAGTATTTTGACAACCATTGTTGTCAGTAATAATTAAATTGTATAGTCCAGCACATAAAGATGAAGGATTATTTCCAAGATAAGATTGAGAGTAAGGGGGAGTACCTCCAATTATTGTTGCAGTAGCAGTTCCATCGCAAGCGTAGTAGCATGATGCATCAGTTGTTGCGACGCTTCCAATAATAAGTGATGGTTCATTTATCATAGCAATTATTTGATTAGTACAATTATTTATGTCTATTACACTTATTGTAATTGAACCAGATCCTAAATTATCAAAAAAGTTGCTGGCTTGTAAGCTCATAAGGTTATCGTCAGAGTAAAAGAAAGGTTGTGTACCTCCACTGTCAACAGTTATTCTTAAACTTCCGTCTGAAAGACCATTACAGCTTATATCTATTACGTTAGTAGATAAGCTAATAGAGTCAGGTTGTGAAATCAAAATAGAATCAATTTTTGTACAACCATTATTATCAGTAACTTTTACATTGTACTCTCCAGCTTGAACAATGGTTGATGTAGTCGTTGAACTATCTTGCCATAAAATGTAATATGGATTTGTCCCACCCAAAGGATATGCCGATATCATTGCTGAATCCCCATAGCAAGTGATAGTATCCGCGTTTATAGTTATTTCTAACGGACTTGGATTATTAACTTCGTATGTAAATGATAGTGTATCAGAATTGTCTGATAAAAATAAAGTATATAGTCCTGCACATAGGCTATCTATATCTTCAGAAAAGGAAATAAATCCATTAGGACCTGTCCAGAAGTAAAAGTAAATTGAATCTCCTCCGTCAGGTTTTATACTTATAGAACCATCACATGATGAATAACACAATGTGTTCATAATTGTATCTAGATTTGATGTTAATGATGTAGGTTGATCTATAAAAACTGAATCTCTTACAATGCATCCAGCTGAATCAATAATTGTTGCCCTGTATGTTCCAGAATATAAGTTTGAAGGCGAAGAGCTATTAGAGAAATATCCATTTGGTCCTTGCCACGAAAAAATATAACTTCCATATCCACCAGTTACACTTGAGATTATAAATCCATCGTTACCTGCGTAGGTTGACACATTAAATACTGAGTCAATTGAGAAAATAATTGAGTCTGGCTCTGCAATATTTGTTGATTTAAAAATTTGACATTCGTTATTGTCTGATACAGTAAGATTATAATTTCCTTCACAAAGATTAGAGATTGAATTATTTGTTAACGTACTGTCATTATTCCACATGTAATTGTAAGGAGGAACTCCACCTACTATTGAAGAATTAATTAATCCATCGCATCTACTGTAACAAGAGATATCGTTTTTACTGAGGTTAATTGTAACTTCATTTGGTTCATTAATTACTACACTGTCTGTAAAAATGCATCCATTTGCATCCACTATTGAGTCAATGTAATTACCGGATGATAAATTATCAATATATAACGATGTGTCTAACACACCATTAAAATAATGTTGATAAGGTGATAGCCCACCACTTATTTGAATACTAACATTTGCGTTGGAATCATTGAAGCATGAAACATTGTATCCGTTATAGTTTGAGATTGTATTTATTGTTGAAATTGGATCTGGTTGATATATTATTATCGTATCTAAAAGAATACAACCGTTTTGATCACTTACGCTAAATGGATATACTCCTGCAGGGACTCCAATTGGTGTGGTAAAAATATTCATACCACCCAACAATGGATAAGTAAATCCACTCCATCCAAGTAGATAATCTGGAACACCACCACCAAATGTCACAATCGCTGAACCAGTGCTATCACCATGACATAGAGCATCTGTTACTGTGCTAATTGCTGTAATTTGTGATGGTTCAAGCAAATTCACACTGTCTGTAACTGAACAACCTGTAGAGTCTTTTATTGTAAGAGAATATGTGCCAGCAAAAAGATTTGAAATACTCGCTGATGAATCATTCGTACTCCACAAGTATGAGATAGTTCCTGTTCCTCCTTGTACAGTTGTGTTAATAAATCCATCAGAGGATAAAGGACAAGATGTTCCAAATCCATTATAATTTGACTTGAGAAGGCTAAGAGATAAACCATTAGATGGTTGAGATAATGTTACTGAATCCGAAAAAATACAATTGTTTGCATCATTAAAATTGATATAGTACTTTCCAGCGCTCAGTGAATCAACGCCAGAAACTGTATCATTAGTGCTCCAGAGATATGAATACGGTGATATTCCACCATTAACAACAATATTAATTGTCCCATCATTTGAACTACATGTTGTTGAGTTATTTTGATTAATTGTGTAGCTGATAGAGTCAGGTTGGTTTATAATAACACTATCAGTAGATGTACATCCGTTTAAATCACTAATTGAATAAACATATTTTCCTGATGAAAGTGAATTATTATTAACTCCAAACCAATTTTGATTGTATGGTCCAGTTCCACCATATATTGTAAGTATTGCACTACCAGTTGAATCGCCATGACACAAAACATCTGACAATATGCTTGTTGAATACAAAGAATCAGGTTGATTTATAACAATAGTATCAGAAAAGTTACAATTGTTTGAATCGTTAATTGAATATATGTAACTACCAGCATAAAGCTGATTGTTATTAAATCCATTCCAATTTTGAGTATATGGAGCAGTACCTCCAAAAATATTTAAAGACGCACTACCATTATTGAATCCATAACATGAGACATTGGAAATAGATTCATTGACAGAAATGGGTGATGGTTCTTGAACTAGTATGCTATCGGACTGAATGCAACCTAATGAATCAGAAATCATGAACGTGTGATATCCAGGTGGAAGATTATTTGTATCTAAACCATACCAATTTTTTATATATGGGCTAACACCTCCACTAACTATCAGATTCACACTTCCATCTGAGAACCCATAACAACTTATATCTTTTTTGATTGGGGAATATGTGATTTTATCATTTTGACTAATTGTTATTGAATCATGTAAAACACATTGATTAGAATCAGTAATTGTAAATGGATAAACACCTTTTGGTAAAATTTGAGGTGTAACAAAAGTGGAGCTGTCTTGTAATGAAAGCGATGTTCCAAATGCAGAAAGAATGTATGACGGGTTTCCACCTGAAACACTAATTGTTACACTTCCAGTAGAATCACCATGGCACAATACATTATTGATAATTTTATTTGTTATGATTTGACTTTGTTGATTAACGACAAATGTATCAACAAAAGAACACCCAAATGAATCTGTTAGAGTTAAAATATATTCTCCAAAACTTAAATTTGTTATGTTTGATGTTGTGTCACCACTACTCCAATTAAAACGAAAAGGAGGATTACCTCCATTGATGATCAAATTAATTGACCCACTGCTGTCCCCATAGCAGTTAATATCAGTGATAAATGCATTGACGCTGACTGAATCAGGCTGATCTATAAAAATACTGTCGATGATTTGACATCCACCGTTATCAGAGATTGAATATTTATGAAATCCAACACTTAATGAGTTTGTGTCTTTTCCATACCAATCAACTAAATATGGCGGTGTTCCACCGCTTAAACTTGAAACTGTAGTTGAAACAATTGACAATGAGTAATCCTCAACAGCACCTGTCCAATATAAGTTATTTAAACTACCAATTAAGCAAGTAGTTGTCCGTGCAGTATCTTGATTAGAAATAATTCTCATTCTTGTGTTGCCAATTTGTGCATTTTGCGGTACTGTTATGCTAATATTGTGTGAAGACGGGCTGAGCGTTTTAAATGTAGAATCTATTAGCTCATTGTTATCGTCAAAATCGCCATCATTATTCCAGTCAATAAAAATAGATGCTACATCATTATAATAGCCTAAACATGAGTTTAGTCCTATTTTTAGATTGTATGTTTTACCTTTGTAAAGTGTGGCAGTTTGTGATGAGTAATCTTCGTATTTATCACAAAGACCTGTTGTTATGTTGTATATTGAATCTCCTTCACCAAACAAGACTACTGTATCAATACTTTGTAAAAAATTATAAAGGGGTTCCATTTGACAATATAAATTATTATTTGGAGATAGGTCTGATACGTATCCGCTTTTCATAATGGTTGCTGATCCGTCATTTGCATTAAAACAATTAATATCGGTAGTTGTCATTTCATAATTTAAAGAATCAGAGTTAATTGTAAATGTTGTGGTGTCTGAGCATCCACTAAAAGAATCAGTAACAATTATTGTATAACTTCCTGAATTTAAGTTACTAATGTTCATGCTGTCATTATTTGAGTTTAATACAAGAGATGTAAATGTTGAACTTGATGAAGTTATTATACTATCAACAGAGCCATCACTGTTTGAATGACAACTTGTATTTGAAGTTATAACACTATCAATAAAAAAACTGTTACAGTTATAATAGTACAAACTTGTGGTATCAAATGAACTAATTGTATCAATAATGTTTCCTGACTGATCAACAGAGTTTGTAAACCAAAATGCAGAATATTTTCCTAATGGAGCATTGGGCCTTAATTTTACTATAATTTCAACACCTATGGTTTGGTTAATGTTCAAGTCATTACCAGTTGAATCTCCGTTCAAACCACTAAAATAACCAACTATTTGCCCAAGTGGGTTTATACTTTTGGCATCTGAAGAAATTTCAATTGGAGCAGCCATAACATTTGGAATTTGCCATTTTAAGCTAGAAATATCATTCATTTGTAAAGGTTGAGATTCATGTGAAATAATAAATTCGGGCCTAACTCTTAAATTATTACATCCAGTATTTTTAATTGTAAGCGTGTTTCTAGATTTTAATGGATTTGATAAGTTTGTAAGGGGATTGACATTAAAGCCAGTGGAGGATAGAACAACAGTATCACATGTGGTGTTTTGGGCGGTTATTTGATTGAAAATAAATAAATAACTCAAGCATATTATAAGACTAAGTACTGACTTTTTCATTTTTAATTCTTTAATTTTTAAATTTAATTTTTTTGAATCAAATTCATGTAAAAATTGTTGTATTTTTTTGCTTTATTCAAAAAAAAAATTATATTTACGATAAGTTTTACGACAAAAAAACAACTTTTTTATATGAATCTTTGTACTTGTGCTTCTAGCATGGTATATTGTTTTCACATGTTTATTATCGTTAGACCTATTTAATTAATTATAAACTAAAATACGTATTATGGAAATAAAGTTTACAAAAAAAAGCTTCTTTACTAAAGGGCTTTTTATGACCTTTATGGCTATGTTTTTTAGTACTAGCATATTTGCTCAGTGCTTTAATGCATCGGCCTATGGTACTGCGACTGCAAATTTCGTTGATACAGTTTCAATTACTACTTGTAACTATCAATCGGAATATTCCGCAGTAAGTGGTTTCCTCACTGGATATCCATACACAGCTAGATATACATTATCTGGTGTGGATAGCGGTTACGTAACGGTAACAGTTGGTACTGGTTCAACAGCAAGTGTAGTTGCTAGTGGCCCTTCACCATTTACTTTTACCGCTACTTCTGGAACACATTACTTACACTGGACAGTAGATTCGCTTTGTACCTCAGGCTCAAGCTGTGGGTCAACATACATCATTGGTAATACAATTGCAGTACCTGGTTGTACTGATACAAGTGCGTCAAATTATGACTCACTTGCTAACATTGATGATGGTTCATGTTCATTTCCTGTAACTTGTGCTGCAACTGCCCCATACACAGAAAGTTTTTCAACTGGTGCTTTACCCGTTGGGACTTGTCCTGGAGGTTGGCAAGCTGCAGTTTCTTCAGGTTCTGGATGGGTATTCACTGGAAATCCTGGTTCTGGTGCTAGTACTACTACTGGTAGCAACAACAGAGCAATAGGAACGTTTGCTTGGGTAGATTTCTCGGGAACTGATGTTGAAGCAATTTTAAGTGTTGAAGACATGGATGTCTCGGCCCTTGCTAATCCTACATTAGCTTTTGATTTTTTATCAGACTTAGGTAATTACACATATACTCCAAATATTCTATATGTTGAAGCATGGACTGGTTCAGCGTGGGTTGGACTTGACACGTTACAACAATCTGCATCTGGATGGCAATCATTTTACATTCCACTATCTAATCACACATTTTCAGCAGGTTCTTATACTGACCTTGCAAGAATTAGATTTAGAGCAGAGGAAGGTGGAGCAGGATTCTATGATTATTACAATGACCTTTGCTTAGACGAAGTTAAATTTATGGAGCAGCCTATATTTGGATGTACTGATGCATTCGCCTCAAACTATAACCCAGCTGCTAATGCTGATGATGGTTCTTGTTTGTTCCCTGGATGTTTTGATATATTCGCTAGCAATTATTGTGCTTCTTGTAATGTCAATGATTCAACTCAGTGTACATACAATGCTTGCAATGTTTTACCTTTCAGCGAAGATTTTGAATCAGCAAATCTTGCTGGAAAATGGACAACTTACAATGGTCAGAATGTATCTGTCTTAGCAGTAAGAGACTCAAATTCTGTTTCTGACACTGTTTCATTAACAGTTGCAGGAAGTCCAACAGCTGGTACTTTCAGTTTTAACTCTTCAGCATCAGAAGCAACTGCTTTTGCTGTAGTTGAACACGTAGCTGGAGCATCAACTTGTCTTGACTTGACTGCAGTTTCAGGTGATATTCACTTATCTTTTGACGCTGTAATTCAAACTTACTACACAAACAATTATGCATGGATGAGAGTTAAAGTTAACGGTAACGTAATAAACGATGTTAATTCTAATAGCTCTTATACTAACAATGGAACTGCATCATCAACTGTTTATCCCAGATTTGCTGTCTTAGATAAATATATTTATGACCTTTCATCTTATGCAGGACAACAAATTTATATAACGTTAGAAGCGTCTGTTAACAGATCATCATGGTCATCATTTACGCCTGGTGGAGATTTTGTTAGATTTGATAACATTGAAGTTAAAAATGTTACACCATGTGAATACTATTCTGTAAGTGCTGCAGCATTAACACATGCCACATGTAATGGTGGTAGTGACGGATCTGCCTCAGCAAGCGCTGTGAATGGTGTAACTGGAACTGATTCAGTTAATCTATCATTTTTGTGGTCTGATGGTCAGACATCACAAACTGCAACAGGTCTTTCTGCTGGAACTTACTATTGCACTGTTTATGATTCAGTCAATGGATGTTCTATGCAAACTTCTTCTGTTACAATTTCTGAGCCATCAGCAGTAACAGCCACGATTGTTACTCAAGATGCAACGAGTCCTCTCGCTAGCGATGGATTAGCTACATTAACTCTTTCTGGTGGAATGCCATGTAATACATCTGCTAGAGCTGCAGCTAATATTGGTACTACTAATGGATCTAGCGGAGCTATGTTCAATGTTATCAATACCTCTACAAATGATTTAACTATCACAGGTTTTGATCAAGGAGCATACACTAGTGGTTATACTGGAACTGCTAGTTACAATGTATACCACTATCCAGGAGACTATATTCCTGTTAGAACAGCAGGTGTAGCTGGTGGATGGGTTCAAGTAGCTAATGCTGTTTCTGCAACAATACCTGCAGGAGCATTATCTACAGCACCAACTTATGGTTTAATAACTATTAGTCCAGTTACTATTCCTGCGGGAGATACTGCTGGTTTCTATGTTGGTATAACATCAGGAAGCCTTTCATATACTTCTGCTAACTTTGGAGACACATCCGGTGTAACTTCATGGGGTGGTGATTCTAATCTTACGATTACTGTTGGTCATGGAGGTAGTTTCGCTAATCCATCGAATAGTCCAAGATCTCCATTAGTAAAGGTTGTCTACGCTATTCCAGGAGCCAGCGCTTATACAATAGGATGGAGCAGAGGTGATAGCACTGAAGATTTATCCAATGTAACTGCGGGGACTTACAGTGTTACAGTAACTGACTGTAATGGCTGTTCTAAAGTCACATCAGCTACTGTTATTCAATCAGCAGTACTTGGATGTACTGATCCAACTGCATGGAACTATAATTCAGCTGCAAACGTTGATGATAGTTCTTGTATAGTCACAACTTTTGCTTGTTTCGACACAACAGCATTTAATTACACAGCTTTTGATACTGTCACTGCTAATACTTCGGATTCAACTTTATGTTGTTTTTCTGGTGGTTGTACAGACCCATTTGCTTTAAATTATAATGCAACAGCTTGTTTCGATAACGGTAGTTGTGTATTGCAAAATTGTAATTCATTAGCATTTAATGAAGATTGGGAAGATTCTACTACAACAACTGGTAGTTGGAATATTTCTCGTCCAGGATCTCAAGGTACATCAGCCTTTACTTTATCATCAACACAGCTCAGATATGGAGCTATTGATACGGCTAAAGGAGGATTTGCCAGTGACTCATCAAATGTAGCTCTTGAGTTTACAGGTGGGGAGTCATCACTTGGTTGGGGTGCTTATACTACTGAAGCTGCGACTTTTGCTAATACATCACATGTTCAAACTGCTACTGTATGTCTTGATTTATCAAGTAGCGCAGGAGGAGCCGTTATGTCATTTGATTATTTGACCCAGTCAGGCTTTACTAATTCACATGTTAATGTAAATGGTTCCGCATATTCAACTTTTAGAGTAAAAGTTAATGGCGTTGTCGTTGCTGATGTGAATGGTCGTCAATGGCATGGTCTTCAAGATTTAACTAGTCTTGATTATGACTTGACTTCGTACGTAGGTCAATCAAATGTGTATGTTACCTTTGAAGCAGCCTGCAAATACAGCTCTGGATATTCAACTGGTACTCGTGCAGATTATGTTTGGATTGATAATATCAATGTTGTTGACGGTGCAATTTTTGGTTGTACCAATTCACATCCGTTAACTACAAACTATGATTCATCAGCAACTCATGATGATGGTTCATGTACATATTCTTGTATTCCAGCTCCATGGTCTGCCTCATTTGAGGATGGCATTGCTTCGGCAAGTCTTCCTATGGATGATTGGACTAGTCCATCAGCTGTGAAGTGGGTAAGAAATGCTGTTGCTGGAGGTGGAACACCTTCTGGTTCAACAGGTCCTTCGAAAGCTTATGACGGTAATTATTTCTTATTTACTGAAGCTACAGGAGCATCATCTGGTAGCGAGCGAACTTTAGTTTCTCATTGTGTAGATATTTCAACACTTGCAGAACCTAAGTTCAGTATGTATTATCACATGTATGGTTACTCACCAGTTTCAGGTCTATCCTTAAATGGTTCTATGTATTTATTCGCATCGGGAGATGAAGGTGTTACATGGGATACTTTATGGAGTGCTACAGGTCCACAGCAAACTTCTCAAGCAAGTCCTTGGAAAGAAGTTGTTGTTGATTTATCAGCATACGATTCTACTGGAGTAACGATGAAAATAACAAGTATAATGGGTACTAGCTATCTAAATGATATGGCAATCGATTACACTCGCATATATGAAGGTAGAGTTCTTGGTTGTACAGATTCAACAGCTGCTAATTTTGATCCAAATGCAACATTTGATGATGGTTCATGTATCGCAGCCGTCCTTGGTTGTACAGATACAACTGCATTGAATTTTGATTCGACAGCAAATGTTGATGATGGTTCATGTATTGCAATTGTTACTGGATGTACAGATTCAACTGCATTTAACTTTGATTCGACAGCAAATG
>CACAMX010000014.1 GCA_902533655.1 uncultured Bacteroidota bacterium
AGTTATATACAGGAGGAACTTTATGTTTCTCCTGTTTAACTAAATTATATCAAAATTAAAAAAGTCTAGAAGTTTTTTTTGTTTAGAAAATTCCTTTTTAATCTCTAGTATATCAGTGTTTTTTAGCTTGCTAATCTTCTCATTATTAAGATTAGTAATTTTTAGAGGTTTTTTCTTAAAGTTATGAGCACTAAAAAATTTATTAAAATCTAAGTCGTCTAGTTCAGGTAGAATTTTTTGAACTTTTTTATTTACAAGTTGTTGATTATCACAAATTTCAGAGTAAGTAATCCAAATTAGGTTGTCATTGTTTTCTATATTATATTTTTGATACTCAAGTGTTTTTAAAACAAAATTTATTGCAAATTCTAGTGATTTTGAGTTTCTTCTCATGATTCCTTCTATAACTGCATATGGATTTCTAACCAGGCAAATGGCATAAATATTATCAAACTCTTTTTTTATTTCATCAAACCTCATTATGTTTGTTGTAGTTTTGTCCATTAGTATGGTTTTACTTTGATCCCAATATTTCATCCATACTCTTTTAATTTTAGACCAATCATAATTGTAATTTTCATTCCACCTGTTTTTATCAAACATGAAATTTCTTAATGTAGGTAATAGTTGACCTTCCATAGTCGCTATGTAGTTATTACAACTAATTTTTTTAGATGTTGATAAAATTTGTGTTAAAAGAGTTGATCCGCTGTATGGTGGGCTTAGAATAAATAAAAATTTATGTTTTTTTCTTGAAAAGAAAATATTTTTAATGAATAAAATATTTCTTCTTATGAAAAAATATAGATCATGCTTAAACCATAACTTATTTTTATAGATATTCATTTTGCAATATTAAGTTTTTATTTATTGAGTTTAGTAATTAATGATTAACCAAAAAAAAATAAGTTAAATTTGAAACAAAAACATGAAAATATATTTGACCATATTAATTTTTTTTATTTTTCATTATTCTTTTTCACAAATAACAATTACAGATAACGATTTAATCTCTGTTGGAGATGTTATTCAGCAAGTTGACGATACCTCACCTAGCTCTGCTATAAATATTGGAAGTCCAGGGGCAAATCAATTTTGGGATTTTTCCTCATTACAAGTAATAGGATCATATACTCAGCAGTGTATTTCTCCAGCTTCAACTCAATATAGCACTGCTTATCCAAATTCAAATCTTTGTATGTATGATGGTGTTGAACATGTATTTTTAAATAAAACACCATCGAAAATAGAATTGCTAGGGATTGATGATTCAGTTTTTGCAGATCCAGTAGTTGTGCTTCCTCTACCGCTAAATTATGGTGCATCACTTATTAATGGACCAATAACATTTATTGATTCTTCAATTTCTGGACCTTTTGTCGATTTAATTTTAGCTACATATGGTTATTCTGCTGCTTTAATTTCAGGTTTTTCAGCTCACATTGCTGATACAATAAGTGTAAGTGGTGATATTGTAACAGAATTTTTAGTAGATGCTTATGGAACTATACAGCTTCCAATGGGGTTGTATGATTGTTTAAGATTAAGAGTTGAAAGGAATTCCACAACTAATATCCAGGTTCATTGTATTGATACGATAAGCGGAAGTGGAACAGGTTGGTATCAGATTCCTTTTTCTGACTTTGAAGAGGATGTATCTTATCAATGGTGGACCAATAATCCAGATTCTAGGTTCTTTTTAGCAGAGGCGTACGTAGACTCTGGCGATAATGTATTAGATGTTACTTTTACAAACAATTCATTCACCTTTGTAAACAATCAATTAAAATCAAATTTTTCAGAACAAATAATAGAAGATAAAACTATCAAATTAGATTCATACAGTGATATAATCTTAAACTCATATAAGATCTATGATATAAAAGGAAGACTGGTCAAAGAGAACTCTTTTACTAGCAAGGAAATAATTAATATGAAACCATTTGAAAGTGGAACGTACATTATGAACTTGTATTCTGATAATAAAATTGTTGAATCAAAAAAAATAGTAATACATTGAAAATAGCTTATTTTAATAGATAGAAAAGACAAACAGAATCCAAAAAAATTAGATTATTCAAAACTTTTCAATATAAATTGATTGTAAACATTAAAAATATAAAAAAATGAAAAATTTAATCGTTTTGATCTTTTTCCTATTTGCAGGTAATTCATATTCACAGTATACATACGTACCAGATAATAACTTTGAGCAGGCATTAATAAATTTAGATGTTGACTCAATCATTGATAATTATGTTTATACAGCATCAATTGATACCGTTACAGTATTATATATTAATAACAGAAATATTTCTGATTTAACTGGTATCGAAGATTTTATTTCTCTTAGAGAACTTTTCTGCTACACAAATCAAATTTCAACATTAGACCTAAGCAATAATCCTCAACTTTTTGAAGTTTCCTGCGGAAGTAATGACTTAAGTTATATCAACTTAAAAAACGGTAATAATTCCGGTCTTTGGTATTTTAATTCTATGAACAACCCCAACTTAACGTGTGTTGATGTAGATAATATTAACTGGGCTGAATATAATTGGGCTAGGGACACATGGACGAGCTTCAGCAACAACTGTTTCCCAACGTATCAGCATGAAACAAAGAAACATAAGAAGCTATTAAAAATAGTTGATATTTATGGTCAAGTTACACAACCATCTCATGATAAATATTTGATTTACATATTTAATGACGGATCTCACCAAAAACGTTTTTTTTTAGAAAACAATAAATAATACTTAAATTTGTAAAAAAAAAATTGCTAGCTAGGTTAATCATAATTCTTTTACTTCCTTTTGTATCCTATTCACAAAATTGGAATATTGCAACTCAATTTCCTTATACTGGCGTTCATCATCCAATCACATTTTCGTATGATAACTACGGCTTTGTTATTTCTGGCTCTAACACTGATAACACTTATCGGTATGATAAAAACACAGATTCATGGTCTCAGCTTGCTAACTTTCCTGGTGGTGATAGAGGATATGCTTATGGTGTTGCTAAAGACGATAAAGCTTACATGGGATTTGGTTCTGACCCAAGCGGTAATTTTCCAAATGATTGGTGGGAATATGATATTACAAATGATTCTTGGTCTCAGCTAGCTTCATTTCCAGGTGCTGGAAGAAATCATCCTGCTATGGTTGTTGTAGGAAATAGTGTTTTTGTTGGATGTGGTAGTAATACTTCAAATTTGAATGATTGGTGGGAGTACAACATTAATACTGATACTTGGACACAAAAACCTGATTTACCAGGCAATACTCGTCATCATCCTTTTTATTTTTCAATTGATGATTTCGCATATGTTGGATTCGGTCATGGAAGCTCAACAGGGCCTGGTAGTAATCCATCAACAGGTGTTTATATTTTTAATGACTTTTACAGATATAATCCATCTTCAAGTAGTTGGACACAATTAGCTAATTTCCCTTCAGAATCACGTGTTGCTGGAACTCAGTTTTCATTTAATGGTAAAGGCTACATTATTAGTGGAGACGGTGAAGATCATTCACCGCTTGATGAGGGAGAATTTTGGGAATATAATCCTGCAAATGATAGTTGGAATCAGCTTCCTTCTCATCCCGGAGACGCCATATGGGCTCCAGGCTGTTTCGTATTAGATTGTGAAATTTACTTTTTGCTAGGACAAAATACCTCAACATTTCCGGCATCATATCCTTTAAATATTTACAGCTATAAGTTGAGCCAGGATTGTGGGTGTACTGATCCTTATGCTGTAAATTATTCATCAATTGCAACGATTGATGATGGATCATGCTGTTACATTGCAGGATGTACGGATCCCTATGCTATTAATTTTAATGCTCAAGCATGTTTTGACGATGGTAGCTGTATTTTACCAATTCTTGGATGTACAAACTCAACGGCAACTAATTTTAACCCCAATGCCAATACTAATACCGCCAATGGAGGTGCTATTGATAATACATTTTCAACCGGAGGGTACTTTAACGGTAATCAACATCTTATTTTTAATTCCTCTGAAAATTGTGTAATTAGCTCTGCGAAGTTCTATGCTGATGCAAATACATCAGTGACATTCGAGCTAAGAAATCAGAACGGGACTGTTATTGATGATACTACACATTTTGTTTTGTCAGGTGAACAAAGATTAGATCTTAACTTTGAGGTTCCCGTTGCTAATAACCTTCAACTTGGAGTTTCAGCTAATAATCCAGGTCTATATAGAAATAATTCAGGAGCTATCTTTCCATATGATATTGGAGGAATATTATCAATAACAGGGTCAAGTGCCTCGTCACCAGGATACTACTATTTTTATTATGATATTGAGGTGAAAGTTCCATGCTTGAATTCTACCTCGGCAGTTGAAATCAAGAGCGACAGGAAAATTATTGGAGCAACAGATTTTCTTGGTAGAGAAATCAATCAACATTCGAAAAAAATTAAAATTATCAAATACAGTGATGGAACTTATCAAAAACAATTAATCATTGATCATTAAGATTTTTTTTGGTGGAGTTTTTGTCTTAATTACTGCTATTGTAGTAAATGTACTTATACCGAAATTAGGTGTTCTTACATGGTACGAGTTTGGTCCTAATTTGTTAAAAAATGGTTGGTCATATTGTTTTAAAGTAGGTCTTTTGAATATATTATGGTTATTTTTTATCTATCCTTTTGTGCTAGGATTTTCATATCATCTTTCGCTTAAACTATATGAGATCATTTTTTAGTCATATTTCAATCATTAAATATCTGTTGTTTTTTTCGATAGTATTTTTTTCAATCAGCTCATACACACAATCATATTTTCCTCCAATTTCAGGTAATAGTTGGGATACTTTATCTCCATCAAATTTAAACTGGTGTCAAGAAAACATAGATACCTTAATTAATTTCTTAGAAATGACTAACACAAAGTCATTTATAATATTAAAAGACGGAAAAATAGTTTTAGAAAATTATTTAAATGGTCATAGCGATACAACATATTGGTATTGGGCTTCTGCAGCAAAAAGTTTAATGGCTGTAATTGTCGGAAAAGCGCAAGAGGAGGGGTATTTAAATATTGAAGATTCAACAAGCACATACATTGGAAGTGGATGGACAAGCTGCTCCTCTTCACAGGAAAGAAATATTAAAATTAAGCACCAGCTGATGATGACAACTGGAATTAATGACATTGGTGTTGATCTCAATTGTATTGATGATACATGCTTATTTTTTCTGGACACTCCTAACAGCAGATGGGCTTATCATAATGCTCCTTATCAACTTTTAAGAGATGTTGTTGAGAGCGCTACAGGACAAGGAATTAATATGTATATCAATCAAAAACTTAATTCTCAAATTGGAATGTTTGGTTTTTTTGGTGTAAACAATACCAATCTTTTTTATAGTAACACTAGAAGCATGGCCAGATTTGGATTATTAGTCTTGAATGAAGGTAAATGGAACGGATCTTCAATACTTAATGATTCTATTTATTTTAATCAAATGATAAATACTTCTCAGCCTTTAAATAAATCATATGGGTATTTATGGTGGCTGAATGGAAAAAACTCACATATGCAGCCCAGAATACAGTTTACATTTAATGGAAGCTTGATCTCTAATGCTCCCACAGATATGATATCAGCACTTGGAAAAAATGGTCAAATAATTAATATTGTACCTTCTAAAAATATGGTTATAGTTAGAATGGGTAATGATCCTGATACTAACTCATTTATTTCAACTACATATAATTATCAACTGTGGGATTATATAAATGAATTGGGGTGTAGTTCAACCAATACGAATTCTGTGAACAGTAAATACAAAAAGAAAGTTATTAGAGTCATTGACCCTGTTGGAAGAAATACAAGTAATAGCAACATTTTGTTTTATATCTACAGTGATGGAACAATTGAAAAAAAAATAATATTAAAATAAGATGAAAAAAATTCTAATCTTTTTGCTTTGTATATCATTACATGCCTCATCTCAAATTGTTCCAAGCAATACAGAGTACAATCAAAATATTGAGTGGGAAAATGTTTTCACCAGTGGTCCTGAAGGAAAAGTAAACAGAGGACTAGTTGATAGTGATGGAAACTGTGCTTTAGTTTTTATGCCAAATAATATGGCTAGAGTTCATAAGGTTGATGGTAATAATGGGCAATTAATCTGGACAAAAACATTAAATAACAAAGTTGGTTTTGGGATTTCTCAATACTATGAAAACGGTAGAGTTGATTATATAGTATGTGGTGGTTCAGGAACTACACAAGAAAGGTGGATAGCAAGATTGAATGGAGATGACGGTACAATTATTTGGGATAAGACTTATTCAAATGGAGCTAATTTATATGAGTTTGATGGTATCAGAATGACAATAAGTGCATCCGATGGATATATTTATGCTGCTGGTTTTGTTAATGGTGATGAAGCTGGAACAATTTTTGTTGTTTACGCTGGACAAGAAGTAGTGATGAAAATAGACCCAGCAGATGGTAGTGAAATTTGGTCAAATATAAATTTACAATCTGAGTATTCAATAGCACTCGTAGAAAGCTCGGATGGTTATATATTTTCAGCAGGTACTGAGTATGAACAAGATTTAAAACTAACAAAGCTAGATAAGTCTGGAAACCATTTTTGGACAAGGAATATTTCAAGTTCTGAAGATATTATACCTGCTGATTTAGCAATAGACAACGACGATAATATATACTATGGAGGGCATACTGGAAGGAGTGGAGCAGGTGACCCATTTGATTACTCTTGTGTTAAATTAGATACAGACGCTAATGTTAATTGGATTAAACATTACGCAAATCCTAGAGGATACAGTTTAGACCATATAAGAAATGAACTCTATGGAATTAAGATAGGAAATGATGGAATATACATGTTTGGAGGAAGTGGGGATGAAGGAAATTATTCTGCAATTAATCCCCCATTCTTACCCTCTGATATTTGGAACGGATGGGTGCTACAAACAGATTTCAATGGAACTATTACAAGAAGTGATATTTTTTGTCAAGATCAAGTAAATACAGCTACAGAATATGGGGATTTAGTAAATGGTGGTTTTGTTATATTCAATGATACGGATGCTCAAGGTGATACTGAAGTTGGAGTTATGAAAATAATTAATGGTTCAAATACTAGCTATAACCTCATTAACTCAGAACAAACAATTGATAAAAATCAAATTTTAAAAATCAATTTTTTAGGTCAACAGATAAATCAAAAATCTAAACGGATTTTTGATGTTGATAAAAATGGAAACATTTTAAAAAAAATAGTTTTAGATTACTAACTTTTGAATCAATTAAAAAAAAATCATGATCCATATGCTGCTCTGAGATTTAGAGAGTTCAACTTTTTTTTACTTATTAGGTTCATTCTTGTTTTTGGTTGGTCTATGCAGTTCATCATTGTAGAGTGGGAGGTCTATAATCTGACTAAAGATCCACTTTCACTGGGGCTCATTGGTTTAGTAGAAATAATTCCAGCGATTTCTATGGCACTTTTTGCAGGTCATATCGTTGATCAAAATGAAAAAAAGAGACTTTTTGTTTTAGCAATATTTGCTTTTTTAATAATTTCTTTTGGCTTTTATTTTGTTACTAGTGAATACTTTTATTCTGTTTTTTCATCTAAACAAGTATTGTATTCTATTTATTTTTTAGTCTTTGTTGGTGGTTTTGTTCGAGCATTTTTTGGTCCTATAATTTTTTCATTGGTCGCTTTGATTGTTCCTAAGAAGATATACCCTAATGCAGCTTCATGGAGTAGCTCAACATGGCAGCTAGCAGCTGTTATAGGGCCTGCTTTCGCTGGTTTTTCAATCGCATGGATCGGAGTTAATTCATCTATGGGATTCGTATTGTCTGCAATTGCTATCGCTTTAATATTAACTTTATTTATTAAAAAGAAGCCTATTTTAAACCCTAAAATAGGAGAGCCAATAATGCAAAGTTTGAAAGCTGGTTTATCTTTTGTCTTTAAAACAAAAGCTATTCTTGTCGCAATTACACTTGATATGGTCGCGGTTCTATTTGGGGGAGCAATCGCATTATTACCTATTTATGCTCAAGATATATTAAATGTTGGGTCACAAGGTTTTGGAATGTTAAGAGCAGCGCCAGCTGCTGGTTCTCTAATTATCATGTTTACATCCGCTTATATTCCTGTTACTAAAAATGCTGGTAAAAAGCTTTTAACGGCAATTTTTTGTTTTGGAATATCCATAATTGTTTTTGGAATCTCTTCACTATTCTATTTATCTATATTTGCACTGTTTATTTATGGTTTAACAGATGGAATATCAATGATAATTAGACAAACAATTTTACAGTTAAAGACTCCAGATGAGGTCAGAGGAAGAGTTGCTTCTGTAAACTCTATCTTTATTGGATCTTCAAATGAATTAGGGGCTTTTGAAAGTGGACTAACTGCAAAGTTAATGGGAACTGTACCAGCAGTTGTCTTTGGTGGAATTATGACAATATTATCAGTTGGTTTCACAAGTCTAAAATTTCCAGATTTTAAAAAATTAGATTTAACTGAGGATATAAAATAGATTTAGTTTATCTCTAACAATATTAAATAAATCGTAAATCATTTATATATTTACCTTAAATCTACAAACATGAAAAAACTTTTATTTCTATTTATTCTAACACCGTTCCTTTGTGTATCGCAAGCCTGGGAAAATGTAAATAATTTTATTAATTTGGGTGGTACTTTTGATGAGGCAGTAATTTATAACATCTTTGGAAAAAGAATTATTTCTTCAACAAAAACTCAAATTGATATCTCTCAACTTAGTAATGGAATATATTTTATAAGAACAAGAGTTAATGATCGCCATGTAATAAGAGAGTTTGTAATCACTGAAAAATAAATTAAATTTAAATAGCATTCAAAAAAAAAGACCTCAATTAAGGGGTCTTTTACTGTGTAGCGGGGGCCAGACTCGAACTGACGACCTTTGGGTTATGAGCCCAACGAGCTACCAACTGCTCCACCCCGCGATATTAATGCAAATATAATGTATATACTTTATATGACAAATAATTATAATCAGAATACTAAATTTGTTCTGTGGTTTCAGTAAATCAAATGTCATTTTATTTTGGTGGTCAAGATATTTTTGAACAGATTTCTTTTCAAATAAATCCTGGAGATAGAATTGGTCTGGTTGGAAGAAATGGTGCCGGAAAAACAACATTGTTAAATTTATTGTCCAAAAAAATAAGTCCTAAATCTGGATCGATAGATTTTATTAATAATATTAACATTGGATATTTACCTCAAGACTTAGATTTTGTCAATGATTCTAATTTATTGGATGAATTTAAAAAAGCATTTAATGAAATTCAAAATATTGAAAGAAGAATAGAGAAAATTAATCACCTCTTGTCTACAAGTAAAGATTTCGAGTCGAAAGAATATTTGGAAAATTTGGATAAACTAAGTGACTTGCAACAAGAGCTTAGTTTATTAGGGGGAGATAAGATTTCCTCAGAGATTGCATCAGTTTCTAAAGGACTTGGCTTTAATACTATTGATTTTGAAAGAAATACTAATGAGTTTAGTGGAGGTTGGCGAATGAGAATAGAATTGGTTAAAATTCTATTAAGAAAGCCTGATGTTTTACTATTAGATGAACCTACAAATCATTTAGATATTGAATCAATAATCTGGTTAGAAAAATGGCTTAAAAATTATTCAGGAGCTATTGTAATGGTTTCTCATGATAAATTTTTTATAGACAATGTTACTAATAGAACCATTGAAATTTCTTTTTCTTCAATAAGTGATTATAAGTCTAATTACTCTAAATACTTGAAGTTGAGAGAAGATAGGATTGAAAAGCAGATTCAGTCTAAAAAAAATCAAGAAAAATTTGTTAAGCAAACAACAGACTTAATAAACAAGTTTAGGGCAAAAAAAAACAAAGCAAAATTTGCAAAAAGCTTGCAAACTAAACTTGATAAATTAGAAATAGTAAGGGTTGATGAAAATGATTCTTCCAAGATAAAACTTAAGTTCCCAAAAGCACAAAGGTCAGGAAAAGTTACAGTGAAGTTAGTAGATGTAAGTAAATCTTACTCAAATAAACTAGTACTGGAAAATATAAATTTTGAGCTTACAAGAGGTGACAAAGTAGCATTCGTTGGAAAGAACGGAGAAGGTAAAACAACACTTGCAAAAATTATTTCCAAGACTTTAGATTTTGAAGGAGAATTAAAAATAGGATATAATGTTACAATTGGTTACTATGCTCAGGACCAAGCAGACTATTTAGACAATGATATGACTGTATTAGAGACAGTTGAATATGCTAGAGGTTATGATTCTTCAATGAATGCTAGAACAATTTTAGGCTCTTTTTTGTTTTCAGATGATGATGTGTTTAAAAAAATTAAAGTACTGTCAGGAGGGGAAAGAGCAAGAGTTTCATTATGTAGGTTGTTAAATGACTCATATAATTTTTTAATCATGGACGAACCAACTAATCACTTGGATATTCATTCAAAAGAATTGTTAAAGAAAGCCTTAATAGAATTTGATGGAACTTTGATAATTGTTTCTCACGATAGAGACTTTCTTTCAAATTTAACTACTAAGGTTTATGAGTTTAGTTCCAAAAAAATCAAAGAGTATCGTGGTGATATAAATAGTTTTTTACAAAATAAAAACCTTTCAAATGTCAGGCAGTATGAAGACACTACTAATAATGTTATTGACAAAAAGGAAAATAATTCCAAAAAAAAATCTTATTACCAAATTAAAAAAATTGACAAACAAAAAAATATCATCTTAAGAAAAATAAAAAGAACTGAAGATGAGATTGAAAGTTTAGCTAGCCAGCTAAGTTTAATAGAAAACAAGATACAAGAAAATCAAAATAATTTTTCTAAAAAGATTGAGGATGAAGAGTATGTTAATTATGAAAAAATAAAGCGGAAAATTAATTCTTTAGAAGAAAAATGGACTTTGCTTTTAGATGAGCTAAGTGAGACTTCATAAATTAACTATGCATTGCATAATGCATTGCATAACTTTAAAATTTCATAGAATTAATTTTGGCCATTATTAACTAAAATTTATTTAAATGAAAAAATTTATTATTACTATTTGTTTGATAATTTCTACAAATCAGCTCTTATTATCTCAAAACAGAGTGCAAAAATTAGATGGTCCAAGATTCGGTATTACTTACCTTGACCCTGGCTTATTAGCTGATATCATTAATGATGATAGAGATATTAATGATAATAATCCAGTTGATTACAAGCAAGAACCTTCATTAATGACTCAAATTGGATGGCAATGGGAAACCAGATTTGCAGAGGGAGAAGATTTTATTGGTCTCATAGAGTGGATTGGTTTAGTCGGAGGGATTGAGAAGGGATTGTTTTTACCAAGTGTTTCTGCACTTATGGGTATAAGAAGAGCTAATGGTTTTGAAATTGCAGCGGGTCCTACGGCTTCATTTACAGGATTTGGAATGGTTTTTGCTGTTGGTCATACTATTAAATCTGGAGATTTAAACTTACCAATAAATATAGCTTGGGTACCGTCAAGAAAAAATCATTTTTTGGGTGATCCCCAAGGTTCAGATTTAGATAAGGATCTATTGCAATCAGGTCATGCATTGACTTTGAGTGTTGGATTCAATTTTAATAGAGGAAAATAAGCCATAAACTTCTTTAATAAAAAAGGGTAATCAATTCAATTGCCCTTTTTTTGTTTCTTTGCAAAATGAAACATAAATCAGGTTTTGTAAGCATAATTGGATATCCAAACGCAGGTAAATCAACGTTAGTTAATGCACTTGTAGGAGAAAAATTATCTATCGTCAATGCTAAAGTACAAACGACTAGAGACAGAATACTGGGTATCTATAATTCAGAAAATTATCAAATAGTCTTTTCTGATACTCCCGGTATAATTGATCCAAAATATAAACTCCAAAAAAAAATGATGAGTTATGTGATGTCATCATTTGTAGATTCAGATTTAGTAGTTTATGTCTTTGATTCTAACTCAAACAAGAATATTGTGGGTAAGATTAAAGATATTTTGTTAGAACTTAAAGTACCTTTATTAATAGTCATAAATAAAATCGATCTAATCAATCAACAAAAAGTAGAAGATATTATGAAATCTTTACAATCGGATTTTTTAGATTCAGATGTTATTCCAATTTCTGCAAAAAAAGAATTTAATCTTGAAAAAGTTTTAGAAACTATCAAGTCTAATTTACAAGAGTCTCCACCTTTTTATGATAAAACTTGGTTTACTGACAGATCAGAAAGATACTTAGTTGAAGAAATTATAAGAAACAAAATTTTAGATAATTTTCAAAAAGAAATTCCTTACTCTGTTAATATACAAGTAGAGGAATTCATTGAAGATAACGGTTTAATAAGAATAAGAGCTAATATTTATGTGTTGAGAGACAGTCAGAGGGCTATTTTAATTGGTCACAAAGGTTCCAAGCTAAGGAAAATTGGTGCTCAATCTCGATTCGAAATTGAAAAACTTTTTAATAAAAAGGTTTTTTTAGAAACACCTATTAAAATAAGTAAGAACTGGAGAGATGATGAAAAGAAGCTGAAAAAATTTGGATATCAATGAGTAATATAGTTGCAATAGTTGGAAGACCCAATGTTGGTAAGTCTACTTTATTCAATAGACTAACCCAAACTAGAAGTGCTATAACTGATGAGTTTAGTGGTGTTACCAGAGATAGAAATTACGGTAAAGTCAACTGGTCGGGAAAAGATTTTTCAATAATTGACACTGGTGGTTATGTAGAAAATACCGAGGATATTTTTGAGAAAGAAATTAGAAGTCAAGTAAATCTGGCAATTGAGGAATCATGTTGTATTCTTTTTGTAACTGATGTGAAAAGTGGAGTTACTGAAATGGATATTGAAGTTGCAAATCTTCTAAGAAAGAGTAATAAGGATGTAATATTAGTTGTTAATAAAGTGGATAACTCAATGCTACAAAATGACTCTTTAGAATTTTATAATCTTTCATTGGGTGATTTCTTTTGTATTTCATCAATTAATGGTGGCGGTACTGGAGATTTATTAGACGAGGTTATCAAATATGTAGACGAAAAAGATGAGAAGAAAATAGATATTCCAAGTTTTGCAATTATTGGAAGGCCCAACGCAGGAAAATCATCATATATAAATTCTATTATTGGGACAAATCAAAATATTGTTACCGAAATAGCAGGAACAACTAGAGATAGCTTAGATACGAGAGTAAAAAAATTCGGGTTTGATTTCATTTTAACTGATACTGCTGGAATAAGAAAAAAGAAAAATGTAAATGAAGACTTGGAGTTCTATTCAGTTATGCGTTCTATAAAATCAATTGAGAGATCTGATGTTTGTATCCTTTTAATAGATGCTGAAAGAGGTTTTGAAAGTCAAGACCAAAAGATATTTCACTTGTCAGATAGAAATAAAAAAGGTATCGTAATTTTAGTCAATAAGTGGGATAAAATAGAAAAAGAAACATCCACATCTTTGGAGTTTGAAAAGAAAATTAAAGCAAAAATCTTACCATTTGATGATGTTCCAATACTTTTTGTATCGGCACTAACAAAAAATAGATTGATTAAAAGCATTGAAGTAGCTTTGAGTGTTTTTAAAAATAAGTCTCAAAAAATTACAACCTCCAAATTAAATGACATAATGCTTGATATTATAAAAAATACACCACCACCTGCCGTAAAAGGAAAGTATATTAAAATAAAATATTGTACACAATTAACTTCAAAAAGCCCATCATTTGTATTCTTTGCTAACTTACCTCAATATATCAAAGAACCTTATAAAAGATTTCTCGAAAACAAATTAAGAGAAAACTTTAATTTTAAAGGAGTCCCAATCAGTATATATTTCAGAAAGAAGTAAAAATATTTTTGTTACTTTGAAAAAAAACAAAAATGAAAAAAATAATAATTTCAACTTTATTTTCAGTTGTGTATGTTTTCTGCGCTGCACAAAGTGAATCAGACATATTTGGAGAATGGTTTAACGAAGAAAAGGATGCTGTTGTTACAATTTACAAGGAAGGTAATTCAATTAGCGGTAAGACAACTTGGTTAAAGGAACCTCTTGACAGTAAGGGCAATGCTAAGCTTGATTTGAAGAATCCTGATGAAAAGCTTAGATCAAGAAAAAGAATGGGGCTAAAAATCATGCATAGCTTTAAGTACAATGATCAAGAAAATATTTGGGAAGATGGAAGAATTTATGATCCTAAAAAAGGAAAGTTATATGGTGGTACAGCTACTCTAGTTAATGAAAACGAGCTTAAACTGAAGGGATATATTATTAGCATGCCTTTTCTAGGTAGAACTGCTACTTGGTCAAGAAAAACTAATTAATACTCAATAATTCAACTTCAAAAATAAGAGTTGAGTTTGGACCAATCGCACCGGCTCCACTTTCGCCATAAGCAAGTTCAGATGGGATGAAAATTTTCCATTTACTACCAACTGACATCATTTGAAGTGCTTCTTGCCATCCTGGTATTACTCCATTAAGTGGAAAAGTTGCAGGTTGTTTTCTATCAACAGAACTATCAAAAATAGTTCCATCAATTAATGTTCCATGGTAATGTACCGTGACATTATCATTCAAAGTTGGATTGTTACCTTTTCCCTCTGATAAAATAAGGTATTGTAACCCTGATTCGGTTGTCATAACACCATCTTTTTGCTTATTTTGATCTAGAAATATTTTTGAATCAATAGCTAATTTTTGATTTTTTGCATCTTGTTTTTTATTAAAATACTCTCCAATTATTTTATTACTTTCTTCAATATTTATAGCTAAATCTTTGTTTTCAAAAACATCTTGAAATCCTTTGCTTATGTAAAATGAATTGATTGAATCAAGACCTTCTGATTTTATGCTAGTTGCTACATTTATTCCAATGCTGTATGATACCTTTTCTAGTTCATTGGCTTCATCTAAATTAAATTTTTGCTGAGTCAAATTTTGACATGAAGAAATTACCGATACTACTAATACAATTTTAATATATTTTTTCATAATTTATTTTTAAACAAATTTAATTTTTTGAATTCATTTATTTATGTCATTGTCAATTTTTATCTTTGTGAGTTATCAATATGAAAGCAACTAAAACTAAGATAGAGGGTTTATATATATTTGAACCACAAATTTTTGAAGATGACAGAGGTTCTTTTTTTGAGTCATGGAACGAAAATATTTTTAAAAAATATTTAAAAGACATAAAATTTGTTCAAGATAATCAGTCAATTTCAAAAAAAAACTGCCTTAGAGGACTTCATTTTCAAGTTCCACCGTATGCTCAAGGTAAGTTAGTGAGAGTTATCAAAGGTTCGGTTTTGGATGTAGCAGTTGACTTAAGAATGAAATCAAAAACATATGGGCAACATGAAAAAGTTATTTTATCAGCAACAAATAATAAAATTTTTTGGATACCAGAAGGTTTTGCTCATGGATTTTTATCTCTTGAAAAGGATACCATTTTTTCATACAAATGCACAAATTTTTACAATAAAGAGTCTGAGAGAACAATTCTGTGGAACGATTCTAAGCTCAATATTGATTGGAGTATTAAATTAAAACCTTTCATATCAGAGAAAGACTTGATTGGCGAGAGTTTTGACAACTTTCAAAGCAAGTTTGTATGAGACAAGTAATTAATAAGAATTTTCTTTTCTTTTTTTTAATTATATTTTTTTTGTACTCATTTAAAAAATGGCAATCAGAAGATGAGATTCATCAAAGCATTTTTAATAAAAAATATTCAATATTTTCACTGAATAAGATTCTGGAATTTGAATTTGTAAATGAAAAGGTGCCACTTGAAGATGATTTTGTCTGGGAAAGATTCGACAAAGAGTTATTAAAAAATGTTTATTGGCAATCCAACACAATTTTATACATAAAGAGAGCTAATCGATATTTCCCAATTATAGACAGCATATTAAATGCTAATAAAATACCAGAGGATTTTAGATATTTAGCAGTAATTGAAAGTGGTTTAGAAAATGTTAGATCTCCCTCAGGTGCTTCTGGAATTTGGCAAATAATGAGATCTACTGCTAGGGAGTATGGTATTGAGGTAAATAAAGACATTGATGAAAGATATAATTTGGAAATTGCAACTCAGTTTGCATGTGATTATCTAAACAAAGCATTTGAAGAATTTAACAATTGGACAATAGCCGCTGCCTCTTACAATATGGGCATTAACGGAATGAGAAGCAATTTAAAAAAACAAAATGTTGATAGTTATTATGATTTAAATCTAAATAGTGAGACATCTAGATATATTTTCAGAATTTTAGCTGTTAAAACGATTTTTGAAAATCCAAAAAAATATGGTTTTAACATAAGAAGCAAAGATCTATATCAGCCTTTGAGTTATAAGTGCATACATGTAAACAACACTATCAATAATTTATATGAGTTCAGTGAGAAAAAAAATATCAATTACCAAATGTTAAAGCTTTATAATCCGTGGTTAAGAAGTTCTAAGCTTCCAAACGCATCCAAAAAGTTTTATAAAATAAAATTACCTAGTTAGAAATATGTTGAAAAAATTTGATGAGGATAAATCTATTTCAGTATTTGGAGCAAGAGAAAATAATTTGCAAAATATTGATATACAAATTCCAAGAAATAAATTAATAGTTTTTACAGGTAGAAGTGGCAGTGGAAAATCAAGTTTGGCATTTAATACAATTCATGCTGAGGCAAATAGAAGATATCTTGAAACATTTAGTTCTTATGCAAGATATTTTTCTGGAAATATTAGCAGGCCTGATGTTGATAAAATTGAAGGACTCAGTCCTGTTGTAGCTATTGAGCAAAAATCTACTAATAAAAATCCAAGGTCAACTGTTGGAACCCTTACTGAAATTTATGATTATATTAGACTTCTATTTGCTAGAGTTGGACAGCCATATTCATACATTACTGGAAAAAAGATGGTTAAATACTC
>CACAMX010000015.1 GCA_902533655.1 uncultured Bacteroidota bacterium
CTTGATTTTTAACAATAAAAACTAAATTTGCTAGAACAAAAAATTCAATAAAAACTAAATTTTTATGAGTAATCAACTAAAAAAAGTACTTCTTTCAATCATCATTTTAAATACTTACAATAATTGTTTTGGTCAAAAGTACACTGACAAGTATATAAAAGACGCAACCATTATAGCAAATAAATGGTTAGATGATATGGACAATTTTAGGTTTGACTTAACATATTCAATGATGGATAATCAAGTAAAAGAAATGACCGATTCTCTTGCTTGGCATGGTTATTTTAATGATTTGGTTAAAGAGTTTGGTAAAAAAAAACATAGCAGAAAGATCTTATCTCAAGAGTTTTTAAATAATTTTAAAGGAATTGGTGATGGTTTTTTTGTGGAAATTAAATACAGAGCATTTTTTGAAAAAACTAAAAACTTTGAGGAAACAATACTATTAAAGCAAAATGATCAAAGTGATTGGAAAATTATTGGCTATCAACCTCTATGGGAAAGTATGTGATTATCTTATAAGATTAATAGTTCCTAAAACTTTTTTATTATCTGAAACTCCGTAAGCTTTGTAAATGATTTCATATACGTAAATGCCCGATTGGGCTTCCTCTCCATTTAAAGTAAGACCATCCCACTCTCCCATTACATAATACGAATCTGCTAAGTTTTGACTAAAGCATGAGTTGTATGATGAACTTACTAATTCAATCTTGTTAGATTTGAAGATTTCCTCACCACCCCATCTAGAATATATTTTAATTGAAAACTTTTCAAAACCACCAACACCTATCACAAAAAAGTTATCATTACATAAATCATTGTTTGGGGTAAAGCTTTTTGGTATATGAACTTTATTTTCAGGCATTACACATATCTGAGCGCTTGAAGAATCAATACAACCTCCTTTATTTATTAAAATCAATTTAACATTAAAAAGTCCAGTATCCGAAAAAGTATGGAACGGATTTGTTCCAAAAACATACTTTTCAAAATATCCATCGTCATAGTTCCAATAGCTCTGATTTGAAATCTCAGATTCATTAACGACGCTATTGTCAATAAATTGAAATTCTGATGATAAAATTGATTGACATTGGTTAACGTTGGAAAAAAAAGATGCATTTATTCTTGAATATCCGGGAATCTCAATTAGCTCTGAATTTGAACAATTAGATAGAACATCTATTACTTCTAAAGTATAATCACTTCCAACTAAATCTGAAACACTATCAAGCTGAGATGGAATAGAACTATTCCATTTAAATTCATAATTTCCTGTTGAAATCATTTCAGCCTTTATGTAACCAATTTCTCCATAACATTTGATTTGAGATGTTTCATAAGTAAAATCTATACTTGGATGCACAAAAACATAGAAAGATGCTGTAACATCTTCTGAGCAGCCATCAGAAAGCAATAAATTATAAGTTGTTGAGCTAATGGGAGATAAAAAATATTCAAAACTGTTGCTTAATCCATTATCCCAACTAAAAACATAATTTCCATTACCACCAACTGCATTTGAAGAAATTTTTACTTCTTCACCAACACAAATTGTATCCTTTGACTGACTAATACTAACATCAAGTTTTGGTCCTACTTGAATAACAGTATCAACTGAGACAAGACAATTTCCTGATCCATATTCATATCTTATCTGATGATAGCCTTCTCCTGCTAGAAACGGATTAAAATAATTAGCAACTATCCCGTTTCCACTTAAAATACCACCTGATGGAGATACATTCACTAAAATATTAGAATCAACGTTACAATAAAATCCTTCAATTCCTGTAATTGCAAGGTTTGGAGAGTTATAAATCTCAATATTAAAAGTATCGATACAAAATGATGGACTTTGATAAAAAATTTGATAAGTACCAACTGACAATGAGCTTGGAGAAAAAAGACCAGTATTAGAATTAATTATACCAGGTCCTCCCCATGTTCCACCAGGTGCAGTTGAATTCAATAAAATGTCATTTGATTGAATACAAAAAATTGAATCCAAAAGTTCTGAAGATTGAATGATATTTACCAAAAAGCTGTCTTGACAAGTGTTTAACTCATAAATTAAATAGTGTGAGCCCAGTCCAGCTATATTGGGATTAAAGAAATAATTGTTATTAATTTGAATGATTCCAGGTCCTAACCAGGAACCTCCAGCATAACTTACAGTTACATTATTTAGGTTTTGTATTCCTTCATTTTGACAGATATCATAATTACTTATTAATATTTCAGTATTGATTACATTGATATTGATAGTATCCACACATCCGTTAATCTCATACAAAACATTTGTTGGTCCTGAAGCTAAGGCTGGATCAAAAGTACCATTAGTTTGGTTAGTGATATAATTTCCAGACCATATTCCTCCTGAGGGTATCCCACTAAGGTTGAAAGGATTTTGTAGTGGACATGCGCTAGTATCATTACCAGCATCTACCTCTTTTATTGTGATATTTAATAAATCATCGCATCCTTGAATTGAATACTGTAGATTGTTAATAATTTCATTAGAATAATCTGAAAGGAAAAAACCATCGACAGTGACTGGACCTGAGAGAATACTAACTTGATCAATAGCAACATCACCTTGCCATCCAGGACCTACAGAACCATCTCCTGTAATTACTCTAAACCTAATTAAAAGCTCTGATGAATTAAAATTTGATAAATCTAAATAAACCTCGTTCCACTGATTTCCTAAATCACCATCAACACTGTAAAAGTCTAAAATCCATGAAACACCATTATTGATAGATAAGTCAATTGAAAAGCGTCCTTGACCAGCTCCATATTTATGTAAATAAAAGCTAAGAATTGGATTGTTATATTGAGAAAGATTTAGACATGGACTTATAATGCTTGCTGTTTTACTTGGGTGGTTATTGTTAGAGGCTTCTGTATATAAATATTGAATACCTTCAAAAGCAATACTAGGCCCAGTATTAACAGAGGGTGTTGAGTTGTAATTAAAAGACCAATCAAAATCATTGTTTGGATCATGTACCCAATTATTTAAACCGAACTCAAAATTTTGTACATATGGAAAATCAGAAATTGAATTAATACATGTACTACTTAAAAACGGATTCTGTGGCAATGTTGTCCACGAACCTCCTGATGGGTTAAAGCTAATAGGGTATTTTCCTGAGTTCTGACATAAAGTATCGTCAGCTTGAACAGACAAACTTGATACAGTCACATCTATTGTATCTAAACAACCGTTTGGCAGACTGTAAATAGCATTTATTATCGTCGGGACTCCTCCTACATCAATATTACCATTTGGCTGTATGCATGAACAGCCAGACCATGTTCCACCAGCCGTTGTATTGATAGTATTTAAATTGAAAGTTGGTGCATTAACGCATGCAGAAATGTCTAAACCAGCATTAATTTCTAACACATTAACTGTTGTAAAATCTGAACATCCAGAAAACTCATAATTAACATCATATGAGCCAGATGGCAAGCCATCTGCAGAAAAAACTCCGCTAGAAGATATGATTCCTGTTCCACTCCAAATCCCACCACTTGGGCTTGCATTCAAGTATATCGGTAAACCAGTTTGACAAATATCAATATTTGATTGAGCAATTGGTGGAGTATTAACAACAATTGTAATTGAATCAATAATTTGTGATCCTGGACCATTATCATTGACAGTCAAGAAATAGGTGGTTGTAGAGCTAGGACAAACATTAATAATACTGCTATTACTTGTAGAATTTGTCCAACTATATTGATAGCTAGTCGAATCTCCTCCACTAACACTAGAGTAAATATTAACACATTCTCCTAAACAAATTGTATCATCATCACTGGAGAGCGTTAGTTCAAGAGGACAGTCATTAACAAATATTTGATTTGAAGGAATTAAAGACCATGAATCACCACATTCGTCAATATAAGTCATATGAAATGACAAATCATAAAGTCCACTTTGATTTAGTCCGGGACTTAATGTTAATTCTATCTGATTTGTAGAATCATTTATACAATTTATAGCTAATGGTGAAACAGTTTGATTTATGGGTCCTTGAAATAAATAATTAGCAGTTAAGACAGAATCACAGTGTATTTTTTGATCTAAATTCACAACAACTGTGTTTAGACTACATGTTGGATTTGGAGCAAATGAAATTTGAGGTGTTGATGGTTGAGTTACCTCAGCTTCCCAAACCAATTCAAATCCTTCAGCAGCTACATTCAAATCAGATATAAAAACAATTGTCACACAGCCAGTTGAAATTATTTGAGGCGGTATGTTTGTTCCTGAAAACGGGCCAGCAAGAACTGGATATGTTGTGTTTGGCCCGTCATATATCATAACATAATCATTAGTTGGCTCAGTATTGAAAGATGTAAAATCAATTATTATTGAAAGTGTATTGCTAGGGCAAATTGTAAAGGCATAGTTTTCATTATGGTCATACCATCCAGCGTTCAAAGAATTAGCTTCACTGTCTGTTAAAGTGCCGTAGCATTCATAAACAGTTTGGTTAGACATAGAAAATTGAGCAAATGAATTAAAACTTAAAAAACAAAATAAAATAAGTGTTAATAAACGAGTCATTTGTTAACGATTATAGTGCTTGTATTTATTAAATTGCTCCAAGTTCCGCTTTGATCTTGAATCCTAATTGCATAATTTAAGCTTTCACTATTTCCATTTCCAAAAACAAATGGAGCATCAATTTCAATAAAAATCTCTCCCACTATAGAAACACTTTGACTAGGTGGGTTCAAAGGATTGAGATGATAATAATCTGGGTTTTCTAATCTACTATCTTTAATTTCTAGCGATAAATAGTCTGGATCATAGAATCCTAAGAAACCTTCTGGATGTTGGTATGATATTCTAACTTGAATATTTTCTTGAAATTCAGTGATTTCGGTAGGATTTGTAGAAACATGAGTAATGAAAAATTCTTCAATATTTTCTTCTTTAGAGCATGATGAAATAAAAATCATAATAAAAAAAATGAAAATTAAATTTCTCATATTATTGTTAATGTAAAATGTTTTATAATTTGATACTCACTTCCATTAGAAGGGATTTCAATAACACCATTAACATTATCATCTACAAAAATTTTTAAAAAGACAACATCTCCAACATTAAATTGGGAGACATCAAGACTATATTTATGAAAAAACTCATCAGTAGTACTCTGATAAAAACCTGTTTCAACTAAAGGATTTGTTAAAACCTCTAGATCATGGAATGGTTTATTCTCAAAATTTAAAATATTGCCTGAGTACTTTAATTTATTGAAAGAAAGTTGATTAGAAGCAAGTAAGTCATCTTCGACGCTAAAATAAATATCAACAAAATTTAAATTTGAGGGAACATATATAGTTCCTCTTGGCTGATATCTAGATAGTGGAGATGTTTGACCAGGTTCAAATGCAATACAACCTCTCATTTCTGGTACTTTATTTGGTAAAACAGGAAGATTTCCAAACATATCTTCTGCACCTGAATCAATCCAGTTTTTAATATTTTGAATGTGCTCCTCTTTGTCATTGTGCCAATAATGTTCTGGATCATACTCTGCTGACAAAGGCATAACGCCTGAGTTTCCATCAATGTCAATTAATAATCTCTTATACATCACAGACATCTCGGAATTACCTGGTAAGACTCTATACTGATAAGTATTGTTGGGATCATTTTTTATTATTGGTTGATATACTAGCGTATTGTATGAGCTTTCAATGGTTCTGAAATCTGGTTCAAAACTACCGTCATGACATCCGGAATTCGCACAAGTTGGTACAAAAATATTATTATGCAAGGCAGAAAAAGATGAGGGATTATTAAAGTAGACTGAATCTTCAGAAACTACTGGAAATAAATCCAGATGATCATATGGATTTATAATCTCATCTTTTTTACATGAGATTAAAACAAATAATATCATTAAAATTGTTAGCCTATTAATCATATTAGATCAAAAAAAGATTGATTACTTGCAAGAAGACCAGTATTAACTATATCGTTTTTAAATCCTAATATCTCTGCAATAGTTGGAGCAATGTTAACAATGTCACCAACTTTATTATTTTCATTTCCAATTGACAGATTCGAGTCAATGCCAGGACCTACCATCATATTAAATATCCTTTGAGAATTAGAATCTGAATGATCATAACCATAAAAAGCATTAGCATCTTTTATTCCGTTTGGATCATCATTTCTACCATGCTCAGGAGCAACAATCATAGTTGTATTACCTGACATTTCAGGAACTTGATTTTGAATAAAATCCCAGAGGTGTCCAACACCATGATCAGCCCTATGTAAACTTCTCAAGTAAGAAGAGAAATTCCCATGACATCCGTCTACATTAGATAGATAAATCACTGTTAATGTTGGCTTAAATCTTTTTAGAACCTCACATGCATATCCAATTGTCTGTAAATCACCACTATCAGAAATTGGTGGAAATGCTATTGAACCATTATCCTTTTTTTGAAACATGTCTCTAACAAACTGTTTTATTTCTAATTTCTCCTCTTCAGTATTTCCAATATTAGGTAGTGCTGAACCTTGTGAGTACCAGACATTGTCAAGAAAATATTTCATCTTATACATTGGATCCAGCTCTTCCTCAGGATGATATACTTTTGCATTTTTTAAATGCTTATCTCCAGAGTTTCCAAATGTAACAATTGGAGCTAAAAAATTAGCACCGTATTGAGCTCCATAGTCTGAATGAGTACTGTAATCCAACAATGGGATGGAATTACCAATGCCATTTCCAATAAACCAAGTTTTAGTAGCTTTTTCTCCTGTTAATCTTCTTAAATACTCAAATATCGTTGGTGTGAGAGGTTTATTTCTTAATCCTTGCGTAAACATGTAATTACCTGTCAAAAGAGTGTTTACTCCTGCATAATGCCCCACTACTGAAGCATTAACTTCCTTAAAGAATGTTCCTTGTTGTTGAAGTGTTTGAGAAAGCATTTTTGGGATTGGAGTATCTCCGTTTACATAATTAGTAGTTCCATAGACTATTTTATCTGTTGGAGGTGCCCCATCTAAAATATTATACATGATATTTCCAGCGCTAGGGTATGCTTGACTATCATCTAAATATCTTTGAAGCACTGATTCTTGCTGTCGCACACCTCCTGCAAAAGCAACAAAAACAACATGATCAGCCATTCTATTTCCACTAGAAGCAAATAATCTTCCTGATGGAAGAACAAATGGCATTGTTATAGCAGCTCCACCTATCAGCGATTTTTTGATAAATTTTCTTCTTTTCATAACAAAATATTTTAGTAAAACTGATATTCGTTTGAGAGTGCAAATGCCATATAAACCATCTCTGATGAAACGTTAGGGTTTGATTCAAAAAAATCAATAAAAAACTTTCTCTCTGCCTCAGTAATATCTCTAACATAAAAACGTTTATAGGTTTCTTCAATAAAATGATTCAAATCGCTTCTCATTAGTGAATCAGATGGAATTAGCACTTGCTGACTGTTCATAAAACTACTCAACACTATTTCATGAGCAACTTCTTTATCCCCAATTGATTCAATGCAATTAGTAATTTCTACTAGTTCATTTGAAGATAATGCTGTTTGAAATAAGTTTGCATATAAAATTGATATGTACTGCATTGTTGATTTCAATTTGTTCTTGTTTGCATTGTATGAAGAGGAATTTATTTGATTTAATTCATAAACTGGCTCCTCCTTATTACAAGCAAAAATCAACAAAAATGATATTAAAAAAATAAACTTTCTAAAAATGTGCATATTCATTAGTTTTCATAATCTCTCTTTGAACATATTGCAAATCATAATCAAAATAAAATGATTGCATTAAAAAATCAGTCTCTTGAGTACTTGGATTTCGTGCCAATAAAGTTAAATAAGACCAAAGAATGACTCCTTCATAAAACTCCCTAGTATTAGAAATGATATGTGTGAATCCCTCTTTATCATTAGCTGATTGGCCAAAAACAATTTGAGCAGTGTTGTCTTCAATCATCTTATAAACTTCATCAAACTCATATTGAGTTGGATATCTGTATAGCAAATTATCAAAGGAAGCATTAACAAAATTAAAAGTATTCATATTGATTTGGTCATAGATTGGATTGTATATCATTCTCCTATGTACCTCATTAATATTTATGTTACCGTGCATGTATTCATGTTCTGAACTAATAATCATTGAAAGCATATTAAATTGTAATAGACTTTTATTTGCTTCCAACATATTTCCTAATAGCGAATCAGAAAGGTATCTTTGGTATGCATTACCCATTTCTTGTTGAATAACTCCATTTGAAACACCTTCAAGCAATCTGACTTTTAACATTTCATAGGTTCTGTGAAAGTATGCTTTCTTATATGAAGAGTCTCCTTCAATAAATAGGGTATCAGATTGCAGTTTAAGAATTAAACTGTCTCTAGAACCAAAGCTGACATCATTATCTCTTAAATAAAGTACATCTCGCTCCATTTCATCATCAAGTGGCTCCCTGCCAATCAGGTCAATATATAATCTATTTACATAGTTCTCTAGCAAAATTGTAGGAACCTCATCATAAAATGGAGCATTATTACCTCCAATTAATTCTCTTTCTTTTTCACAGGAAAAAAAACAAAGAATTATTAAGAAATATTTCAAATATTTCATTTTACAATAATATTTTCTCTGATTGTATTTTTGTTATCTGAAAGTTCGAAAATATAGAATCCTTTCTTGAGGATCAATGAGTGATTAATTGATTTATTAATTTCTCTATAAAGAATTCTTCCAAAAATATCATAAACTTTTACATTCAAAAGATTGTTATGGTTGGTATAAATATTTACTTTTCCACTACTTGGATTTGGAAAAATTTTATGTGTTTTTTGGAAATCATTTAAATCGGAAGCAGAGCAGGAATCAACCTCAACAAAAATTTCTCCAGTTTTTATACATCCAAATCCATCAACTGCCTCAACTGTGTAAACATTATTTGAGGTGGGGTATTCTACTATCATATTGGTTTGTTGTCCATTTGACCAATTTACACTTGAGAAAGAGGAGTTTATTTCCAATGACACTGTATTGCCTATGCATATGTTTGGTGGGTTGGGATTACTAGAAATTATCAGAGTACCAACAGAAATTGCAAAACATTCTGTATCAGTACAACCAACTGAATCTTTAGCAGAAACACAAAATATCCCAACTTCCATAACAGATAAATTTTGATTATTTGATAAAATTTGTGATGGATTGTTTTGATTATACCACTGATAGTTTTGTAAGGTTAAAGAAGTTGATGCTGGAGACGCAGATAATATTGTTGGGAAATTGCAAACTATTGAATCGCCACTGATTACAAGTTCACATGGTGGTGATAATGAACAAGAATCTCCAGGTGTAAGAAGTGGATTCACAGGACCTACATTGGTATTTCCATCGCATTGTGCCAAACAATCATTAGCATACACTATTCCATTGCATGCGCAAACTGGAGCATAAATCATTGGACAAACACAAAAAGGATTAATCAAGGAAGAGTCAATACATGAAATACTCTGTGCAAATGAAAAATTACAACATAAAAATAAAACAAGTGTGAGTTTAATTCTTTTCACTCTGATTGACTTCTAGCATAAATATAAGAAAAAAAGTCAATAAATAAATTTAGAAATCTTTAGTGAACTCTAACAAAAGTAGGACAATTATCTGTAGAACTACTTTCAGAATATTTGTATCCCTCTAAGTTAAATGTATACAAATCCTCAATAGTTTGAGCTTTCATTTGAATGATGTGTCTCGCCATCAATCCTCTAGCCTTTTTTGCATAAAATGAAATCATTTTGAGCTTTCCATTTTTTTCATCTAAAAACTTTGGAGTAATTACATCATTTGAGAATTTGTTTAACTTAACTGCCTTACTATATTCATCTGATGCAAGATTAACTATCTTCTCTGAAGAAGAAATCTCGCTAATCAAAAAATCCTTAATTAAATCTCCCCAATATTCGTATAAGTTTTTACCATAATCTGTTTTAAGCTTTGTTCCCATCTCAAGTCTGTATGGAAGTATTCTATCAAGAGGTTTTAGTATTCCATACAATCCACTTAAGATTCTAAGGTTGTCTTGTGCATAAAGTACATCACTATCACTTAGACTTTCTGCATCAAGACCTTTATAAACATCCCCTTTAAACATAAAAACAGCATAATCAGAATTTCCATTAAAAGGAATTTTCCAATTTTTAAATCTATTCGAATTAATTTCAGATAAGCTTTCACTAATACTCATGAGCTTTGAAAGATCATAGACTTTATACTCTTTGAGCATATTAACTAAATTCTCAGCTTTTTTTTCAAATTTAATTTTTGAGAAATTGAAGTCTCTATCTGTGCATTTGTCTGATAGCTTTTTAGCGGGAGAAATAATAATTTTCATCGAAGTAAATGTTATTTTTGCACAAATTTACCAATAAAAGTGTACAAAATAATAGCAAAACATAAACTTTTATCTCTCCATTTTATGGTGTTGATTCTTGGTTTTACTGGAATTTTTGGTAAACTCATTTCTTTGAATACCATAGAGCTAGTTTGGTATAGAATGTTGATAGCATTTATAACATTATTTACTTTCTTGGCTTTTAAAAAAGAATTAACAAAAATCAAAAAAAAAGATTTTTTTGGACTACTTTTTGTTGGTAGCCTTGTTGCTGTACACTGGTTCTTTTTTTTTGAGTCTATCAAAGTTTCTAACGTCTCTGTAGCTGTTGTTTGTTTATCCACAGCTTCTTTTTTTTCTGCTATGATTGAACCTTTTTTTCTCAAGAGAAAACCCAAATTATATGAATATACACTAGGGATCGTTGTTTTTGTAACATTGTTCTTAATGTTAGAAGCTGAGACTAAGTATACAATGGGTTATGTTTATGGAATTATTGCTTCATTTCTTGGAACTTTATTTACACTTTATAATGCAAAATATATTAATAAATTAGAAGCTTCCAAGATCACAATGGTCGAGATGCTAGCTGGGGTAATTATTTTTTCAATACTTATGCTCTTAAATAAAGAAAAAGGTATTAATAATCTAAAAATAGATATCAATGATTTTGTATACCTTTTGTTGTTAGGAACAATATGCACTGCGGCTGTTTTTGTATGGATGGTTGAAATAATGAAATATATTTCTCCTTATTCTCTAATAATGGCAATAAATCTGGAACCCATATACAGCATAGTGTTAGCACTAATAATTTTTTCTGAATCAGAACACATGAATCTATCTTTTTATATTGGTGCGTCTGTGATCATTTTTGTTGTATTTCTTGAATCCTTTTTGAAAAATAAAATTAAATCATGAAATTTGTAAAAAAAAAATTATGAGAGTCTTTCTTTTAACAGTATTTACTTTAATCTCCTTCTCATCTTTTTCAAAAGGCTATAAAATAAATGGTGAAGTAAAAGGATTATCAGATACTACGATTTTATTAGCATACTATTTTGGTGGTAACCAGTATGCAAAGGATACTGCTTATTCAGTAAAAGGAAAATTTACTTTTGAAGGAGAAAAGGAGCTTCTTGAAGGAATGTATTTAATTGTACTTCCTGACCAAAAGTATTTTGATATCATACTTACTGAACAAAATTTTAGCTTTAGTACTAGTCTGAATGACATTGTTGAGAGCATGAAATTTAAAAGCAGTATTGAGAATCCTCTTTTTTATCAATATTTGAAATTTATAACAACAAAACAAAGAGAGGTTAGTCAACTTAAAAATCAACTAGCGTCTGAAAAAAGTGAATCTCAAAAATTAATTTTAGAGAAAAATATTGAAAGTATTGATAAAGAGGTTTTATCTTTCAGAGACAAATTTGTTGAAAAAAACTCTAATCTTTTTTTTACCAAAATAATTAAATCCACAATTGAAATTAGCATCCCTGAATCACCATTAGACTCTACAGGTAATCCTGACAAAAACTTTCCATTTAGATTCTACAAAAAGAATTTTTGGAATAATATTGACCTCACTGATGAGAGAATGCTTAGAACTCCTGTTTTTCATAATAAAATGACTCAATATTTAGATAAACTAACGGTCAAAAATCCTGATTCAATAATTGAATCAGCCGATTTGTTTATTTCTAAAATTAAAAACAATGATATCTTTAAGTACGTGGTTTCTCACATCACCTCAACATATGAAAGATCTAAAATCATGGGTATGGATGCAGTATTTGTACATATGGTAGAAAGTTATTATATGCAAGATAAGTGTGACTGGGTTGATGAAAAACAACTCAAAAAAATTGTTCAAAGAGCAGAAAAAATTGCTCCAAATTTAATAGGTAGAGTTGCTCCTGAATTTGTAGATATTATTGGTAGGCCATTTATGAAAGATCCAAATGGAAAAACACATAAACTATCAGATGTTAAATCAGAATACACAATACTAGTTTTTTATGCACCTGATTGTGGACATTGTAAAAAAGAAATACCAAGAATAAAAGAAGTTACAGATTCTCTGAACTCAAATGGTATAGATATTAAGGTTTTTGCAGTTACAACTGAATTCGATAAAGAAGAATGGATAAAATTTATAAAAGAAAAAAATACTGAGAATTGGATTAATGTAGGAGACATACAAAAAGATGAAGAAGGAAATCCAATGGCAAGCAGTGATTGGAGAGATAAATACGACATTTACTCAACTCCTGTAGTTTATTTGCTAGACTCAAATAAAAAAATACTTGCTAAAAGAATTTCTTACGAACAGATAGTTGAAATAATTGCCCTCAAAGAAAAGTAATTAAATAAAAACTAAAGTAGATCCTCCATCATTAGAGAGGTAATATCTCAAGCTTAATTCATCAAGAAGATTATGAATCTCTTTTTTTAGTACTCCCATTCCAATGCCATGCACAATAATAAACTCCTCTCTATTAGATTTTATAATCTTATTTATTTGTTTCTCACAAAAATTGACTTGAATTTTAATAATTTCATCATTAGAATACTGAGAAAAATCTTTTACAAGATGTTCAATATGTAAATCAATTTTAAACTTACTTGCTTTTTTAATTTTTTCATTAGAAGATTCTAATGAGTTATTATGTATATCAAATAATGGGATGTCTCCATATGAGCTAACTTGATTAAACTTTTTATCTACTACGATTACTTCAGAGGAAAGGATAATTTCATCAAAGCCTTGTAAATTAATTATTTTGATTTTTTTCTCAGAAATAATTTCCTTAATTATTCCTGTGTCAGTATCATTTTTGAAAACTACAAAATCACCTATTTTCACTAAAAATAAATTTTATGAAAAATTACATTATTTTTTGAGAATTCAAAAGTTGGAGCTGGAATCTTTACAAATGATAGTATTTTAACTATTTTTTCTAGTAATTTATTTTCTATATTGACTTTTGAAAAATCAACATCGAATGACAAAAAATACTGTTTATGTGCTGTTGATTTATTTGAATTATAAGCTTGAATCATATTATTAGCTCCGTAGCCTATTGCAATATTTAACCATTCGATTTTATTATTTGAGGTTATATTAAATAACTCTTGTAAATTAAAAGTAAGCCAGTATTTTTGAGCATTATAATCTTTAAAAATAGCTTCAATTTCATTATTTCCAAGTAGTCTTTTATTTTCAACTCTTATCTTACTTGGAAAATAGCTAAACTTTAGATTTATTTTCTGAGTATCAAAAATTAACTGTTGTCCAACAAATAAAATAGATCCAGCTGAATTAGCGAAAAAATCTCCTAAGGAAGCTCCCCACTGAGATGAAAAACCATCTAAAATCTCAACAGCTGATAAAAAAATTGATCCAGTCAAGCCACCATATAGAATAGATGTTATTTCGTCATATCCTGCCCATTTAAATGAATTGTATCCATATATACCAAGTTGATAAGATGTAAAAGCATGACCAAATTTGTCCATATACATCCAGTTTTTGTTATCATTAATAAAATGAAAATTTGATCTAGGGTAATCACTATACCAAAGTTTATCTAAAAAATAAAGTGAGGATGCGTAAGATAAAGAATATGTTGTTTTTAAAAAGAGTTTTTTGTTAACTTCTACTTTGTCCTTCAATAGAAAGTCATTTGATGAGAAACAAGAATTAGCAATTAGTATTGCTAATATTATGATAGCATGTCTATAGAATTTCACTCTGAGCACTTTCTAATATTTTTAGTGCTATTTTTCTAGATGGAGCTTCAGAGTATGTTCTTAGTACCGGCTCTGTCCCTGATGGTCTAATCATTAACCATGTATCATCATTGAAAAAGAATTTATATCCATCAGTTTTTTCAATTTTTTTGACAGTGAATTCACCGAAGGAACTAAACTGATCATTTTGACATTTTTCAATAACATCTTCCTTCTTTTTATTATCTAAATGAAGATCAATTCTTTCAAATGAAAAACTTCCAACAATATCATAAACTTCATTTATTAAATCCTCTAAACTTTTACCAGAACTTGCCATATACTCAAAAAGAAGTAGACCAATCCAGATACCATCTCTTTCAGGCACATGGCCCTTTATAGCAATACCACCTGACTCCTCTCCTCCAAGCAAAACATCTTCTGTTATCATTTTTCCGGAGATATGTTTGAATCCAATTTTAACTGTTTCATGCTCAAGATTATAAAACTCACATAACTTTTTAACTTTGACTGAACAAGAAAAGGCAGTAACTACTTTGCCAGTCATCTTTTTGTATTTAACTAGATAATGAATGACAAGAAGAATAATATGATGAGCATCAACAAATTCTCCTTTGCTATTATAAAGCCCAATTCTATCAGCATCACCGTCAGTTGCCAGCCCACAGTCAATTTTATTATTAACTATAAATTGAGAAAACTCTGATAAATTTCTATGAATTGGCTCAGGAGCAATGTTGCCAAAAGTTGGATTCCAATCACAATGTAAAAATTTAGCATTACTAAGAATTCTTTTTGCAACAAACATACCAGATCCATACATTGCATCGTAAGCTAGCTTCAGATTTGAGTTATTTATTAAATCAATATCAAAGTTCTTAACAACTTCGTCGTAGTATAGTTTTTCAATATCAACGATTATATATTTATCATTATTTTCCAAAGATACAGCTGATAAATCATCATGAAATTTATCATCAATCAAATTCTCAATTTCTGAAATTTCTTTAGGTAATAGTGGACCACCAAAGTTTGCCTTTAATTTATATCCATTGTAACTTGGAGGATTATGGCTGGCAGTTATCACTACTCCTATTGAAGCATTTAATTGTTTTGTTGCTAAAGAAATCATCGGAGTAGTTATGAAATGATTTGAGGAAATTACTTTAATTCTGTTTTTGATGAAAACCTTTGAAGCTGTATCACTAAAAAGTTTTCCACCAAATCTACAATCAAAGCCAATAACGACAGATGGTTTTGAATTATTTTTTAATAACCATTTTGAAACTGCTTGACTTACTCTACAAACGTTATTTACAGTATAATCTTTTGCAATAATTGCCCGCCAACCATCTGTTCCAAATTTGATATCGTTTTGCATATTACAATATTATATATTTAAAAATTAATTTATCTAAGTATTTTCTTTTTGTTAAGTGCTCTTTGATACTTTCTAGCGTTAACTAAATGAGTAGAGTAATCATAGGCAAAATTGTGATATCCAGAAAAATCTTCTTTTGCACACATAAAAATATAACCGTGATTTTCATGATTTAGTACTGCATCAATTGAATTAATTGATGGAATACATATTGGACCTGGTGGCAAGCCCTGGTTCAAATAAGTATTATATGGAGAGTCAATTTTCTTGTCATTATTTAACACTCTTTTAATATCAAAATCACCTATTGCAAAAATTAATGTTGGGTCTGACTCCAATTTCATTTTTTTTTCAAGCCTATTAAGATATAGGCCGGCTATTTTAGGTCTCTCATCGTACTTAATATTTTGTTCTTTCTCGACGATTGAAGCTAACACTGAAATTTCATACCAATTTAGTCCAAGACGATCAGCTTTATTTTTTCTT
>CACAMX010000016.1 GCA_902533655.1 uncultured Bacteroidota bacterium
TCAATTCTAGAGGAAAACTTGTTTAATAAAGAAACTTTAGATATTTGTTTATTTAGCCTGCTCAAAGAATTAATAGCACCATTTTCAGAGTGAATATATGCCTTTAAATCATTGAGAATTTCATTCAATTGTTGATTATTTTCTATTGCATTAATTTGAGATTTTAGCTTTTCTAACTCTCCCTCATGTAAATTAGCATTTTCGAGTTCAACATACAAAAACTTATAAAATTCCAACTCATCGTCAGAGTATAGATATTTTGACCTAAAATCATCTAAGTCTTTAATTGAATTTCTGAGATAATTATAATTGCTAACGAATTCCTCTTTTAAATTACTAATTCCAATAAAAGAATCAAAGATTTCAATTTGAAAATTTTTTTTCTTAAGTAAAAGTGATTGATTCTGAGAATGAATTTCTATTATATTTGAAAAGATCTCTGAAACAACAGTATTTGTTGTTAAACAATCATTTATAAAAACCCTTGCTTTGCCTCTATCATTAATTTCCTTTCGAAGTATACATTCTTTATAAAAATCTATTTCATGCTCTTCAAAATAGCTTTTATACTTATCATTTAAAATGAATTGTCCCTCAATAATTGTTTTTTTCTCAGCGATAGTAAATAAACTATGTTTTATTTTACCTCCAACAAGAGTAGTTAGGGCATTTAGCATTAGTGATTTACCTGATCCTGTTTCTCCAGTAATAATTGAAAAATCTTCCTCGAAATTAATAACAACATTACTAATAAATGAAAAGTTTTTAATGTGTAATCTTTTTAGCATTAATTACCTCTATTTTCAGCAGTAATAGTTTGATATTTGGAAGAATTTGTTGGATCAATTTCAACTAAAGTATTTACAATTCTTGCTTTTTCATTAGTAAATGATTCAGAGTAAATCTTAACAATTTCTTCGTTTTTAGCATCAAAAAAAATCTTTAATAAGAAAGCTGATGGATTTTCTCTGTAAATTGATTTCAATGATTCCAAAGATTCTGTTATTTCATATCTAGCGTCCTCTGGTTCTTCAGAAAGTTTGTCTAAGCCAAGTCTGTGATATGAATACATTGCAGTTAAATAATTTGCATATCTAGAATCCATCAAATCGTAAGCAAGCCAATATCTGTTTCTATCACTTTCAAATGCTTTCCATCCTGACTCAGGTGCATTTTGAGCATTATTAACAATTTTTAAAGCATTATTAAAATATTCATATCCTCCATTTTCAGAATATGTTGAGAAATCAATACCTAAAATTATATTAACATAAAATGCTAAAACTGCTGTTAAATTTGAGCCATGACTATTTGGGTTGTAATCGATTGATTGATATTCTAGATACTTAAATCTAAAATTATTGTCAACATAATTAAAAACATTTGATTTATAAGAAGTTCCATAGATGGGCCTTGTACTTTGTATATTTATGCTTCCTTCATATTCATCATTTGAAATTTTCTTTTTCACATTTATTAAAATTGAACATTCAATTCTTTCTTCATTAGAAAATTTAGCATTTGTCCATTTAGTATTATTGACGAATTCATAAAGATCCTTTTGTAAAGAATTAAACACCTTTCGATCACTTGTTTGAATTTGTGAAGAATTAACCTGCAAATTGCAAAAAAGTTCTTGAGAAAATGATTCGTAAAATAATAGAGATAATAAAATAGATGATATTATTCTCATTTAGTTTTGATTATATGTTGTACAATATCTTTAGCAACAGATTTTTTTGATTTCAAATCAAAACTAATGGTATTATTTTGATCAATGATTGTTATTTTATTTTTAAATGATTCAAAGCAAGAATCCTTATTTTCTAGTGAGTTCAATACAATAAAATTGAAGTTTTTGTCTTTCATTTTTTTTCTAGCATTAACAATATTATTACTATCCTCTAAAGCAAAACCTACACAAAGTTGATTTTCGTTCTTGTTTTTACAAAGTTCTTTTGCAATATCAATATTTTTTTCAAGTTCTAGATTAATAAAAGCAGATTTCTTTATTTTTCTACTAAATTTATTACTGATTTTGTAATCAGAAACTGCAGCAGAAAATATACAAATATCTGCTTTATTAAAAATTTTAAGTGCTTCTTTGTACATTTCATATCCTGATTCAATAGAGATCAAATTAACATTGGGATAATTAATTATTTGTGAGGAGGGACCTAAAATTAAATATACCTTAGAGCCATTGCGTGCTAACTCTTTAGCAATACTTAGACCCATTAATCCTGTCGATCGATTACTTAGATACCTTACTGAATCAATACTCTCCCTTGTTGGTCCTGCAGTAACTAACGAAACTGTTCCTGAAAGTGGTAAGTCAGAGGATAAAGTTTTAATTACATAATCTATTATTTTTTTTGGTTCACTTAATCTACCAAATCCTGATAAACCGCTGGCTAACTGCCCATATTCACTTTCAATTATAAAATTTCCTTGAGAAACTAAAGTTTTGATATTATTTCTTGTAGTTACATGCTCATTCATTTCAGAATCCATTGCGGGAGCAATGAAAACAAAACTGTTATATGATAAAAAAGTTGCTATTAATAGATTTTCACATTTGCCACTAACTAAATTAGAAAGTGTTTTACTACTTGCTGGTGCAATTAAGAATACATCTGCCCACTCAGCAAGTTTAACATGACTATTCCATGATTTACCGTCAGTGACCATTTCGATATTAACTTTGTTTTTTGAAAGTACCGATAAGGTAAGTTCACTTACAAAATTAGTTGCATCTTTGGTTAATATTACCTTTACATTACAATCATAATTTGCTAGTTCTCTTACTATGTAAGGTGTTTTATATGCAGCAATACTTCCAGAAATTCCAAGAAGAACATTCTTTCCATTAATCATTTGAGACACTATAATTCCTCAGATTCTTCTTCTTTAGTATTTCTTATGTAAATATTATCCTCAAGAAGCTCTTTTGTTGCTATAGACCAAGGTTTTGGAAGTTTTTCATAATATTTAGAGACAGCAATTTGTTCCGCATTTTCAAAGACTTCATCAAGCTGCTCATGATTTAGCGCAAATTCATCAAGTTTTGAATCTAGCTCTTCTTTCATTCTCTCATTAATTTGAGTTGATCTTTTAGCCATTATTGATACAGCTTGAAAGATATTTCCTGTCTTGTCAATAAACTCATTAACATCTCTTGTTTTTGTTGTTATTGAAGCTCCTGTTTTTTTAAATTTCATATTATTTATTTTTGATTTGATTTAATTGTTTTTGTGTATTTTCTTTTATTTGATTTGCATCATTTATTCTACTACTCTTGCTGTAATTATCAACAAACATTTGGTAAGACATTAAAGTTTCTTTAAGTCTCTCCTCTTTTTTACTAGAAATACTATTGATTGCAAGAAGATAATTAGATTCAAGAATGAGAAATAATATTTCATCTCTTTCATTGTAGTTTGGATAATCGATTAACGCATTATTCAAAGCAATAACTGCAGATTTGTAGTTTTCAGTTTTGTGATATTGCTTTGCATTTTCAAATTGTTTTTTGGCCAATTTTTCTCTTAATTCATTTATTAATTCATCAGACTCTTCCACTTTTTCGCTATTGGGAAATCTGTTAATAAAATCGTTGAGTTTATTAATTGCAATTTCAGTATTTTTTGAATCCAAAGAGTATCTTGGAGAATCTTTGTAATAACAAAAAGCACTCATGAAATTACACTCTTCAACGTATTTACCTTTTGGAAAATATGATAAATATTTATTAAATAAGTACGAAGAAAGCATATAATCTTCTAAACCAAAATTACAGTATGCGTAATAATAAGATATTTCCTCAGACTTATCTGTTCCTCTATACACTGATGAAAGTTCTTCTAGTAGTGGTAATGCTCGATTAAAATCACCTTTATTGTAAAATTCAATTGCTTTATCATACTTCATGCCAAAGTCAGTACTTTTCAGAACTTTTTGGTATTTACTACAAGATAGTAAAGTTAAGGACAACGATATGAAAATTATTTTCTTCATAAATTATAGAGCTGCAAAGATAAAATGTAATTTTTAAATTCCCAATTTTTTTTTTCATACGAGTTTTTTTGAGAACTTTTTAATTCTTTTAAGTTCAGAAATCAGTTCCTTGTAATCGTCTTCTTTTAATGATGTAAGAGGTAATCTTAATACATTTTCACATATATTTAGATGGTTTAAAGCTGATTTAATTCCACTAGGATTTCCATTTTTAAATAATAAATCAATAAAATTAGATAACTCATAAGAAATTTTATCGGAAAGAGAAAAATTTTTATTTAATGATTCTTGCACCATTTTAGAAAATAGTTCGGGGAAACATTGCCCTACAACTGAAATAACTCCATCTCCACCACTTTTAATTATTTTATTAGTTAAATCATCATCCCCTGAAACGACATTAAAATTTTTTGGCTTATTTTTTATTATTTGACTAATCTGTCTTAAATTTCCAGAAGCTTCCTTAATACCTATAATATTAGAAAATTTTGATGCTAGCTTTAAAGTTGTTGATGCTTCGATATTTGAAGAAGTTCTTCCAGGAACATTATATAGTATAATAGGCACATTTGAACTTTCTGAAATTAATTTATAATGTGAAAAAATCCCTTCTTGAGAGGGTTTATTATAGTATGGAGACACAGACAGTATTGCAGAAATATTCGAAAAGTTTGTTTTTTTTATTTTATCAACTATGGCCATTGTATTATTTCCACCAATACCTAAACATATTGGTACTCTTTTTTGGACTGTATTTATAGTGTGTTCAATGACTGATGTCTTCTCTAGATCATTTAATACAACACTCTCACCAGTAGTTCCTAAACTAACTATATAATCAACACCACCATCGATTACATAATTAATTAACTTAGTTAAAGCTCTGAAATCTACAGAAAAATCTTCGTTAAATGGAGTAATAATTGCAACCCCAAGGCCCTTTAAATTCATTATTTATTTATTTATTAAATTAATGTAATGCTTAATTTCGTCCATAAGCTTTTGTATTGATTTCTCTTTTTTTAACTCAATCATTAAATCATAGATATCAAAATTTTCTTCATACATTCCTATTTTAAATCTAGCAATTGATTTGGCAACTAAATATTTGATTGGTATACAGCTACTGTCACAAAGATTAATTAAAATATCATAGTCTCTTTTGACAAAATTATCAATGATATAGTTTTGAGGTTTATAAAACCAATTCAAATCTTTTTGATAAAAAAAATCATATTGCAACTTGGGAGTGTGACAGTATGATAATTTCTTATCATTAACATAACCAAGTGCTTTAACATCTTTCCTTAGTTCAAAAAAATATGAAACAAAAGGCTTTATTTTATTAATACTTTCTTCAGAAGTTGCATCATAAAGAATACCTATTGATTTGGCTTCATCAATATTACAAACGCTCTTTATTCTCTGATTTAATTTTAATTCTCTTAAGAACAGAAATTGATTTATTTTAAGTCTAAAATTTTGAATATAACTCATTTTTTAATCAAGTTTAAAAATTCATCAATACCAATTATTGGTATGTTCAAAGACAATGCTTTTTCTTTTTTTGATGGCCCCATGCTATCTCCCGATAATACAAAAGATGTATTTTTTGAAATAGATGATAATGACTCCCCACCATTTTCTTTAATAATATATTTTAAATCCTCTCTAGAATAATCAGAGAATACACCACTTACTACTATTTTTTTTCCACTGAGCAAGCTAGAAACTTGAATATCTTTTGTTTCATTTATTTCAAATTGAATTCCATGATATTTTAATTTATTTAAAATTTCAATATTTCTAGGCTCTTTAAAAAAATCAAAAATAGATATCGCAGTTGTTTCTGCAATTTCATCCATCTCGACCAAAGTTTCAATATCAGCACCAATCAAAGCTTCAATATTTTTGAAATAGTTAGCTAACTTCTTAGACATTGTTTTTCCAACATGTCTTATACCTAGTGAAAAAAGAACCTTATCAAAAGTTATTTTTTTTGATTCATTAATACCGCTAATTATGTTTTCAGCCCATTTCCTACCCTCTTTTTTGAACGGTAACAACTGATCTATTCTTAAATCGTACAAATCTGAAATATTTGAAACTAAATTATTATCAAAAAATAAATCAATTGTTTTCTTGCCTATTGAATCAATATTCATTGCATTTCTGCTTATATAATGTTCAATAGCTCCTTTTATTTGAGGTCCACAATTATATCTGTTAAGACAGTAATGTTTAGCATCTCCAATTTTTCTTTGCAAGACAGAACCACATGCAGGACAATTTTTAATAAAATTAAATGTATTTGAAAATAAGTCATTTCTTGATTCAGTTACTTTAACAACTTTAGGAATAATCTCACCTCCTTTCTCAATAACTACGTTAGAACCTATTTGAACTCCTAACTTAATTATTTGATCGTAATTGTGAAGTGATGCTCTTTTAATAACAGTGCCCGATAATTTAACTGGCTTTAAGTTTGCTACAGGAGTTATAGCTCCTGTTCTGCCAACTTGATAATCAATACTGGTAACAATTGTGTTTGCTTGTTCAGCTTGAAATTTATAGGCAATTGCCCATCTTGGACTTTTAGCAGTATTACCTAATTCATTTTGAAGATTAATATTGTCAACCTTTATTACTACACCATCAATTTCAAATGGCAAAGTATCTTTAATTTGATTTAAATCTTTGATGTAATTTATTACATCTTCAATTGAGCTAAATTTTTTGGAATAGGAAGAAGTATTAAATCCCCATGACTTAGCATATTCAAGATTTTCTATATGGCTTTCACTAGGAAGATCATTTCCTAATAATGAAAACAAATAACAATCTAGAGGGCGTTCAGCAACCTCAGATACATCTAAAATTTTAATACTTCCTGATGCGGTATTTCTTGGATTGGAAAAAAGTTCCTTTCCTTCTTTTTCTCTTTTAAGATTTAGTTCTTTGAACGAAGATTTTGTAATAAAAATTTCACCCCTAATCACAAATAAATTTGGAAAATTTCCAAAAATCTTTCTTGGGATGCTTTTAATGGTTTTTATGTTCTCAATTACATTATCACCCTTAATTCCATCACCCCTAGTTAATGCTCTTATTAAAACTCCATTTTCATATTTTAGACTAATTGATACTCCATCAAACTTAAGTTCACATACATACTCAATGTTTTTGTTTGTTAACTTTTTAATTCTTTTTTCAAAATCAAAAAGTTCTTCGTTTGAATATGTGTTAGATAATGACAACATTGAATAATCATGATTCATTGATTCAAAAGAATTCATCAATTGTCCTCCAACATTTTGAGTGGGAGAATTAACATCAAATAGCTGAGGATATTTAGACTCTAACTCAGTAAGCTCATCTATCAACTTATCATATTCAAAATCAGTAATAGTAGGTTTGTCAAGAACATAATATTTGTGGTTATGTTCTTCAATTGATTTTCTGAGCTTATTGATTTGTTCTCTTATATCCAATTTTTAAGAATTGTATGGTAGATGAGAGTCATGAAGAACAATCTTTAATTTATTTTCATCATCAAGAATATAAACAAAAGAAAATTCAACCTTTAACTCTTGACCACTAGAATCTTTGAAAAAATAGTTTCCCATTGCATAAGCCATATTGTTTATTACTCTAATTCCTTTGTTTTTCCACCGAACATTTTTCCAACATTTTAATGCAAAGCCTTTGTCCTCAGAATAAAGTTTATTATTGCCGATAAAATAGGAGAGAGCTGATTCAAAATCAGTTCTAAATTGAGTTTCGCTTGCTAATGTTGGTTTGAATAGTAAAGGCTTAGTAAAATCATAAAAAAATTTAACGAATTTTTTAGCAGTTTTAGCATAGTCTTTTTTGCTTAAAAAGTCTTCACCAATTTGAACAACTCCCTTACCCCACTCATCTTGAAAGCTAATTATGTCTTTTTCTGTCATTTAGAAATCTTTTAGCTAATTTAACTAATTCAGTACTGCTTTAAGCATTCTATTTCTATTGTTTAAATCTTTTTTTAACTCAATATTAACAAATTTATTTTTTTTAAAAATCTCTATTGTTTCTTCACAAAATTTAGGATTAATTTCCAAAAACAACATACCTCCTTTATTTAAATTATTTAGTGAAAAAAATGATATTGTTTTGTAAAAAAAAGTTGGATCATCATTTTCGACAAAAATTGCTGATTTAGGCTCATTTAATAAAACATTATTATGCATGTAAATTGATTCATCTTTAGTTAAATAGGGGGGATTACTTACAATTAAATCAAATTTTTTATTAGGTTCATAACTATTAATATCAGCCACAAAAAAATCAATATAAACTTCATTTTTTCTAGCATTATTTTTTGCAATTTCAATTGCTGAGGCACTAATATCAATAGCTGTAAATGAAGTTTTTTTATACTTTGATATTGCTATTGGTATACAACCACTGCCAGTACCGATATCTAAAGCTAAATTAAAATCATGTTGTTTAATCCATTCAACTAACTCTTCAGTCTCTTGTCTTGGAATCAAAACATTCTTATCAACATAAAAAGGTAAACCATTAAACTCACACTTTTTTAATATATATTCGATTGGAATATTTTTTTTGAGTTTTTTTACAATTTCAACAATCATTAAGTAATCTTTTTTTGCTAATATTTTTTGTTTGTTGATTATAAATTCAGCATAGTTTAAATTCAGTATTTCTTTAACTACTATTAGCAAAAGAGAATCAATTTCTCTTGAATTATAAGTTTCTAATAATTCATCAAAAAAATAATCTGAAATTTGACCAATCAATAACACTTGGCAAATTTATAAAAACGGTATTTTTGAATCGTGAAAAATCATGAATTTTATATGCGAAGATGCTTGGAGCTAGCATCAAAAGGAAAAGGGTCTGTTAGTCCAAATCCCCTTGTTGGATGTGTAATTGTACAGGATTCAAAAATAATATCTGAAGGCTTTCATGAAAGATTTGGGGGAACGCATGCAGAAGTCAATGCTATCACAAAAGTTAATGATAATAAAACTCTCAAAGATTCGACATTATATGTTAATCTTGAGCCATGTTGCCATCATGGAAAAACTCCACCCTGTACAGATCTTATTATCAGCTCTGGGATCCAAAATGTTGTTATAGGCTCAAAAGATCCTAATTCAAAAGTTAATGGAAAAGGAATCAAAAAATTACAAGCAAACAAGATTAAAGTTACTTGTGATATCTTAGAAAAAGAGTGTATTGAACTAAATTATCTATTCTATTTTTTTCATTCAAATACAAGACCATTTATTACTTTAAAATGGGCTGAAAGTGCAGATGGCTATACTGCACCTTCTAATCAAAACCAAAAATTTTGGATGACAAATGAAAAAAGTAAAAAAATTGCACATCAAATCAGATCAGAAAGAAATATAATTTTAGTGGGAAACAAAACAGTTATAAAGGATAACCCTTTTCTAACTGATAGATACTACAATAACAATCCGATCAGGGGATTGATTGATTTGAATCTAAAAGTAGATCTCAATCATAACATTTTTAATAGTGATACAAAAACTTATATTTTTAATCAAGTCAAAAGCGAAATAAACGACTCAAATATTTTTGTCAAAATCTCAAAAGAAAATACAATTCGTGATATTATAAAATTTTGCTATAATAACAATTACCATTCTTTACTTGTCGAAGGAGGGTCATATACTCACAATGAATTTATTAAAATTGGATTGTGGGACGAAATAGTCATTTTTAAAACCAATAAAATTTTAAAAAATGGTACAAAAGCACCTAATTTTTTAGGTAGGATTATCGAGGAGAAACAATTGGATGATAACATCAAATTTAAAATAAAACCTGATTAATGCTGTACCTAATAATTTCTATTTTCTTTGTAGTATCATTATTTATTTTTTTTAAAGAGTTCAAAAGGCTTGAGATTTCAAACCATCAAGCAATCACTGTAAATTATTTAGTCTCATTCTTAATTTCATTTATTTTAATTCCAGATAAACAAATTCTAAGTCTAGAACTAATCAACTCTTGGATTTTACCAACAATTTTTTTAGGTAGCATGTTCTTTGTAATGTTTAATGTAATGGGAGTTGCAACTCAAAAACTTGGACTTCCTGCTGTGTCTGTAGCTGGAAAAATGTCATTAATTATGCCAGTAATTTCGTCTTATTTATTTTTAGATGGAAATTTAGAGTTTATTGGCTGGATCGGTATTCTCATTGGAATAGTCTCAATATTTTTAACTCTTTACACAGATAACTTTAAGATTTCAAAGCTTGCCATAATCCTTTTTTTCGGCTCAGGACTTTTAGATTCACTTCTAGCCTATATTGAGAACAAATTACTTTATGGACAAAACTTTGAAATATTTACTAGTGTAGTTTTTTTCACAGCTTTCAGTGTTGGAATAATATATCTAAAAATAAATAAAAATATATGGTGTAAAAAAAGTATAATCGGAGGTGCTTTACTCGGAATATTTAATTATTTCTCACTATATTTTGTACTAATTACTTTTAGAGATATAGGTAGCATAATTACTTTTCCAATTTTAAACATAAGTGTAGTTTTAATTACCTCAATCATAGGATGGATTTATTATAAAGAAAAGTATAGAAGTATTAATTTTTATGGTGTTATCTTAGCATGCATATCTATTTATCTAATTTCATATTAAATGTTATTTAAAAATAATTATTGTGAAATTGTAGATGAAAATTTCAATTCATTGATCATTCAAAAAAGCAAGTTTATTTCTTATGCGTTTAAAGTATATGACTTAAATCAAGTCAAAAGAAAATTAGATTTACTTAAAAAGAAACATAAAAAAGCCAACCACCACTGCTGCTTATGCTTTATCAATGGACTCATCAATACAAAAGAGCTCAGATGATGGAGAGCCAAGTTCTACTTCAGGTAAACCTATTTTAAATCAAATTAAAATTAATGATTTAACAAATATTTTAATTGTAGTCATTAGATATTTTTGGGGAAAGAAACTAGTAATATCAGGGCTTATAAGCGCATATAAAACTTCATCTAATGAATTAATAAAAAAATGTAAAATACAGTCAAAAGAAATCATAGATATTTATAAAATTGAGTTCGAAGAAAGTAACAAGCATAATTTATTAAATGCTTTAAAAAAAAATAATTTTAAACATGAAAATTTAAATCAAGGAGCATGTAATATTCATGTTAAAAGATCTTATTCTAAATCATTAGAAAATTTAAACATATTTTTGACAAACAAAAAATATTTAACCAGTGAGTGATTATAATCTTTTAAAAAAACTTTGTGAAATAAATGCAACTTCAGGAAACGAACACAAACTAACTTCCTTTTTAATTAATCACATTACAAAAAACCAAAAAAGTTGGAAACAAGTACCCAAAATTTATTATGGAGAAAATTTTCAAAATAACATCGTATTATCTTTTGGAGAGCCTAAAACTGCAATTTTTGCTCACATTGATTCAATTGGCTACACAGTTTCTTACAACAATAACGTCGTTAAAATTGGTGGCTCTATACTTGAAAATGACATTAGTTTAGTTGGAGAAGATTCACAAGGAAGTATTGAGACAATTTTAAAAATTGAAAAAGAAAGAGCTTTTGTCAAGTACTCAAGAACTATCGACAGGGGAACTCCTCTTTCGTACAAAGTAGATTTCAAATTGAATAATGAATATGTACAGTCCGCATATTTAGATAATCGTTTGGGAGTTTACTCTGCATTAAAAGTAGCTGAAAGTTTAACAAACGGTGTTATAGTTTTTTCTACGTGGGAAGAACATGGAGGTGGTTCAGTTTCATATCTTTCGAAATTTATCTATGAGAAGCTTGGAATTAATAAGGCACTTATTTCAGATATTACATGGATTACAAAAGGCATTAAACACAATAAAGGTGTTGTAATATCATTGCGTGATAGTGCAATACCTCGGAAAATTTTTCTTGATTCAGTTATTAAAATTGCTAATAAACACAAAATAAAGTACCAATTAGAAGTTGAATCATCAGGTGGCAGTGATGGAAATGAAATTCAAAAAAGCCCCTATCCTATTGACTGGTGTTTTATAGGAGCTGCTGAAGATAACGTGCATACTCCGATTGAAAAAGTTCATCTAAATGACATAGAGTCAATGATTGAATTTTACAAAGTTTTGATGAGAGAACTTTAATTTCCTCTAAAAATAAAATCAATTACATTACTTGAAAAAGTTATCGTATCAGTAATTGAATCAAGAAATGGATTATACTTATAAATCAAATTAGGATTATTCAAATCATTTGAATATATCATTTCAGTATAAACAAAAGTTGTGTCAGTATCATAATACTTTTCAACATTTAAGGCTATCTTGTTAGTTTGAAGATCTAGAATTTTAGAATATGATAACGATGGATAATAAATTCTGTAAATGCCATCTGATGCGGTAAAAAATAATGCTGAACCGTTATAATTTTCGACAAGTGATTGAGCATTATATACATTGTTTAAGTTAACACTAGAAATTACATAATGGTCCCAAGGATTAACAACATAAAAGGAAGACTCACTATCATTTGAATTATTATTTATATTGTAAATCCCCTTGCATAGAACTTTAAGTTGATCAGAAAAAACTGCTGATGAAGGGTTGTCACCAACTATTACTTCACCTGAGAAGTCAGCAATCGGAGCTAAACCGTCTTTGTAGTCGATTGAAACAATTGTAGTATCTTTTTTAGATGATGTTTGACCACCTGAATTCAAAACGTAAGCTCTCCAAAATTTGTTAACTATAAAATTTGGTTTAGTGCTATCTCCTGCTTCAATTATTGTAGTTATATCATTTGTTGTCAAGTCAATAACTTTAACCTTTGAATCACCTCTGTCTGTAACAAAAATTCTTCCAAAATCAAGATACTGACAATCAGTTGGGTTGATTAATCCATTAAAAGAATTTCCACTTATAGAGTTTTCAATAAATAAATTGTTCAAGTTGACAATATCAATCTTATTTGAAGTAATATACATTTTGTCAGAAGTAATTCTAATTTTTTTTGGATTATTAAAGGATAACCCTATTTGTGATGTTATATCAATTGGGTCATTTGAATTATTATTTAGAGTAGCGTAAAAAGATACATTATTTTCACAAAGGATATATAAACCATCACCGGGTCCAACTAAAGATGGTACCTCACTCTCCTCCTCAGTACTACAGGAAATAATTATTGATAAACAAAAAAAGCATGTAAGCCATTTATTCATATTCAAAAATAATTAAAATTTTCTACTACTTCATTAAGTCTACTTAATGATAGATTATGCCCACAGTCTTGATTTTCCAGAAATGATATTAATTTTTCAGTTGGTAAATTTCCAACTAAGTCATTATTTGCCATAGGACAACCACCAAACCCCTTAATCGTTGAATCAAATCTTCTACAACCACTTTTATATGCAGAACGTAGTATCGCATCGCAATTTGAAATAGACGTGTGAAAATGGGCTCCAAATTCGATATTAGGATGGCTATTCGTTAAGTTACTAAATAATTTTTCAATTAGATGAGGCGAAGAGACTCCTATTGTATCAGAGAGAGATATTGTTTTTATATCAATTAAACTTAAATCATTACAAAATTTTTCAACCATATCACTATTATAATGCTCTTTGTATGGATTACCAAAAGCCATGGATAAATAAACAACCAAATTTTTATTTTTTTTTTCAGCTATTTCTTTAATTCTACTAACTTCTTTTAGAGCCTCGACACAAGTCATTCCAGTATTTCTTAATTGAAATTCGTTTGATATGGATAATGGATAGCCTAAATATTCAATTTTATCATATTCACATGCTTTATTTGCTCCTCTTGAATTAGCGATTATCGCCAACAATTTACTTTTAGTCTCGTTTAGGTCTAATGCATCGATTACTATTGAGGTATCTCTCATTTGTGGAACAGCTTTTTCTGAAACAAATGAACCAAAGTCTATTGTATCAAAGCCTATTTTCAAAAGTTTATTTATATAATGAATTTTTGTTTCAGTTGGAATAAATTTTTCTATCCCCTGCATTGCATCTCTTGGGCACTCAATTATTTTCATAATCTACTATCTTTTTAGATATATTTTTGATCAATGAAGGTCCTTTGTAAATAAAGCCAGTATAAATTTGTAAAAGATCAGCTCCTGCTCTTATTTTTTCAAGAGCATCATCACCATTCAAAATTCCTCCAACGCCAATGATTACAAATCCTTTTCTAGTATTTTTTCTTATGTATCTTATGATTTCATTAGATTTTTGTGTTAGAGGCTTCCCACTCACACCTCCATTTCCAAGATTATCAATTTTGTTTTTTTCATAACTTAAATTATCTCTGCTAGTAGTAGTGTTTGTTGCAATTATTCCATCTATTTTTGATTTATTAACAGTATCTATAACAGAGTCGAGTTCTTCAAAGCTAATATCAGGTGATATCTTAAGCAGGATTGGCTTTCTTTTTATTTTTTTGCTGTTTAGTAGTTGTAATTTATTTAAGATTTTAAGCAGAGGTTCTGATTGTTGTAGCTCTCTTAAATTTGGTGTATTGGGAGAGCTTACATTTACTACAAAATAATCAACATAATCAAACAATTTTTCAAAACAAATACAATAGTCGTTTATAGCATCAGAGTTAGGGGTAGTTTTGTTTTTACCTATATTTCCGCCAATAATTACATCAGAAATCTTACGTCTTAATCTTGAAACTACAAGCTCAAGACCATCATTGTTAAAACCCATTCTATTAAGAATCGCTTCATCTTTTTTTAATCTAAATAGTCTTGGCTTAGGATTACCACCTTGTGGCTCAGGAGTTACAGTACCAATCTCGATGAAACCAAAACCAAAACATTGAAGTTCATCAAACAGCTTAGCATCTTTATCAAATCCTGCAGCTAGACCTATAGGATTACTAAAATTAAGTCCTAATATTTCCTTTTCTAGAGATTTATGATTCAAAGTGAATAAATACCTAATAATATTTTTAATTGGGAAAAACATTATAATTTTTATAAACGAGAATGAAAAATGATGAACAGATTCTGGATTAAATAGAAATAAAAAATTTCTTAGTAATTTATAACGAAAAACAATAGTTGATAAAATTAATGCTAGTAATAAAAGAAAAATTAAGTAAAAAACTTGATCTAAACCTGTGATGAATACCGTCATTAATTTTTTTTACAAAAATAGAAGAATGCACGATAATTAAGGTTGTAATTCATCAAAAGATTTATCATTATACATTATAACAATTTTATCAACAGATTTACCCAATTTACTAGATGATTTGGAATAAGAGGTCTTTTGCCCACTAATAATCCAATTTAAATCCAAATCAGCATAATATTCTTTTAATTTTATAAAAAAATCTATACTCGGTTTATTTCTACCAGACATTATATGAGAGATTGTGGCCTTGTTAACACCAATATTTTCAGCAAGATTAGTTTGACTAATATTAATTTTATTCATCCAAATTTTAATTCTTTCTAGCATTTATTTACGGTTTACATATGTTAATGCAATTTATTAAAATTTATTGGTTAATGATTTATTTATA
>CACAMX010000017.1 GCA_902533655.1 uncultured Bacteroidota bacterium
TGTCATCTTTTATAAGTTTATTATCTGATTCTGAGGAAATTATTTGATTGATTTTATATAAGGATAACTCAATCAGTATTTTTTTGTTAGACGAAATACTATAGTTTATGTCTGCTTTGTTAAATTCGTCCAAGCATTCTACTAATGTTTTGTAGCTCATACTTTTGGATTGATTGGCATATTTATCTACAATGTCTGATGAGTACTCAATAAATTTTTCATTATTTACATCTTTGCTCATTAAAAGATCTCTAAAATGTTGAGCAAATGATAAAATGAATTGCCTCAATTCATATCCATCATCTAATATTTGATCAAATTTATTTATTACTCTGTCTAGTTTTTGATTTTTAATAAATTCAACTATTTCAAAAAATGAGTTGATATCAATTACATTAAGATGACTATTGACTTCGGCAAAGGAAAGATTCTTATCAGTTACAGTCACAAGTTGATCAAACATAAACATAGCATCCCTCATTGAACCATCAGATTTCTTAGCAATTGTTCTTAATGCTTCTTTTTCAAAAGAAATTTGTTCAATTTTTGATATTTCAACTAACTTTTGAATAATAGACTCAATGTTAATTCTCTTAAAATCAAATGTTTGACATCTTGACAAAATTGTAGGAATGATTTTATGTTTTTCTGTAGTTGCCAAAATAAATTTAGCATGCAGCGGAGGTTCTTCAAGTGTCTTAAGAAAAGCATTAAATGCAGATTGAGATAGCATATGTACTTCGTCAATTATGTAAACTTTGTATGTCCCATTTTGCGGAGGAATTCTAACTTGCTCTGTAAGAGACCTAATATCTTCAACAGTGTTGTTTGAAGCTGCATCTAGTTCAAATATATTAAACGTATAATCTTGATTTTCTGAATTATTGTTAAAATTGTTAATTTCTTTAGCAAAAATTCTTGCACAGGTTGTTTTTCCAACACCTTTTGGTCCGCAAAACAAATAAGCTTGAGATAACATTTGGTTGGATATTGACTTTTCAAGAACTTTTGTTATTGAATCTTGTCCAAATACTTCTGAGAACTTTTGCGGTCTGTATTTTCTTGCGGTAACCATCTAATAATTGATTTCATGACAAAACTAATATTAATAATTATAAATGTTAACAAAATAACATCATGATTTTTAGAAAAAATTATTTGCTCAATATGATATCTTTCATTATTTTTGCAAACCTTATATTATAATTATGAACATATACGAAACTGTTTTCATTTTAAATCCCGTTTTATCTGAATCCCAGGTGAAGGAAACAGTAGAAAAATTTTCTAGCTTTGTTAAATCAAAAAAATCCAATATTAATCACGAAGAAAACTGGGGTTTAAAAAAATTAAAATACCCTATTCAAAATAAAAGAACAGGCTTTTATTATATGTTTGAGCATAAATCTAACCCTCAAACAACTAAAGAATTGGAAATTGAGTTCAAGAGAGACGAGAGAGTACTAAGGTGGTTATCTGTCAAACTTGACAAACATGCTGTTGAGTATGCTGAAAAAAGAAAGAAAAAACATATAAAAAGTTAATTATGGCTAGAGAATCAGAAATTAGATATTTATCGCCTGTTGATATTGAAAAAAGATCACGCTCTAAGTATTGCAGATTCAAAAAAATGGGAATCAAGTATGTTGATTACAAAGATCCTGATTTTTTAATGAGATTTTTAAATGAGCAAGGAAAAATTTTACCAAGAAGAATAACTGGAAACTCACTCAAGTTTCAGAGAAGAGTTGCTGTTGCAATCAAGCGAGCAAGACAACTTGCTCTTCTCCCATATGTTGCTGATAATTTGAAATAATTTACAATGAAAGTAATACTTAAGGAAAATATTGAAAAACTTGGCTTCAAAGACGAAATAGTTGACGTAAAAAATGGATTTGCTCGAAATTTCTTAATACCAAAAAACAAAGCGGTTATTGCAACCGATAATGCAATTAAAATACTAAATGAGAATTTAAGACAGCAAGAATCTAAGTTAAATAAAGAAATTGAAAATGCTAACAAAACTGTAGAAGAATTGAGCAAACTTAGTATAGTCATAAACTCTAAACTTCAGGAAGATGGCAAAAAACTATTTGGCTCTATATCGGCAAAACAGTTAGTTGATGAAATTAGCAAGCAAGGTATTGAAATCGACAGAAAATTCGTAAAACTAAGCTCGATAAAAGAGGTTGGTTCTTACAACGCAGAAATTAGACTTCATAGAAAAGTCAATTGCATACTAGAATTCAAAGTCGTTTCTGAAAAAATTTAGTTATATCTTAAGGCCTCAACAGGACTTAGCTTAGATGCTTTTAAGGCTGGATAGATTCCAGATATTATTCCAACAAAAAAACAAATGAAAACTGATACTATTGTCCAGAAAGTTGGAAAAATAAAAACCCCGTCAATTAGTATGGAGACAACGTTACCGATTGCAATTCCCATCAGAATTCCAATCGCTCCACCAATTTGACAAATTAAAATTGATTCAGTTAGAAATTGGTTTCTAATTGTTTTTGAGTTAGCACCTATTGATTTTCTTAAACCAATTTCTCTGGTCCTTTCTGAGACAGACACTAACATTATATTCGTCAATCCAATCGATGCCCCAAAAAGAGTCATTAACCCAATTAATGTTGTGGAAAAAGTTATAAACTGTATATTTTGTATTAATCTGCTTGCTAAATTATCGCTTTTTACAATTTTAAAATTGTTACTTTCTTTGGGTTTTAATTTTCTAATTTTACGAAAATCAGAAATTACTTCACCAATCATGTAATCCAGAGAGTCTGCATTTTTTGAAATTATATTGATTTCATAATTCATTCTGTTTGCAATAAACTTTCTTCCAATATCAATAGGCATAAGAATTATATTATCAGAATTAAAACCAAATCCGGCTCCCTTTTCTTTTAAGGAACCTATTACCTTGAATTTAGAGCCAGCTATCGATATTTTTTGATTAATTTCATAGTTATCATCAAAAAGTTTTTCTCTCACAAAATTTCCTATTAAAACAACATTAGATCCTGCCTGGATTTCATTTTTTGAAAAGTTTCTACCATTATTAACAAAATATCCCGATGTGTTTATATAATTGTAATCCGTACCGATTAAAGTTACATTTGGATTAGTTTCAAATTTGTCTCGTCTTATTTTAAATGTTCTTGACAATATTGAACTTACTGAGGCTACTCTTGAATATTTTTCTGCAATTTCAAGAGCTTGGTGATAATTTATTTTTTCAACTCTCATTTTAGATTTACCAGAGACACTAGCTAATTTTTTTTGGTTTTTATCTTTAATTTTAAAAGTATTTGATCCCATCGAAATAAAATTACTTTCAATTGATTTTTCTATAGATTCAATAGAGGTAATAATTCCCATTATTGCCATTATCCCAATTGAAATAATTGTGACAGTTAAGATACTTCTCAAAAAGTTTTTTTTTAATGAGTCGTAAGCAATTTTAATATTTTCAAACAACATGTGGTGATAAAATTGTAAAATTAAAGTTAAGAGAATTCTAGTAGATTTAAAATTTTGTTGCGTATTTAGGTAAATTGTTAAATTTGTATTAAACAAAAATAGCAATCTTAAAGAAGAGAAATTTGTCAGCGTATAGTAATTATCAACTCGAAATTTTAAAAAGAAAAGAATTTGGATTGTCACCAAAACCAATCGAATCCTCTGAAATTTTAAATGAAATAATTGATGACATTAAAAGAAATAGTTCTAATACAAGAGAAGAAAGTTTAAATCATTTAATTTATAATACACTTCCTGGAACAACACCCGCAGCAAAGGTTAAAGCTGAGTTTCTCAAAGATATCATACAGAATTTAGAAAATATTGAAGAAATTTCTATTGACTTTGCATTTGAATTACTTTCACACATGAAAGGTGGTTCATCAGTTAGAGTGTTGTTAGATATTGCTTTTTCAAACAATAAAATTTTAGCAAAAAAGGCATCTGAGGTTCTTAAAACTCAAGTCTTTCTCTATGATACTGATACAAACAGACTAAAAATTGAGCACCTAAAAGGAAACAAAATAGCAAGAGATATATTAGTAAGCTATTGCAAAGCAGAATTTTTCACAAGATTACCTGCACTGCCAAAAAAAATTGATGTTGTTACTTATGTGGTTGGAGTTGGAGATATTTCTACTGATTTATTATCCCCTGGAAATCAAGCCCACTCCAGATCAGACAGAGAATTACATGGTCAGTGTTTTGTTTCTAAAAAAGCTCAAAATGAAATTAAAGAGCTTCAATACCTTCATCCAGATAAAAGAGTGATGTTAGTAGCTGAAAAAGGTACAATGGGTGTCGGCTCCTCAAGAATGTCAGGAGTAAATAATGTTGCTCTTTGGACAGGAACTCCATCAAGCAAATATATCCCATTTGTTAATATTGCACCTATTGTAGCTGGAACAAATGGTATATCACCAATTTTTTTGACTACTGTAAGTGTAACTGGTGGCATAGGTATTGATTTAAAGAACTGGGTAAAAAAATTAGATAAAGATGGGAACCCAACTGTTGATGAAAATGGAGATTTTGTTTTGCAGCAAACTTTTTCTGTAGAAACTGGAACTCATCTGGTCATTGACACAGAAAAAAAGAAACTGTTTTCAGGAAAAAAGGAACTAATAGATATTTCAAGGTCATTAAGTCCTCAAAAAATTGAATTTATTCGAGCTGGAGGATCTTATGCAGTAGTTTTTGGTAAAAAATTACAATCTTTTGCAGCCAACGTATTATCTGTCGAGCCTGCGCCAGTTTTTGCAAAATCTAAAATTATCACAGACAATAAATTTGGTCAAACAGCTGTTGAGAAAATCTTTAATTTAAATAAAATTGGAAATTATCAAAATCTAATTTTAAAGTCAGGTTCCGATGTTAGAGTTAAAGTAAACATTGTAGGATCTCAAGACACCACTGGATTAATGACCTCACAAGAGCTAGAATCAATGGCTGCCACGAGAATATCTTCAGAAATTGATGGAGCTTATCAGTCCGGATGTCACACTGCATCAGTTTGGGATTTAAAAGCTCAAGAAAACATTCCCAAGTTAATGAAATTCATGAAAGATTTTGGACTAATAACTGCAAGAGATCCTAATAATAATTATCATCCCATGACAGATGTAATTCATAAAGTTTTGAATGATATTACTGTTGATGATTGGTCTATTATAATTGGAGGTGATTCTCACACAAGGATGTCTAAGGGAGTAGCTTTTGGAGCTGATTCTGGAACTGTTGCTCTTGCGCTTGCAACAGGAGAAGTATCAATGCCCATTCCTGAATCTGTAAAAGTAACATTTAAAGGTAAAATGAAAGATCATATGGATTTTAGGGACGTGGTGCACGCTACACAGGAGCAGATGTTAAATAAGTTTAAGGGAAATAATGTTTTTCAAGGAAGAGTTATAGAGGTCCATATCGGAACTTTACCATCCGACCAAGCCTTTACGTTTACTGACTGGACAGCTGAAATGAAAGCTAAGGCATCAATTTGCATTTCAGAAGGCGAAACACTAATTAAATCATTAAACATAGCCATTCAAAGAATAGAGAATATGATAAGTAATGGCATGGATAATAATCAAGGTATTTTAAAGAGCTTAGTAAGTAAAGCTAATATGAGAATTAATGAAATTAAAGATGGTAGTAACCCTCCACTATCTCCTGACTCAAACGCAAAATATCATGCTGAACTAACTGTTGACTTAGATACAATCAATGAACCAATGATTGCTGATCCAGACGTGGAAAATGAAGATATTTCCAAGAGATATACACATGATACAATAAGACCTCTTTCTTATTACAAGGGAAAAAAGAAAGTTGATTTAGGATTTGTTGGCTCATGCATGGTTCATAAAGGAGATTTAAAAATTGTATCGCAAATGCTCAAGAACTTGGAAAAAGAACACAAAAGTGTTAAATTTAATGCTCCACTTGTTGTTACAGCTCCAACCTACAATATCATAGATGAGCTCAAAGAAGAAGGTGATTGGAGTATATTACAAAAATATTCAGGATTTGAATTTAATGATTCAAATCCAAAATCAAGTGCAAGAACCGAGTACGAAAATATGATGTACTTAGAAAGACCCGGATGCAACTTGTGCATGGGCAACCAAGAAAAAGCAGCCAAAGGGGATACAGTAATGGCAACATCAACTAGACTTTTCCAAGGTAGAGTTGTTGAGGATTCTAAAAGAAAAAAAGGAGAGTCTTTACTTTCCTCAACTCCGGTTGTAGTTCTTTCAGCAGTTCTTGGTAGAACTCCAAAAATTGAGGAGTATATTGATGCTGTTGAAGGTATTAATTTAACAAAATTCTCACCACCTAAATCTTCACTATGCTCATAGTTTTTCAAAGTTTTTATATTCTGGTATATCATCAACCAATTCTATTTTATTTTTAGAATAATCGACTTCTAATACAAATTTTGACAGACCATTAGTAATTGATAGAAATGGAGCTTTCAAAGAATAATTATATGATGCAACTTGATTTAAAACTTCTTTTGTTAATGGTTTACTAAATGTCTTACACTCAACAATTAAAATAGGTTCAGCAGAATTATTATACGCTACAATATCCATTCTTTTTTTTTGTTGGTTATACTCAGTTGATTTTTCAATGGATATTAATCCCTTTGCATATTTTTTTTTTAAGATTAGATATTTTACAAAATTTTGTCTAACCCACTCTTCTTCAGTTAGAACTACATATTTTTTTCTGATATCATCAAATATGTAAAACTTAGCATGATTTTCTTTAATTTTAAAATCTGTTAACTTATAATATAGGTCAGGATACAACACAAAAGTAAATTTACTTGAATTATAGAAATATTTTAAATTCCATCACAAAAAAAGAGTTTGCTCAAGTATATTTTTTAATGGGAGATGAGCCTTATTTCATTGATAATATTACGAAAATAGCCATTGATACAATAATTCCAAATGAACATAAAACATTAAATCAAGCTATTTTTTATGGTAAAGATTCTGATGTTAATATTATCTTAAACGAGTTAAAACAGTATCCTTTTGGATTTCAAAAGAGATTAATTATTATTAAAGAAGCTCAACATTTAAAAAATATTGAGTACTTAGAGAATTACTTTTCTAAACCACAGCTATCCTCAATATTATTTGTTTGTTATAAGAACAAAAAACTTGACAAAAGAAGAAAAATTTATAAAATTTTGGAAAGCAATCATATTATTTTTAATTCCAAAAAAATTTATGAAAATAAAATGGATGATTGGATTAAAAAATATCTTAAACAAAAAAATATTGTTATTGAAGATAAAGCATGCAGTATGTTGATTGAGTATGTTGGCAATGATTTGTCAAAAATTTCCAACGAGATCAATAAAATATGTTCAGATTCAAGCATAAATAAAATAACAAGTGATTTAGTTAACGATCAAATAGGAATTAGCAAGGAATTTAATCTATTTGAATTACAGAGATCGTTAGGCAAAAAAGATAAAAATAAAGCATTAGTTATCATTAACTACTTTTCTGCTAACCTTAACAAAAACCCGAGCGTTTTAATCCTCTCCTCAATCTTTAACTACTACAACAAACTTTTGTTAATAAAGCAGACAAAAGACAAATCAACTTTAGCAAAAAAGATTGGAGTCAATACATTTTTTTTGAATGACTACATACAAGCATCAAAAAAATATGAGTTTAAAGAATTATTGAATATAATTAATTTGATATGTGAATATGATCTTAGATCAAAAGGAATAAACAATAATAGAATCAGTCAATCAGATCTTCTTAAAGAGTTAATAACAAAAATCCTTTACTGCAATAATATTTTAATTCAAAATAAAGAACAAACTTATTAAGTATATTTGCTGATTGCTTTTATGAGACCACTTTTAATTTTAATTTTTTATTTTTTTTGCTCCACAATCTTTGCACAAACAGGTTCAATAAGAGGTTTTGTATACGATAAAGAAACAGGTGAACCAGTTATATATTGCAACACATACCTTGAGGGTACAAATCTTGGATCACCAACCGACTTAAATGGATTATACAATATAAGCAAAGTTCCAAATGGTAATTACAAAATTGTAATTAGTTACATTGGATATGATACATTAAAAGCAAATATTCAGATCACTGAAAATAAAATTTTAAATAAAAATTTTGAAATTTCACAATCTTCAATAAAGCTTGATGAATTGGTGATTTCTGCAGAGAGACAGGAAATGAAAACTGAAGTTAAAGCAGCGGCAATTAAAGTTTCAAAGAAAGATTTAGAAATGATTCCCACAATTGGTGGAGAACCAGACATTGCTCAGTACATGCAAATATTACCTGGCGTTATTTTCACTGGAGATCAAGGTGGTCAATTGTACATTAGAGGTGGATCACCTGTGCAAAACAAAGTTCTTTTAGATGGAATGATAATCTATAGTCCATTTCATTCAATTGGATTATTTTCTGTTTTTGACTCAGATATCATAAAATCGACTGATGTATATACCGGTGGTTTTAGCTCTGAATATGGTGGAAGAATTTCCTCAATAATGGATATCAACACCATTGATGGAAACAAAAAGAAACTTTCTGGAAAAGTTTCAGCAAACACTTTTGGTTCTAAAATTTTTCTTGAAGGACCTTTAAGAAAAAATAAGTCCTCATTTGTTGTTTCAACAAAAAACTCATATTTAGATAAAACCTCAAATTATATTTATAAAGATCCTATACTTTTTTTTGATGATATGGGACTACCCTACAGCTACTTAGATTTGTATGGAAAACTAACTTTTAAGTCCGATAATGGAAGTAAAATAAATTTTTTTGGATTTAATTTTACTGACAAAGTTGATTATAATAATATCTCCAAACTGAATTGGAGTTCTTCTGGAGTTGGTAGTAAATTTATTCTTATTCCTGGTTCAACTCCCGTTTTAATTGAGGGTAACTTTGCTTATTCATCTTACAATATTTTTCTTGATGAAAGTTCACTTCCAACTCGAGAAAGCAAAATCAATGGATTTAATATGGGCTTTGATTTCACCTCTTTTTTAAAAAATGGTAAAATAAAATATGGATTTGATATTAATGGTTTTCAAACTGACTTCACAACATTTAACTCGGTAAACACACAAATTGATCAAGATGAAAACACTTCAGAATTCTCCTCCTATGTCAACTATCAATATAGCTCTACTCGACTTATAATTGAGCCGGGTTTCAGAATTCAAAAATATACATTAGGATTTTCACCAGAACCCAGACTTGGAGTAAAATATATAATCTCTGATAAATTAAGATCAAAATTTGCAACAGGATTATATTCCCAAAATATTATAAGCACAGTTTCTGATAGAGACGTTGTAAATCTTTTTACAGGAATTATATCATCTCCTGAGGAGCTTCCTGAAAATAGTGATGGAGATAACTATTCAGACAAATTTCAAAAATCAACACATTACATCGCTGGCTTGGAATATGATTTGAATCAAAAAATTGACATTCAAATAGAAGGATATTTTAAAAATTTTAATCAATTAACTAACATTAACAGAGACAGAACACGTAGCAATGATAATCAATTTATTGTTGAAAATGGATCTGCTAAAGGAATTGATTTTCTCACAAAATACAAATCCAAAAAACTATACATATGGTTAGTATATTCATACTCGATAGTTGAAAGAAAAGATGGGGATTTTACATACTCACCTCACTTTGATAGAAGACACAACATAAACTTTGTAACGTCAGTTAATTTAGATAAAAAAAGAACGTGGAAAGCAGATGTCAGGTGGAACCTTGGTTCTGGCTTTCCTTTTACACAAACACAAGGATTTTATGAAAATATTCCTTTTGATGATGGAATTAATACTGATATTACTCAAGTTAATGGAGAATTGGAGATTGCATATGCCGAACTCAATAAGGGAAGGTTGCCATATTATCACAGATTAGATTTTTCTTTGTCAAAAAAGTTTGAGTTATTTAAGTCAAGTGATTTAGATGTAACTTTATCATGCACAAACATGTATAATAGAGAAAATATTTTTTACTTTAATAGAGTAAAATATGAAAGAATAAACCAACTTCCTCTAATGCCTAGTCTTGGTGCTAGTTTAATGTTTTAAAAAAATTAAAATTTTCATATAACACAATATTTCAAATGTAAATATTAAATTTGCGTACTAAACAACATCGTTTAGTGCCTGAATCATCAAAATATATATTTGTAACTGGTGGTGTAACATCATCGCTAGGAAAGGGTATAATATCAGCCTCACTAGGAAAATTGTTAAAATCTAGAAATTTTAGTGTAACAATTCAAAAACTAGACCCATATATTAATATAGACCCCGGTACTATGAATCCTTACGAACATGGTGAATGTTATGTAACAGAGGATGGTGCAGAAACTGATTTAGATCTTGGTCACTACGAAAGATTTTTAAATGAACATACGTCAACTATAAATAATGTAACCACAGGAAGCATTTATCAAGAAGTTATAAATAAAGAAAGAAAAGGAGATTATTTAGGTAAAACTGTTCAAATCATTCCTCATATAACAGATGAAATAAAAAAAAGAATTCAATTGCTATCCTCAAAAAAAAATTATGATTTTATTATTACTGAAATCGGGGGAACAGTAGGAGATATTGAATCTCTACCATATATAGAAGCTGTGAGACAATTAAAAAGAGAATTAAAAGAAAAATGTATATTTATACATCTAACGCTTGTCCCATATTTAAGTGCAGCTGGAGAATTAAAAACAAAACCAACTCAGCACTCTGTAAAATTATTACTCGAATCTGGAATTCAGCCTGACATACTTGTTTGTAGAACTGAAAGAGAATTATCAGAGAAGTTGAAAAATAAAATTTCTCTATTTTGTAATGTTGATATGGATTCAGTGATTCAATCAATTGATGCTGATTCAATTTATAAAGTTCCAATTTTAATGAAAAATGAGAAACTTGACTTGGTTGTTTTAAAAAAATTAAACGTCTCTCACGATAACAAAATTAATTTAGTAGAATGGACTAATTTTTTAAATAAATTAGAAAATCCCAAAAATAAAATTAAGATTGCACTGATAGGAAAATATGTCCAACTAACTGATTCTTACAAATCAATTATTGAAGCGATAACTCATGCGTCTACTCATTTTGAAGTCAAGGTTGAATTAAAACTAATTAGTTCTGAGGAAATAGATGAAAATAATTTGAGTGAAAAACTTAGTGACATGCAAGGAATAGTAGTTGCTCCTGGATTTGGAGCAAGAGGAATAGAGGGAAAGATATTATCAGTTAACTATTGCAGAAATAATAATATTCCTTTTTTTGGAATTTGCTTAGGCATGCAGTGTGCAGTTATTGAATACATGAGAAATGTGCTAGGTAAAAAAGATGCATCAACAACAGAAATCGATAAAACAACATTAACTCCTATAATTGATCTCATGGACAATCAAAAACAGATTAGAGATAAAGGTGGATCAATGAGGCTTGGCTCATATGAATGTAAAATAATTGATAATACAATCGTATCATCACTTTATAATAAAAAAATTGTTTACGAAAGGCATCGTCACAGATATGAGTTCAACAATAATTACAGAGAATTATTTTTTAGTAAAGACATGTTAATGAGCGGATATAATCCAAAGAACAACTTAGTTGAAATTGTTGAATTGAAAAACCATCCTTGGTTTGTAGGTGTTCAGTTTCATCCTGAATATAAAAGTACAGTTCAGAATCCTCACCCTTTGTTTGTTAGTTTCATTAATTCAATAATAAAAAATCATGAAAAATAAAGATAATAGTTCTCTAGTTGGTTTTGTTTTAATAGCAATAGTTTTAATTTTCTTTAACATTTTTATCTTTCCTAAATTTAAACCTGAAGAAAAAGAAGTTACTTTACAAAGTTCAAGTGATATCTCAAAAATTGATCAATTGAAAAAAAATGAGGGAGTTTTAGTTGATACAATTTCTGAAAAATTATATACTATCGAAAATGAAAAAATCAAACTAGTAATTTCTAATATTGGAGGTAAAATTAATGAAGTAATATTAAAAGAATACAAAAGCTATCTTGGTGAAGAATTAAAATTATTTACGTCTGACTCAACAAGTTTTAGTTTAGATTTTTTAACAAATCAAAATATTAAAACTGATAACAAAAAGTTTGTGGCTATTGACTCATCTTTAAATTTTCTAAAAATGAGATATTACCTTTCAAATGATAGCTATATTAATTACATATATTCAATTGGAAATGAATATAAAGTAGATTTTAATATTGAATTTTTAGGCCTTGATGAGTTAGTTCCCAGAAATGTTAATTATATGAATCTTGAGTGGAAAATGAAAACTCCACAAACAGAAAAAAGTAAGAAAAATCAAGAAATGTATACTGGAATATACTATCAATTTAAAGCAGACAATGAAGTTGATAATTTATCCCTCACTAAGAATAGTGAAAAAGATATTAAATCAAACTTAAATTGGGTTGCTTTTAAACAACAATTTTTCAGTGCAATTTTTATTTCTAAAAGTGGATTTTCCAAGCCAACTTCGCTAAAAATTACTAAAAATGAAAACTCTAATTATGTAAAGGAATTAAGTGCAAAATTTGAAATTCCATTTAAACATAATAGTACTGAAAATCACTCATTTCAATTTTATTTTGGGCCAAATCATTATCCAACTCTTAAAAATTATGAATCAAGCTTTGAGGAAATTATTCCACTAGGATGGTCTTTATTTAGGTGGGTTAATAAATATATAATTATCAATTTATTTGATTTTTTGAGTAAATATTTTAATAACTATGGTCTTATTATTTTATTACTAACAATTATAATCAAGCTAGCTTTAGCTCCTTTTACGTACAAAGCATATTTGTCTCAAGCGAAAATGAAAGTTTTAAAACCTGAGATTGACAAAATCTCTAAAAAAAATAAAGATCCAATGAAAGTTCAACAAGCTACAATGAACTTATATCGCAAGGCAGGAGTAAATCCAATGGGAGGTTGTTTACCCATGCTTTTTCAATTCCCAATACTGATTGCAATGTTTAGATTTTTTCCAGCATCAATTGAACTTAGGCAAAAAAGTTTCCTTTGGGCTGATGATTTATCTGCGTATGATTCAATTTTAGAATTAGGCTTTAACATCCCTTTTTATGGTGACCATGTCAGCTTATTTACACTTCTAATGACAATTTCAACATTATTATATACTCGAATGAATACTTCAATGGCTACTGGACAAATGGCCCAAATGAAATGGATGATGTATTTAATGCCGATAATGTTTTTAGGGTTCTTTAATAATTATGCAGCAGCACTTAGTTATTACTATTTCCTTGCTAATATGTTCACATTTGGTCAACAATATTTAATGAAAAAATTCTTCATTAATGACAATGTATTGTTAGAAGAAATTGAGAAAAATAAAAGAAAACCAAGAAAAAAATCAAGCTTTCAGAAGAGATTAGAAAAAATTCAAAAACAGCAGGAAATGAAAATGAAAAAAAGAAGATAGTTTAAATTATCAAAATTGATTGATATATTGCAAAAAAAACATAAACAATTTTCGCAATTACACCTCCAAAAAATCCAATCATTGCCCCTAATGATATTTTTAAAGAGTTCTTAAAATCATTTTTTTCTAGTCTTGCTCCTAAAAAACTTCCGAAAAGTGGCCCAACAATAATTCCAATTGGTGAAAAAAATAATCCTAAAATAATTCCTAACAAAACACCTTTTTGAGCATATTTTCCTCCTCCAAAATATTTTACACCTTTAATTTGCATCCAATAATCAAGTAATGTTATAAAAACTAAAAAAATTGCTAAAAGAATAATAATATTCAATTCATATGAATACCTAGTAAAAAAATGAAGAGTTATCATTGATAAAAAAGCAATAGGAGGACCAGGCAAAATAGGGTTTATACAACCTATAATTGATATAACAAACAAAATAATCGATATAAATATGATTAACGTTTCCACTAACCAAAGATATCAATTGTTTCTATATTGTTAAATTTGCAAAAAAACAAATTTGGATAGCTTGAATAAAATTTCTCCAATTGATGGGAGATACTCATCAAAAACTAAAGTCCTTCAGAATTACTTTTCAGAATTTTCTCTTATAAAGTACAGGGTTAAAATCGAAATAGAATATTTAATTGCTCTTAGTAACTTAAAGGAACTCAATTTTTTTCTAAGTGTAAATCAAATTAAGGAGTTAAGAAGAATATATACTGATTTTAATATCGTTGATGCTAAAAGAATAAAAGAAATAGAAAAAGAAATAAATCATGATGTTAAATCTGTAGAAATTTTTATAAGAGAAGTTTTTGACAGAATTAATTTGAGTGAATATAAAGAGTATATTCATTTTGGGCTTACTTCTCAAGATATTAATAATACAGCATTTCCATTAATGCTAAAAGATTTTATGTTTAATCATCTCTTTGATAGCTTTAATAAACTACAAAATTATTTAAAAGAACTCACTGAAAAATGGAGTAACATAACTATAATTGCAAGAACACATGGTCAGCCAGCGTCTCCAACTAAACTTGGAAAAGAATTTTTAGTTTTTCATGAAAGAATTGACAAACAATTGAAAGTTTTAAAAACTATTCCGATGTCTTGTAAATTCGGTGGAGCAACGGGAAATCTAAACGCCCATATTATTACATTCCCAAAGGTAAATTGGATTAAATTTGCAGATAATTTTACATTAAAACATCTTAAACTTGAAAGACAGAAAACTACAACCCAAATTGATCACTATGATACATTATCTCAAATTATGCATGCCAACTTAAGAATAAACACAATTCTCATAGATCTATGCAGAGATTTGTGGACTTATATTTCCATGGACTTTTTTAAACAAAAAATTTCAAGAAAAGAAGTAGGATCATCAGCAATGCCTCATAAAGTTAATCCAATAGATTTTGAGAACGCTGAAGGTAATCTTGGTATAAGTAATGCTTTGTTAAATTTTTTGTCGGAGAAACTTCCAGTCTCAAGACTTCAAAGAGATTTAACCGACAGTACAGTAATTAGAAATTTAGGTGTTCCTTACGCACATATTATAATTGCAATACAATCAATAGAAAAAGGCCTAAATAAGCTTTTAGTTAATAAAACTGTAATAAATGACGATATCGAAAACAATTGGGCTGTTGTTGCTGAAGCAATTCAGAATATACTTAGAAGAGAAAGAATTGATAATTCATATAATTTG
>CACAMX010000018.1:0-10000 GCA_902533655.1 uncultured Bacteroidota bacterium
AAAGGTTAAAACTATCAATTAAAACAGCAATTGAAAATGGTAAAGGTATTTGTATGATAATTGATGAAAATGAAAATTTTAAATATTATAGCACAAAAATGATGTGTCCAGAATCGGGAATCGCATATCACAATCCCGAGCCCAATACATTTTCATTTAATTCACCAAAAGGAGCATGTAAATTTTGCAGTGGAATTGGACAAAAGTCTGTGGTAGATTTAAATAAAATAATTCCTGATGATTCAAAGTCAATAAATCAAAATGGAATACATGCACTTGATATTTCTAAAAATAATTTTACAACAAAACAAATTAAACAAATAGCCAATTTTTTTGAAATTGATTTAAACATTCCAATAAAAAATATAAGTAAAGATCACTTAGATATAATTTTAAATGGAATTAGTGGTGAGCGTACTAAAGAATACAAACAATCAAAAGTTAGTAGTAAAATATTTTTGGACTTTCCTGGAATTATTGGATTAATTAATGAACAATTCAATTTTCCACTTTCTAATTCACTTAAAAGATGGTCTAAAAAGTTTATGAAATCAATTGACTGTGATTCATGTAATGGAACTCGATTAAATGAGCAAGCATCAAGCTATAAAGTTTTGGATTATTCAGTGAACGATATTGTGAATTTATCAATTTCTGAAATGAATCATGTTTTGGACAATATTTTTAAAAATTTTGATGAAAATCAAAAACAAATTTCAAAATTAATAATTAGCGAAATAAAAAAAAGAGTAAAGTTTATTAACGATGTGGGATTAGGATATCTAAATCTTTCTAGAAGATCAAAATCTTTATCAGGTGGGGAAGCACAAAGAATTCGTTTAGCTACTCAAATTGGTACTCAACTTACTAACGTATTATATATACTTGACGAACCAAGTATAGGATTACATCAAAGAGATAATTTTAAGTTAATTTCATCTTTAAAAAAATTAAGAGACATAGGAAATTCAATTATAGTGGTAGAGCACGATAAAGAAATGATTATATCATCAGATTATGTTGTTGAGATAGGTCCTGGGGCGGGAGTTGAAGGTGGTAAGGTTGTATGCATATGTAAACCCGAAGATTTGAAAGAAAACAATAATTTAACAGCTCAATATATTAACAAACAAAAAAATATCGATATTCCAAAAAAAAGAAAAATAGATTTTCAAAAAAAAATAGAGCTTAGTGGAGCAACAGGAAATAATTTAAAAGATGTTAATGCAGTAATTCCTTTAGAGGTATTTTGTTGTATTACCGGAGTATCTGGAAGTGGAAAATCAACTTTAATTAATGAAACGCTTTATCCAATACTTTCTGAAAAGTTACACAGAGGTGAAAAAATACCATTACCATATAAAACTTTTAATGGAATTGAGCATTTAGACAGAGTAATTTCTGTTGATCAATCTCCAATCGGTAAAACTCCTAGATCAAATCCGGCAACATATGTTGGCTTCTTTTCAGAGATTAGAGAATTATTTTCTAAGACACAGCTTTCTAGAGAAAGAGGCTATGGAGCTGGAAGATTTTCGTTTAATGTTCCTGGAGGAAGATGTGAAGAATGTAAAGGCGCTGGAATAAAAAATATTGAAATGAACTTTCTTCCTGATGTATCAGTATTGTGTAGTTCATGTAATGGTAAAAGGTACAATAAAGAGATTTTGGATGTTAAGTTAAAAGGAAAAAATATTTCTGAAATTTTAGAAATGAATCTAGCTGATGCTCTAATATTTTTCTCTAATTTTCCAAAAATAAAAAATAAGATTTTCACTCTCTGTGAAATCGGACTTGGATATCTAAAAATAGGTCAGCAATCAACAACACTTTCAGGTGGAGAAGCACAAAGAATAAAATTAGCGAGCGAACTATGTAAAAAAAATCAAAAGAAAACATTATTTCTTTTGGATGAACCAACTACTGGACTCCATTTTGATGATATAAAGATGCTATTAAGTATTATTGATAGATTGGTGAACCAAAAAAATTCAGTACTTGTTATTGAACATAATTTAGATGTCATAAAAGTTGCGGACTATATTATTGACTTAGGTCCTGAAGGAGGAAAAAATGGTGGTAACATACTTTTTTCAGGATCTCCTGAAGAAGCTATTAAGTTAAAAAATAACAGTACAGCCAAATACTTATCTAATGAGTTTAAATAATCTTAATGGTAGTCAAATAGGATAAATTACTCTTTTTTTCTATTTTTACAAAACAAAAAATGAATGATGATAAAAAAAATATCAGTATTATTTGTTCTTTTAATAGTATCGTATTCAGCATTTTCTCAAAAAGGGAATTATGAGATTAATGAAGAGATTCCTTTTCAACCAATGTTTGTCATTGGTTCATCATACTACTCATTCCAAGGAGATATAAAAGGACCTAAAACAAATACTCTTTTAGGAAATATTGGATATAATGCAGGAGTTCTATTCAATTTAACTAAAGATTTAGACTTTAAACTAACTCTCTCAAATGCATCATTCTTTGAAAAAAATGAAGATTTTGAATTTAGTTCTAGAGCAAATTTATACACTCTAAATCTAAATTATCGCTTAAAAATACTTAAGAATTCAAAAATAAATCCGTTTGCAAATACGGGTTTTAGTACTATCTCGTACAAGACCTATAATCAAAGGGATTTCGATAAAGAATATGCTCTGTTACTTCCATTAGGAGTTGGCTTACAGTTAGATATTTCAGAAAGAATAAAATTAAATATTGGTGTTAATTATTGTTTAACTAGTGCAGATATTGATAAAGATGAACTTTCAAATGCTGATAACTTTTTAACAGCAAATTTTAATATTGCATATGACATTTTTACTACAAACAATAAACAGTCTTCATATACTGATGAAAGTTTTTATAGTGATGTTAATTTTAATTCATTAGAAAATGAGGACTCTGACGGGGATAATATAATTGATTTTGATGATCTATGTCCATATACCCCAAAAAATGTAAAAGTTGACGAAAATGGATGCCCAATTGATACAGATTTAGACGGTATTCCTGATTACATTGATAAAGAAAAAAATACATTTCCTGGAAATATCGTTGATCAAAATGGTGTAACACTTTCTGATGAATTACGTTTAAATAAAAAAAGTGAGGTAGCATCTAGAAAATATGCAAACTTTTACAATGAGAATGAAATAAAACGAAGTGATTACAAAAATGTTAATGAATTTTTAATTGCTAAAGCCAATGCGTTTAATAAAGAATTTAACATCGATTTAAGTAAAGATATTACTAAAGATTTATATAGAGTTAAATTAGGAAAATACTACGAAAAAGTACCCGCAACTCTCATTAATAGATACTTAAGTATTGAAGATTTGCTTTCGATTCCACAAGATGATGGAGCTGTTGTTTATGCTGTTGGCTCTTACGAAAGGGTAATAGATGCAATCAACAGACAAGCTGCTTTAGAATCTGAAAATTTTTTAAATACCCAAATAATATTTGATAAGGATGGAAACTTAGAGGACTTTCGAGTTAAAAGTGAAAGTCTCACTGAAGACAAAGTAATTAATGTCGATTCCGTTGAAGTTTTGAGTACTGAGGAATATATTTCTGCTGACACAAAGCAAGATAACTCAAAAAAAACTTTAGATGAAGGTTTGATAACTAAAAAAAATATTTCTGTTGATAAGAAGCAAAATAACTTTAAAGAGCCTTTAGAAAATAAACCTAAACTAGTTGATGACAAACTTGTTTACAGAATTCAGATTGGAGCATTCAAAGAAATTTTGTCAAAAGAAATTTTTAAGGGTGTAAGTAATGTTGTTTTTTTTAAAGGAGAGGACAATATTTATAGGTACAATTCAGGATCTTTTAACAATTATCAACAGGCAGTATCTTATCTTAATGAAATGAGAAACAGAGGATTTGAGGATGCTTTTATTGCCATATATAATCAAGGAAAAAGAGTTGGTCTTTCTAATGTGCTTTCTAAAAATAAGATTATTAAGAAAAAGGCTATGAAGAAAGAAATTTCAAATAAAGAAAATAAAATATCAACCAAAAAAGAGAATACTTTATATTCAATTCAAATTGGAATTTTTTCTGATAACATTAGTTCTGAAAAACTAGAAACTTTATCTCAGCTTAAATCTGTAAAAACAACTAAAATCAGTGATAAACTTTCAAGTTATTTCTTAGATGAAATAGTTACGCTAGATTCTGCAAAAAACAAATTAAGAAGTATTAAAGACAAAGGTTTTGATAAGGCATTCATAATCAAAACCAAAAATGGTAAAAGAGTACCTTTATCTAAATAGATCTTTCTTTATTTTTCCTGAAAAAATTTCGTACTTATTTAAAAGACAATCAATACCGCCATTCTTTAACATGATTCTCTTTGAGGGCTTTAGTCCAATTTTTAGCTTTTTTTCTTCATTATTTTGTGAGAAAATCCAAACATCGTTTCCAACAAAATTATGTTTTAAATGATTTCCAATTTGTTCGTAAAATAAATCCTCCTCTATTCTTAGTCTTTCACCATATGGTGGGTTAAACAAAACAAAAGATTTTCTGTCCGTTTTTGATTCAAAAAAATCTATATTTTTGATTTTAATAGAATTGTAATCAAAAATTGAGTTTATATTTTCTCTGCAAATCCTTACGTTTTTTTGATTATTGTCTGAACCGCGCACATCTATTTTTTTTTCAATTATTTGTTGCCTAAGTCTATTTTTTATTTGGGAAAGTAGTTTAGGTCTAAAGTTTTTCCATTTTGTGAAACCAAAATGTTTCCTATTTAAATTAGGTGGAAAATTTTTTGCAATCATCATAGCTTCTATTAAAAAAGTCCCTGATCCGCACATTGGATCAAAAAAAGGAGTTTTTTTATCCCAATTACTAAGCAAAATTATTCCAGCAGCGAGTACTTCATTTATTGGAGCTATCGACACAGATTTTCTATAACCTCTTTTGTATAGAAGATCTCCTGAGCTGTCTAAAGAAATTGTACAAACATTTTTTTCAATATGGAGGTCGATTTTAATGTCTGGATTTTTATCAATGCTAGGTCTTTGGTTAGTTCTTTTTCTAAATTGGTCAACAATCGAATCTTTGAGCAGTAGAGATGGATAATTTGAATGATTAAAAAAAGTTGAATTTACAGTACTTTTAATTGAAAATGTTTTTTTTACATTAAGAATTTTTGACCAATCAACTTGCATTGCTTTTTTGTATAAATCTTTAGCATTATTAATTTTAAATTTTCTTAATGGCATTATTATTTGAGTTGCTGTTCTTAACATAATATTAGCAGTATATAATAGTTCTAGTGATCCTTCAAAACCCACTGCTCTATTTCTAATATCTATTTTTTTCCCTCCTATTTTTTCAATTTCATAAGCAAGAACATGCTCCAGACCATAAAGTGTTTTAGCTAATAACAACATGATTTTTTCAGCAAAAATAGCTTTAAATAAGCTAAAACGTTAGCTTTGCTATGTAATGTTATGAAAATAAATAGTTTAGACTGGATAATAATAATACTTGTTATGACAATTACAGTCATAGTTGGAATTTATTCTTCAAAAAAAGCTTCAAAAGATACCAATCAGTTTTTTCTATCTGGAAAAAAAATGCCTTGGTGGTTACTTGGAATTTCCATGGTAGCGACTACGTTTTCCACTGATACACCCAACTTAGTAACGGATATTGTTAGAAATAATGGAGTTTCTGGAAATTGGGTTTGGTGGGCGTTTATGATTACGGGTTTTTTAACTGTATTTATATATGCTAGACTTTGGAGGAGAACAGGAATAAATAGTGATAACGAATTTTATGATATCAGATATTCAGGCAAAGCCGCAAAATTCCTAAAGAGTTTCAGAGCAGTATACTTAGGATTAATTTTCAATTTATTAGCAATGAGCGGTATTTCTCTTGCTGCAATAAAGATTGGTGAGATAATTTTTAACTTACAGCCCATTGAAACAATTATATATTCTGGCTTCATTACAGTACTGTTTAGTACATTGGGAGGATTTCGAGGAGTTGTTTTAACAGACTTTTTTCTCTTTTTTACAGCTATGGTAGGTTCAATCATGGCATCTGTTTTTATTGTTAATATGCCAGAGATAGGAGGAGTCACACAACTATTCAATCATGAAAATTTAAAAGATAAGTTATCTTTTTTCCCAAATTTCAACAATAGAAATGATTTAATAATTCTCTTTATTATTCCACTCTCTGTACAATGGTGGAGTTCATGGTATCCTGGAGCAGAGCCAGGAGGTGGAGGATATATTGCACAAAGAATGCTAGCGTCTAAAAATGAAAAAGATGCAGTTTATGCTACTTTATTTTTCAATATAATGCATTATGCTATTAGACCTTGGCCGTGGATATTAATTGCTTTGTGTTCGCTAGTAATATTTCCTGACTTAAGTGCAATTTCTGATAAATTTCCTAACCTCAGTGAAAACAAGCTGGGTCATGATTCCGCTTATTCCGCAATGTTAACATTTCTTCCATCAGGATTAATTGGACTAGTTGTTGCATCTCTAATTTCTGCATATATTTCAACAATATCTACTCATTTAAATTGGGGAGCTATGTATCTAGTTAATGATATTCTGAGGCCAATTGTTATTTCCGAGAAAAAATTAGTGAGATATGCAAGATTAATTACAATACTCTTATTTGTGATATCTTCAGTAATTGCACTTTCATTGACAAATGCATTACAATTATTTAATTTTATACTAATGTTTGGTGCGGGCACCGGATTGATATTTATTTTGCGATGGTTCTGGTTCCGAATAAATGCATGGAGTGAGATATCTGCAATGTTTTTTTCTGGTATCATATCAATAATATTAAATATGGAAAATACTTCAAGTTTTTTGTTTGGTAACTTTGGAATTTTTCCCAATTATATGAAATATCCTATTGTTGTTTTTACAACAACAATTTTTTGGCTTTTTATAACGTTCATTACTAGTCCTGTGGATAAAAGAGTTGTAGATTCCTTTAAAAAAAGAATTGGAATTGGAACAAGAAGATTAGAATTGAAAAAATATGTAATTTCAAGCATAGCCAGTATAATTCTATCTGTGTGTCTAGTGCTAGCAATTTTAGTTTTTATTGGGAGTCTATTAAATTCAGAAATTTATTTGTCAGTTTTTACTTTAGTCATGTCATGCATAACTGCATATTTTTTGAAGTTAAAAATTAACGAGGATCTTAAGTTGTAAAGCATTTTGTTAAATGTTTTAGTAAACAAACAGTCAACACCTAATATTAATTTTAAAATCCATTATATTATAGGCTATGCTCTTAATAAAGTTGTTTTAGTGAACATATTTATGAGAATTTATTTTTAGACTCTAAATTTGTATTTAAAAGAAAGCAAGTCTTTATTAGCTTTTTCGACTTTTGATTTTAAATTTCTTTTGAATTCATCCATTTTGATAGAGATTTTTTCATCTCCAGTAGAAAGTATCTGACAAGCAAGTATAGCAGCATTCAATGAAGCGTCTAAACCTACTGTGGCTACTGGAATGCCTGGAGGCATTTGTAAAATAGATAATATTGAGTCCCAACCATCTATTGAAATTGAAGACCTGCAAGGAACTCCAATTACTGGAACTGATGTAAAAGCTGCTACTACTCCAGGCAAATGAGCTGCACCACCGGCTCCGGCGATAATTACCTTGATACCATTTCTTTTTGCGTTAGATGCAAAATTTTCAACTAAATTAGGTGTTCTATGTGCAGAAAGTGCATTTATTTCGAATGGAATTTCCATTTCGTTGAAGAACTCAGCTGCCTTTTTCATAACAGGCATGTCAGAGGTACTACCCATTATTATACTTACTTTTGGTTTCATTTTTTCAATTTATTTGTAAATATATTTAAAATTGCAAATATTTATTCTCAAAAAAAATAAAAACTATCATCATCGTATAAAAAAGAAGTATATATTTGCATTCACTTTTTTTAAAAGGAAAAACTGTTTAGAAATTTTCTAAACAAAAAATACTTCAAAAAGGTTTATTTACATACTTTTTTTGTAAATTTGCAATCCTTTTTGGGAAAAGTTCTTTGAATTTATAGAAGATAGAATTAGACATCCTAACAAGTCAATTTAAACTTTTTTATACAACGAAGAGTTTGATCCTGGCTCAGGATGAACGCTAGCGGCAGGCCTAATACATGCAAGTCGAACGGTAACATTTCTAGCTTGCTAGAAGATGACGAGTGGCGAACGGGTGCGTAACGCGTATGTAATCTACCTTTAACAGAGGGATAGCCCAGAGAAATTTGGATTAATACCTCATAATATTATAAAATGGCATCATTTTATAATTAAAACTCCGGTGGTTAAAGATGAGCATGCGTCCTATTAGTTTGTTGGTGAGGTAATGGCTCACCAAGACAATGATAGGTAGGGGGCCTGAAAGGGTGATCCCCCACACTGGTACTGAGACACGGACCAGACTCCTACGGGAGGCAGCAGTAAGGAATATTGCACAATGGAGGAAACTCTGATGCAGCCATGCCGCGTGCAGGAAGACTGCCCTATGGGTTGTAAACTGCTTTTCTACAAGAAGAAACCCCAGTACGTGTACTGGCTTGACGGTATTGTAGGAATAAGCACCGGCTAACTCCGTGCCAGCAGCCGCGGTAATACGGAGGGTGCAAGCGTTATCCGGATTTATTAGGTTTAAAGGGTCCGCAGGCTGAATATTAAGTCAGTGGTGAAAGCCTACAGCTCAACTGTAGAACTGCCATTGATACTGATATTCTTGAGTGTGGTTGAAGTGGGCGGAATATGTCATGTAGCGGTGAAATGCATAGATATGACATGGAACACCAATTGCGAAGGCAGCTCACTAAGCCATTACTGACGCTCATGGACGAAAGCGTGGGGAGCGAACAGGATTAGATACCCTGGTAGTCCACGCCGTAAACTATGATCACTAGATGTTGGCGATATAATGTCAGCGTTCAAGAGAAATCGTTAAGTGATCCACCTGGGGAGTACGTTCGCAAGAATGAAACTCAAAGGAATTGACGGGGGCCCGCACAAGCGGTGGAGCATGTGGTTTAATTCGATGATACGCGAGGAACCTTACCAAGGCTTAAATGTAATACGACCGATTGAGAAATCAATCTTTTTTCGAACGGATTACAAGGTGCTGCATGGTTGTCGTCAGCTCGTGCCGTGAGGTGTCGGGTTAAGTCCCATAACGAGCGCAACCCCTATTTTTAGTTGCCAGCGAGTAATGTCGGGAACTCTAAAAAGACTGCCTGTGTAAACAGAGAGGAAGGTGGGGATGACGTCAAATCATCACGGCCCTTATGTCTTGGGCTACACACGTGCTACAATGGTAATTACAGTGGGAAGCCATCTGGTGACAGAGAGCCAATCCATAAAAATTATCCCAGTTCGGATCGGAGTCTGCAACTCGACTCTGTGAAGTTGGAATCGCTAGTAATCGCACATCAGCCATGGTGCGGTGAATACGTTCCCGGGCCTTGTACACACCGCCCGTCAAGCCATGGAAGTTTGGGGTACCTAAAGTCAGTAACCGTAAGGAGCTGCCTAAGGTAAAACAAGTAACTAGGGCTAAGTCGTAACAAGGTAGCCGTACCGGAAGGTGCGGCTGGAATATCTCTTTTTTTGAGTACTTTTAGGAAACAATTCTATCTTCTTTTCCCTTTTAAGTCTCGTAGCTCAGCTGGTTAGAGCGCTACACTGATAATGTAGAGGTCGGCAGTTCGAGTCTGCCCGAGACTACCAAAGGGGGATTAGCTCAGTTGGCTAGAGCGCTTGCTTTGCACGCAAGAGGTCATCGGTTCGACTCCGATATTCTCCACTAATTGATCTTTGACGTATTGTTGTAATGAATATATATTATATACCTAACTTTTTTAAGTTAATTAAGGGCGTATGGTGAATGCCTTGGCTCTCTTAGGCGATGAAGGACGTGACAAGCTGCGATAAGTTTCGGGTAGGTGCAAA
>CACAMX010000018.1:12500-14528 GCA_902533655.1 uncultured Bacteroidota bacterium
GTTCGGTCCCTATCTGTTGTGGGCGTTAGAAATTTGAGAGAACCTGTTCCTAGTACGAGAGGACCGGAATGGACGAACCTCTAGTGTACCTGTTGTAGCGCCAGCTGCACCGCAGGGTAGCTACGTTCGGATGAGATAAGCGCTGAAAGCATCTAAGCACGAAACTCATCTCAAGATAAGATTTCTTTTAAGGGTCGTTATAGACTATGACGTTGATAGGTCACAGGTGTAAAGGCAGAAATGTCAAAGCCGAGTGATACTAATTACCCGTAGACTTAATAATCAGGAAATTATAATTATATTCATTACACTAATATGTCATAATAAAACTTATGGTGACTATTGCGCTGGTGATCACCTCTTCCCATCTCGAACAGAGAAGTTAAGCCCAGTTGCGCTGATGGTACTAGAGTAAAATCTGGAAGAGTAAGTAGTCGCCAATCATAATAAAAAAACCTCTGCACACTGTGTAGAGGTTTTTTTATATTATGTCAAATTATAAGTTTTTTTTTTCATATTAATTTAATAATATTGTTATATCCAAAAAAAAAATTATGAAAAAAATTACTTTACTATGCCAGGGTCAGTTAGATTAGAACAGAGTACAGTAATTAATGATTTAGATATCTATCCTAATCCATCAAGAGATGTGTTTAATATCAGCTTTAATACGGCTAGTAAGCAAGATATAACGTTAAAAATAAGAAACATTGTAGGAGAGGAGATATACATAGAGGAGCTCAACCAGTTTGATGGAACATATACAAAAGCAATAAGCTTAGAGAATTATCCAAAAGCAGTATACTTCTTCGAAATTAATACAACTGAAGGAACTATCAATAAAAAGTTAGTGTTGCAATAGTTTATAAACTATTTTCATCTAACCATTTATCCACTTTATCAGCAACATTTTGAAAGACCTTTTCGTCAAATGGAGAATCAAGATTAGCAAGTTTAACTAGCTTGAGAAAAGGTAGAGAGCCTCCTGCCTCACAAAGTTTTAAATAGTCTTTCCATGTAGATTCTTTATCAATACCCATTTTAATCCAAAACTGGAAAGCACAAACTTGGGCTAGTGTGTAATCAATGTAATAAAAAGGAACTTGATAAATATGTGATTGTTTTTGCCATAACCCTCCTGATCCTAAAAATGATAAATCATCATAATCTTTGTCAGGTTGATAAATAGCTTCTAGCTCCAACCATTTTTCTTTCCTTTCTTCAGGAAGTGCATTTGGATTTTCATAAACCCAATGTTGAAAATGATCAACTAATGCACCATAAGGTAGAAATGAAAGAGAACCGGCGATATGTTTAAAAAGAAACTTTTTAGTGTCCTCTTTAAAAAATAATTCCATCCAGTCCCAAGTTAAAAACTCCATGCTCATGGAATGTATTTCACATGCCTCATAAGTTGGCCATAAATATCTATTAATAGGTTGTTTTCGGCTCATGTAGCATTGAAACGCATGACCAGCTTCGTGTGTTAAAACAGTTACATCATGATCTGTACCATTAAAATTAGCAAAAATGTAAGGTCTTTCATAAAGAGGAAATGATGTACAAAACCCTCCACCAGATTTACCAGCCCTATTATCCAAGTCCATAAGTTCTTCATTAACCATAATATCAAAAAACTCATTTGTCTCGGAAGATAACTCACTATACATTTTCTTAGCTTGATTAACTTGAAATTCAACTCCTCCTTTAGGTTTTGGATTTCCGTTTTTAAAATACAGTGTGTCGTAAATTCGCATTTTGTCAATTTCTAAAATTTCTTTTCTTTTATTATTGATTTTTTTTACCAATGGAACAATATATTTGACTATTAGTTCTCTGTACTTTTTGATTTCATTAGGTCCATATTCTGATCTACTCATATTTAAATAACCAAGTTCGACATAGTTTTGAAATCCAAGAACTTTTGCTTTTTGATCTCTTAGCTGAACAAGTCGATCAAAAATAATATCTAGCTCCTGAGAATTGTTTTTAAAAAATTCATCTAGTTTTTTGTAAGCAGACTTTCTT
>CACAMX010000019.1 GCA_902533655.1 uncultured Bacteroidota bacterium
ATCTAAATTTAAGATTTTCTTTTGGTTAAACCAAAATTAAACTTATACCATAATTTTTCATGTAAGTAATACAGTATTAATTTGCTTATCACTTCAACTAATCCGATTTTTAGGCCAGTAAAAGGATTTCCCGAAAATAACCACGCTAACAAAATTGTGTCTATGGTTCCTATGAATCTCCAAGTAAATGATTTCATTATGTGTCTGTTATTACTCTTTATTTTTTTTGATAAAAACCAAATTCTCTCATGAGCATAATACAATATCATTTTTGTTAATAATTCTGTAATCCCAATTTTTAATCCAGTTTCTAATTTGCCAGTGATAATCCATGAGATAATGAGAGTGTCTAAAGTTCCTATTAACCTCCAAGTTATAGTTTTTGCAATATGCCTTTTACTAAATTTCAATTTTTAACTTATTAAATAATTTATAATTGATTACAACTTTGTTTATTCAAATAATGATTTTATTTTTTATGTTTTTGCAGTTCCCATTTCCAGGAGCTAATTAGTGCTTGTTTCACTGTTTTTTTAGCACTCCAATTTAATATTTTATTAGATTTTTTTGTGTCAGAATAAATTTCTGCGATATCACCGCTACGCCTTGGTCCATATTCAAATTTAATTTTTTTGTTATTTGTTTTTTGAAATAATTTAACCAATTCTTTAACAGACACACCCTTACCAATTCCTAAGTTAAATATACTTTTATTTTTGTTTTTAATACAGTATTTTAATGCTTTTATGTGTGCGTCTGCTAAGTCTTCTACGTGTATGTAGTCTCTTACACAACTACCGTCATTTGTGTTGTAGTCATTTCCATTAATTACTAACTTGTCTCTTTTTCCTGATGCAACTTCGCAGATTATAGGAACTATATTAGAAGAGCTGTTTAAAGACCTATCACCAATTAAACCACTGTCGTGTGAGCCAATCGGATTAAAATACCTCAGACTAACGCTAAATAGTTCTGATTTGTTAATCATTTTTTCACATAATTGTTTGGTTTCACTATATGGAGATTCTGCTTTTTTAAACAAAGTTTGTTCGTGTACAGGAAGGGTTTCAGGATTTCCATAAACTGAGCACGAGGATGAAAATATTATGTTATTTAGTTTGTTCGTTTTCATTACAGAAAGCAGCGATTTTAAAGAATCTATGTTATTTCGATAATACTTTTCAGGAAACTTAACAGATTCTTCTACTGATTTAAACGCTGCAAAGTGTATTGCTCCTATTATTCCAATTTTCTGTTTTATAATTTTTTCAAGTTTCCACTTGTCGCAGCAATCAATATTATAGAAAAAAACTTTTTTTTTGGAAATAATTTCTAACCCTCTTATATTTTCTAGATTTGTGTTAGATAGGTTATCAATTATTATTGGTTCATATCCTTTTTCGATAAGTTTAAGGCAAGTATGAGATCCAATATATCCTGCACCACCTGTAACAATCACTTTATTCATATATCACTACTTTCTTTTTGTTTTTCTCTTCAATTTTAATAGTGTGTTTTTTATTGTTGACACTTTTACCCAGTAAATTAAAGTATTCGGGTACTTTTTTAATGTTGCGTATCTCTTTAATATTTGATGGACAATTTATTTGAATGGTGTCGTTAATAATGACTTGGTCTTGAAGTTCAGATTCTATTTCTGTTGTTACTACAAGACTTGTATTAAAGTTTGGATTTATAAAAATTTTATTAAAAGTAATGTCAGTTGTCAAACCGCTTGTGTAATTATTGCCATCAGGGGGAGATGTGGAAGTGATTTTAATACCATTTGTTTCATTTTCAATAGAGAAGAACCCAATTAAATCACCCAAACTATCAATAGCGTTTATAAATGCATAATTTTGACCAAAAACAATTCCCACTTTCAAAGTAGCCTTAGTTGTTAAATTTGATAAATAAACATCTGCATAACCAACAGTATCACCAATTGACAAACTTCCAATATCAAATTCTCCTTCATTAGTTGTTACAACCGATTGCTCTATGTCTGGTTGATTAGCTGATTGACTGATTGATACAAATAGATCTACTTTTTCTCCACATAAAGTCGAGCTAATTGAAGTGCTTATCGAGGGATAAAAAGGTGCCGGAATAAATTGAGCTGTGGTAAATGTATCAATCGGTGACCATAGAGAACCAAGCAGACTTGTTGTGTCATAATATGACATTATAGACCATTCATATAAAGTTAGTTGGTTTAGTTGTGGTAATTGAGTGCTAGAAGCTAAACCTGAGATATTTGAAAGATAATTCCATGTAGTTGTTCCATATATTTTATATCTGATTTTGAAACGATCTGTATTAGTTGCTCCGGTCCAGCTTACTTGTGCATTATAAAAAGTTATATTGCTTGCGTAAATACCTGTAGGGTGTGTTAGCATAAAATTTTCAGTAAAAAAACTATCTACTGTAGACCATTGTGAAAATGTGCTTCCTAGGCTGTCACAATATGATTTTATTTGCCATATATATTGCGTTTGCGGCGTTAGTCCAACCAGTAGTATATCTGTTTTGGAAGAATCAATATTATTTTGAAAGTTCCAGGCACTTGCACTTACATTTTTATACCTTACTCTGTAAAAGATCGATGAATCTACTTTTTCCCAATTTAACTTTGCATTAGTATAATTTATGTTTGAGCTATATGTTGAGTCTGTGCTTAAGCATTGCGATTGACTTTCAACACATGATGCAAATACAAATAGGATAAGAATTCTTAACATTTTACAAATATAAAAAAAATAGAAAATGAAAACTAAAACTCTGAAAACCAGCTGGTTATAAACTTTCTGTTTAAGAGAACATCTTTATTTTTTAATATTAGAAATTTATTTTGTGTTAAAACTGCTTAGATCGTTCAAACGACTTTTTTTAACACGTATATAAGGCTTGAGTATTCTCCAGTTTTAAATTTTGCAATTAAATTAGAATATAGTCCAATAAAAAACGCTTGAATTAATTTTGATGATTTATATTTATATTTTGAGCTTAGTAAAGACACATAAAATGAATCAAAATATAAAGGGTGAATTGAAGAAACCTCAAAGCCATATTTTTTAGAAAGTTTTTGCATACTTTCTTTGTCAAAGTGCCATAAATGAAGTGGCACATCCCAACCAGCCCAATGTTTTCCATAAAACTTTTGATCAAAGCATTTATGGTTTGGAACAGCAATTATTAAAACTCCTTTATTATTTAATAAGCATCTTATTTTTGTCATATACCCATCTAGATCGTATACATGCTCTAGCACATGCCACATTGTAATGATATCAAAATCATATTTGTCAAAGCTTGAAAGCGACTCTTTAACAAATAGTTTGTGATTTTTTGTAGATGCTTCTCTTGCTTTTTTCGCTACCTCAACACCAAATGTTTCAAAACCCCTGCTTTTCATGTAACGTAAAAACTCTCCAGTTCCACTTCCAATATCCAGAATCTTTTTAGAATTAATTAAATCACAGATAATCTTATATTTTTTTTTGATCGAATAACTTCTTACTTGTTGATATAATTTACTGATAAAATCACTTTCTTTATTTGTATGTGATATGTAGTCCTCAAAATCATAGTATTTTGAAATATCCTTTTCTCTAGGTCTTGGATTTGTAAATAAAAAATTAGTTGTTTCACATGAAACAATTGCAAATTCTTCTTTTGTATTAGAGTAATCTTTTACATTGATGTAATTCTTTAGAACCGTTTTCCTCTCAGATAATGGACAGTTTATTTTTTCCATTACCTTCCCAAATAAACGAGTAAAACATTCACGTCAGCTGGACTTACTCCACTAATTCTTTTAGCCTGTCCTATGGTTTTGGGATTAATAGAAGAGAGTTTTTCTTTTGCTTCGCTTGAAATAGAGTGTAGATTATGAAACTCAAAATCATCAGGAATTTTTACGTCCTCGAGTCTTTTTGATTTTTCAACATTATCTTTTTCTCTTTTTAGATATCCCCCATATTTAATATTAATTTCTACTTGTTCCTCCTCCAACTTATTTATATTGTTTTCATTAATAAATTCATTTAGCTTAATTGAACCGCTTTTAAGATCATCAAAATTAATATTAGGTCTTGAAAGCAGAGAGTCTAACTTCAATTTTTGCTTAATTTGTGATGATTTTTTAGTGCTTAGTATAGAATTAAATTTAAACGGTTCAGCACTTATTTTCTTTACAGTTTTTTCTAGCTTTTTTACAGTATCAATTTTGTTTTCTAGTTCGTCATATCGTTTTTTGTTAATGAGCCCAATTTTATATCCTATTTTTGTTAATCTGATATCTGCGTTATCTTGCCTTAATAAAAGTCTATACTCTGCCCTTGATGTAAACATTCTATATGGTTCGTCAGTTCCCTTTGTAATTAAATCATCTATTAAAACCCCTATATATGCATCAGATCTTTTTAATACAAACTTATTTAAGTTTTTACACTTTCTATGAGCATTTATTCCTGCAATGAGCCCCTGACAACCTGCTTCTTCGTATCCTGTTGTCCCGTTAATCTGCCCGCAAAAAAATAAGTTGTCTATTAATTTGGTTTCTAGAGAATAATTTAATTGTGTTGGAGGAAAATAATCATATTCAATTGCGTAACCTGCTCTAAATAGTTTTGCGTTTTCAAGTCCTTTGACGTGTCTTAGTGCTTTGACTTGAACTTCTTCTGGTAACGAAGTGGAGAATCCATTTAAATATATCTCAACAGTTTCTCTTCCTTCTGGCTCAACAAACAACTGATGTCTTTCCCTTTCTTTAAATCTATCAATTTTATCTTCAATTGATGGACAGTATCTTGGACCAATTCCCTGAATTCTACCCGTGAACATTGGTGACTTTTCAAATCCCTCTTGCAAAATTTCGTGAACTTTACTATTAGTGTAAGTAATAAAGCAACTTAATTGATTAATTAGTTCTGATGTATTTGTAAACGAAAATGAACCTGGATTTTTGTCACCCGCTTGTTCAATTAGTTCATTGTAGTCTATTGTCCTGCCATCTAATCTTGGCGGAGTACCTGTCTTCATTCTTCCATGTTCAAAACCTATATCTATTAATTGTTTGGTTATTCCTTTAGCTGATGTCTCACCAGATCTACCACCTTTGTAATTTTTTAATCCTAGATGAATGATTCCGTTCATAAATGTTCCGCTACATAAAATTACTGTATATGAAAATATTTGATTACCAAGCATTGTAGTTACACCACATACTTTATTGTTTTTAATAATTAAATTTTCAACTGTATCTTGTTTGAAATCAATATTTTTATTTTGTTCTAATATATATCTCCATTTTTTTTCAAATAATTTTTTATCACATTGAGCTCTAGGGCTCCACATAGCAGGACCCTTGGATCTATTTAACATTCTAAACTGAATCATTGACTCATCAGTCACAATTGCTGACATCCCTCCCAGAGCATCAATTTCTCTTAAAATTTGACCTTTTGCAACACCACCCATTGCCGGATTGCAAGACATTCTTGCTATCGTTTCAAGGTTCTGAGTAATCATCAAAACTTTAGATCCAAGTTTAGCAGCGGCATGAGCTGCTTCGCATCCTGCATGTCCTCCACCAATTACTATGACATCATATCTCATGTTCTTAACGTATTGAAAGTCAACCACTTAAATTAATGTAAAAATTTTCTTTTTCTCTCATTATTTTCTGTTCTTGCTTACTCTTATCATTGTAATCTAATAAATGAAGTATTCCGTGAACCATAATTCTTTTTAATTCATTAGCAAAGCCATTGTTAAATATAATTGAATTCTTTTTTACAGTTTCACTACTTATATAAATATCACCAGAAATTTTATTATCCTTTGAAAAATCAAAAGCAATTACATCAGTTTCATAGTTTTTTGATAAGTAATCATTATTCATTTTTTTCAAGTATTCCTTTGTACAAAAAATATAGTTAATATCACCAACTGTTTTTTTCTCATTTACAATGGTGTCCTTAAGCCAATTCTTTATTTTTCTTTTGTTTTTCAATGAGAAACTATTTGTAAAATGAAACCTAATCATTCTTAGATACTTTATTAAAATAATCGGTATTTATTTTTTTATAAAAAGGATTTAGTTTAATATTATTTCTTTTTAAAATTTCCTCAGAAACATTTTTTTTCTTTTGTCTGGAGATTTCTTCGTCTTTAGTTTCAATGTCATTTTTCATTATCCATTCTAAAGATTCTCTTTTGTCATCTTCACCTTGCTCTCTTTCAGCTTCATCAAAATTCAGCAACCTAGTTAATATTTTATTTTGTCTATCTATAGTTTTTTGAGATATTTTGTTAAAAATTATGTCTTCCTTATTTTTTTCCATTTCATCCAATAATTTATCTATATCACTTTTATTTTTTCCGTTTCCTAGATTATCTCTAATTCTTAGTAGGTTTTCTTTAGCTTCTTGTTGTAATTGTGCAAGTTGCATTAGTTTTTTTGAAAGAGATTCTCCAAGAGATTTAGACCCATTTTTACCACTTTCACCATTTTTCATTTTATCTAGTAAATTCTTCTGCATTTGTTTGAGTTGTGATAGTGAAGGTGATCCACTACCGGGGTTGTTACATTGTTTATTTCCAGGTGTCTGCGAAGCTAATTGTTTTTGCATTTGTTTGAGCGATTCATCTAATAAAAGCGCAAGATTATTTACGGAAGTCATCACAAATTGTTGAGAAATATTTGCTTTTCTTATATCCCTATCCTCTAACGAATTAATAGATTTCGATAAGTAGCTATTTATTTTATTTATTTCTTTGTTTACAATTGACTCTATATCAATAACTCTTTTAGAAAGTTCAAGTAGAGAGTCTTTGACAATTTCTGAGTCATCCTTAATTTTTTTCTGAGTTCTTATTATTTGTATAAATTCTGAACTATTTTTGTTTGTTTCTTTAGTTCTTATAATTAATTCCTCTTGAGAGAAAGAAATGGATAGGAGATTATCAAGAATCTGTCTAAGTGTCTCAAGGTTTTCAAAATTTTGATTTCCTTTACAGCTGGAGAGCATCATTGATAGTTGATCTTCTAAGTCTTGCATTTTATCACTTGTGTTCTTTTGGCTCTTTTTTGAACTTTTTTTGTTGCCTAGTTTCATTTTCTTTATGCTCTCATCAAGACTTTCATCAATCTTTTTTTCTAATTCATCAGTATTTTCAAAATTATTAGGATTCTCTAAAGAGTCATTTAGATTTTGCATTTTATCGATATCTTTTTTTAACTCATCAAACTCTTTTTTAATATCATTTTGTTTTTCTATGCTGTTTTGATCTATATTTTTATTATTAATCAAACTGTCTTGATTGCTTTTGATTTCTTTTAATTTTTCATATAATTCAGATAATCTTTGCTCAACTTCCATTTGTTTAAATAACTCAATTTCTCTGTCTAGCTCTTCTTCAACATTTAAATTCTGGTCCTCTAAATTTTCTAAGAGTTTTTTAATTTCATCTTTATCTAAATTTTCCAAATCTTTTTGCATTTCATCGATCTTTTTTAAAAGCTCTTGATCAAAAACTTTTTCCATCATCTCATTTAGCAGTTTCTGCTTTTCAATAATTTCTGGGCTAAGAATTTCATTTTTTTCAATTAAATCGTTGAGAAGATCTTTAGATTTTTGAATTTTGTTCTCAAGCTTCATCTGTTTTTTTAATAGATCTTTGACATTTTCTTTTTGATTCCAATCAAGCTTTTTATTATTTATTAATGAGCGCTTTATTTTTTCAATTTCTTCGTTCATTTCTTTAATGGTTTCAAAACTTGATTGCATAGCTGATTTAAGCTCGTTATTTTTTTGGTTCCTATTTGCAATTGCATCTGTTTTGCTTATACTGTTAAGATTAAAAACTTCAGTTGTAGCTGATTTGAATCCATTTACTCCATCATTATCCCACACCTCAAAATACAGTTTATCATATTCGAATTTGCTAATATCATTTATATCAATCTTATAATCAAAAAACTCTTCCTGTTGTTTATCTATTTTTAATGAAGTTTCATTTATTATTTTTTCATTTTTCAAATACTTGATTTTGATATCTGAAATTTGATAATCATCGAAAGCTGAACCGCTATATACATATAAATTGTTGGTTGAATCAAAATTAACTTCAACATTAATTTTTGGATATTCATCTTTTAAAATTCTTATTGAATAATAATTTGAATCAATTACACCATTCTTATTAACTAACTTTAATTCATAATTACCGGATTTCATTAAAGTTTTTTGAATTTCAAAATCATCATTATTAAAACTCTTATTTTCTTTTACATTATCATGAGAAAAAATTAATTCATCAACGTTTTTTGTCTTGAATGACCATTTTGTTTTAGTGCCCTCTGGCACAAAAATTTCTCCAATATTTTTTTGAGATTCATCTTTTTTGAAAGTATGATTTGGATATGAAAAAGTAATCATGTAATCTAGCATAAGGGGTCTTTTCTTCACTTCAATTTTATATTTTTTAGATAAGAACCCGTTGGAATAAAAGTTAAAGATGAAAGACTCTTTGATATTGTAAAACTCGTAGGAATAAAAATCAGAACTTTCAGCTTTTGACATCAAAAGGTCTCTGTCGGCTATTCTAATGAACACCTCATTAGGTAAACTAGAACCTTTAAGCTCTAGATTAACTTTTAGTTTCTGGTTTTCTATTAAATCAAGTGTCTTATTTTTTAAAATAAATTTAAAAGGAGCGGGCTTGATAAATATGTCATTGTAATTTATGACTCGAGCTGAACTCTCTTTTAATATTTGATTATTTCCAGTAATAAAAATCAATATTATTATTGTAGTGGGTAAAAAAAGTAGTTTTAGATACTTTTTGTTAGAACTAAAATTTATTACATCCTCAAAATTAAATTTATTTAAATGCTCTGTTTTTTGGTTAATACTGGCAATTAGTAAGTCAGAATGCTCATCATTAATTTCTTCAAGCTCTAATAAATTTAGGAGCTTATCATCAATATCTTTAAAGTATTCTCCAATAATATTAGCAGCTTGTTTATTAGAAATTATATTGCCTAGGCGATAAATTTTAAGAAACGGTATAATAACATTGTATGCAATAAATATTGAACTAAAGATACAGAACCCCCAAAAAATAAATTGTCTAACTACTGATTCAAACCATACCAAATGTTCCAAGAATACAATTAATAAAAATCCATTAATTGAAAAAAAAATTGAAAGTAAAATTCCTTTTATTAATAGGTTTAAATAAAACTTATTTCTAAATAAATTTATTTTTTCAATGATTACAGAATTTTTCATAGAGCAAAAATACAATTTTATGAGTCTATTTTATTAAAAAATTATTTATCAAAAACTATATTTGCCTAAAATTGCGCTATGAGATCAGTAAGATTAAGATTTGCCCCGAGCCCCACAGGACCTCTACACATTGGTGGGGTTAGAACAGCTCTTTACAATTATTTATTTGCAAAAAAATCAGAGGGTAAATTTATTTTAAGAATTGAAGACACAGATCAAAACAGGTATGTTCTAGGAGCAGAAAAATATATTATTGACTCACTTTCTTGGTGTGGAATTGAATTCGATGAAGGCCCAGAAATAGGAGGTGAATTTGGACCATATCGACAATCAGAAAGAAAAAAAATATATGAAAAATACGCAAAACAGCTAGTTGATGAAGGAAAGGCATACTATGCTTTTGATAGCCCAGCTGAGTTAGAGCAGATGAGAAAGAATATGAGGTTATCTGGGGTACAGTCACCGCAGTATAATTCTATTACAAGAAATAGCATGAAGAATTCATTGACACTTTCAAAAGATGAAGTAAAAAAAAGAATTTCGAGCTCAGAAAAATATGTTATTAGAATTAAAGTTCCTAGAAATGAAGAGATTAAATTAAATGATACGATTAGAGGGTGGGTGTCCATAAATTCAAACAACCTTGATGATAAAGTAATTTTTAAATCTGATGGTATGCCAACCTATCATCTAGCAAATGTAGTAGATGATTATTTGATGAAAATTTCTCACGTTGTTCGCGGAGAGGAATGGTTACCATCTGCCCCTTTGCACGTACTATTATATGATTACCTTGGTTGGAAAAAAGAGATTCCAGTATTTTCTCATCTACCACTAATTCTAAAGCCAGAAGGAAACGGAAAACTAAGCAAAAGAGATGGTGAAAGACTAGGATTCCCTGTTTTTCCAATTCTTTGGGAAAATCTATCAACTGGTGAGAAATACAATGGATATAAAGAATTTGGATTTTTACCTGGGAGCTTCATTAATATGCTAGTCTTTTTGGGATGGAACCCTGGAAATGAAAAAGAAATATTTGATTTAGACGAACTAGTTCAAGCTTTTTCCTTGCAAAGAATAGGAAAATCTGGTGCAAAATTTGATTTTGAAAAAGCAAAATGGTTCAATCAAAAACATATTAGAAAGTTACCCAAAGATTTTGTTGTCAAAGAAATTTCAGATTATTTAGTCAAAAATAATCTTGAATTTACAAATGACTATATTAAAAAAGTATGTGATCTTTTTTTAGAGAGAGTAGTTTTTATCAAAGATTTTTGGATTGAAGGAAAGTATTTTTTTGAGGATATTAATGAGTATACATTTCCGCTTGTGCAAAAAAAGATAAAAGAAAATAGTTTTAATCATATGCAAACTCTTTATGAAAAGTTAAAAAAAATTGAGAATTTTTCTTCAAAAAATGTTGAATCAGTATTCGCCCAAGTTTTAGAAGAGTTCAATTTAAAAATGTCAACGCTGCTTCCTTTGTTTAGGTTTGCCTTAACTAATTTACTTTATGGTCCTTCATTATATTCAATAGCTGAGATTTTAGGAAAGGAAAAAACAATTAACAGAATCGAAAATTTTTTAAATGAAATATCATGATAAAACTTAAAATTAAAGGAATTAAAATTTATGCATTTCATGGGCACTTTGAAGAGGAAAAAAAGTTGGGAGGGCATTTTACTGTAAATCTTGAGATTGGCTTTAACTCTAATAAAGTCGTATCTACTGATAAATTAGAAGATACTATTGATTATGTTCAAGTAATAGATATTGTAAAACAGCAAATGAAAAAAACAAAAAATATGATTGAATCAGCTGCAGATGAAATATTAGATGAGTTATTTAAAATAGATTTGATACAATCAGTAAATATTGAACTTGCAAAAATTAGTCCACCAGTTGATGCAGATTTTGATAAAATATCAGTTGAAATATTTAGAACTAAACAATGAAATTTTTCAAATTAACTTCTTTATTTATTATCTCAAAAACTTCTTTAATTTTTACTCTTTCTTGATTCATTTTGTCTCTATATCTGAGAGTGCATGTATCATCCTCAAGAGTTTGATGATCAATTGTTAAACAAAAAGGTGTTCCAATTGCATCCTGTCTTCTGTATCGCTTGCCAATTGAGTCTTTCTCTTCATAATGACAATTAAATTCAAGTTTTAAATCATTAAATATTTTTTTAGCCTTTTTGTTAAGACCATTTTTTCTTGTGAGAGGAAGTATTGCTAGCTTAATCGGAGCTAAAAATGGTGGAATGGATAAAACGGTTCTTTTTTCATTGTCGTTTATTTCCTCTTCTTTATATGAATTGCACATGATAGCTAGAAACATTCTATCTAATCCAATTGATGTTTCAATTACATAAGGAATATAGCTTTTATTAAGTTCTGTATCAAAGTACTGTATTTTTCTTTTTGAATATTGTTGATGAGATTTCAAGTCAAAATCAGTTCTTGAGTGTATCCCCTCAAGCTCTTTAAATCCAAAAGGAAATTTGTATTCGATATCAAGGGCAGCATTAGCATAATGAGCCAGATTTTGGTGATTATGAAATCTAAACATATCATTGTCAAAACCTAGCTTAAGATGCCATTTTAGTCGTTGATCTTTCCAAAAATTATAATAATTAATTTCTTCACCAGGTCTAACAAAAAACTGCATTTCCATTTGTTCAAATTCTCTCATTCTAAAAACAAACTGTCTTGCAACTATTTCGTTTCTGAAAGCTTTACCAATTTGGGCAATTCCAAATGGTATTTTCACTCTAGCAGTCTTTTGTACGTTTAAAAAATTTACAAAAATACCCTGCGCAGTTTCTGGTCTTAAGTACCCCTCACTAGCAGATTCATCAGTCGACCCAAAGTTAGTTTTAAACATCAAATTAAATTGACGAACATCTGTCCAATTTTTAGTGCCTGATATTTGGCACTTAATTTCTAGCTTTTCAATTAAATTTTTTAAGTCAGATAAATTATTTTTCTTCAACGAGTTGTCTAACTTGTCTTTTATTTCTTGAACTTGAGATATCCTTTTTAAAACTCTTTTATTCGTCTCACAGTATGTTTTTTTATTAAAATCACTTCCAAATTTCTTTTCGGCTTTTAAAATATCTTTATCAATTTTGAGCTGTATCTTATTTATATGGTCTTCAATTAATTGGTCTGCACGATATCTTTTTTTTGAATCTTTATTATCAATTAAAGGGTCATTAAAAGCGCCAACATGTCCTGAAGCCTCCCAAACTTTTGGATGCATTAAAATTGATGAGTCAAGCCCAACTATATTTTCGTTCATATCCACCATCGATTTCCACCAATAGTTCTTTATGTTGTTCTTTAACTCAACTCCAAAGGGACCATAATCGTATGTCGCCGCTAAACTATCATAAATTTCGCTCGACTGAAATATAAAACCATATTCCTTGCAGTGAGAAACCAGCTTTTTAAATAATTCGTTTTGATAACTCATTTAACAAAAGTATAAAATTATGATTGTTTTTTTAATTTAGCTGCATGATAGAACTTGATGGAAAAATTTTCAGTAAAGAATTATTAGAGGAAAAATTTGCTTGTGAGCTGTCGTCATGTAAAGGTATGTGCTGTGTGATTGGAGATTCTGGAGCTCCTGTTACTGTTGACGAAGTAAAAATGATTAACAAAAGCCTCAAAATAATTAAAAAATATATGTCAAAAGAAGGAATAGATGAGGTGAATCAAAGAGGAATTTCGATAATAGACAGTGAAGGAGACTTGACTACAACTTTAGTTAAGGATAAACAATGCGCATTTGTTTTCTCTGAGAAAGGAATAAATAAATGCTCTATTGAAAAAGCTTTCGAAAATGGGGATATTGATTTTAATAAACCAATCTCATGTCACTTGTTTCCAGTAAGAATTACTAATTACGAATCGTTCGATGCTTTAAATATTGAAAAGCTTAAAATGTGTAATTCTGCTTTTATATGCGGAAAATCCAAAAAAATTCCCTTATATAAATTTCTTAAAAACGCACTTATCAGAAAATATGGTAAAGTCTGGTACGAAAAATTAAATGAGGTCGCAAAAATTATTTGAAAGCATTAAGTCCTGTAATATCTAGTCCAGTGATTAATAGGTGAATATCATGAGTTCCTTCATAAGTAACAACAGACTCTAAATTCATCATGTGTCTCATTATTGGATAATCTCCTGTAATACCCATACCACCCAAAATTTGCCTAGACTCTCTTGCAATTTTTAAAGCCATATCAACGTTATTTCTTTTGCACATTGAGATTTGAGCAGTGCTAGCTCGATCTTCATTTTTAAGCACTCCAAGTCTCCAAGTCAAAAACTGAGCTTTAGTTATTTCAGTTATCATTTCAGCAAGTTTTTTCTGTTGCAATTGAAATGAACCAATTGGTTTACCAAACTGATGTCTTTCCTTGGAATATCTTAGCGCTGTGTCATAGCAATCCATTGCAGCTCCAATCGCACCCCATGCAATTCCGTATCTTGCAGAGTCTAAACATCCAAGAGGTGCTCCCAACCCATCTTTGTTAGGTAATAAATTTCGCTTTGGAACTTTTACATTGTCGAAAACAAGCTCACCAGTTGCCGATGCTCTTAGGCTCCATTTTCCATTAGTTTCCGGCGTTGTAAAACCATCCATACCCCTTTCAACAATAAGTCCTTTTATTCTACCTTCCTCATTCTTAGCCCAAACAATAGCTATATCAGCAAAAGGCGAATTTGATATCCAAAGTTTTGCTCCGTTAAGTAAGAAGTAATCTCCGCAATCATTAAAATTTGTTGTCATGCCACCAGGATTAGATCCGTGATCGGGTTCTGTTAGACCAAAGCATCCTACCAGCTCGCCGCTAGCAAGCTTTGGTAAAAACCTTTTCTTTTGCTCTTCATTACCATATTTGTAGATAGGATACATGACAAGTGATGATTGAACAGAAGCGGTTGATCTTATTCCACTATCTCCTCTTTCAAGCTCTTGCATAATTAAGCCATAAGAGATTTGATCTAAGCCAGCGCCT
>CACAMX010000020.1 GCA_902533655.1 uncultured Bacteroidota bacterium
ATTAACGTTGTAGTTAGATGCTGTTGGGTTTGTACAACCAGCTATAAAACAACATGAACCATCATCTAAGTTTGCACCTGGAAAGTAGTTGATCGCTGTTGGATCTGTACAACCATAAACTATAGCTGTACATGAACCATCATCAATTGTTGCTGTCGAATCATAATTTAACGCTGTTGGATCTGTACAGCCTGAACAGCTAGTGTTCCAGTTAGGATTCATTGGACTACTTGCTAAAACTATAATTTCTGTTGGACCTAATATTATGCCCGCTGTGTCAGTTAGCACTGGTGTAGCAACATGAGAAACATAATTATAAAGTAATGCTGGCTGACAAAGACCACATGAATCAATAATAGAAATACCATTAATTATACCTCTGCAGTCAACAAATGGGTAGATACAGGAACTATCATCAACTGTAGCTGTTGAATCATAATTTAGTGCTGTAGAGTCCATACAACCTTGTAAGGCAACTGTAGGACAGGGTGTTACATGAGACCCTAAATAAGACCATGTATTATTTGCATAGAGTAACCACTGAGAATTTAATGAATCTGTACCAGCAGAGTTAGACCAGCTAGTATCACCACGTGTTACACTACATTTTCTTACGAGAGTATGATCTTTAGTTGCATTCAATACTCCAGCTACAGACCATCCCGATCCTGGGTCTCCGTTCCAGTCTCCCAGCCAATCCATTACAACATAAGAGGTTTGATCACCAAAAACTAAAGCATAACCATCATCTCCATTACTTAAATAATAATGAGTCTCATCAGCTTCAGCTAAGATTGTTGGATCGGCCGAGGGATGGGCTACTACATAAACGTCATTTGGTAAAATAACCGCTCCTAAATCAAAATTATTCCAATACTCATATTGTCCAACAACTGCCGGTGCATTAGCAACACTTGGATAAGCATAACCGTCCAGTGAAACTGTATCTGATGTTGGATTATATATTTCAAAATATTTATGATTTGAAGACCCCTCTGCGTATTCAGAGAAAAATAATGGCACTAAAACTGGAGGTGGAGCGTATAAACAAGAGCCATCATCTAATACTGCTGTTACGTCATAGTTAGTTGCATTAGGATCTGTACAGCCTTTGCAACTAGAGTTCCAAAGAGGATTGGTTGGATCATTAGGAAGAACTAAAGATTCTGTTGGACCTAAAACAAGTGCGGTGGTATCATTTACAAATGTTGGTGTATGAGTTACAAAATTATATAAATAAGCTAGCTGGCATACACCACAAGTATCAACTAATGCAGGCCCATTAAGCACTCCATTACAATCATTATTGGTATTAACAGGACATAATGGATAAGGACAGTTTGAAGCATAGGTCGTTGCTGAATTGTCTGTACAATTTACTGCTCCAAATATCCAATTACCAGAACCGAAAGTTACTGTACCCGATGGATCTTTATATCCCCATGAATCCATATAATCCCATACTTCACCTGTTCCATCAACATTAATGTCACCAAATGTCTCTATTACGTTTCCATTATAGAATAACTCTATCGCATCGTCACCATTTTGCGAAATTGCACCGTTAGCTACCAACACGTGGTCAAACTCACTGTAGCAAGCATCAAAGTAAGCAGCCATTGTCGATATACTTCTTGCTACTAAAATATGATCACCAGCGTTAACTGATATTGTATCAAATGTATACTCTTGACCGTCAGTTCCTCCACCATTATTTGCAACTCCGATTCCATAAGCACTTAAATCAGATATATCATCAGTTGCAAGTAAATGAATTGCTTTACCATTAGTAGTACCTAGCGATAGGTCCATGACTCCTTGCAAGCTAAGAGCTGGTGGGTTTAAATATGTACAAGAACCATCATAAATTGTTGCAGTTGAATCATAATTTGTTGCAGTTGAATCTGTACAGCCAGAACAAATAGAATTCCAGAGCGGATTTGAAGGATCGTTTGGAAGTACCAGTGTTTGTGTGGACCCAACAACTAAAGATGTTGTATCTGTAATAAATGTTGGTACATGAGTCACAAAATTGTATAGATATGCAGATTGACATTCTCCACAATCATCAACCAAGGCTAAACCATTTAAAACTCCATTGCAGTCACTCGCTGGACATAATGGGTATTTACAATGAGAATCGAAAGTAGTATTTGAATTGTCTGTACAATCTACTCCTCCAAATATCCATTCACCGTTAAGACATGATGAATCTCCTTGTGATTTGTATGCCCATGAATCTTTATATTCCCAGCACTCGCCAGTTCCATCAACACCTAAATCACCAAATATTTCTATTGATGTTCCGTTCATAAACAATCCAATGACATCATCTCCATTTTGTGTTACACTAGTATATGCTGTAAAAGTATGTTCAAATTCAGAGTAACAACTATCAAAATAAGTTTGCATGTGAGTTAAGGATCTTGCCAATAATATATCTTCACCTGCATTTACCGAAACCGATGGAAAGATAAATTCAGCTGATGAGAAGATAGAATCTCCATTAGCAGCGATTCTTATACTGTACGCACTTAAATCATTTATGCTATCAATTGCTCTTAAATGTATTGCTTTACCATTGAATAAAGATAATGAAAAGTCCATAACACCTTGTAATGAAAGTGCAGGAGGATAAATACAACTACTATCATTTATTGTAGCATTAGGATTATAATTAATCGCATTTATGTCTATGCAACCAGCATATACACATGAACTATCGTCTGAATTAGCAGTTGGATTAAAATTTTGGGCAGTAGAATCGGTACAACCGTAAACAAGACTTACACCAACAAAACCACTCCAATTTGATTGACATCCGTTGTAGTCGGTAAGATTACAAGAAATTGGACCAAAAGGTAAATTAAAAACATCTTCAGTTGTTGCACCATTTAACCAATTGAATGTATAAGGCGCAGTACCTCCTGCAACTGATAAATCTACTGATCCATCTGATGAAAGTGCACTTGATGATTGTGTTACGTTTGCACTAAAAGTTATTGAATCAGGCTGGTAAACATTAACATTAATTGTATCCATACATTGAAAAGTATTTCCAGTTACAATGCAAGAATATGTACCTGAGGAAATATTAGTAACAGTTTGAGATTGTGCGCCACTAGACCAAATGTATGAATAACTGTCAGAGTACGAACTGTCATTTGTTGCATAGACAGTCATACTTCCATTACTTTGTCCAAAGCACCTAACGCTGTCAGTGCTGTGCGATAATTCAAAATAAGAACAAGGATTTACCTCATAAACTTCAATGTCATCAATCCATACATAGTCGGGATATCCTGATGAAGGATTTCCAAAATTGCAAGAGGCCTCAAAGGTTATATAAACTTTTGATTGTCCAGAATATGAACTCAAATCGTATAATAGACTTGTTTGAGAGCTAATAATACCAACATTTGTATCTAACTGGCTTAAATGAGTAGCACTCAATTGTCTTGTGTATGTTGAATATCCATCTAGATTGGAAACGACATCACCATTTACAAGAAGTCTAAACCAACTGTATGGGGATGAGTTATAATAGCCTGCCATGTCAATCAGAAAACTAAGATGTACACTTGAGGATACGTTAGTTGATAAATCTAAACAGATGCTAGCACCAGAAACATGGTCTTTTTTGCTAAATGCGGAAACTTCATTATAGGGATTTTGGCTTGAACTACCCCAACTGGCTCCACCGGTAAACTCTAAACTTGTTGAATCAGAAATGGCATTAACATTTGTCAATAAAACATTTGATTGAAGACCTGAATAAAGGCTCCAACCATTAAGATTTAAATTATTTGATTCAAAATTTTCAGATAAATCAAGGTTATTACATGGTGCGTATTGACATAATAAACTGTCTGCAACATTACATGTCCCGCAATAGTTGATAGCTAATCGATCGAGACATCCAACATATAAACATGATCCGTCATCATAAGTTGATGTTGAATCATAATTAGAGGCAAATGGATCAGTGCACCCAGTAGTAGCTGGTAGTGGACATATTGGGTAAGGGCAGCTAGAATGATAGGTGGTTAATGTATTATCTGTACAATTTACACCTCCAAATATCCAATTACCAGAACCGAAAGTTACTGTGCCTGAAGAATCTTTATATGCCCATGAATCCATATACTCCCATACTTCACCTGTTCCATCAACATTAATATCACCAAATGTTTCTATTACGTTTCCATTGTAGAATAACTCTATCGCATCGTCACCATTTTGCGAAATTGTACCACCTGCCAGTAACACGTGATCAAACTCACTAAAGCATGAATCTAAATAATTAGACATTGCTGCAATAGATCTAGCAACTAAAATATGATCGCCAGCGTTCACTGATATTGAATCAAATGTATACTCTTGACCGTCAGTTCCTCTACCATTATTTGCAACACCCAAACCATATAAACTTAAATCTGAAATAGCATCAGTTGCTACCACATGAATGGCTTTTCCTTGAGCTCCATTTACATTATAGCCAGTATCTAAAATTGTAAAATCCATAACTCCTTGCAAAGAAATTGCAGGTAGCGCAGTGTATGTACAAGATCCATCAAAAATTGTTGCAGTTGAATCATAATTTGTTGCAGTTGAATCGGTGCACCCTGAGCAGTTTTGGTTCCAATATGGGTTAGATGGATTGTTTGGTAAAACAAGCATATTTGTACCACTGACTATTAAACCAGTAGTATCGTTAACAAAAGTAGTTGCATGTGATACAAAATTGTAAACATAAGCTAGTTGACATGTACCACACGAATCAATTAATGCTGGTCCATTAGCAACACCATTACAATCAGGTTTTACGACTGTAATATTTGCAACCATTCCAGAATTAGCATGATTGGCAACTGAACAATCGTATTGGTAGAATCCAGCAACATTAAAGATGTGAGTGTAAATTGTATCAGATGCAGTTGGATTTGAAACAAATGATGTTGGGTTTCCAAAAGGATTACCTGTTATTGTCGAATTAGCAAAATTTACATTATGAAATCCCTGTACGTTTAACCATACAACTGTGTCATTTAAATTAACACTAAGTGAGCTAGGATTATAAAAGTAGTTTCCTGAATTTATATAATGAGTGTCTGCTTTTATTATGATAAAACATAAAAAAGCCAAAAAAGAGGAGCAGAATTTTTTCATTTATTGATATTTTTGCTGCAAAATTAGTAACAATTTTTTTAAAAAATTAATTTAACTTTAATATATTATTAAATTAGGTTCAATTATAACAATTAAAGTTCATTCATTTTTAAGTAGTATTTGATTAACTTATATTAAAAAAAGTATATCATGAAAAAATATATTTCGATTGCTCTTGGTCCAATATTTTTTGTAATAATTAATTTTTTCTTTGAGTTTAATTCATTAAGCAAAGAAGGACAAATCGTATTGGCATCAACTTGTTGGATTGCTATTTGGTGGATGACTGAAGCCCTTCCATTAGCTGTTACGTCATTACTACCTCTAGTTTTATTTCCAGTTTTTTCTCTTGGGGACATAAGTGTCAAAAATGTTGCTCAAGGATATAGTCACCCATTAATTTTTTTATTCATAGGAGGATTCATTTTATCTATTGCAATTGAAAAATGGAACTTGCATAAGAGAATAGCCATTTTCATACTTAATAAAGTAGGAAGTAATTTAAAAAATATTATGTTAGGCTTTATGATTGCAACCGCTTTTTTATCAATGTGGATTTCAAATACCGCTGCTACAATAATGATGCTTCCAGTTGCTTTAGCTGTTGTAAATGATATAAGATTGAAAAATAAAAATTCTAAATTTGGTAAGCCTCTTATGCTAGCAATTGCATACAGTGCTACACTTGGTGGAGTTTCAACACTTATTGGTACACCACCTAATATTATTTTAAGTGGTATGCTTGAAGAAATTTATCAAATTCAAATCTCTTTTGTCGATTGGATGAAAATAGCCCTTCCTTTTTCCATTCCACTTATATTTGTTAGCTGGAAATATCTAGGAAAAATTTTAGGTGATGAAAAAAATCTTTCGCAAAAAGACGGAAAAATAAAACAACCAAAAATGAGTGCAGAAGAAAAAAAGGTAGCTATTATTTTTGGTATAACAGCGTTTGGGTGGATATCTCAGTCCTACATTTTAGATTTTATTGGAATAAAAATAAAAAGTTTTGATACAATAATAGCCCTGTGCTCAGCTGTTACACTATTTATTTTGCCATCTTCAAAAAACTCAGATAAATTACTTACGTGGAACGATATGATTAAAATACCATGGGATATAATTTTACTTTTTGGCGGTGGACTAACTCTTGCAGCTAGCTTTGCTAATACAGGTCTTTCTGATTGGATTGGCAATAATTTAATTTATTTAAAAGGAACACATGTTGCAATTATTATTCTTATTATAATTTCATTAATAAATTTTTTAACTGAAATTACATCCAACTCAGCAACTACATCAATAATACTTCCTATTATTGCTGCTCTTGCTCTCGCCATAGACATGAATCCCATTCTACTTATGTGCGCAACAGCTATGGCAGCATCTTGTGCTTTTATGTTGCCAGTTGCTACTCCACCAAATGCAATTGTATTTGGCTCTGGAGAATTAAAAATTTCTGAGATGATTCGAGTTGGTATTTGGATGAACATAATATCAATACTTGTTCTCCTATTGTTAATGTATTTTGTTGTTCCAATAATTTTTGGAATATCTGTTACTCCATTTTCAACAACTTTCTAGATGAGAAAAATTGTATCATTATTACTAATTCCAATTTTTTCTGTTGCACAAACCTATGACGTATTATTTATAGGAAACAGTTATATATATTATAATGATTTGCCAATTATGCTCGATGATTTAGCTAATTCTTTGGGAGATGACATAAACTTTGAACAAAGTACTCCGGGGGGTGAAACACTTCAGGGACATTCAACTTATCCTTTAACAATAAACAAAATCAATCAGACCAATTGGGATTATGTTATTTTACAAGGACAAAGTCAAAGGTCAGCACTGTCACCTGCATATGTTTCAACAAATGTTACTCCATTTGCTCAACAATTAGTGAATATGATTGAATCAAATAGCAGCTGTAGTGAACCATTATTTTTTATGACTTGGGGAAGAAAATATGGCGATCAATCATACTGTTCCTTCTACCCACCAGTTTGTACATTTGACGGTATGCAAGCTAGACTAAGAGATTCATATTTGAATTATGGTTTTAATAATTCAGCAACAATTTCTCCAGTCGGAATTGCTTGGAAAAGATCAATGAACCAAAATAGTACTATAAACCTTTACAGAAACGATAACTCACACCCAAGTGAGAGAGGTACGTACCTGACTGCATGCACTTTTTACGCTACAATTTTTAAAAAAAGTCCGATAGGGGCTTCATTTAAACCAGCGGGGATGAGTCAGTCAGCTGCTACTTTTTTACAAACTATCGCTCATGAAGTTGTACTTGATAGCTTAGCAACATGGAATATATTTAATGCTGATTTTGAATATACAATTGTAAATACTCCAAGTCCAACGATTTATTTTAATAATTTGAGTAGTAATTATGAAAACTTAATATGGAGTTTTGGTGATGGAACTACTTCAACTAGTAGTAACCCAACTCATCAATATAGCAGCCCTGGTAACTATACTGTCACGCTAACCATTTACAACAATAGTGGCTGTTTAGTTGACAGTATTTCTCAAAATATTGATATAATCTTTACCAATATAAATGAAATACATCAAAATCAAGAAGTGCTTATTGAAAGTGATTTACTCGGAAGAAAAAATGCAAACTCAAAGATTATTTTAATGCTTGATGAAAAAGGTATAAAGACAAAAAAAATTCAGCTTATAGATTAAGTTGCAACATTAAATTAAACCTCAGCTCATCATTTTCTTGATTTTCAAAACTCACACTCTCTATGCCTGTGTGTACTCTTAAAGCATTTTTTACTAAGTACTTTGAAAAACCTATCCTTGAAGAACTCGATTTACTTATTATGGAAGAAATATTTTTTTCAAACTCAGGCTCAACCATACTATAAGACAGGTCAATTGACAAGCCTGACTTTGTCATATATCCAAGCTGTGTATTAAGTCCAGAGCCAACAGAAAGAAACTGACTAATTTCGCTAGCAAATAATTGAGCATCATTGTTGGCTAATTGATTGTCTAAAAAAAGAGGTATTGATTTATATGAACCATCGAGATCTGTGGCAGTAGCTATTATATATTCTGCCAAGAAAGAAAATCCTTGGTACTTACTTAACAAATCAAAATGCAGTTTTCTGTAATCAGGATACTTTGGGTCACCATTTTCGTCATACAAATTAAAATCACCATGCCCTTCTCCTACAGCATTTGAAGCTCCATCGTTATAACTACCTCCAAAAGAAATCATTATTTTTAAATCTTTCTCAAAGCTTAAATCTGAAAAATGGATTTTATTACCACTAAACCCTCCAAATGGATAGAAATTTAATTTAAATGCATATTTGAGTCCACCTAAATCATAGTCACTTGCAAGGGCTCCAAAAGAATTAATACCATCACCTGATGTTAAAGCAATATTTGGTTCAAAAAATAAATTACCATAACCAAAGTTTGATGAAATAAAAATACCAAACTCTCTCCTATCTGAATTAAATGTTTGATTCATTAAACTACGACTATTAAAAGTAAGATTATTTTCAAAGAGCATTGATTCAAAGTTGGAAATTGCGTGTTTTTGACCAAATGCAATATTGAAAAAATTGAATTCAATAGCACCCCATGCATCTAGAAGTGGATTGGACTTTGAAAAATCATTGAGCATAAATAATGTGATCCTCTGATCATTATCTCTTGCATACAAACTAAACAAAGAGTTGGGAGAATTGTAAAAATACTCTTCAACATTATTAAAAGATGAAATTTCTATTTGCGGTTGAATTGATCCTCCAAAATTAAATTGATATTTACCGTCATTGAGTTGAAAATTTATACCAGTTCCAAAATTGAAATCTGAACCATACTTTGGAACTTGTGAGACACAAAGTGAAACACTCATTGTTATTAATATTATTAGGATATTTTTTTTCATTTTTATTTGTATTCTAAAATTCTTAGATAAGGGAGCATCTGAAAAAGCTCGGTATTCACAACATTAAATGACACAAAACTACTTACTGTTTCAGGTTCTAAAACTTCAACGGCTAAATTCGAATTTTTTTGGTTTAACTTAACGATTAAGTAATCCTCAGACAATGAAATTTCCTCTCTAACTAATTCAGTTAATATTTCTTGTTTATAAATTCCCTCATATTTAACGGGCACTTTGAAATAGTCTGTGACAAGATATTTTTCAACCAAAACTTCTCTTTGATTTTCCACTTCACTCATCTCAACTCCAAGAAGATCTAATCTTTCAATCACTTCAACTAAATTCTTTGGCACTAAATATCCAATTGGTCGTTTTCTTGTGATCTCGACGTCTAAGTCATGTAAATCTTGCATTATGATATCTAAATCAATCTTCTTGTTTTCAGCAATATCAATTGCCTTGATAGTCATATTTTTAATTTTTGGCTTTGCTTTAACAATTATATCATCATTATAGTTGCTAATATTTTTAACTACTGATTTAACTTTTGCAAAGTTTTCATGAGCTGTTTTAATAAATGACATACCTACATAAAAAGTACTCATAACTCTTCGCTTGAATGATGTCTTTTTAATTCCAACTCCTCTAATCTCAACTAAGGTCGAAATACAATTTGTTAAAGCAAAAGAAGAAGTGCTAGAAATTGCTGTAGTAGTACCTTGTCTAAAATGAATATCTCCTTTATATTTTCTTGTTGTCATATATTCTCTATTCTCAAGACCAAAAGAGCGGAGCTCTTTTGATGCATTTGATACAAAAAGATTTTTTGTAATCAATCTGTTTTCAATAGGTACATTTAAATTACTGGAGTAGTGGAAAAGAACATCATATGCGGAAGCAATTCCAAATGAACTAAATTTTGCAAAATCTCTTCTAATGGGACGATATTCATGAAAATCAATAGCTATTTCAGCTCCAAATTCTGTGAATGCTCTCTTAAGATATTTAGTTTCTGGAATTCTCATCTTTGTTTGATCTCTATTTAAGTCTAGACCATTAATAACATTTCTATAGTTTCTCTCGTAACCGTCAATGTTAGCCATTGGAACAATTTCAAAATGAAAACTGTTAATATATTTACTATATTTTGAGTCAGTCAAAAGTTTTTGAATTATTAAAAGCACACCTTCTGTACTAGCAGGCTCATCACCGTGTAAACCTCCTTGTATCCAAAATTTTATCTTTTCATTTGAGTTTATTTTTGAATTATTGATTGTAACAAGAGGTATTTTCTTTTCCTTTTGACTCTCTCCAATAAAGCTAACATTCATCAAAGCCTTATTACTTTTTTCAAGTTCATATAAAAAAGTCATCATCTCTTCATAATTGGTAAATCCTCTTTTATAGTTGTCTGAATTAAATGCAGGAGTGTTAATATCGACATCAAAATCTGGGAAAAATTTATCTGCTATTTTTTTTGGCTGTGGATTCAAAGGCAAAATTTGAGAAAATCCAGTAAACGGTAAAAAAATCAATATAGCTAATATTTTTTTCATTTAAAAAGCTATTGTTGTTATTATTCTGAAATAAATTTCCTCACCATTAATGTAATTTGGCTCAGGTAAATTAAAATCTCGTGATAAACCATTTTCATCAAGTTCTACCAAGGTTAGTGAAGCTTGGATTCTATATGAATAGCTTTTATTAAACATTTTAGAAATACCTATTGTATAATAGTTTGGTCTATTGTAGTATAGACCATTGTTCAAAAAAGAAAATTCATCAGCAATTAAATGAGTGAATCTTGCATCGATAGACCATAAATTTTTAAAAAGATATCCCATTTGAATATTATATCCTTGGCCAAGCATTATTCGATTTTTAACATAGTCTTTTACATCCACTCTTACATCATCAACTAAAAAATCAGTACTTGTTGATCCATCATTTCTGACTCTTTCATATATTCCATCTGGCACGTTTGCACTTGTAGATACAAATTCTCCAAGTGCTGAAAAACCTCTGTATTTGTACAGAAAATCAAAACCATATTTTATATAGTTCGGTAAAAGAGTATTACCTGAGCTATCATTATATAGGATATCTCCAGAATATCTTCCTCTTCTACTACTAATACCATTGTTGTAGCTGTAATTAATACCAAAAACTAATTTATGGCTATTCTCTCTCATGATATCAACTGATCTAAACTGTCCCATATTTGTAAATGTTCCAAATGGTAAATAATCTATTCTCCCCCCAAATTTTAGACCACCAAAATCTTTATTAAAAAAGTTATTTTTTCCGTCACCAGTTGTTATTTCTAAGTAATTTCTAAGCCGAGACATATTTCTGAATCTAATATCTTTTCTTAAAAATAATCCAAAATCTCTGATCGTAGTAAATGATGATGTTACTCTACTTCTCTCAGGAAGTTGTAATGTTGTAGAGGTCATGGACAACTCTCTATTATCAGTAGCTACTACACTTCTTTGACCAAAAGTCAGTTGAAACCCTCTTTCAAAATTATATCTTACAAAAGCGTCTAGCAATGCAATTTGATTAACAGTTGCATCGCCTACTTCAGAAACTCCTCCAAAATTAAACTGTAGCCTGTAATTAAGCTTACTATTTTCATCGCTACCATCAAATCTAAGTCTCAACCTTCTTATTCTAAACCTATCATAATTATCATCACTAATGCTGTCAGTATTCCATCTCGTTTCAAATGCTGGCTGAACATAGGTTTTTATTTTTATCAAATATCCATTATCATTTGCTATTTGTATTCCCTCACCATTAGAATACTTATGTAGTTCAGATTGTTGAGCAAAAACTGATGAAAAGCATGAGGTAATGAAAATAGCAATGGTAAGTAAAAAAGATTTGTTTTTTTTTGAAATCATTGACAGAGTGGATACAGACATGAGGATTCAAAAATTGTAGCTGTACCATCAGTGCAATTTATTCCACCAAAAATCCAATTTCCGGAGCCAAAAGTTGCAGAACCACTAGCATCTTTATATGCCCAAGAGTCAGTGTATTCCCAAACTGTTCCTGTGCCATCAATATTAATATCACCAAATGTTTCAATCACATCACTGCCTTTAAAAAGTTCAACTGCATCATCTCCATTTTGATTCACTAAATCATCTTGAAAAACATACTCAAAAGAGCTAAAGCAAGTTGAAAAATATTGTTCAATTATGAAGTCACTTCTTGCAATTAAAATATCATCTCCCGCAGAAACAGAAATTGAATTAAAAGTTATTTCAATGCCATCAGTACCTCCCCCGTTATTAGCAACTCCCACCCCATATAAACTCAAATCACTAATGTCTGATAAAACTCTTAGGTGAATTGCTTTTCCATCAGTTGTTCCTATACTAAAATCAATCACTCCAGCGATTTCAAGTGCTTCTCCTGTGCAAGAACCATCATCACATGTTGCTTGTGGATTATAATTAATAGCATTGGGATCCATACAACCATAAATGCAATAATCGCATGAGCCATCATCTTCAGATGCAAGAGGATTATAATTATTTGCTATTGGGTCTAAGCACCCAAGTGTAACAATATCATTTGTTTCGCACGAGAAAAGAAAGATTGATATAATCGATAGAAACGAAAGTGGCTTATTGTTTAATAATTTTTTTAACATATAATTTATTTTGATATTTAATATGTAATATGTAAATACCGTTACTCAGATTATCAGTAAAAATTTTTTTATTTGAATAGTTTAAACCGATAGTTCTTCCGCTAATATCGCTAACAAATACATTAGTCAAATCAACATTAGTCTCTATTATTTTATTAAACGGATTTAGGTAAACAAAAACATCATCATTATACTTGAAATTATTTTCAGATGTCGTTTGAGTACAGTGTAAATATGGGCATATTGAATTGAAAGTACTAATTGTACCAATTGTACAACCAACAGGTCCAATTATCCAATTATTTCCTGAAAAATTGATAGATCCACTAACATCTTTATAAGCCCAAGAATCAGTGTATTCCCATGGTGTACCTGTTCCATTAACATTTATATCTCCAAATGTTTCTATAACTACTCCATTCTTAAATAGTTCAATAGCATCATTACCATTTTGTGATACAGCTGCTATTCCATTGGAAACTACTGGAATTATCACTTCAAAGTAATTAAAGCAACTTCCAAAATATGAATGAATAGCATTTGTGTCTCTAGCAAGTAATATGTCATCTCCAGCATTAACAGAAATAGCCGGTAGTGTTAATTCAATACTGTCACTACCTGCACCGTTACTAGCAGTACCTAGTCCATAGATACTTAAATCAGGAATATCAGCAGTTGCAACAAGATGCGTTGCCTTTCCAGTAGCAAGCTGAGTAGGTAAATCTAAATCTAGTACTCCTTGTAAAATCAATTCACTATTTTGTGCATTTACAAAATTACATACAATAAAAAAGATAAATATTTTTTTCATTTTTTCTTTAAAGTTAAAAAAAAAAGAGGTCCCGAAGGACCCCTTTTTAATTTTA
>CACAMX010000021.1 GCA_902533655.1 uncultured Bacteroidota bacterium
TTCAGCTATTTGGAAATGATATAATAATAGATGTTAAAATCCAAAACCCTACCCTTTCTTATAAAAAGAAGCTTGAAAAGTTTATCAATGAAATTATTTTAAGTCAATTTTCAACTTGTAGAATTAAGCTTAATTTCAACCTTGAAGCTTCAAAAAATAATGTTCAAATAAAAGGAGAGCGAATAAAAGGAGTTAAAAATATTATAGCGGTGAGTTCTGGCAAAGGAGGTGTAGGGAAATCAACAATTACATCAAATCTAGCTGTTGGATTATCTGAAATTGGATTTAAAGTTGGGGTTGTTGATGCAGATATTTATGGCCCATCAATGCACTTAATGCTAGACTTAGAAGGAAAAATACCTAAATCAATCAACGTTGATGGGATAAATAAGATTGAACCATTAGAAAATTATGGTGTAAAAGTTTTAAGCATTGGTTTTTTTGCTCAATCAAAGCAAGCTTTAGTTTGGAGAGGCCCTATGGCTACAAAGGCATTGAATCAGCTAATTTGGGATGCTCATTGGGGAGATTTAGACTATCTTCTTGTTGATTTGCCACCCGGAACTGGAGATATACATCTATCTTTAGTGCAATCAATACCCGTTACGGGAGCAATTGTTATTTCAACACCTCAGCCTATTTCAGTCGCAGACGCAAGAAAAGGCATAAATATGTTTCAGATGGACAGTATTAACGTTCCAGTAGTAGGATTAATTGAAAACATGTCATATTTTGAAGATGACAGTAAAATCAAGTATCATATCTTTGGAAAAGATGGTGGAAAAATTCTAGCTGACAATATGAATGTTAATTTTCTTGGCGAAATCCCAATTATTCAATCAATTAGAGTAGCTTCTGATATTGGAAGACCTGCTGTCTTGCAAGGTGATACTGATATTGCGAAAAGATTTTTAAATTTGTGCAGAAAGTTAGTTGATTTTATTGAAGAAAGAAATAAAAAGATTAAAGAAACTGAATCAGTTAAGATAACACATAACAAGGGCTGCTCTTAAATGAAAACATCAAAAAAAAGCAAGTTATACTACAAAGTTGATCAAGCATTGGATAACATCAGACCTTACTTGAATGTTGACGGAGGTGACATTGATTTAATCGAAGTGACTAAAGATAAAATTGTAAAGGTCAAGTTTACTGGCTCTTGTGCAACTTGTGATGTTAGTATGATGACCTTTAGAAATGGTATTGAAACAACAATAAAGAAAAACGTACCTGAAATCAAAGAAGTTATCGAAATTATTTAGACTAATTCTAAATAAATAATTCATCAATTTTTTTAGAGATTTTTGCTTTACCAAACAAAAGAAGTATGGTATATTTGTTTTAGAATAAAAAACTGATGAGAAAGGAGTTGTATTTAGGAAGAAAAATCTATTTAGTTCTAATATTTTCGTTTTTATTTTCTAACTCAATTTTCGCCCAAATCGATGGTGAAGAACTTTACAAAACGAATTGTACTGCGTGTCATGTAATGACTGACAAAAGATTAGTAGGTCCTGGACTTAAAGGCGTAACTGACAAGTATTCAAAGGACTGGCTTAAAAAATGGATTATTAACTCTCAGGAGTTTATTGCATCAGGAGATGAAAAAGCAATTGCTATATATGAAGAGTACAACAAGCAAATCATGCCAGCTTTTTATTTTACTGATGAAGAATTCGACGCTCTCTTTGCTTATTTAGAAAACCCACCCGTTGAAGAAATTGCTGAGGCTGTTGTTGCTTCAACTGAGCAAGTTTCCACCTCAAACAAATATCTACCAATCATTATTCTAATATTAATTCTAACAATATCATACATATTGTTAATACTAAAAAATAAACTAAAATCAAGTTTAGGAGAGGCAACTGAATCAATACCACAGACATTTTACAATCAATACAAAATTTTTATTTCCAACAAAACAAATTTAGTTTTTACCGGTATTATTGCCTTTGTTGTAATATCAAATTTTGCATATTCAACAATGATGGGAATAGGAGTATATACTCAGTATCAACCTGAGCAGCCAATTGCTTTCTCTCACGAATTGCATTCAGGAATTAACGGTGTTGATTGTAATTATTGTCATTCCTCAGCCAGACACAGTAAGCACTCCGGTATACCATCTGCTAACGTATGTATGAATTGCCATACATACATTAATGAAGGAACAGATGAAAAAGGGACCAAAGAGATAGCTAAAATATATGAAGCTGTTGGTTTTGATCCAGACTCAAGAACATATATTGAGGGGTACACACAAAAACCTATTGAATGGGTTAGAATTCACAATTTACCAGACCACGCTTATTTTAATCATTCTCAGCATGTTGTCGCTGGGCAAATCGAGTGCCAAGAATGTCATGGTCCAATACAGGAAATGGAAGAGGTATACCAGTACAGTGAACTAACTATGGGGTGGTGCATTGAGTGTCATAGAGAATCTGAGGTTAAAATGGAAGGTAACGAATATTATGCCAAATTACACGAAGAGCTCAAAGCAAAGCACGGTAAAGAAGTTTTTACTGTTGAAGAAATTGGAGGCTTAGAATGTGCAAAATGTCACTATTAAATTTATGAGTAATAAAAAAACATATTGGAAAGGTGTAGCTCAACTAGAGAATAAGGAATTTGCAAATGAGATTGCAAGTAATGAATTTTCTGAGCATTTGCCAGTAAACGATTTTTTAAAGGAAAAGAAAACATTAGAGGAATCATCAACGAGTAGAAGAGACTTTTTAAAATTTATGGGTTTCACAACTGCAGCAGCAACTCTTGCAGCATGTGAAACACCTGTGGTTAAATCAGTGCCATACTTAATTAAGCCAGATGAGATTATCCCTGGGGTTCCAAATTTTTATGCAACCACTATCTATGATGGAAGAGACTACGCAAGTGTACTTGTTAAAACGAGAGAAGGTAGGCCAATAAAAATTGAAGCGAATCAAAGCAGTACAAGTGCAAGATGCCAAGCTACAATATTATCGTTTTATGATTCAAATAGAGCTAAGGAACCCATGTTCGGTGGTAAATCTATCTCCTGGTCAAAATTAGATAAACAAATTAAACAAAAGCTCAGTGAGGTCAAGGACAAAAAAATAGTATTATTAACAACTTCTGTAATAAGTGAAACTACTTTAGATTTAATAAAGAAGTTAAGTTCTAAATATTCAAATTTTGAGCATATAATGTATGACTCTGTTGCTTATGACGCACTACTAGATGCAAATCTTCAGAGTTTTGGACTAAGAGTAGCTCCAAAATATCACTTTGACAAAAGTGATGTAATTGTATCTTTTGGAGCAGACTTTCTTGGAAATTGGCTGTCTCAAGATTACTCTAAAGATTATGTTAATGGCAGAAACCCTAAAAATGGAAAAATGTCAAGGCATTTTCAAATTGAGACTAATATGTCACTCAGTGGAGCGAATGCTGATAAAAGAATACAAATCAAACCATCCGAGCAAGCTTATCTTATTTCCAATTTGTATAGAGCACTAATTGGTACTGAGCAGATTGATGAAAGACTAAAAGGTGTTTATCAAAACCTTAAAAAATCAAAATCTTCGATTGTTGTAACCGATAGTTCAAAAAAAGATGTACAATTAATTGTCAATGCAATCAATCATAGACTAGGTAATTACAAAAAAACTATAAGTATCGATAATCCTTGTTTTTTGAAAAAAGGTAAAACTGATGATTTAAAGCTATTAGTGAATGAAATGAATAGCGGAAATGTACAAGTTCTAATTACAAACGGTGTTAATCCTGTTTATAATTACGAAAATTCAAAGAAATTTGTTTCGGGATTAAATCAGGTTGAGACATTTATTTCTTGTTCACTTTACAACGACGAGACCTCTAGTTTAGCTGATTATCTATGTCCACTTCATCACAATCTTGAAAGTTGGGGTGATGCAAATCCAAGTCTAAATACATACACCTTGATGCAGCCTACAATAGCACCTTTGTTTGATACAAGGCAGTTTGAGACTAATTTGCTTTCATGGTCAGGCGAGAACAATGATTTTCATAAATATTTGAAGAATTACTGGATTAATAAGGGAATTGATTGGAATAAAGCTCTGCATGATGGTTATTTTAAATTTAACCAATCAATTAGAACAGCTAATTATAGAAAATCAAATCTTCGAAATTTTGAAAAAGTTGAAGTTAATCGCCTAGAGCTATGTCTATACGAAAAAATAGGCCTTGGAGATGGGAGTTTAGCTAACAATCCATGGCTACATGAACTGCCTGACCCAATCACAAGGACTACTTGGGACAATTATGTTGCTATTTCAGCATCAACAGCAAGAGAATACGGTTTAATGAATAAAACAGTTGCTAACGGAGCATTGAACGGAAGTCTTGTAAATTTAAAAGCTGATGGTGTAGAACTAAAAAATTTACCTGTCATTATTCAGCCTGGACAAGCGAAAGGTACAATCGGTATAGCACTTGGATATGGAAGAAAAAAATCAGGTAAAGTTGGTGATAATGTAGGGTTCAATGCTTTTCCACTAATTTCAAAAAAATATGTGGACATAGAATTAGCTGAAGGAGAGCATGAGTTTGCTTGCATACAGCTGCACCACACAATGATGGGAAGAGACATGGTTAAAGAGACAAATTTAGATAAGTACATAAAGAACCCTACCTCTGGTAATTACAGGGAAAAGTATTACACTTACAAAGGAAAATTACCTTCGGACCAAGTTTCTTTATATGAAGAACACGACTTAGAAACAGGACATTTTTGGAATCTTTCGATCGACCTTACCTCTTGTACTGGTTGTGCTGAATGTGTAATAGCCTGTCAAGCAGAAAACAATATACCAGTTGTTGGAAAAGAGGAAATGAGAAAAAGTAGAGATATGCATTGGATGAGAATTGATAGATATTATTCATCTGAAATGACCAAACAAAGTGCTAAAAAACAAGACATATCCTCAATTAAAATGTATGCTCAAATGGAAGAGCCATCTGAAGATCCTGAAGTTGTTTTTCAACCTGTTATGTGTCAACACTGCAACCATGCACCTTGTGAAAATGTATGTCCTGTGGCTGCAACAACACATAGTAATGAAGGACTTAATCAAATGACATATAACAGATGTATTGGTACAAGATATTGTGCTAACAACTGCCCTTATAAAGTAAGAAGATTTAATTGGTTCTTATATAGTGAAAATGATCAGTTTGATTATCACATGAATGATGATTTAGGTAAAATGGTTTTAAATCCTGATGTAGTTGTTAGGTCCAGAGGAGTTATTGAGAAATGTAGCATGTGTATCCAAAAAATACAAGCATTAAAGCTTGAGGCTAAGAAAAAGGGAGAAACAATAAAAGATGAAGATGCTCAGACTGTTTGTTCATCGGCATGCTCCACTAATTCAATAGTTTTTGGTGATGTTACTAACAAAGAAAGCGAAGTATATAAGCTAAGAAATGATGATAGAGCATATGATTTACTTGATCATTTAAATGTCAGGCCATCAGTATTTTATCAAACAAAAGTAAGAAACAAACAAAATGCATAAAGAGTCAAGAATAAGAGACCCGCTAATAGACGGTAACAAAACATTCCATGATATTACTGTTGAGGTTGCTTATCCTGTTGAAGGAAAAGCTAACAAGTATTGGTGGACACTATTCGGATTATCGGTTATCCTTATGCTTTGGGGATTCGGCTGTATTGCATACACAATAGGTACAGGAATTGGTGTTTGGGGATTGAATAAAACAATCAATTGGGCTTGGGACATAACAAACTTTGTTTGGTGGATTGGTATTGGTCACGCAGGAACTCTTATTTCAGCGGTTCTTTTACTTTTTAGGCAAAAATGGAGGATGGCTATCAATAGGTCTGCAGAAGCAATGACAATTTTTGGAGTTATTCAAGCAGGATTATTTCCATTAATCCACATGGGTAGACCATGGTTAGCATACTGGGTATTTCCAATTCCAAATCAATACGGTTCTCTATGGGTTAATTTTAACTCGCCTTTACTTTGGGACGTTTTTGCAATTTCAACATATTTAACTGTCTCAACTGTTTTTTGGTACATTGGACTAATTCCAGATTTTGCAATGATTCGTGATAGAGTTAATGAAAAAATTAATCCCTTGAAGAAGAAATTATATTCTTTGCTATCTTTTGGATGGTCAGGAAGGGCCAAGCATTGGCAGAGATTCGAAGAGGTGTCTCTTGTACTAGCGGGATTAGCTACTCCTTTGGTTTTTTCAGTTCATTCAATCGTCTCTATGGACTTTGCTACCTCTGTTATTCCTGGTTGGCATACAACAATTTTCCCCCCATACTTTGTATTGGGAGCACTTTTCTCTGGATTTGCAATGGTTGAAACACTTCTTATAATTGTAAGAAAGGTAGTAAATATGGAAGCTTATATTACAATAAAACATATTGAGTATATGAATGTAATTATCTTATTTACTGGCTCAATGGTAGGAATTGCATATATAACTGAACTGTTTATGGCTTGGTACTCTGGAGTTGAATTTGAACAATATGCTTTTTTAAATAGAGCAACAGGCCCATACTGGTGGGCATATGCTAGTATGATGACCTGTAACGTTGTTATTCCACAGCTCTATTGGATTTATAAGATAAGAACAAACATAATTGCAACTTTTGTCTTGTCAATTTTCGTCAATATAGGTATGTGGTTTGAAAGATTTGTAATTATAGTAACTTCTTTACATAGAGATTTTCTTCCATCAAGCTGGACTATGTTCTCTCCCACCTTTGTAGATATAGGAATATTTCTTGGAACTATTGGTTTCTTCTTTGTATTATTCTTGATGTACGCAAGAACTTTTCCTGTAGTTGCTCAGGCTGAAATGAAGACAATTTTAAAATCATCTGGATCAGAATTTAAAAAAATAGATAATGAACAATAACATAGTGTACGCATTATACGACGATGATGATATTCTTTTAACTTCTGTCAAAAAGATGAAAGAAAAAAATTTAAATGTAAAAGAAGTTTATACTCCTTTTCCAGTTCATGGTCTTGACAAAGTTTTAGAACTAAAAGAAACAAGAATGGCTATTACTGCTTTTATATATGGATGTATTGGTCTTACTTTTGGCTCTGTTCTAATCTACTACATTATGATTTCGGGAGAATATAAAAGTTGGCCAATGAATATTGGTGGTAAACCCAACTTTACTTTTTTTAAGAATTTGCCATCATTTGTACCTGTACTATTTGAACTTACTGTAATGTTTGCTGGGCACTTAATGTCTCTAACATATTTTTACAGATGCAAACTCTTTCCTGGCTCGCAGGAAACTAGTCCCGACCCTAGAACTACAGACGATAAGTTTTTAGTTGAGATCGAACATGAAAATTTTAAAGAAGTTGAAAAATTTTTAAAAACAACTGGTGCAATAGAAATTAAAAAGAAAGATGATAAATAAATTAATTGCAATATTATTTTTTAGCATAATCATATCTGCTTGTAATAATCAAAGCGGTTATGAGTACATGCCAAATATGTATAGGTCACCATCTTTGGAGACTTACTCAACAAATACATATTTTAAAGATAGTATAAATGCTAGGCTTCCAGTTGAAGGTACAATAGCCAGAAATTATCTTTCTACTTTTTACTTTGATGGAGACTTGGAGGGATATCTACAGTCTGGAAAATTTGCAAAAAACCCATTAGAAATTAATGAAAAGAATTTAAAAGAGGGAGAAGCATTATATGGCATGTTTTGTGCCCATTGTCATGGGCCTGAGGGTAACGGAGGTGGTAGTATAGGTCATCCAATTTATTCAAATATTCCTCATTACAATGACAAAAAGCAAATTAGAAGAACAGGAAAGACAATGTCCGAACTCAAAGCTGGGCATATCTTTCACTCAATAACTTATGGAGTAAATGCTATGGGGCCTCATTCTTCACAACTTAGCGAAGACGAAAGATGGAAATTAGTAATGCATGTTCAAAAACTACAAAAATTAGAATAGATAAATGTTTCAGCTAAATAAAAAATTACATTTTACTTCAATCTCAATGATAGTAATAGGATTACTTTCATTGGTAATAGGATTCATGAGTGATGCTCATTCAACATGGACTAATTTACTGTTCAATAACTATTTTTTCCTTGGTATTTCTCTTTTTGCAGTTGTTTTTGTTGCTATACAATACGTAGCAGAGGCAGGATGGTCAACAGTATTTAAAAGAGTTCCTGAGGCGATGATGGCATTTCTTCCTTATGCGGGAATTATTATGCTATTTATTGTCATTGCTGCTGTTATGCACTGGAACCATATCTATCACTGGCTAGAGCCAGGTATAATGGATCCAAATGAACCAAATTATGATAAAATAATTGCGGGTAAAGAACCATATTTAAATGCACCTTTTTTTCTTATCAGATCGATAGTATATGTCATTATTTGGATCTATTGTGCCAGAAAATTACGACAGCTTTCTATTAAAGGTGACCTTGAAGGAGATATTGGAGAAAGATCATTTTTTAAAGGGCTTAGAGTTTCAGGATGGTTTCTAGTCTTTTTTGCCGTTACATCATGTACTGCTGCATGGGATTGGATTATGTCAATCGATACACACTGGTTCAGTACACTGTTTGGATGGTATATATTTTCCGAGTGGGCAACAATAGGATTTACAACTATTCTTTTAATTGCTCTTTTTTTACAGAAAACAGGACACCTACCTTACTTAAATGATAGTCATATTCACGACTTAGGAAAATTTATTTTTGCCTTTTCAATTGTATGGACATACATGTGGTTTTCACAGTTTATGTTAATTTGGTATGCTAATATCCCTGAAGAAGTAACGTACTTTATGCAACGGATAGAACAATCTAATTACAGTTTTTTATTCTGGTTTAGTATGGTAATAAATTTTGTTGTTCCTCTAATAATGTTAATGAGTAGAGATGCTAAAAGAAATAAAACTATACTTGTTATAGTTTCAACTGTTATTTTAATTGGACACTGGATAAATTCTTATTTGTTATTTGCACCTGGAACTTTATTTGAACATGGACATTTAGGACTACTTGAGGTCGGTGTATTTTTAGGCTTTATTGGGCTGTTTATTCAGATTGTTTCCCGAACTTTGTCAAAAACCTCGGTTGAAATAAAGTCGCACCCATATTTAGACGAAAGTAAACACTTACATACATAAGCGAAATGATTGAAAAAATTATATATGTTTTAATGCCAATTGCAGTTGTAGCTTTATTGGTGCAGATCACTAGAATAACTGAATTATTATCAAAGATTAATAAAGAAGAACCTAACAAGGTAACTACCAGAGACAACGACTTTCAAGGTAAATTATACTTTATTGTTATAATGGCTTTTATCATCTTTGTAGTTTGGCAGATGATAGTTTGGGGACCATTACTTCTTCCTGCTGCTAGCTCAGTTCATGGTGAAATAATTGATGGATTAATGAATTTCACAATGAATCTTATACTAGTTGTATTTTTTGTACTAACTCCTATGCTTGGATATTTCTTGTATAAATACAGAGGAAAGGAAAAGAAATTTGCCTATTACTATTCTCACAATAATAAGTTAGAAATTATTTGGACAGTCATTCCAGCAATTGTGTTAACCGGAGTTATTGTTTATGGGCTTAGAGTTTGGGATCAGGCTATGAATCCTGATATGACAAATGCCTCAGTCGTTGAGGTTTATTCAAAACAGTTTGGTTGGACTGCAAGGTACTCAGGTGGTGACAACACACTGGGAAATGCAAACTACAGATTAATACAAGGTCCAAATCAATTAGGTATTGATTTATCTGATTCTACATCTCATGATGATATAATCGTTAGAGAAGTACACCTAGTAAAAGATAAGCCAGTATTATTAAAATTTAGATCTCAGGACGTTATTCATTCAGCTTTCATTCCACATTTTAGAGTTCAAATGAATTGTGTTCCTGGTATTACAACACAATTTGGTTTTACTCCAACAAAAACAACATCTGAAATGAAGGCTCAAGAAGGTGAAGATTTTGAGTATATGCTTGTATGTAATAAAATATGTGGTGGAGCACATTACAATATGGGGATGAAATTTATTGTTGAGACTCAGGAGGAGTATGACATGTGGCTTTCACAACAAAAAAATATAAAAAATACATTACTTACATTATAATCAAAAGTTATGGAGGATCATCACAAAGAAACATTTTTAACTAAGTACGTCTTTTCACAAGATCATAAAATGATTGCAAAGCAGTTTCTAATAACAGGAATGTTTATGGCATTATTAGGAATGGCAATGTCAGCACTATTTAGAGTTCAGCTTGCAAATCCCGGAAAAGCTTATCCGATTCTTGAAACTCTGCTAGGTAAATGGGCACCTGGAGGAGTATTAGATCCAAATTTTTATCTTGCATTAGTTACAATGCATGGAACGATACTCGTTTTTTGGGTTCTAACGGGGGGATTATCAGGTACCTTTGCTAATTTTTTGATACCACTTCAAATAGGAGCAAGAGACATGGCATCAGGATTTATTAATATGTTATCATATTGGTTTTTTAATCTAGCAACTATTGTGCTTATCTGGTCCTTGTTTGTAGAGACAGGACCTGCCTCTGGAGGATGGACAATTTATCCGCCACTTAGTGCATTACCTCAAGCGATGCCTGGGTCAGGTTTAGGTATGGATTTATGGCTAATTGCAATTGTTTTGTTTGTCGTTGGTTCCTTACTTGGTGGATTAAATTATATTGTAACAATATTAAACTTAAGAACTGTTGGGATGAGTATGCAAAGATTACCATTAACTATATGGGCTCTTTTTGTTACTGCAATTCTTGGTGTTTTATCTTTTCCTGTATTGCTCTCATGTGGTTTGCTATTAATTTTTGATAGAACTTTTGGTACTTCTTTCTATTTATCTGATATTGTCATTGGTGGAGAGGCTCTTCATTATAGTGGTGGATCACCTATATTATTTGAGCATTTATTTTGGTTTTTAGGTCACCCGGAAGTTTATATAATTCTTTTACCAGCTCTTGGAATTACTTCGGAAGTAATATCAGTTAATTCAAGAAAACCAATATTTGGCTATAAAGCGATGGTTGCTTCACTATTAGCCATTGGATTCTTATCATTTATTGTTTGGGGACATCATATGTTCTTAACTGGAATGGATCCATTCTTGGGCTCTGTATTCACATTTACAACATTGCTAATAGCAATTCCGTCTGCTGTTAAAGTTTTTAACTTTTTAACTACACTATGGAAAGGAAATATCAGATTTACCACAGCGATGTTATTTGCTATTGGTACTGTTTCAACTTTTATCACTGGTGGTTTAACTGGAATTATTTTAGGTGACAGTGCACTTGACATAAATGTTCATGATACTTATTTTGTTGTTGGACATTTCCATATTGTAATGGGGCTTTCTGCTATATATGGAATGTATGCGGGCGTATATCACTGGTTTCCCAAGATGTATGGTAGGATGATGAATAAAGGTCTAGGATATTTACACTTCTGGGGAACTTTTATTTGTGCTTATGGGGTGTTCTTTCCCATGCATTTTTTAGGTCTAGCAGGACTTCCAAGAAGATACTATCAAAATAGCTCATTTCCGATGTTTGATGGCTTAACAGATATAAATGCAGTAATTACTTTTTTTGCACTCGCAGGAGCAGTTTTTCAATTCATTTTTATTTTCAATTTCTTTTATAGTATTTTTAAAGGGACAAAAGCTAGCAAAAATCCTTGGCAGGCAAATACACTCGAGTGGACTACACCAGTTGAAAGGATTCATGGAAATTGGCCAGGGGAATTACCAACTGTTCATAGATGGGCTTATGATTACTCAAAGCCTGGTGCCGATAAAGATTTTATACTTCAGACAGAACCTTTAAAAGAAGGAGAAGAAGAGCATTAACTTCGTATGCATAACATAATTTAGCTAAATTAGCCTATATGAATGAGGAGCTAAATCCAAACATCGATAACTTTTCAAATGATGATAAGGAATTTGAAAACGTTCTTAGACCTAAATTGTTCAATGATTTTAAAGGTCAAAATAACATTGTAGATAATCTTAAAGTTTTTATTGAAGCTGCAAAAAAAAGAAATGAATCACTTGATCATGTATTACTACATGGTCCCCCTGGACTTGGAAAGACAACTTTGGCTAATATAATTGCAAATGAGCTTGGTGTTAATCTAAAAACAACATCAGGACCAGTGTTAGATAAGCCAGGAGATTTAGCAGGCTTATTAACAAATTTAGAAGAGAGGGATGTTTTATTTATTGATGAAATACATAGACTGAATCCTGTAGTTGAAGAATATTTATATTCCGCTATGGAAGACTTTCAAATTGATATTATGATTGAATCAGGCCCAAACGCGAGAACTGTACAGATTCAAATTAGTCCTTTTACATTAATTGGAGCAACAACGAGATCAGGATTACTTACTGCTCCGTTAAGAGCAAGGTTTGGTATCAAATCAAGACTAGAATATTATGATTCCAAATTATTATCAAATATTGTAAATAGGTCAGCAAAAATTTTAGAGGTACCAATAAATAGTAATGCAGCTTTTGAAATTGCAGGAAGAAGCAGAGGGACACCTAGAATTTCTAACTCACTACTAAGAAGAGTTAGAGATTTTGCACAAATCAAAGGAAATGGTGAAATTGATTTAAAGATTACAACCTATTCGCTAAAAGCATTAAATGTTGATCAGCATGGTTTAGATGAAATGGATAATAGAATATTATCAACAATAATTGATAAATTCAATGGAGGACCAGTTGGTTTAACAACAATTGCAACGGCTGTAGGTGAGCAGGCAGGAACAATAGAGGAAGTATACGAGCCATATCTTATTCAACAAGGATACTTGATGAGAACTCCGAGGGGAAGGCAGGCTACCGATTTGGCTTATAAGCATCTTGAGAGGGAATCAGGAGACGAATTGCAAAAAGGACTATTTAGTTAATAAATAGAGTCGAAAACATCAATTATTATTTTTTTGTGGGTTGAAAAAAATGTTAATGCCCAAATTTTAAGTTTAATTGCATCATTTGTTTCAAGCCAGTTCATACTTTTTGTTAATTCTTTCTTGAACAACGAAGCATCAAAACTAACTTTAAATAATATTTTTTTACAAAAATCTAACACACCATTACAACGAACAATCTTATTAATTATTGTGAATTGATGAAATAATAATTTATGATAAATGATATTACAGTGTTGTATTGGCCTTGATTATACCATAAACTAGCACTTGAAGCA
>CACAMX010000022.1 GCA_902533655.1 uncultured Bacteroidota bacterium
CTCATTTTCTATGCATGATTGTGTAAATGATTATAATAATATAAAATCTACTGTATCTCACGCAATTTTAGATGTTACAATGGTTGTTACATATGTTTTTATTGGATTATTTGTAGCAAATTTTATTATCGACATTATTGTGGGTGCAGAAACTTTTGATTCTTGGTTGATGTCATCTTCAAAATTGGTGATTTTTATAGCGGCAATAATTGGAGTATTGCCAGGATGTGGTGGAATGATATCCATTGCGGTATCATTTATTGTTATACCTAACTTTCCAATATCTGCACTAATAGCAGCTGCTATTGCAACTAGTGGTGATGGTCTTTTTCCTCTTTTGGCAGAAAATAAAACAGATGGGATGTTTGTTTCATTAATTAGTCTTTTAATAGCACTTTTAGTTGGATACAGCGCTTTAGCTATTGGGTTTTAGTTATTATAAAGTTCATAATTTTTGTAGTGTAAACCAGTCCTGTTAAAAAGTTTAACTTTGCAATATGAAAAAAAATAACTATGCCATTATTATGGCGGGCGGTGTAGGCACAAGATTTTGGCCAATGAGTAGAAAAAATGTTCCAAAACAATTCATTGACATATTAAATAACGGAGAAACATTAATTCAATCAACTTTTAAAAGATTATCTAAGTGTGTATATAAAGATAATATATACGTTATTACAAATAAAAAATATGCTCAATTGTGTTTAGATCAATTAAATATAAAAAAAGAAAATATTTTTTTGGAACCAATAATGAGAAATACAGCACCATGTATTGCATACTCCGCTTTCAAAATAAGAGAGAAGAACTCAAATGCTAATATATTAGTTTGTCCAAGTGATCATATTGTTCACGACAATAATCTATTTTCGGAAGTCATAAAAAAATCTTTAGATATCTCATCAAAAACAGAAATTATAATAACATTAGGAATAAAACCTACTAGACCTGACACAGGATATGGATACATTCAATATGAGGAAAATACCAATGTTGAAGATAGTAATATCAAGAAGGTAAAAACTTTTACTGAAAAACCATCCCAGCCTCTTGCATTACAGTTCATTGACTCTGGAGATTTTTTATGGAACTCTGGAATGTTTATTTTTAACATAAAGACAATAATTAATTCATTTAAATCACATTTAAATGAAATTTATGAGATTTTTAATGATGCTTCAGATATTTACTGGACAAGTGCAGAAGAGAAATATATTGAGAGATTTTTTCCTACATGCAAAAATATCTCAATCGATTACGGCATTCTTGAAAAATCTGATAATGTTTATGTATATCCTTCAAATTTTGGTTGGAGTGATTTAGGAACATGGGGATCAATGTATGCAATTTCAGATAAAGACGAAAATCAAAACATAATTTCAGGAGAAAAAATTATAACTTATGATTGTTCAAACTCAATTTTCAATATTTCAAAAGATAAGTTATTGATTGCTCATGGATTAGATAATTACATTGTGATTGAGTCAAAAGACAATATTTTAATTTGTAAAAAGGAGGATGAGCAAAAAGTAAAAAATTTTGTAAATGACATTAAGGTAAAGTTTGGTGAAGAAAGAGTTTAGCACATAAGTTTTGGATTGACTAATCTATCATATTCTTGTTCATTGAAAAGACCTGTTTTTAGCGCTTCTTCTCTAAGGGTTGTACCATTCATATAAGCTTTTTTTGCAATTTCAGCTGCCTTGTTGTACCCAATTTTTGTGTTTAAGGCAGTAACAAGCATTAGTGAGTTTTTTAAATTATATTCAATCTTTTTGTGATCAGCTTCAATACCTGAGAAACACTTTAGATTAAATGAATTTACAGAATCAGAGAGTAATTTGGCTGATTGAATAAAATTACTTGCAATTACTGGCATAAATGTATTTAGCTGGAAATGACTTTGCATTGCAGCAATATTTATTGTTGAGTCATTTCCAATTATTTGAGAACATACCATGCTCAATGATTCACATTGCGTGGGATTCACTTTGCCCGGCATAATTGACGAACCAGGTTCATTCATTGGTAGTTTTATTTCGGAGATTCCAGCTCTTGGGCCAGATGCTAAAAATCTGATATCATTAGCGATTTTATTTAAAGATACAGCTATTAATTTTAAGCATGAATGAACATCAACAAATGCATCTTTAGTACTAATACCTTCAAATTTATTTTTGGATGGAAAAAACTTTATTCCAGTAAATTTAGATATGTTTTTACATATAATTTTATCATAATTTTTTGGAGTATTTAGTCCGGTACCGACTGCAGTTCCGCCAATAGGAATCTCTAAGAATCTTTTTAAACTATTTTCTAGTCTTTTGATCCCATTTTCTATTTGTACCACATAAGCTGAAAATTCCTGCCCTAAAGTAATTGGAGTTGCATCCATTAAATGTGTTCTACCAATTTTAACTACTTTTTTAAATTTTCTAGATTTTTTTTCTATTGTAATTTTTAAATCTTTGAGAGCTGGTAATGTCAGCTCTTTAATGATTTTATAGCAAGCTATGTTCATTGATGTGGGAAATGTATCGTTTGAGCTTTGAGATTTATTTACATGATCATTAGGATGTATAATCTTTTCATCATCATCTAATTTCCCTCCATTAATTTCATGTGCTCTGTTTGATATCACTTCGTTAATATTCATATTTGTTTGTGTACCACTTCCTGTTTGCCAAATAACTAAAGGGAATTGAGAATCATGCTTTCCATCATGAATCTCTTCACAGACTTTTACAATTAAATTCTTTTTTTTTGAATCTAAAATATTTAATTCATTGTTTGATATTGCAGCAGACATTTTCACTGTTGCATAAGCATGAATTATTTCTTTTGGCATACTTCCAATAGGACCAATTTTAAAGTTTTCTATTGATCTTTGGGTTTGAGCTCCCCAGTATTTGTCTTTAGCAACTTTTACATTTCCTAAAGTATCTTTTTCAATTCTGTATTTCATGATTGAATATGTTTGATAATTTATTAGATTTGTACAAAATTACGAAATATGAAATTGATAGGTTTTATTGTGTTTTTACTGATTTTTTTCATGGCTTTTTGGTGCTTAATCTTTTTAGCATCTGTGATACCATTTTTCATTTTGGTTTGGCTTAAAGAGGGAAAACTAGATAAAGATCAAATATTACCTTAAATATTTTTTTCGTTCTTCAACAAATAAGATTTCAGAAAATCATTTATATTACCATCCAACACATCATCTGGGTTAGATGATTCAATATCTGTTCTTAAATCTTTGACTAATTTGTAAGGATGTAGTACATAATTTCTTATTTGGGATCCCCACTCAATTTTCTTTTTATTATTTTCAGTCCTTTGTTTTTCCTCCTCAAGTTTTTTCATTTCTAACTTATACAGCTGAGATTTAAGAAGCTGCATAGCTTTTTCTTTATTTTCTAATTGAGATCTTGTCTCAGAATTTTCAATTATAATACCAGTTGGTTCATGCTTTAATCTAACTGCTGTTTCAACTTTATTAACACCTTGGCCACCTGCTCCTCCGGATCTAAATGTATCCCAACTAATTTCGCTAGCATCTATTTTAATTTCTATAGAGTTATCAACCAAAGGATATACAAATACAGAAGCAAATGATGTATGTCTTTTTGAATTAGAATCAAAAGGAGATATTCTTACAAGTCTATGAACTCCATTTTCTCCTTTTAAGAATCCAAATGAGTGATTTCCTTCAAACTCGATAGTTGCAGTTTTAATTCCCGCTACATCACCCTTCTTTAAGTCAATAATTTTAGTCTTATAACTATTTTTCTCTCCCCACATAAGATACATTCTCATAATCATTTCCGCCCAATCTTGACTTTCAGTTCCTCCTGCACCCGGATTAATATTAAGAATTGCATTCATTTTGTCTTCTTTTCCATTCAACATTTTTTTAAATTCAAAATCTTTTAAACTTTTTTCAAATTTTGATAGATGATTAATCATTTCATTTTCTGAAACTTCCTTAGACTCAAAAAAATCATACATTACTATCACATCATCAAATTCATCGTTTAATTTTTTGAAACTATTTACTAAACCTTTAAGTTCTCCCTGCTTCTTCAAGATTTTTTGAGCTTTTTCTTGATCATTCCAAAAGCTTTCTTCGCTTGACTCTAAGTCAAGGCTTTTTATTTCTTCGATTTTATTCTCAATTTCAAAAATATCTTTTAAATCTTTTAATCTATTTTTAAGTTCAGAAATAGTGTTAGAATTCATTACCAGTTAAAATTTTTTATTAATTATTGAAATAAATTTTTCGGGCTCATATCCTTTGCTGTATAAGTATCTACTAACTAATTGTTTCTTCTCAAAGTCACTTCTGTTTTTGATTCTTCTTAATTTTCTTTCTACTAATTCTTTAATTGTTTCAGCATATATATCATGTTCAATTTTATCAATTTCTTCTTTAATGATTGAATCTTTAATCTTGTTTTGAAGGAGCTTCAATCTAATTTTAGTTTTACCCCACTTACTTAGATTAAACTTTGATCTGACGAAAGCACTTGTATATCTTGTGTCACAATAAAATTTATCATTTTTTAATTTTTTTAAATATTCTTTTGCATCGTTCGCGCTGATATTTTCTTTTTTTAATCTATGAACGACTTCACTCTCGCACCTTTCTCTAAAGTTGCAAAAAATCTCAATTTTTTTTAAAATGCTATTGTCTAACAAAAAATTAATATTAATGATTCAAAAGTAATTATAATATTTAATCTTAGTTTTGCATCCGTGAAAAATAAGAATGCTGTTTATCTTTTGTTTCTTGCTAATATAATATCAGGACTAGCTCAAGGAATTAGTATGATTGCAATTCCTTGGTATTTTATTGAAATAATTGAAAAGCCAAAGTTTTTTACATATTGTTACTTCATAATTACATTCTTGACTTTTTTTTGGGGAATGTATGCAGGTACTATAATTGATAGATATTCCAGAAAAAAAATATTCTTAATTACAAATTTTATTTGTGGAACTATAATTGCATCAGTCTCTGCTTATGGATTTTATAATCAATCTACTAGTGAGTATTTAGTCATATTAGTATTTCTCATAACAATTTTTAATTACAATGTCCATTACCCTAACTTATACGCTTTTGGACAAGAAATAACTGAGAAAAAAAATTACGGAAAGCTTAATTCTTACATTGAGATACAAGGACAATCGACGAGTATGTTTGCTGGAGCTATTGCCGCCATACTACTAACAGGCTCATCTAATGATATGATTTCCTTTGGTGGTTTTAATTTTAATTTTCCATTAAATTTTAAAGCTTGGGATATTCATGAAATATTTTTGATGGATGCAATAACATACTTCATTTCATTATTAATTATAATGTTAATCAAGTATGTCAAAATAGAAAAATTAAATATTGAAACTGGTTCTTTATACAATCGTTTTATTTCAGGATTAAATTTTTTAAAGAAAAGAACCTATATCTTTTATTTTGGCTTATTCAGTTACATGCTATTTGCATTTACACTTGTACAAATTCATATCATATTACCAATTTATGTAAAAAACTTTTTACAAATGGGAGCCGATGTATATGCTTCATCAGAATTTTATTATTCAATCGGAGCAATTTTTTCAGGAATTTTTGTCATAAGAGTTTTTAAAAACAATTACAAGCTATTGGGAGTTATAATATTTTTCACAACAATATCAATTTTCTTTTATCTCATTTCATTTATAAATTCAGTTTATTTATTTTTTATAACTTGTCTTTTGCTTGGCATAACAAATGCAGGTGTGAGAGTGTTAAGAACAACTTTTTTATTTAATGCAATTCCTAACAATATAATTGGACGTGCAACTTCTGTATTCAGTTCAATTAATATTATAGTAAGACTTTTTTTAATAGGAATTTTTTCAATCTCATTTTTCCAAACAGGTGATAATATTAAGTATTCATACTTGATTGGTGTAGTTTTGTTAATGTCTTCTGCTATACCTTTAGCGTTGAATTATAGAAAAATTATTGAAAGTGAAAATTAGTTTTTTAGAACTGAGTATTGAAGTAGATGCAAACGATCATCTGAGCTAACAGTTATTTTTCTACTATATTTTCTCTGCCATTTACTTCTTATCGAATTAAAGAACCAGCCTTTGTTTATGTGGCTACAAATAAAAGGGTGAGTTGCTATTTTAATTTCACCTTTGATTTCTTTTGTTAGTTCTAACACTTTGTTTTCAATCTTGTCAATGAGTTGTAGGCTAGACTCAATTTTACCTTTTTTATTACACAAGGGATTTCCGTTGCAAACTGGACAATTTTCCTGGGTATCAATATGCATCACCGGCCTGACTCTTTGTCTTGTAATCTGTATTAGGCCAAACTTTGTAGGAGGTAGTACATGATGCTTTGCTTTATCATCTTGCATGAATTCTTTCATTTTTTGAAATAATGTTCTTTTATTTGTCTCGGTTTGTAAGTCAATAAAGTCAATGATTATAATACCTCCCATGTCTCTAAGTCTTAATTGTCTTGCTATCTCCTCTGCGGCTTCCAAATTAACACTAAGAGCATTTGCTTCTTGATTCTTTTTTGAGTCTACTTTTTTACCACTATTAACATCTATAACATGCATAGCTTCTGTATGCTCAATTACCAAATATGTTCCGTTTTTTATGGTTACATTTTTCCCAAATGAGGATTTTATTTGTTTAGTTATATTAAATTTTTGAAAAATTGGACTTTTACCTTTATATAGTTTAACAATCTTTTCCTGCTCTGGTGAGAATGACGATAAGTATTCTTTAAGCTCATTGTGTAAATCTTTTTCATTTACGTAAATATTATTAAACTTTGAATTTAATAAATCTCTTACTATTGCAGCTGATCTATTAATTTCAGAAAGTATTGTTTCTTTTGCTTTTGCAACTTTTAATTTTTTGGTAACAAGTTGCCACTTCTTGTATAAGTTTTTTAGATCTTTATCAAGTTCAGCTACTTTTTTATTTTCAGCAACAGTTCGGATTATCACGCCAAACCCTTCAGGTCTTATGCTTGTGATTAGTTTCTTTAGTCTATTCTTTTCGGAACTGGTACTAATTTTTTGAGATACAGAAACTCTGTTTGAAAAAGGAATTAAAACCATATATCTTCCTGCGAGAGAAATTTCTCCAGTTAGTCTGGGACCTTTTGTTGAAATGGGTTCTTTTGTTATTTGAACTAAAACTTTTTGATTTTGTTTAATTATATCAGAGATTTTACCATCTTTATCTATATCTTTTTCTTTTTTGAAATTTTTCAAAGATGATGTGTTTAGTTTTTTATCAAAACATTTTTGAGTGTACTTGTTGTATGAGTTTATTTGGGGCCCTAGATCTAAGTAATGTAAAAAACCATCCTTTTCATGGCCTACGTCTACAAATGCAGCATTGAGACCTGGAATAATTTTTTTTATTCTTCCAAGTAAAATATCACCAACTGAATAGTTGTTATCTCTTTTCTCTTTATGAAGCTCAATAAGAAGATCATTTTTTAAGAGCGCTATAACTACTTCGTTTGGCTTTGAATCGATTATCAGTTCGAATTTCATGCCTTTTAGCTCTTAATCTATTTATTCTTATGTCTGTTTTTTCTTGAACGTTTTTTGCGCTTGTGTGTGGCAATTTTTGTCCTCTTTTTTTTCTTATCTCCTGGCATCTAGTATATTATTTGTAAATAATGATTTACCTTTTTTTAACTTTATCGACAAAAGATTTAGCTGGTTTAAAAGAAGGGATAAAATGTTCAGGTATTATAACTGCAACATTTTTTTTAATGTTTCTACCAATTTTTCTTGCTCTTTTTTTTGGCTTAAATGTGCCAAAACCTCTTAAGAAAATAGATTTATTATCTATAACATTGCTTTTTACTTCACTCATAAATCCTTCCACTATTGAAGCAACAACAATTTTTTCAACTCCAGTCTTTTCAGAAATATTGACTATAATTTCTGCTTTCGTCATATTAAGTATATTTTTAGCGCAAATATACTAAATTCAGTTTATATTTTGATAATCAGTATGATACAGAGTTTTAGTCATAAATTAATAAGTTGGTATAAGTCAAACAAGAGAGATTTACCATGGAGAAATACTGATGATCCATATAAGATTTGGATTTCAGAAATTATTTTACAACAAACCAGAGTAAAGTTTGCAATTGATTATTACAATAAGTTCATTGAAAAATTTCCAACAATTGAATCACTCTCAGATGCGAAAGAGGATGATGTTTTAAACTCATGGCAAGGGCTTGGGTATTATTCTAGAGCTAGAAATATTCATCATACCTCAAAAATACTTAAAGAAAAATATTCATCTAATTTTCCAAATAAATATGATGAAATAATTAGCCTTAAAGGAATAGGAAGATATACCACAGGTGCCATTTTGTCTTTTGCATTCAAAAAAAAATTTCCAGTTGTCGATGGGAATGTATTTAGATTTTTTTCTAGACTTTTTTTTATTGAAAAGTTTATTGATACAACAATAGGGCAAAATTATTTTTATAATGTTGCTGAAGATCTAATATGCGAAAAAAACCCTGACTTGTTTAATCAAGCAATTATCGAGTACGGAGCTATGGTTTGTAAGCCAAAAAATCCGACTTGTACAACTTGTATTTTCAATCATCAGTGTGAAGCATACAAAAAAAATAAAGTATTTGAACTTCCCTTAAAAAAAAATAGTGTAAAAACCACTGATAGATTTCTGATTTTTATTTTAGGAACAAAAAATAATATTTTTTTGAAAAAGAAAAAAAATGGTATTTGGAAAGGGTTATATACTCCTCCTATATATGAACCTAAGAGTAAAAAAGAGTTAAACTATATTAAGAAAAATGAAGAGTTAAATATATTTAATAAAAATGTTAAAATTCTTAAAATTTCAGATGTGATTCATCATAAATTAACTCATCAAAATTTATCAATCAAATTCTGTCACTCTGATTTAGATTTAGACAATCAAAATGAATTTGTTAAAGTCAAGTTTAAAAACTTTGATCATTTTCCTGTACCAATAGTAGTTGAAAAATTTTTAAAAAACTTTTACGATGAAGAAAAAAATAATAATACATTTGTTTAATGTCTGGCGTTAATAAAGTAATATTAATTGGTAATTTAGGTAAAGATCCTGAAGTTAAGTACTTAGAGTCCGGTGTTGCAGTAGCAAATATCACATTGGCAACAACTGAAAATTATAAAAATAAAGAAGGGGAGAAAGTAAGTCAAACTGTCTGGCATGATATTGTTTTGTGGAGAGGCTTAGCAGAAATAGCTGAAAAATATCTAAAAAAAGGTAGCTCTGTTTACATAGAAGGTAAAATAAGAAATAGAAAGTGGGAAGATAAAGAAGGAATCACTAGATACAAGAATGAAATTTTAGCTGATAACATGACAATGTTAGGTTCAAGGCCATCAACTGAAAAATCAAATGAGAATGAGTCTCAAAATCAAGAGAACCCCAATGGTCTTGATGACTTGCCATTCTAATGTTCAGTTATTCACTTAGTCTATAGTAACAATAATTATTAAAGAATAAGAATACAAATTAGAAATTAGATCTATAAGTTCAAGAATCTTAATTTTGAATCTTATAAATGATAAATAATTGACCGAAAAATTAAATTGCATTGAGAACTAGACTAATTCCAATTTGTTTTTTGATAATTATAATTTCTTGCAAGGAGGATAGCACTGTGCCTAGACCAAAAGCATTTGTGAGCATTCAATTTGATGATAAACAATATTACAAGCTAAAATTTCCAAAAAACTATCCATTTAGTTTTGAAGTTCCAAAATATTCAGAGCTTGAACGAATCGATAATCATTTAAATCTCAACTTCAAAAAATATAAAGCTAAGTTACATATTTCATACTTTTCTCTTGAAAACGATCTTAAAACACACACTGAAAATTCAAGAAGACTAGCATTTAAGCATACAAACAAAGCCAATTCAATTTCAGAAATTATTTATCAAAATGATGAAAGAAATGTATATGGTGTTAAATTTGATTTTGATGGAAGTACTGCTACCTCAACCCAATTTTTTTTAACTGATAGCTCCAACCATTTTTTTCGAGGAGCATTATATTTTAATACTCAAAAAAGTGATTCTCTTGCTATTATTGAGGAATACTTAAAAGTTGATGTTACAAGAATCATTGAAACTTTTTGTTGGAAATAAAAAATATCCTCAGCGTCTGAGTAAGTAATAGTACTGCCAAAATTTGATGTATCAAAGCTATTTCTATTTTTACTCTACTAATTATTGTTATGATTCCTAGCAGAATTTGAAAAGAAACCAGAATTAGAATTCTTTTTGAAACATTTTGAGCAAATGTATTTCTAGAAATTTTATAAATGTAAAGAGAGGTAATCAAAACAATCCATGCAAAAAGTCTATGAAATGCCTGAATATCAATCGCGTTGTTAAATATGTCTATGCTTTTTTTTATTGAGTCAATGCCAAAAATTGTCTTTATAAAATTGTTTTGATCGAGCATGAAGTATCCAGCTTTTAATCCAGCTACAAATCCGCCATAACAAATTTGAATCAATAAAAAAATCAGCAATATTAGTGAAGCCCTGTTTATTTTTTTTGAAAAGTTTTTTTCAACCCCTTTAAGCTCCATTAAAATCCAATATATATATCCAATTATTGAGAATGCTGTAATTAAGTGAAGAGATAGTCTAAAGTGACTAACATCAGGAACATCTACAAGTCCACTTTTAACCATGAACCATCCAAAGAAAGCTTGTAACGCGCCTAAAAGCAGCAGAACTATTAACTTTTTATTTAGTTTCTTGGTTATGTAGCCTTTAAAAAGAAAAAAACAATAAGGTAAAATGAAACATAATCCTATTAATCTACCCCAAACACGATGTAAGTATTCCCACCAAAAAATAAACTTAAATTCACCTAGTGACATATTTTTGTTAATCTTTTTGTACTCAGGAAATTGTTTATACTTATCAAATGTATCTAACCAATCTTGATTGTCAAGCGGGGGAATTGCGCCAGAAATTAGTTTCCAATCAACCATTGAAAGACCAGAGTTTGTAAGTCTTGTTATCCCACCAATTGTTATCATAATTAGTATTAGCAAAATACCTAGATTTAGCCATCTTTCTATGTAAATTATTTCTAACTTAGAGTCTTTCACTTTACAAAATTATGACATATTTATTTATATATTATTACAATTCTCAAAGAATATAATCGATATAAGTTATAATTTTATAAATTTGCATTCCAAAATAAAAAAAATGTTTGCAGTAGTAGATATAGCTGGACAACAATTTAAAGTTAGTAACGGAGAAAAAATTTATGTCAATAAATTAGATGAAAAAGAAGGTTCATCAATCAAAATTGACAAGGTTCTTCTGATTAATGACACAAAAAAAACAACTATTGGAAAACCGCACATAAATAATGCGAGTGTTACTGCAAAAGTGATTAATCATCTTAAAGGAGAAAAGGTTACAGTTTTTAAGAAAAAAAGAAGAAAAGGATATAAAGTAAAAAATGGTTTCAGAGCTAGTTTGACTGAAATCGAAATAATTAAGATTTCTGAAAAAGCTGATCAAAAAAAACCAACAGCGAAGACCAAAGCAACAAAAACATCAGCATCTAAGACTTCAGCAAAGAAGGCTGCAGTCCCAAAAAAGAAAGCTGTAAAAAAAGTTGCAGCAAAAAAAAGCACTAAAACAACAAAAAAATAACATAAATGGCTCATAAAAAAGGTGCAGGAAGTACAAAAAACGGAAGAGATTCACACAGTAAAAGACTTGGTGTAAAAATCTATGGCGGTCAGTCTGTAAAAGCTGGTAACATTATCGTTAGACAAAGAGGTACTGTTCACAAGCCTGGAAAAAATGTTGGAATTGGGAAAGATCATACATTATTTGCTTTAAAGCACGGCACAGTTACTTTTAAGAAATCCCAAAACAACAAATCTTTTGTTTCTGTAGTTGAATCATAATTAACATTTTCAAATCAAATTTTATTTAGTTTACTCTGTTTCTTATTTTTGTTAAATGATTGAAATAAAGAACTTAAGCTCAAACAACTCACGTATTGTTGAACTACTCAAAAAAAGAGGAACTGATTTTTCCTCTGATATTGATACTATTTTAAGCTTAGATCATAGAAGAAAAAGTATTCAAAAGAATAGTGATGAGAGATTAAATAAATCGAAGCTAATTGCAAAACAAATAGGTGAATTATTTTCTAGCGATATAAAAAGTCCCTTAATTCAAAAATTAAAAAAAGAGTCATCAAATTTAAAAGAGGAAATTAAATTGCTTCAAGCGGAGCTAAAAGAAATAGAGGCTCAAATAAAAGAGGGTCTGCTTAAGGTGCCTAATATACCTGATTCTTCAGTTCCTAAGGGGGCAAAAGAATCTGATAATCAAATTATTAGGTCTGTAGTTAATGAAAAAACATACAGTGAAAAAATATATCCACATTGGGATTTATGTGAAAAATACAAACTAATAGATTTTAAAAATGGAACTAAAGTTACAGGTTCAGGTTTTCCAATTTACAAAGGAAAAGGTTCAAAGCTGCAACGATCTTTAATTTCATATTTCTTAGACAGGAACACAAAAAATGGCTACGAAGAATATTTACCACCTTTTTTAGTAAACGAGGATTCCGCTTTTGGGACAGGTCAACTTCCTGATAAAGACAGTCAGATGTATCATATTAGTAACGATAATCTATATTTAATTCCTACTTCTGAGGTTCCTATTACAAATATTTTTAGAGATAATGTACTTGCATACAATGACTTGCCAATAAAATGTACCTCCTACTCACCCTGTTTTAGAAGAGAAGCAGGGTCTTATGGTAAAAATGTTAGGGGACTAAATAGATTGCATCAGTTTGAAAAAGTAGAAATTGTAGAAATACAAGAACAAGAAAAATCTGAGCAAGCCCTAAACAATATGATTAAGCATGTTGAATCTATTTTAATTGAACTTGGGCTTTCTTATAGATTAGTAAAATTATGTGGGGGAGATTTGGGATTTACATCATCTTTAACATATGATTTTGAAGTCTTTTCTCCAGGCCAAAACAAATGGCTTGAAGTAAGTTCGATTTCAAATTTCAAGACTTACCAA
>CACAMX010000023.1 GCA_902533655.1 uncultured Bacteroidota bacterium
CCAAATTTTGATGAGGCAGATAAAATTGCTAAAAGATGGAGTCCCTACAGAACAATTGCTTCTTTATATTTATGGAAAATATTAGAGGGGGAAGACTTTGATTGGTGATTTAAAACTTTATAAGTTTTCAATTATTTTTTCATCAACTAGGCTAGGCACTAAAACGTTTAATAAAGGCTCATTTTCCATAGCTCGTTTAATCGCAAATGTTGCTTCTTTATTTCTAGCCCAATTTCTTCTAGCTATTCCATTATTAACATCCCAGAAAAGCATTTTTTGAATATCATTTTCAGATTTATCACTACCGTCTATAAATAGACCAAAACCACCATTGATTACTTCACCCCATCCAACACCACCACCATTGTGTATAGATACCCATGTGGCACCTCTGAAACTATCACCAATTACGTTTTGTATAGCCATATCTGCAGTATATTTAGACCCATCATAAATGTTAGATGTTTCTCTGTATGGTGAATCAACACCTGAAACATCATGATGATCTCTTCCTAAAACAATGGGACCACTAATTCTCCCTTCTTTAATAGCCTTATTAAATGCTTTAGCAATATTAATTCTTCCGCTGCTATCAGCGTATAGAATTCTTGCTTGACTACCAACAACAAGATTATTTTTCATGGCATCTTTAATCCAATTAATGTTGTCTTGTAGCTGTAATTTTATTTCTTTTGGACTATCTGGAAGCATTTCTTCGAGAACCTTAATTGCAATTTCGTCAGTTTTCGATAAATCTTCCTTTGAATTTGAAGTGCATACCCATCTAAAAGGGCCATATCCGTAGTCAAAACACATTGGTCCCATAATGTCTTGAACATAAGAGGGGTATTTAAATTCATCTTCATTATTAGTTATATCTGCACCAGCTTTTTTCGATTCAAGAAGAAAAGCATTTCCATAATCAAAAAAATACATGCCTTTATCTGTTAGCTTATTTATTGCATTTACATGTCTAATTAAGCTCTCTTGGACTTTTGATTTAAATTTCTTGGGATCATTTTTTATCATCTCATTTGACTCGTCAAAAGACAAACCTACAGGATAGTATCCTCCAGAGTATGGGTTATGTAAAGAAGTTTGGTCAGAACCAAGCTCTATTTCAATGTTATTTGCTGCTATATATTCCCAACAATCAACGATGTTGCCTTGGTATGCTATTGAAATAGACTCTTTATTTTTTCTTGCAATCTCTACTCTTTTGAATAGTTTACTAAGGTCATTGTAAATTTCATCCACCCATTTTTGTTGATGACGTTTAACTGTTGCTTTCTCATTTATTTCTGCAACAACACAAATTCCACCTGCTATAACGCATGCTTTTGGTTGAGCGCCGGACATACCTCCTAATCCAGCTGTTACGAAAACTTTACCTGAAAGATCGTAACAACTATTATCTAATTTTCTAGCTGCGTTTAGTAAAGTTATGTTAGTTCCATGAACAATTCCTTGAGGCCCAATGTACATAAATGATCCAGCTGTCATTTGACCATATTGAGTAACACCTAAAGCAGAAAATTTTTCCAGATCATCCTTTTTTGAATAGTTAGGAATCATCATTCCGTTTGAAACAACTACTCTGGGTGCATTTTTTGAAGATGGGAATAAACCCATTGGGTGTCCAGAATACAATACAAGTGTTTGTTCATCAGTCATTTCCGAGAGGAATTTCATTGTAATTAAATATTGAGCCCAGTTTTGAAATACTGATCCGTTACCACCGTAAGTGATTAGTTCGTATGGATGTTGTGCTATTTCATGGCTTAAATTATTAAGGATCATGAGCTGTATTGATGCGGCTTCTTTACTTTTGTAAGGTAGTTCCTTTATTGAGCAAGCTTGGATTTTGTAATTAGGCATAAATCTATACATGTAAATTCTCCCATATTCTTCTAATTCAGCTAGAAATTCTTTTGAAAGTTGAGAATGAAAACTTGAAGGAAAATATCTAAGAGCATTTCTTACAGCAAGTTTTTTCTCGTTAGCATTAAGAATTTTTTTTCGCTTTGGTGCGCGGCTAACACCAGATGAGAAGTTTGGCATACTTGGTATAGAACTAGGAATTCCTTTTCTTATTTCCTTTTTTAGATTCATCATTTTTCTTATAATTATATGGGCAATGTTTACAATTGTTTTTACAACAATAACCTCTTTTTAGATGATAATTTTCAGTGAAAACAATATATCCATCAGTGCTATAGTAATAGTCATCATTTTGCAGAGCTTTTTTGTCGTTTAAATTATGCATTTGCAAATTTAAGTTATTCAACCATATATTTGTGTATGAATTTTAAACTAAATCAACAAATTTTTTCAGAACAATATTTAAATAATGAAATTGAAGTTTTTATTAAAAGATTAGATTTAATTGACCCATTTATTGCAGGAAATAAATTATTTAAACTCAAGTATAATGTTGATCGCGCTTTGAAAGAAAAAAAAAATATGTTGATCACTTTTGGTGGTGCTTTTTCTAATCATATTTTGGCTACTGCAGCCTACGCAAATAAAAAAAAAATAGATAGTCTCGCAATAGTGAGAGGAAAGGAGTATTTTGAGCTAAATCCATTACTTACTCATGCAAAAAAATATGGCATGAAGCTTTGTTTTGTTTCAAGAAAAGAGTATTCAAAAAGAAACAATAATAAATATGCAAGTGAACTAATTAGAAAATATAAGAGAGCATTTATTGTTCCTGAGGGTGGTAATAATAAACTTGGTGTTTTAGGAGCTGAGGAAATATTAGAAAAAGAAGATAGGTCATTTGATTATATTATTTGTCCAATTGGAACTGGGGCTACACTTTCAGGAATTGTTAACTCTAGCAATAGAAAACAAAAAGTAATAGGAATTAATTGTATCAATGACATAAAAGACATAAACAATAACGTTTCTCAAAAAACAAATAAAAACAATTGGGAAATAATAAATGAGTTCAATTTTGGTGGTTTTGCTAAATTTGATAATGTATTAACTGAATACTTGAAAAAATTTAAATTTAATAATAAGATAACTCTTGATCTTAATTATACTACAAAGATGTTTTACGGTTTTGAAAAACTAATTGAAAGAATGTATTTTCAAAAAAAATCAAAGGTCCTTTTAATTCACACAGGAGGAGTTTGTGGTAATCTAGGCTTTAATTATTTGTATGACTTAGACTTACCTTATGAAAGCAATTAATTCTTTATTATTTTTTTTGTTATTGTCTGTGTTATCATTTTCTCAAAACAAAACTTTTGACTATATAGACAAATATAAGAACCTTGCAATTGAGGAAATGAAACTCTATAAAATTCCTGCTAGCATTAAATTAGCTCAAGCAATACTTGAATCAGCCAGTGGTACAAGTAAATTATCAGAAAATGCTAATAATCATTTTGGAATTAAATGTCATAGCTCTTGGGAAGGTGAAAAAATTTTTTTGGACGACGATGAAAAGAATGAGTGTTTTAGAAAATATGATAGTGATGTTGATTCTTACAGAGACCATTCGATTTTTTTGTCAAACAGAGGAAGATACTCAGAACTCTTTGATAATAGTGATTATAAAAAATGGGCTAAAGGACTTAAAAAAGCGGGCTATGCAACAAACAAGGAATATGATAAATTACTAATTAGACTAATAAAAAAATACGATCTAGACGATTTTGATTCAAAAGAAAAATCTTTTTCATTTGCATATAACTACGGATTTCCGTTTTTAGCTGGCTACAGTGCTAACTATTTTTCTAATAACTATGTTTATTCTCTTGATTTAAAAACCTCATTTTTATTTTCTCAATCATCATTTAAATTTAAAAGAAAATTAATGTATAAAGTATATGTATCATCTTCGTATGGCTGTTTATTTTATCCATTTGAAGACAACTTGTTTTTTAATCAAGCGTTGATGGGATTTAGTTATTTTGATGACATAAAAAACTATATGATTGATATAGAAATGATGTACACGTTTGATTTAAAAGAGAGTATTCGTTTTCTTCCAAATATTAGTTTCTTATTTTTAATCTAACAATATTTCACTATTGAAAATAAAGTTATTTGAATTAGTGAAGTAATTTAATTTATTATTGTTGTCGATATCAAAAACAGTTAAAAAGTCACTGTAGTCAAGTGAAATTTGTGTTTGTCTTTCTAGTTTAACATTAAAAATGTCAAATTGATTCTCACCTTTACAAACAATTAAACTTTCATCTTTTATTCTGACTAATGATAATTCATCAACAAAATATTCTAGTTCAAAATATGTTGAGGAAATATTGAAATCTGTGTCTAATAAGTAAAGCTTATTTGTTGATGATACCAAATAATTATTAATCTTGTTTTCTTTAGAAATAATTAGAAAGTTATTTGATGAGTCAGGAAGTTCGGTAACGAATTTATTTTCATTTCCAAAATTATCACCACGCCAAAAATAGTTTTTCTTTAAAGAATAAATTTTTGAATTATTATCCATTTTATAATTGCGAATTTTTTCTTTGAATTTAATTCTAGAACTTCCGTTTCTAGCGAATAGTTCGAGCTTGTTATTTGTATTTAATTTAATGATAAAGTCCTTTTCGTTTATCTTAAAATGCTCTAATGGGTAATCAATAATTTTGTTGTCTGTATGCTTCCATCCAGTGACTCTATTTCCGTTTTTTTTGTAATTCAAGATTTTACCTTTGTTATTAGCTATTATTATTCTATAGTCTTTTCTTTTATCATAATCGAAAAGAGAATGCTGCAAATCAGTCTCACCTTCAATTTTAAAAGGATAACCTTTAACATTCTTGCCAAGCCTATCCACTAAATAAAGTTTACTTGATGTATTAAAAAGAAATTGATACTTATTGTTTTTGTAGTAATCTAAATAACTTATTTTACCAATTATCTTTTCTTCAATAGATTTCTTCCATTTTAGATTACCATAGCTATCAATGAGATAAATAATATTTTCAGAGTCCTGAACAAAAATGTCGTGTTCTTTTGTAAAAAAATTATAAACTATATTAATTTTGTTTCCATTTGATGTATCAAGTTGAAAGTTCCATATTTCTTTTTTATTGTCCTTTGAGTTGTGATCATAAAAAATATTGATATCAGAAGAAAGTAAATTATTATTGTAGCTGGAAATATTCATTGACACCCAACGTATTTTTTCTAATGAATCTGTTTCCAAGAAAGGATATTTATAATTTTTATTTATTGTTGTTGCAATTTCATTAGCAGAAACAAAAAGACTTAAATTAGTTTTGTTTTTTTGTTTATTGTAAAACTTTTGAAAACTATTTTTTTTGTCAACTGTTAGACCTGAAATGTATTGATCTGAGATAAATTGCAAACTTTTCAAATTGTATGAAAAAATTAAATAATCGTCTAAGAACATACAATACAATTTTCTGTTTGAAAAAGAAAGATTAAAAGTTGAAAAATTTAAAAACTCACCATTTTCAATAACATTTATTTTTCGATTATTATATTTAGTTGATAGTGAATCAATAAAAATCTCTTGTAAGATTGAACTTGCAGTAATTGAATTTTTAAACTTTATATATGTAAATAATTCTCTTTCATTGTTTATATTCACATTGAAATATCCAATTTCATTTGAATATAAATTTCTTATTTCATCAAAACTTAAATCATATTTTTTTTCAAACTCATTTTTATCCTTTTGGTATTGCCAGTGCATATTATTTTTTTCGGAAAATAAATTTTTATTTTTTTCAATTTCAGTTGCGTTATCAAACCCAATAGTAGCAATGAAAAATACTGACTCAGGTACATAGTCAAAAATTTCACTGGAAGTACTTTTTTGATTAGATATAATGTCGATTGCATATTCGAAGTTTTCAGACGTAGCTCCAAATCCATAAGTCGAAATTAAGTCGTCTTTAATTTTAATGTCCGAACCTGTCCAACCGCCAAATTTTTTCATAATTTTTTTTGTGATAATGGAAGACTGTAAGTTAAGAGACAATTGATCGATAATTTCCTCAATGTTATAAAGAACGAAATTATTTGAATTTCCAATGGTTTTATTTACTCTCTTAAATGATGTGTTGTCTAAGTAGCTAGACTTTGAATTAAATTGTCTGATAGCATCTTCAACAATTATCTTATCTCTACTGGCGAAGAGTATATTTTCAGCAATTGAGAAAAAAAGTGGCTCATCAGATTCAAGAACTTCATATAAATTATTATTATCATATTTTGTTTTTTTTAGTTGACTCAGATAATTTGCAATTTCAGAAACATTTATTTCAACTGAGATGAGTTGTGATATTTTATTAGCTCCAGATCTATGAACAGAAATTACAAATTTGTTCCCAAATATTTTTTCATTTGAATTTAGTTGATTGCTTATTCTCTTCAAATCTAAGTTGATTTTCTTAAATATGTTGGTTCTTGTTAGTTCAATCCAAATAGGAGTAGAATTTAATTGATTGTAAAAATCTTGTTTCTCATTAAACCCAAATATTACTGATGCATTTTCAGGAACAACATTCAAAATTTGAAAATCAGATGATTTTATCTTTTCGTATTCTTTAAATCCAATCAAAAAAATTGTAAGAATTAAAAAAGTGGGTATTAAAAATTTTAGAATTCTCATTGGTAACTAATATTCTGTTTAAAATTAATAAAATAGTTTATGTTGTAATTCCTTGAATCTAAAAGTTTTTCTATGTACTAGTGATTGTCCATGTTGCATTAAAGATTTCTTATGATTTTTGGTAGGGTAGCCTTTATTTTTTTCAAAATCATATTTGTCATATGTCTTGCTTAAGTCAATCATTAATCTGTCCCTAAAGTTCTTGGCTAGAATTGAAGCTGCAGCTATGCTAATGTATTTTGAATCTCCTTTTACTATACAAATATGTCTCTTGTTATTAAAATTTTTAAATCTGTTACCATCTACTAAAATTAGATCAAAATCTTCTTTTATTTTATATAAAGACCTGTGCATTGACAAAATAGATGCATTTAATATATTTATTTTATCAATTTCTTCAGCATTAGCTATTCCAAATGAGTAATCAATAGCTTTTTCTTTAATTATCCTTTCTAACATTATTCTTTTGTTTTCAGACAAAAGTTTTGAGTCATTTATTTCTTTGATTTTAATTTTTTTTGGAAATATAACTGAGCATGAGACAACAGGTCCAGCTAATGAACCTCTTCCAGCTTCATCACATCCAACTTCTATAAGGTTTGTAGTATATGAGGATTTAATCATTTTGAAGGAAGTAGACCCATTTTTGGTTTTTTTCTGCGATAATTATTTTTATCATTTCTAGCGTCTACATCTTTCTCAAAAATCCATTTTCCATTTTTGTAATTGTAGCTATTATTTGATCCATCAGGAACATAGTACTCATAGAGTCCCTCTAACTCATTTTTTATTGGAACGAGGTTGTTAAAAATAATCTTCTTTTGTTTTTTATTGTAAGAGAGAGACACACTTGTTCTTTCGTCGTATTTAATCAAAACTCTATTATCTTTATTTTTTCCTTTTATAAATATAGGATGACCAAATGTAATTTTGTTTCTTGTAAAGTGAAGTACATCAACAATTTTTTGTGTGCTATATTCGTCAACACCGTCCCAGCCAAGTAAGGTATAATATTGCTTGCCTTTTTTCTTTTCTTGAATTATTTCATAATATAAGCATCCGAACCAATTTTCCGAATCTAAAACTTTTTTTTCAACATTTCTCAAGTTTCTTGAATTGTCATAAAGAACTTGAGTTAAAAATTCTTTTTTTCTTTTGTCGTAATATTGAATAATGCAATAGTAAATAATTTCTTTATTCTCTTTTTCAATAAACCAATTATAAATCCTTAATTTTTTGTCTGGTGAGTATAGTTTTGAAATATTTTTTAGTGAGTCAAAGGGGTATTGAAAGGAATTATCAAATTCTAAAACCTCACTTAGTATATTTTTAAATGAATTACTAAAATTTAATTTTGCATCGTCATCTTTCGTAAAAATAATTTTGCTATGTAGATATTTTAAAGTATCCTCGTATTCACCTAAAAGATATTTTGATGCTTTTTGCCCATGAATGTTTATTGAAAGCAACATTAGAAGAAAGCAAAAAAATATATTTTTGATTTTTGATAAATGCATAAGACAAATATAATAATGAACTTAAGAGAAAGGATTGAGTTTGTAATAAAAATAGTTGAAGAGTTTGGAGAATTAAATGATGAGTTGTTGAAACTAGCTCACAAAAATAACTCTTGGTTTGATAAAAAGTCAGTGTTATTCAGCGTGAATCATTGGAGAAACATCTTAAATTTTGTTTCATTAAATGAATGGTTAAACAATTATGATCAGTCAAAATTTTTTAAACAAAAAAAAATATTAGTCTTAAGTGCAGGAAATATTCCTCTAGCTGGCTTTCATGATTTTCTTTGTGTATTTCTTACAGGAAATTCACCAATAATTAAGATGTCAAGCAATGATTCAGTACTTTTCCCAAAAATTATATCAAGATGTATTAGTTCCTCAAGAAACAAATTTCCCATAAAACTTATAAATTCTGTGGAGGATGTATTGTGTGACAAATTGATAATGTCTGGTAATAATATTTCAACTCAGATTGTAGAATATAAATTTAAAAATATTAGTAAACTCATAAGAAGAAATAGAAATTCAATTGCTATTATTAACGGCAATGAGACTGACAATGAAATAGAGAATCTAGGAGATGATATATTTACGTACTATGGCATGGGTTGCAGAAACGTTTCTAAATTGTATATAAAAAAAGGATTTTCAATTAATCGCTTACTAAAAATTTTTACTAAAAAGTTCTCTTATGTTAATAAAAATCCAATTTATATGAATAATTATAATTACTACAAAGCAATTTATCAGCTAGATGATTTGAAGTTTTCTGATGGTTTGTTTTATATTTTAAAAGAAGAGGAATCAATTGGTTCTCCTGTATCTGTTATTAATTATGAGTTTTTTGATAATTTGAAAGAAATTTACTCTGATATTGAAAGACATTCTGAAGATATTCAATGTATTGTATCAAAAAATCATATAGATTTTGGAAATAGTCAAAAACCTAAAATTTCTGATTACCCAGACAATATTGATACTATTTCTTTTATAACTGATTAATTATATTGGTATGCACCAATGTCTGGTGGTGACAATCTTAAAACTCCATTTTTATCAGACATTAAAATAAATTGATTTAGTGCATCTGAGTTACCAGAAAACCTAGCTGGTGAGATTGAGTCAATATTAAAATTATGTTCAAATAAATCAACAAAATTTGGATTTTCATTTCTTATACAATTTATGAACTCAGGGTTAGATAAGTTAATATCACTATCTAATTTTAAAATACAGTGATCAAATTGATAATTGAAATTACTTTGATTACCATTTTGAAATGAAACTTCTGTAACAAGGTTTCCATATACTATACAATTAGTAAATGTTGCCTCATCAAGATCTCTATTTATCTGAATACCATTTATATCCTCGTAATAATTATTTAGTAACAATGATGGTGTATTTCTAATACTGCTTATATTCATTAAACTCCAATAATTAGCAAAAGTGCAGTGTGCAAATGAGTAATTTCCTCCCCATCTCAATGAAACAGAATACAATCCACAATTAGAAATCTGAGTGTTGTAAACCTTTAAGCTAGAACCTCTTGCATCAATGCCCATTGCTGACATATTTTTTATTTCGGTATTATTTAGTGTCAAGACAACAGATGAGCTAACTAAAGAGTCAGCTCTCACTCCAGTTGTACCGTTCTTTATTATTGCATGATTAATGGTATTATTTGATGATCCAGGAGCAAAATAAATAAATCCCCATTGTCCTGGCATATCTTGGTACCATTCTTCAGTTCGGTATCCTTGAAATGTAATTTCATTACCAAGGCTTCCATTTAAAATTAATGAGCCGTTATTCTGTGGCACAGAGATTGAGTTGACTAATATTGGATTACCAACATAAAAACTTGAATTTTCGTAAAAATGAACTTGAGTTCCTGCTTCAATAGTTAATGTTGCATTTGGTTCAATAACTAAGTCTCCGACAATGACGTGTGGCTTATCATTAGTCCATACAGTGTTAGTATTTATTGGATAATATCTGTAAACTAAAGTATCACTGCCATTTAAGAAAAAATTTTTCTTTCTAATATGAAAATAAGCGTCTCTATAAGGAGAGATAATTGGAACTTTCTGTATGTTTCCGTTTGTGCTAAATTGAAGTTTGTTTTCAAGAAGAAAATTATTGCTAGAGAGGTTAGGAGTGACTTCTATGAAGATGAAAATACTATCTTTGGCCCCAATAAAAATATTTTCAAAATTGTTTCCAGTAAATCCATCAACATTTATTCTAAAACTACCTTGTGTATTTTCCTCAAGAGAAATGTTTGTATATATATCACCTCTTGAACGATTGTAGACTTTCAGTGTTTTAGTTGTTGTTCCAATTGATTGAAAAGTCGTATCAAATATCACTGTATCGTTAGAAAATCTTAGATTTTGCCAACTACCATCATTTGAGATATCTTTTTTACAGGAAAATAATGTAATTGTCAGAGAAATAATAAACATATATCTAAGCATTAAAGTTCTTCTTTAATTTATCTAACTTAATTTTATTGTCTCTGTCCTTAATATTATTTCTTTTATCATAAAGTTTCTTACCTTTCACAATTGAAATTTCAATTTTGGCAAAACCTCTCTCATTTATATATAGTCTTTTGGCTACCACCGAAATTCCTTTTTCTCTTACTTTATCGAAGATCTTATTAATTTCTGTTTTATTTAATAGTAATTTTCTATCTCTGGTACAGTCGTGTTCTGAATATCCAGAGTTTTTATATTCTGATATATAAATATTTCTAGCGAACAATTCCCTGTCCTTAAATAAGCAGTAACAGTCAGAAATATTGGCATCGTTGTTTCTAATTGATTTAATCTCATTACCGGTTAGCATGATACCTGCATTAAAGCTACTTAATACGAAATACTCATATTTTACTTTTCTATTTAATATATTAATCTTTGATCTCACCTTACAAAGATAAATATTATGAATTTATAGCTAGCCTAATGAAACATCAAGAATCATCATAACAATAAAACCTGCAATAAGCCCCATTGTGGCCAAATCTGTATTACCCCCACTTTGGCTTTCAGGAACAACTTCTTCTACAACAATAAATATCATGGCTCCAGCAGAAAAAGCGAGAGCGTAGGGAAGTATTGGCAAAATTTGCATTACAATAGCAGCTCCTATTACAGCAAAGATTGGCTCTACTATTGCGGACATTTGTCCCCATTTCCATGAGTTCCATCTGCTAGCACCTTGTCTTCGAAGAGGCATTGAAACAGCAAATCCCTCTGGGAAATTTTGAATTCCGATGCCTATACCAAGAGCTATTGCTGAGCCTATAGTGAAAACATTATTTTCAGACAGTGCTAATAACTCTGGGTTAGCTAAAGCTCCAAAAGCAACTCCAACAGCTAAGCCTTCTGGTATATTGTGTAAAGCTATTGCCAGAACTAAAAGAATTGTCTTTCTCCATGTAGTATTGATACCTTCAGCTTCCTCTTTATTTTTAAATAAGTGAAGGTGAGGAATAATTTTATCTAAGTAATATAAAAATAAAGCACCAAGAAAAAATCCAATGGCAGGTGGCAAAAAAGCAGGAATATTTGATAATCCCATTTCATTCTGCATTTCAACATATGATATTGCAGGTGCTAGCAAAGACCAAAAGCTAGCTGCAATCATTACGCCACCAGTAAAACCTAGTGCCATATCTAAAACTTTTCTGTTTGACGTTTTAAAGAGGAAAACCAACGCAGCTCCGGTTGCAGTTAATCCCCAGGTAAACAAACCAGCCAAAAGTGCTTGTATGATAGGATTTTGTTCAATAAACCACTTGTATGCTTCTAATTTTTCCATTTTTATTGTTTTTTAATTAATAAATATTTTGCTACTTGTTCACTTATGTGTAAATTTTTTTGATTGATTATAAGTTCAATCGAATTATCAAAATTTATTTTTTTAATAACTTCTATCTTGTTTCCAATATTTATACCAACCTCATCTAAATAAATTAAAAATGAAGAATCATCATTATTTACTCCCATAATTGTGGCTTTACATCCTATTTCAGAATCTGCTAGAACTGAATAATTATTGCTAGGAATCAAACCTTCTTTGGAGGGTATAGGTTCTCCATGAGGGTCGTATTTAGGAAAGTCTAGAAACTCATCTATCTTATTTATTAGCTTATCAGACTTTATATGTTCTAATTGTTCGGCGATTTCATGAACTTCATGCCAACTAAAATCTAGTTTTTTAACTAGAAATGTTTCCCACAATCTGTGTTTTCTTAGAATTATTTTTGCGTGTTGATAGCCTTTACTGCTTAAATCTACTCCTTTATATTTTGTGTAAGTGATCAAATCTTTTTTTTCTAATTTCTTTAGCATATCAGAAACAGAGGAGGGAGAAATATTTATGTTTTTAGCAATATCGTTAGTTGATATAGCATTGTTAGTTTTTTGCTTTAGCGAGAATATAGACTTTAAATAATTTTCTTCTGATTTTGAAAACATAAACAAATAT
>CACAMX010000024.1 GCA_902533655.1 uncultured Bacteroidota bacterium
ATTAAATGAGTTTATTGGTATTAAATGAATATGAGCATGTGGAACATCTAATCCAACAACTGACATGCCAATTCTATTACAAGAAAGATTTTTTTTCATATTTATAGCAACTCTTTTGGCAAAAGAAAATAAACTATTGTATGAATGTTCATTAAGACTAAAAATATTATCAACTTCAATTTTTGGAACTATAAGTGTGTGTCCTCTTTTTAAAGGATTAATATCTAAAAAAGCAACATTTTCATCATCTTCACAGACTATATACGAAGGTAATTCTCTATTTATTATTTTAGTAAATATTGAATGTGAACTCAAATTGTAATATCTAATATCTTAAATTTAACAACTCCAGAGGGAACTGAAATATCAACAATTTCTCCAATTTTTTTTCCAATCAATCCCCTTCCAATTGGAGAACTTATAGATATCTTCTTATTTTTCAAATCTGCCTCAGATTCAGAAACAAGTGTGTATGACATCTTTTGTTTAGATTGTATATTTTCAATCGAGACTGTAGTTAAAAGTTTAACAGTAGATAAATCAATGTTTTTTTCATCTAATACTCTTGATTTTGACAACTCATTTTCAAGCCTAGAAATTCTAGCCTCAAGTAATCCTTGTGCTTCTTTTGCAGCATCATACTCAGCATTCTCAGATAAATCTCCTTTATCTCTTGCCTCGGCAATTTGATTTATTATTTTTGGACGCTCAATGCTCTTAAGATAATTGAGTTCATTTTTTAATTTTTCCATTCCCTCTTTTGAGAGATAAATAAAACCACTCATACTTTTATAAATTTATTCTTGCTCCTATGCTGTGCGAACCCTGAAAAGGGTTTGTGTGTCTGTAAGAATAATCTAGACCAAAAGTAGAACCATTTCCCATTGGTAATTCAAGTGTAAATCCTGCTGAAGGACCTCTCAATGCTGTTGTTCTATAGTTATCTAGAGAATTTTCTTCAGCAGATTTTTTGCTATTCATTATGCCATCCTCCGCAACGAAGCCACCTCTGAGCATTAAAATTTCTTTATAAGAATACTCAACACCTAATCTATATTGATCTTTTTGAAAAGAATTTGAAGTAAATGTTCCTGCTAATGTCACTCTGTGTAAATTTACATTGAAATCGTAGGATGTTCCAATATTTAAAAGAGCAGGAAGTTCAAACTCAGATGACCTTTGTTCTACTGTCATTTCATAGTTAGGATCGACATAATTTCTAAACGATAACCCATCGCCAGAAAATGACATCCTAGGACCAACATTCTTTAATGAAATACCAAATTTAAGATTATCCTTTTTTCCTGTCACATACTGTATCCCAGCATCGAGCGCTATGCCTTGGGCAGATAAATTAGATATCTGTTCAGAAACTAATTTAACTGTAACACCACCATATATGCTATTTGAAAATATCCTAGCATAGGAAAAACCTAAGTTTAAATATTTTGGTGAAAAAGTACCAATTCCACCATCAGGTAATTCAACTGTTGTAATTTCAATTTCACCAAAGTCCATAGACATGACTGACATTCCTAATACTCCTGATTCACCTACTTTTTGAGAAAAACCAAATGAACTTATATTACTAACTGATTCATCAGCATCAAACATTTTACTTCCATATTGAAGCCAAGATGTCTGTGAAAAGATTAATTCAGTTTTTTCTGTAAATGCTAGACCTGCAACATTTGAATATATGCCTTCTAACCCCCTAATACCAGCGACGTTAGCGGTTCCCCATCCTGAAGATCTTGACCATGGGTTTATCAACAACTCAGATGCACCTGCCTGTCCTGATCTTTGTTCATTACCCGCGTATATGTTAGAAGAATAGAAAATGTCAGCTAAAATAACAGTAAGAACTATAAAGCTTTTAAGTATTATATTTATATTAAATTTCTTCATAATCTTCTTTTTAGAATGTGTCTAAGTCAATTGGTCTTAAAGCACCAAACCATTTAAGTACTTTTTCTCCTTCATTTGTTTTGACATGTATAACGTACAAACCACTGGCTATTGGAATACCAAAATCATTTTTTAAGTCCCAATCTATTGAGCTGATACTAGAATCATCTTTTTTTAGTGTTCTGACTAAAGTTCCGCTTAATGTAAAAATTGAAATGGTAGCTTTTTGGGGTAGATTGGTAATTTTTATTCTGTTGTCCAACTGATTTGTTTCATACTGTGAATAACCATAATAAGGGTTTGGGACAACATTAATCATGTCAATTGATGATCTTGCAACAGAGTTATTACCAATTTCAGCAACTATATCATTAGTTGAAAATCTATATATTGGATTAAAATTATTATATGATTTTCCTTCAACAACTCTAGCTCTTGAATTTCCTGTAAATGAGGTTGTAGTTGCAAAAAAAGACTCTCCAGGCTTGTAAGTTATTCCATCGTGAGTAATATTAAAACCTCCCCAAGTTGTTTGATCATTTTTAAAAGTAACAACGTAGTTAGTTCCAACTATTAAATCATCATCCTTTGATAGAAATCTTGAAGGATCAACAGATTCAAATTGCTTGTAAGGCTTGGATACTCTAAGCTTTACTCTTGCATCAGAAGTCAGCAATTTTCTACCAGGAGCTAACAAAGGAACTGATGTCCAGGTAACGTGCTTAAACACGTTAAATTGAGCAGGTAAACCACCGTCACTTAGTTGTGCATATGCCCATGCTCCTTCATCATAGTTTGGACAATTATCAACCTCTAAATAGTCTCCGTTCATATAATCTTCTGTCCCTTTTACCCATGACTCACCTCTTAAAATATATATAAAGTGCTTACCTCCAAGCAAGTAATTTCCACCTGAAAATTGTTGGCCTTGAGGTGCATTAGGATCATATTGTGGAAAATCACTTGTTACTATGTTAGATGTGGGATTCCATATCATATCATTTCCGTTTTCGTTGGTTAGCCACGAATCTTCAGCAAAAATAATATTCAATCTTTCGCCTGTTTGTACATCTATAGCATATCCTGGGAACCAACCCATACCAACACCTGATTCAGGACTACCATCTTTGTCAACTGAGGGGCTTTGTCTAAGTCCCATTTTTATTTGACCTCCAATTGACAATGTTGGATCATCTTGTGCTTCTACTACTGGGCATCTTGTCCATAAGTCTTTATTTTGAGTAAATACAACATCAACAGAGTTTAACTTATCAATTTTTACATATGAATTAGTGACGGTATTATTGAAACCAGGACCATCATTAAAATTAGATGCAAACCTGTAAGGAGCCCAAGTTCCTCCAGTAACGTCAATTGAAAAATTATCAAAACCAACTGTTACGGTTTTCTCTATTACAGTCTCAAAAACTCCGTTGGGATCATCTGTTTGATTATAATCGCTCAAAGAAGCATCATTATCATTTGTAAACGAACCTGCTCTGATCCAGTTGAGCCCCCACAAACTGAAGAAAGCTGACTCATCATCTCTGTCTGGAACACCAGAAAGCCATCTATCATTCGGATCATCATAATCAACTGAGCCTGAAATAAAACCATTATTATTAATATTATTCGGATCTGCACCAGGATTACTGGATTGTTTAATTTTAAAGCTTAAGCCAAGCTCGTCTATGAACTGATTATCACCAATACTAATTGATTTTTCTGAGCTAGAAATAATATCTCCATTATCATTCTCTAGAGTCCATCCATAATAACTCTCAACAAAGTTTTGAGTTGAAACTTGTGGACTATCTAATTTTAAAACATAGGTACCTGAAACTACACTGACAGGGTCAACTACAGTGATTTCAATTGGTCCGCTACCTGCTTCGTATTCAATTTCTGAAGATCTGTAATCAATTCCATTTAAAATTGCATTTTCAGAATCTTGTGTCATAGTTAATTCCAAACCACCATTTCCTTGCCCTTCAACTCTAGTAATTTTTACTCCATCACCATAGCTTGAGTTTAGTTGAGTACCTCCTCCATCAGGAGCAATATTATGTGGAATGGCTGAGTAAACTTTAATATTTCTTCTACCTCCAATGTAGGGTTGATTTCTTCCATCATAATTTGGATCATTTACATTATATGGATCAGCATTTTCTTCAGCTTGATTATAGCCATATGCAATGCTCATAAAATAATATGTCTTGTGATTAACTAGCTTCGTACTACCAAGTGCAAACTTATCATCTAAAATCTGAAATGAGTACTCAGTACCATCATCGACTGAACCAATAACTCCTTGGCTTAAAACTGATGATACCTCTTCAACAGGGGTAAATACACCTAAGATTGGATCTAAGTATTGATTAATTATTCCTGTAACACCATCTTTTACATCTGATCGGTAAACAAGTCTTGCCTTATCAGGATTATCTAAGTCAGTAACTGAAACAGTTGCATCTACTAACTGATAAACTAAATATCCTTGAAACTCATAATTTGGACTGTTTAATAGGTTATCAGGTTTTGTTATGTAAGGATCCTTTTCAAAATATGATTCTTCATAATTATTGGATGTGACTTTATTTGATAGAGTAATTATTAATTCTTGGTCTAACTCCCTAATTTCAAGGTCTGGAGCATCTGGTCCATTTAGTATATTAAAATTGTTATCAAACAGTGCTTGAGCTTCTTTATCATAAATTTTTACAAGTTGCACGGATGCAGTTTGTCCTCCTGTGTTAGCTCTAGCCCAAACAACACCTGTAGTGATTTCATTTACTGCTCCAGGTTGTAGGGTAAATGGACCAGCAGATTGTAAAAATCTTCTATCTGCTGGAGTATTGCCAGCAGTTACTTCGGTCCACTCTTGTCCAGGAAATTCAGGATCTGATGTACCTGGAAACATAAAATTACAAAGATCAGTTGTAGATCCTTGTCCACTTCCATGACCATCTCCACCGTATGTCATTGGCACATTGTCTTTCCAAATTCCTCTTAAATAATTATAAATATGTGTTCCTGTGGAAGGGTTTCCTGTAACAGTAAAGTCATTATTATAGTAAACAAATTTTGACATTATTATTTGCTCTCCATATTCATCTATAGTACCATCTCTATCATTGTCGACTCCATCATTTGGATCAGCTAGTGGCCCTTGAAAGAAATCAACTCCGATTGCTGGGGGATTAAAACCGTATCCTGCAGCTCCTTCATCCTCAGCATCTCCGTTGTAACAAAAACCCAGTCCTAGACCCACATCACACCCAACATAGTCGTCAAGGTAATATCCTAAATCTGGATCTACCCACTGACCAAAATATGTATCTAACAATGGCAAGGTAGATCTGTTAATAATTTTATAATTGTAAAAAGTCATATCATTGACTTCATTATCAGCTGTAAAACCAAATGCTTGAGCATGAATTTCAAGTCCTAAGGCCTCAGCTTCAGATTCTGTATGTATATTACCTTTATCATTAAAAATCCAAAAAAGAGTTTGATCCCCATATAATTTTGAATCGTCATTTGTACCTGTTACGTTATAATCAGGATAATCACCGGCAAGCGGATTATAATTCCCATCACCATTTCTGTCATAAAATGGTGCTAAATAGTAATCTTGACCTTGAGACACATCACCATGAGCTGGCCAATCTAAAATTGATTCAGGAATATCACTTTGATTGATTGCACCATTCGAATTATCATAATCTGAAACAAATTGTTCAACCTCACTTCTATTAATTTTAAAATGCTTATCCCATTCCTCGCATTCCTCAGCTGATATAGTTGCAGTATTAACATCAAGAGGACCAGGCCAAAAATCATTACCTCCTTGTCTGTAAGTCATAGCTGCTACTTTTAATTGGCCTCCAGCATCAACACCACCAATCCACAATGCACCAGCAAACATTGAATGTTTGTTTCCGTCTTTAGGGATTTCATACCTTGCATCATCTAAATTCCACCACATATCTCCTCCACCCATAATAGTTGTCCTTACATTATTTACATCTAGGTCTGTTTGTGATGTAGAAGGTGTACATCCAGCTGCAACTCTTTCGTTCTTGACATTAGAAATTCCAGGATAATTAATATTTTCTTTAGCTAAAACGTGAACAGAGATGAGTGATGCTAGTAGGATTATTTTTATTTTCTCAATTTTAATCATATTGTATTATTCAATTTCATTTAGTTTAAAAATCTATACTAATTCCAGCTCTCCACATTCTTGGTAGACTATAATTTGAAGGATTATTTACAGCCAAGGAGTATAAATATCTGAAAGATTCAGTATCATTTTTTGAGTTTATTGAATTTTGTGCTGCTGCATCAGTTAAATATCCATCATCATCAGGGTTTCCAGTAGCTCTATATACACTAATGACATTTTTAGCATCAAGTAAATTTTGAACTTGAACGTAAACATTAAGATTTGATTTCTTCTTGTCAGTCCAATTAATGATAAAGTTTTTGTTTAATTTCATACTCAATCTAAACTGCCATGGTAATCTTGATCCGTTTAAACTTCCTTCAAGCGTAGAACGATCATTTATTCCTGATGCTGCTTCTTGTGTAATATTAGATTGCTTTGAATATGGTGTACCCGATCCGGCTGTCATTATAATATTAGCACCTGCATCTTGTAAAATTTTCCTACCAAATAAAATTGGACCATTATATTTCTTTCCTGTTCCATAGCTGTAATCAACAGAGGCCATTAGTGAATGTCTTTGATCAAAACTAAGAGGAATAGTAGTTCTTAAATTTGGCTGACCTGTATTTACTAAACTTTGTCCTGAGGTTGCAGATGAGCCAGTACCGTCAGCAAATTGTAATGTATAATTTGCAGTCATACTTACGTTGCTAGTTCTTCTCAAATCATAATTAATTGACATACCTTTCACAGTTCCAAAATCAATATTACCGTAAGTAAGATATTGGGCTGGATACGCTCCCAAAGTGTTAATTACCTGAATCATATCTCTCATTTCTTTGTAAAAGGCTGAAATTTTCAAAGCTGAACTTAGAGATAATGTCTTTGCAAAACCTAGCTCGTAATCTATTGTCTTCTCAGGCTTTAAATCTGGATTGTTTAGTAAAGCACCAACCTTATCAGCCATAAACAGATAATCTACTGGCTCTAGCCTGTTATTACTTGGAGGTCTTTGTGTCAAAACATCGTAATGAGCGAAAAATTGAGCTTCATCTGATATTGGAAATGAAAAAGCTATTCTAGGCATGAAAACAATTTCTGGCTCATAATCTTTAAAAGATTCACTAACACTTATATCGTTGTTTAATGCGTTTTGATCTTGCAAATAAGGTGCAATTTTACCTCCTGCTGCATCTGCTAATATTGTTGGATCTGATATTTGTAATCCTTCGGCATTATACCAAGTTTCTCCGTTTCTATATCCAACTGCAGTAGGAGAATTTGAAGAAAAGTCATCGACATAAACTACATAATCATTTCCAATTGTTGATGGTAATCCTCCTGCTCTATCAGCCGCTTCAGATCCCTGAGTAGTACCTGCTGTATAAGTTGGATATAATACATATCTGTCTTTCAAGACTTGCTGATTAGCATCATACCGATCAACTCTTAATCCAATATTAAATATTAAATCTTCTACAGCAAACTTATCTTGAATATATCCAGCCATATATATAGGCTCAAAAGGAGCTATTTCTCTAGCATAGCGAATATCACCATATTGGTCTGTGACTTCTCTAGTAAAGAAATCTTGAAGAGATGGTTTATTGTCTAACTTGTTTCCATAAATATCAAAACCGTAATAATACACAAGGTTACTTCCATTATTTAATAACTCATCTTGGCTAAACATACTAATGTCAAAAGTACTGGGTTCATACGAATCAATGTCTATATACTCTAATCCATCAATACTAATATTTAAAGCATCCCTCAAGCTTTTATCAAAAGTCGAATGAATTTCAGAGTTATAAAGTCTGTTGTAGTTGATCGTATCATTGAAATTACCATTCTGATTAAATCCAGGAACTGGATTACTTAAATCTCTTTCAAGAATGTGGTTATTAGCTAGCTGCCTACCCAATGTCCATAATGATCTTGGACTTGAGCCCCAATAATAGTCTTGTCTTTGCTCAAACTCAAATCCAAATGAAACTTCATGAGATCCTATATCTGCCGATCCAGAGGCTTTGAAAGTTGTCTGAGTATTTTCTTGCTTTGCTGCACCGTTGTAGTAATATCCATGATTACCAAACAATGAATAAACTGATGTAGGCAATTCACCATTTAGCAGACCTTGACCTTGCAAATCAGCGGAGGTTCTTATGACACCATCGTTGGAACTACCAACAAATGATGATAATCCATAATCACTGAACATTCTGTAATAAGCTGATGTATAGTTAACTAGACTTGGATTATAATTTCCTGGACTGAAGGTCATTAAAGTATCTTGCCAACCATTATGAACTTGAACATTACTCCACCAAACTGGATTACCATTAATTGTATCCAATACATCACCAGTATTATAAACTTTTGTTTTGTATGTGTTAAATGTTCCAACATGGCCGTATTTAAATAAATCAAATTGATGATCAGAATCCACAAATGTATACTTGTTGTTGGTGTAGTCCCCTTGAATTGTTATAAACGCATTTTTGACAGTGGAAGCACTGTTATCATCATTTGATTCTTCAGAACCAAACTTTTGGGTCAACTTTCCAAATAATCTGAAAGTATTTTGTGATGACTCTCTATTATTGTCCCAAGCGAACATAGATCTCCAGTAAGAAAAATCTCTACTTTTTCTGTAATAGTAACTACCTCCTAAGGTTAAAAAAGTGTTGTTTGATGGTTTGAAATCTAATTTTCCAGAAATATTCAGTCTCCTTTGGTTTGTATTTAGCTTGGCTTGAACATTTTCAAAGTCTGATTCACTCAAAAAATCAGAGGTGCTGAGAAAACCAGCTGCAGCATTAGGCGCTATCACAAATGGATCGTTTCTTAAGTTATTTAAAACATTATCTTTTACCTTCCAGACTCCAACTGCAGAGGGGTCTGTATCATCAACGCTTCTAAGTTCACCAGAGATAAAATAACCTAAAATTGAGCTTCCTTTAGTTCCATCTGAATTTCTTTTCTTCAATATCGGACCCGATAATGCAAACCCCATGAGATTGTAATCATATTCGTCAAACAAGTCAGAAGATTCAAACTCTAATTGCCCAAAAAACTTGTTGGAAGGGCCTTTGGTTGTTACAGAAATTACGCCACCTGTTGCATCACCATATTGTGCGGGGACGCCACCAGTTACAACTTTAATTTGTTCAATACCAGATGTTGGAACTCCAAGAGCTCCCCTTACCTTTATTCCATCAATATAATATTCTGTGGCATCGGAACGAGACCCCCTTATGTTTACAGCATCACCTTCATCTCTTTGATAAATTCCTGCAGTTGTTGCAGCTACTGAAGCCACAGATCTTGTTGGTAATGCTACGATTTCTTCAGATGTTTTAGTTTCTCCAGATAAATTTCCTTGGTCAATTAAAGGCTTTGTCCATACAACAACTTCAGCAACTTCTAACTGTATTCCTTCTTGTAATTTAATATCAACGAATCTAATTTGATCAGCAGAGATAACAACTCCGGTAATTTCTTTTGTTTGATAACCAACAAACGTTGCTTTAATGTTGTAAGTGCCAGGGTCAATTGGTTTAATTGTATATTTTCCATCAAAATCAGTGGTTGTTCCGGCAGATTGATTTCCATTTTTTGTCAAAACGACGTTAGCAAATGGTATTGGTTCGTTGGTCATAGCATCTATAATTGTACCTTGTAAAGTACCTGTTTGAGAAAAGGCTAAAGTACTATGTAAAACAAAAGCTAAATACAAAATAGTCTTTCTAAGCATAATTGTCATTTCTATTTGTAAATCTTTTAGAATTGTAAATATATAAATTCTTAATATAGATTTGATTAATTTTTAATTCTTTTGTAAAAAAAATGAGAAATAGAATAGCCATTATTTTTTTAATTTTTTTATTTTCATGCGGAGAAAGAAATAATTACATCCCTGATGTATTTGTTAACCATGAGATAGACCTAAATTCACCAGAAAATATTACTTTAAGCGCACTTGGTGGTAGTTTAGTAATAGAAAATCAAGGTTATAATGGTCTAATTATCTATAGATTTTCAAATTATGATTATTATGCATATGATAAAAGTTGTACATATGAGCCATTAACAGCTTGTGCAAAAATAGACTCAATAAATTCTTCACTGGCTATTTGTAGTTGTTGTAACTCAGTTTTTTTACTAGACCAAGAAGGCTCTGTTGCAAATGGCCCTGCAATTTTACCTTTAAAAAGGTATTCAACATTTTTGGAAGGTAATATGCTGTTTATATCAAATTAATAACGATAATACTCTGGCTTATATGGACCTTTAACATCTACACCAATATAATCAGCTTGGTCTTCTCTTAACACATCCAATTCCGCTCCAATTTTCTTTAGATGAAGCCTTGCAACTTTTTCGTCCAATTGCTTTGGCAACATATAAACCTTGTTTTCATAATTTTTGTGATTTTTCCAAAGCTCAATCTGAGCAAGAACTTGATTTGTAAATGAATTTGACATTACAAATGACGGGTGACCAGTTGCGCAACCAAGATTAACTAATCTACCTTCAGCTAGCAAAATTATATCATTTCCATTCACGTTATATAAATCAACCTGCGGTTTGATTTCTTGCTTAGTATCACCCCACTTTTCATTCAACCAATTAACGTCAATTTCATTATCAAAATGGCCAATATTACAAACAATTGTTTTATCTTTCATTATTTCAAAGTGCTGCGATTGGATAATGTCTTTGTTACCTGTTGTTGTTACAACTATATCAGACTCAGGTATTGCATCAACCATTTTCATAACCTTAAAGCCATCCATAGCAGCTTGAAGCGCACAAATAGGATCAATTTCGGTTACAATTACTCTAGCGCCAGCACCTCTTAGTGAGGCAGCTGAGCCTTTTCCAACATCTCCGTATCCAGCAACAACAGCAACTTTACCTGCCATCATTGTGTCTGTAGCTCTTCTAATTGCGTCAACCAATGACTCTTTACAACCATATTTGTTATCAAATTTTGATTTTGTTACTGAATCATTAATATTTATTGCTGGAAGAGTTAAAGTTCCTTTTTCAACACGCTCATACAGTCTGTGGACACCTGTAGTTGTTTCTTCAGATAATCCTTTAATGCCTTTCACTAAATCAGGAAATTTATCTAAAACCATGTTAGTTAAATCTCCACCGTCATCAAGAATCATATTTAATGGTTTATTATCTTTAAATGCAGTCAAAGTTTGTTCAATACACCAGTCAAATTCTTCTTCATTCATTCCTTTCCAAGCAAAAACTGGAATACCCTTTTTAGCAATCGCTGCGGCAGCTTGATCTTGGGTTGAAAAAATATTGCAAGAGGACCATGTAACTTCAGCACCAAGGTCAACAAGTGTTTCTATTAAAACAGCTGTTTGTATAGTCATGTGCAAACAACCTGCAATTCTTGCTCCATTTAAAGGCTTTTGATTAGAGTACTCTTCTCTCAGTGACATCAAACCTGGCATTT
>CACAMX010000025.1 GCA_902533655.1 uncultured Bacteroidota bacterium
ATTCATATACTGTTATTGAACCTCCATGTAGTTCATCTACTGCTGTTATAACAGTAAGTTTAGTTTCACCTCCTAACTCTGGATCTGCAAATAATACAGATATTTGTATTAATGACTATAATTCTACAAACACATACGATCTATTTAATTTAATTAATAATGCTGATCCAGGTGGTTTTTGGTATGTAGGAACCAGTGCTATGGGCTCCCCAATATCTCCTAACATCGATCCAAATACATATGGAACAGGAAACTTTGATTTCACATACGAAACTACTGGCGTTCCACCATGTCCTAGCTCAGAAACAACTGTTAATTTAACAATCAATCCTGAGCCAGTTGTAAACTCTTTTTCAGCAAATCCATTAATTGTCTCTCAAGGAAATTCTACAACATTATCAATTGATATGCTTACAGGAACACCTCCTTTTTTTATAAATGGTTTTGATAATTCAATACCCTCGAACACATTTCAAATTAATACTAGTCCAAGCTCCATGCTAGGAACAACTGTTGTAAATCCAACAGTTGTTGTCCCTTATACAACATACGCATTGTCAACAATTACAGATGCAAATGGGTGTTCAACTACCTCTCCTTTATCAGTTAACATTGATGTCGAACCATTTCCCATTTTAGATGTTTTTACACTTTCAACTTCTGACATATGTGAAGGTGAAAGTGCTGTCATTAATATGACACTAACTCAAGGAGAAGCACCAGTAACTGTCAATTACTCAATTAATGGAAATAATTTTTCACAAGTCATTGGCTCTGCAGGCCAACCAACCCCAATCAGTGTTAATGCATCCATAGCAAATTCATCAGTGCAACTCGGAAACAATATAATTTCTGTAACGTCAATTGTTGATGCAAGCGGCCAAAATTCTCCAATAAATGAAATTCCTTCTGATATTAATTTATTTGTTAATGAAAAACCTAATGCGTCCTTAACAATTTCTAAGAATGAAATATGTGACGGTGATTCTGTAAATTTAATTTTCAATATTTTAAATGGAACAGCACCATTTAATGTTGACTACACAATAAATGCTACATCTCAAACACCAATTTTATTTTCATCAAATGGTGCGCAGATATTCAGTCTAAATAACCCAAAGCCCATAATTGGAACAAATTCATATCAAATTATTTCAATATCTGATATTAATGGTTGTACTAATTCAACTGCCTCTCCGATTGTCAATCTTAATGTTAATGATATTCCAATTATTGACATTGCAATTAGCGGAAAAAATCCTGTTTGTTTAGGTGATAGTTCAGAAATATCATTTCCAATTTTTAAAGGTGCAGCTCCATTTAATGTAGTATACAATGATGGAACTAACTCCTACAATGTTACTGTAGACAATAACGGCTTAATTAATAATTCACCACTAACAATAAGTCCCACAAACAACACCACCTATTCATTGGTATCTGTTTCAGATAGTAAAGGATGTTTATCAAACAATTACAATGACGCAACTTTAACAATAAATGACATTCCTATGGTAAATATTTCAGGTAATAACGAATTGTGCGATGGAGATATTTCTCAATTATATTTTAACTTTATTTCTGGCTCATCTCCTTGGAAAGTAAATTATTCCGTTAATGGTATACCTTCATCAGTGTCATTAACTAATACCATTGACTCAATCTCTGTTAGCCCTAATAGTTCTTCATTATACAATTTTACATCAGTTGCTGACATTAATTGTACAAATAATTTAAACGATCAAATCAGCATTAAAGTTAACCCTGTACCAACATCAATCATGTCAGGAGGTGGATCGATTTGTGACGATGGAAGTGAAGTTGACATATACATAAATACCATTTCTGGAACACCACCTTTTAATATTCAATATTCAATTGGGGTTCAGACAAAAAACTTATCAAATATTGGATATAACCATTCTTTTTCAACAAAAGAAGCAGGTCAATACTCATTAACTGAAATTTTTGATAGTAAAGGATGTAAAGCTAACACAAATGGTCTTGCCAATGTACATATTAATCCTGTGCCACAAGCCGATTTCACATTTTTTCCTCAGCCAGTCGATGTGAACAACCCTTTAGTTTTCTTCGTTGACCAATCTTTGTACCACTCAAGTGGTTATTGGAATTTTGGAGATAACTCACCGCTTGTTAATACTAATTTTGGTGAAATATCTCATTTGTATCCTTCTCAAGACTCAGGCACATATAGTGTATCTCTTGTAATTTCTACAGATAGTGGCTGCATAAACTCAATTACTAAACAAATTGTAGTGAATGAATCATTTTCAATTTATATCCCGAGTGCATTTAGTCCAAATAACGACTTTAAAAATGATCATTTTATGCCAATTGTTGATGGAACCAAATCTCTTGAATTTAGCATTTACAATAGGTATGGTCAAAGAATTTTTAATACTAGCAAATTTTCTAATAAATATTGTTATTCTGGATGTGAACAAGCTTGGAGCGGTAAATTTCAAGATAGTGATAAGTTCGCTCCTGCTGGTAATTATGTATATTGTATAATTGCCGAAGATGTAAATGGTAAGAAATATACATACGAAGGTACATTAACTCTCATAAGATAATTCTTTGAAAAATATCTGTTTAATTTCAGATTCTCATGGTGAACTTGAAAAATGGGTGTTCAAACACTTTGAGAATTCTGATTAAATATGGCATTGTGGAGATATTGGATCAGACAAAATGTTAATCTCACTTAAAAAAAAATATAAAATAAGGTCTGTTTATGGAAATATTGATGATTATCAAGTTCGACATCGTTTTAAAAAAAATTTGATCTTTAAAATTGAACAGATCAAAGTTTTTATGACTCATATAGCAGGACAAAAAAATATATATAACTCAGAAGCATTTAAAATAATTTCAAATGAAAAGCCCCAACTATTAGTTTGTGGTCATTCTCATATATTAAAAATCTCTTATAATAAGAATTTCAATATGTTACATTTGAATTCAGGCTCTTGTGGAAATACTGGTATACATAAAGTAAAGACTCTTTTGAAGTTTAAAATAGATGGATCTAATATTAAAAATTTAAAAGTAATTGAGCGTAAAAAAACCTAACGAAATCTTTCAGATGATCTTACGGTTTTTTCATCTTTTTTTATGAAATAGCTGGACAAAATCAATAGTAAATATGGAATTCCAAATAACAAAAGTTCTATTTTAACATACATTTCCTTTTTGTAAACAAAAAGCAATAGAATTAATGCAATTGTAATTTGAGTTCTGGAGATTGAACAAAACAAAATTTGTTTTCTTCTATTACTAAATAAAAATATAGATATTAAACTTAGAATTGTAGAAATAAGCATAAAGACTTTAGCCCATAAAAAATCTTTGACAAACAAATCTAATGACTCAATTTCAAAAACAGGTATTATATATAAAAAGATAAGAGTAATTATGGAGCTAAAGAAAAGAAAAAGACTTTGTATTCTTTGTAACATATCACAAAATTAAATTTTTTAATATAATAGGCTATCAAATAACATTTATTTGTAAATTTACCAATCTCAATTGACATTCAGTCACTTTTAAATTATAATCCCTAAAAACATAAAATGTACACAATCCAAGAACTAAATTCAAAGAAAGTATCCGAGTTAAGACAAATTTCATCAGAATCAAATGTTCCCAAATATGAAAAGTTAAAGAAACAGGAACTCATATACGCTATTCTTGATGTTCAAGCAGAAAGTCAAGAAACTAAAAACAATGACTCAAATAAAAATAATGACTCAGAAAAACAAAGAAAATTAATAAGCAAAGACTTTAAGAGTAGAGCTAGAAAAGAAAATCATAATATAAGGACTGAAAAAAAACATAAAAAAGAAAGAAGTTTTGACAACCAAAAATCAAATGAAAAAAATGACTTAACAAGCAAAGAAAATGAACAAAAAAAACATCACTATGATTTTGATTTTGATGGTATCATAAATGTTGAAGGTGTAATTGAAATTATGCCTGATGGATATGGGTTCATGAGATCAAGTGATTATCATTATTTATCCTCTCCAGATGACGTATATGTATCACATTCTCAAATTAAGTTTTATAATCTCAAAACAGGAGATTCTATCAAAGGAACTGTAAGACCTCCTAAATCTGGTGAAAAATATTTTCCACTTATTAATGTAGTGGATATCAATGGAAAAGATCCTTCAATTATTAGAGATAGAATACCATTTGAACATTTAACACCACTTTTTCCATTTGAAAAATTTAATATTTTGGGTAATGGTCACAACAATATCTCAACCAGAATGCTTGATATTTTTACTCCATTAGGCAAAGGTCAAAGAGGACTAATTGTTGCTCAACCAAAAACTGGTAAAACTGTACTACTCAAGGATATCGCAAATGCAATTGCTGACAATCATCCTGAAGTATATATGATTATTTTACTTATTGATGAAAGACCTGAAGAGGTAACTGATATGGAAAGAAGTGTCAATGCTGAAGTCATTGCTTCAACATTTGATGAGCCTGCAAGCAGACATGTTAAAGTTGCAGACATTGTTTTAGAGAAAGCTAAAAGGATGGTTGAATGTGGACATGACGTAGTAATATTACTTGATTCAATAACAAGACTTGCAAGGGCTTACAATACTGTTCAGCCAGCTTCTGGAAAAATTTTAAGTGGTGGTGTTGATGCGAATGCATTACATAAGCCAAAAAGATTCTTTGGTGCAGCTAGGAAAATTGAAAAAGGAGGTTCTTTGACAATTTTAGCAACAGCATTAACTGAAACAGGAAGTAAAATGGACGAAGTTATCTTTGAAGAGTTTAAAGGCACAGGAAACATGGAATTACAACTAGACAGAAAGATTTCAAACAGAAGAATTTTTCCAGCAGTTGATCTTGTCTCATCCTCAACTAGAAGAGAAGATTTACTTCTTGATCCAGAACACATTCAAAGAATTTGGGTACTTAGAAATTATTTAGCTGATATGAATCCAGTAGAAGCAATTGAGTTTATGAAGGACCGATTAATGAAAACTCAAGACAACAAGGAATTTTTAATCACAATGAATGGATAATGCATAGCTTTTTAGCAGAAAAAGTTATACATTTGAAATAAAATATATAGAAATGAAAAAAAGTACAATCACTTGTGATATGGAAGGAGTCATTCTGACAATGAATGACGGCGCTGAACAAATCTTTGGATACAAAAAGGAAGAGCTAATCGGAAAGAAAAGAGTATCTATTTTTTCCCCTGGTGAAATTGTTCTACAAAATGTCGCTGGATGGCTCGACGAAGCAGTTAAAAACGGTGAGTATGTTGGGAAAACTTACTTCATCAATAAAAACAAGCAAAAAATTAATGCAAAAATTAGAATTACACCTACATTTTCAAATGGTAAAGACAATCCACAAACTGGATATTGTGGTGTTACTGAAGTAATAAATGAAGATGTAAACGTTCCTATATCTTTTGCTACTAAAATGATTAAAGGCTTGGCAATAACCAGAATGCCTTTTACTTCTGCATCGCTTTTACCTGTTTTCGCGGTTGGAGCCTATTTCGCAGGTATTGGTGATAATTTATTTAACATAACAAGCTTCATACTTTGTATTCTTGGAGTTTTAATCGCACATTTAGCTATTAATGTTTTTAATGACTATTTTGATGTTAAAGACGGTACTGACGAAGCAAATGCTGAATATTTTCAACAAGTTTCTGGCGGAAGTAGAGCAATTGAACTTGGCCTTATTACATTAAATGGGACGTTAAAGCTTGCAATTTGGCTAACACTAGTTGCTACACTTATTGGTGCTTTGCTTGTTCTAAGAGTTGATAGTTCTATCATCACCCCAATAATTTATACAACTTTAGCGGGTTTATTTTTAGGTTACTTTTATACCGCCCCACCTCTAAGACTTGTTGCTAAAAGAGGTTTAGGTGAATTATCTATTTTTCTTGCCTTTGGTCCTCTTTTAACAATTGGTTCGGGACTTGCAATTTTTGCAGGAAATTTTGCCGATTTTGTAGAAAATGAGCATTTCTTT
>CACAMX010000026.1 GCA_902533655.1 uncultured Bacteroidota bacterium
CAACAAGAAAAAGAGGAACAGCAAGACAAACAAGAGGAAAAAGATAAAGAACAGATGTCAAAAGAAGATATTGAAAAACTTTTGAATGCTATTCAAAATCAAGAAAAAGAGACTAAGGAAAAATTACAGAAGAATAAAAAACAAAAGACAAAAAGAAAAATAACAAAAGACTGGTAATGAAGAAAATTTTATTTCTCATAATGATTAGCTTTAATATTTCTTTTTCTCAGAAAATTGAGGTTTCTGTTAATAAAAATCCTGTCTTAGTTGGAGAAAGTTTCGCAATAAGCTTTTCATTTGATGAAAAAGCCAATAATATAGATTTTAATTTATCCAATAATGAATTTGTTCAATTCTTAAGTGGACCAAATAAATCATCATCAAGCTCAATAACTATTGTTAATGGGAAAAGGGAATCAGTATTAAATACAACCTTTACTTACTATTTCAAAGCAATTAAAAAAGGAGAATTTATTATTCCCTCAGCATCAATTAATTTTAAAAGAGATATTATAAAAAGTAATGAACTCAGAATTCAAATTCTTGACGCAACTAATAAAAAAGCAAACAATTCGTTTTCTAACAACCTTTTTGTTAAAGCAGAAATTAGCAAAAAAAATGTTTTTGTCGGTGAACAGTTATTGGTCACATATAAACTTTACAACAGATATGATTTAGCAAATACAGAAATGACAAAACTTCCTAATTTGGATTCTTTTTGGAAAAAAGATCTTGAAACAAGTAGCAGGTTTAAAAGAGAAGTTATAGAAGGTGTAGCTTATAATGTTGCAACTTTAAAAAAGATAGTATTAACACCTCAAAAGGATGGAACTTTATTAATCGATCCTATTGAAATAAAGTGTAGCATAAGAACAAATAATAGAAGTAATGACCCATTTGCTAGCTTTTTTAACTCATACAGTGTTCAAGAAGAATTTATTAGCTCAAAGCCGGTAAAAATCAAAGTCAAGAGCTTACCCACGCCCGTTCCAAAGAACTTTATAGGAATTGTTGGCAGTTTGAAAGTTGAATCTAGTGTTGATAAAAATACTGTAAAAGCAAATGATGCCATAAACTATAAAATCAGTTTTATTGGAACAGGTAATCTAGAGCTTCTATCAGAACAAAAAATTGATTTTCCCACTGACTTTGAGGTTTATGATCCTAAAGTTGATGACAGGATATTTCAAGGAGGGCTTAAAAGAAGTGTAAAAACATATGAGTATCTACTAATTCCTAGATATGAAGGAAAATATGAAATTCCAAAAACCGTTTTTTCATACTTTGATATCAAGTCTGGACAGTTTAAGGAAATTAGTTCGAAAGCGTTTAAAATTAATGTAGAAAAATCTGAAAAATTTCTTCAAAGCTCACAAACAAACTCAATTTCGAAGCAATTAGTTTCTGACAATAAGCAAGATATTAGACACATTAAGTACGATTTTAGTCAAAGTAAGAAGATATCTAATAAATTATTCAATATTATAGTCTTTGTTCTTGTATTAATATTAATGCTGTCAAAATACTTTTTCAATTACATAAAAAATATTTATCAAAAAGTTACTAGAGATAATGAACTCTCTAAAATAAGAATTAAAAAAGCTGAAAAGCATTTGAAAAAAAATGATTTAATAAAATTTTATGAAGAAATTGAAAAATCTATGTTATTATTTTTTAGTGAAAAATTTAATATTGAAATTGGAGATTTTTCAAAAGAAAAACTTGAAGACTTAATGAAGAAAAAAAGTATAAAGCAGAAATTCAAAATCAAATTCTAAAAATTTTTAATGACATTGAAATTGCAAGATATTCCCCTAATAGTGATTATAAGAAATCAAATGAGCTTCTAAATGAATGTATTTTAGTTATAAAGAAAATTGAATCAAACAGAAAATGAAAAAAGAATTTTTATTGTTTTTAGCTATATTTTTTAGCTTTTTTTCGAAAGCCGAAGACAATTTATTCAAAAAAGGAACTGAATTTTATGACAGTGGAAACTATCAAATGGCACTCGCATACTTTGATTCATTAATTGATGTAGGAGCAATCAGCAGTGAAATTCATTACAATAAAGGGAATTGTTATTTTAAGCTAGATAGTCTGGCTTTAGCTATAGTAGAATATGAAAGAGGTTTAAAAATTAACCCCAAAGACATTGACATAGTTTACAATTTAAAAGTTTGTAACGATTTAATAATTGATGATATTAACCAACTTCCTGAGTTATTTTACAAAGAATGGTTTTCTAATTTTTTTGATACAATTTCTATTTATAATTGGCAAATATTGATTATTACCTCTTTGATATTATTAATAATAAGTTTGATTGTATCTATAAATAGAACAGATAATAAACTTAAAATTTTTAAAACTTTTTTGTCCATTATTATTTCTATTTCTTTGACTATTTATTTTATTGGAAACATTACTGAGAAAAATAACACACAAGCGATTGTTAAGGAAAATGCTTTAAATATTAGAAGCGCACCTTCTGCTGAAAGTTCAGTTCAATTTACTATACACTCAGGAACAAAAGTGTTGGTTATTGATGCTGTTGAAAATTGGTTGAATATTTCAATTAGTGATGGGAGAAAGGGATGGGCCCAACAAACAAGTTTCATAGAAATATAAATCTGAAAAAACAATTTGTTCTATAGTATAATTTATTGTTACGAAAATTAATTTTTTGTAACTTTGATGTAAACAAGTACTTATGAGAGGGCCTATTTTTTACATTAAATTACTTACGATATCTCTTATTTTGTTAAATTTCACTGCCCTTAGCAATGAGTCCAAATGGAATCTTATTTATAAAAGTGATGAAATCACAATAGAAACTAAGAACCACAACTGTGATTTTTCCGATGCTTACGACCAAGAATTTATTTTTTTAAGAATCACCAATCTCACTGACTCAAGCTTGACTTTAAACTATTATCTTGAGCTTTGGTATGATAATGATTGTATAAACTGTAAAAATAAAAAACCAGAATACGAGAAATCTCTCAAGTTAAATGCAAAAGAAACTATAATATCTGATTGCCATAATAAATCAAATGACTCAAAAATTTTTGTCAGATTTTCTTTACCTCTTAGTAAAATGCCTGGCGTAAATAGCATAGTAAAGCTAACGAATTTTGAACTAAAAAACATATCACTCAAGTATGATTAAAAATTTATTTTTGGTATTTTTTATTATTGTTGGAAATGTTACATTTTCACAAAGTTCATCAAGTGGTTGTGTCACAAACATATCTGCACTAACTGACAGTATTGCCTGTGGAGAATCTTTATTTTTACAACAAATTGGTGTTGGTGGTGCCTCATCAGATGATTTTTCAGCATCAACGCTTAGTGGCTTGTGGCAAAGCGTAACTTCAGGCTATGTTCTTGGTGGCCCTTGCGGTACAAATCCGTTAGGAGGGCCTGTTCTCTGGTTTGCAAACGGAGCTCCTACACCCAGAAGAGCTACAACAGTTCCAGTTGATGCAAGCTGTGGTGGAAATATTTGCTTTGACTTTAGGATGGAAACTCAAGGAGGAACTTCAGGATGTGATGGTCCTGATTTAGCTAATGAGGGTGTATATTTAGAATATAGAGTTGCCGGTGGAAACTGGACTCAAATTTTTTATTTTTCTCCAATTGGTTTTCCTTACACCGGTTGGCAAAATCATTGTTTTCCAATTCCTGCTGCTGCTCAGACACCTACAACTCAATTTAGATGGTCTCAGACTGCTTCCTCAGGTACTACTTGGGACTTCTGGGGAATTGACAATGTAAACATAGCAACATGTGCTGGATATTCAACAATTTGGAATGGTGGTTCTATTTCAGGCTACACATTTGATACAATCACTGTAAAGCCTACTCAAAGCACAACATACAGCCTTATTTATTCAAATTTTGTTGATGATACATGCTATGCTTCTTTAGATATTTATGTCGACCAACCAAATATTCAGGCCTCCACTTCTACTTCAACCTGTGCAGGATCTGACACATTATTTGCACAAGCCACAGTCAAAGCTAATTGCTATTATGAGCTTGAACTATGGAATTATCTTCCTGGTACAGGAGCAACTCAAGCAGGTTGGACTGCTGGTACGCAAGGAGGTGTCTCTATCTTTCATAATCTAGACTTAAATGTAAATGGTAATTTATACAGTAATTACACTATGATTACTGGTGGTAATGCTGCAACTGCTTCTTATCCTTTGTACGTTTCTGATGGAGACGTTATAGAAGCATTTTTTACTTCCCTTGGTAGTTCTGCAAATGAAGCAATGTATAGAATTAAAGACAGTCAAGGAAATTACCTAACGATTAATCCCTCAGCTCCCCCTGTTCCGGCAATTGGACAGACGACACAAGGATTTCCTGGAAGTATCCCTGGTAATTTATCAACACTACAATCTAATGCAGTTTATGTAACATGTCCTGCAACTGCAAATTATACCTATAATTGGATAAATGTCACTAGTGGTGGTATTTCTGGACTAAGTCCCTCTTCAAATATTCCCAATCCTATCGCAACTGTTGCTGTAACAACTGACTTTGAAGTAACTGCAACTGACTCTTTAAATCCAGGATGTGTTGCCGTTGATACGGTAACTGTTCAACCTAACCTAAACAGTATTTCTGCAATTCTGTCAGGACCTACTAACATTTGTTCAGGAGATCCTGTAGCTCTTTCATGGAACTTATTAGGTTTACCCCCTTTTGATCTTGTTCTGAATGATGGAACAACCAATATCAATTTTCAAATTGATGGTTTTGGATTTCAAACCAACGGTTTGGGGCAAATTACATTTTCACCAACAGTTAATACAACGTATTCAGTTGTAAGTTTATTTGACGCTACAGGTTGTCCTGCCTCAGTAACTAATCCAACTCTGTCTGTAAATGTTTCTGCAACAGCAAACACAGGCGTATCAACAAGCATAATTCTTTGTGACAACGATCCCAATAACTATGACCTATCAACATTTCTTGGGCTCACTGACCCAAATGGAAGTTGGACAGGACCTTCAGGGCCCTTAACACCTCCACTTCCCGGAACATCTACTCTCAACTTTGACCCAACAAATGATCAGGCGGGAGTTTACACATATTCTATTAATAATGCTCCATGTCCTGCAAGTTTTTCTACGGTTTTAGTCTCTTTAAACTCCGCACCAAGCTCTGGCAACTCAAATACTATCACTTTGTGCAGTAACGATACACCCATTGACTTATTTACTTTTCTTGGCCCAGCTAGCAATACTGGTACTTGGTCCCAAACAGGAAATGGACCAAGTTTAAACTTTGATCCATCTATTTCCCCCTCAGGGACTTTCGACTACACTGTTACAGACCCATCAGGTGCATGTAATCCGGTTACATCTTCAATAACTGTAAACGTTAATGCAATACCCAACTCTACAATTAGCTCAAGCTCGACAGTTATTTGTGAAGGTGAATGCATTGACTTATTTTTTAATTTAACAGGATTAGCACCTTTCAATCTTTCTTACACAAATCCAAGCCCTGTTAATTTGGTGTTAAACGCTCTTGGAAATAATAATGCAACTAACCAACCTGTTAGCATATGTCCTCCAAATTCAACTAACCTTACTCTACTAAATGTCACAGACGCCAACGGATGTTCCAATACTATATCTTCAAGCATTGG
>CACAMX010000027.1 GCA_902533655.1 uncultured Bacteroidota bacterium
ATTGTGATGTAAAACTTAGTAGTGAAAATGAGATTTTAATTAAACATAAAGCCCTAATGGATGGGTATTACAAATCAGAAAAATTAACTAACGAAACAATCAAGAACAGATGGCTACATACAGGAGATGTTGGAGAAATTGATTGTGAAGGATATTTAAAAATTACAGGAAGAGTTAAAGATATATTTAAGACTACTAAAGGAGAGTATATTTCACCATCTACAATTGAAATGAAACTATCAGAAGATAATAATATTGAACAAGTTTGTGTTGTAGGAAGAGGTTTAACTCAGCCAATTGCATTAATTACATTATCCTTACAGGCCGATAGTTTAAATAAAACAGAACTCAAAGAATATTTTGAGGTCAGCTTGGACTCATTTAATAAGAATCTTGCAAATTATGAGAAGATGTCTAAGTTAATAGTTTTAAACACGGAGTGGACAGTAGAAAATAACTTCTTAACACCTTCAATGAAAATAAAAAGAAATACTATTGAAAGTGCATATAGTAAAAAATATTCTGAATGGGAATCGTCATCACATAAGGTCATTTTTGATTATTAAGTTTTTTGTTTCTTTTTTTTAGCTGCAGGAAATAGTATGTTATTTAGTATAAGTCTGTATCCAGGTGAATTTGGATGTAAACTTAAATCAGTCTTTGGGTCTCCTACTCTGTGCTGATAATCCTCGGGGTCATGACCTCCGTAAAATGTCCAAGTACCATTTCCATATGTTCCATGTATGTATTTTACTTCATCAAGAGATTTGTTTTGTCCCAAAATAATAACATTTTCTTTAATGTATTTGTTTTTAAATGAAGTAGTCTGTCCCATGAAACCCTTTATAATTTTTTGGTGATTCTGACATAGCATACTTGGTATTTGATCCCACTTGGCGGAAAAATCAAACAAAATAAAAAAATCATCTTTTTCTTTTACTTTTCTATCCCTAGTTGCATCTATGTTTGAAAATTCGTAAATATTGGGATTAGTTATGAGTTTGAAGTCTTTGAATGCAAAGGTTTTTTCAAAATTTAGTTTTTTATTAATATCAGAGTCAATTGGATCATAGTCAAAAACGTTATGACAAATATCTAAGCCCTCAGAAGACAATGCTATATCATAACTATCAGTTGCTGAGCACATTGCAAAAAGAAACCCTCCTGATAAAACATATTCCTTTATTTTTTTTGCAACCTCTAGTTTGAGTTCAGAAACCTTGGAGTATCCTAATTTTCTTGCATCTTTCTCAAATTCTTTCTTTTGTTGAATATACCAACTCGAGTTTTTGAATGCAGAGTAAAATTTTCCATATTGACCAGTAAAATCTTCATGATGTAGGTGAAGCCAATCATACATAGGTAAAAGATTATTGAGTACTTCATTGTCGTATACTATATCATATGGTATTTCAGAGTACGAAAGAGCTAGTGTTACGGCATCATCCCAAGGCTGCTTATTTTTTGGTGAGTAAATAGCTATTTTTGGTGCCTTCTCTAAAATTATAATTTCTTTATTTACATCACTTCTAGCAATATTTTCTCTTATTTTTTCAGCAACTATTTTTGGGATAATCTTATAGGATACTCCCTTTAGCTTACATTCATTTTCAATTTTTTCAGAGAAGTTGAACATAAAACTTCCACCTTCATGGTTTAATAGCCATTCTACTTTGTAACCAGATTCAATAACATTATATGCTATTCCATATGCTTTTAGATGATTACTCTGTTTTTCATTCATTTCAAGAATAATACTAATAGCATTAATATCTTTAATTATTGCTAAAAAAGTAAATGTGACTATAAATAAAGATTTATACATCATTAGAATGGGGAAGACTCATTTTCAGAATTTAAGCTTGAGGGAATAGATATCATTGATGAATCAGTATTATCTGTTTCTTCGTTATACTCTAAGTTTGAAAATCTAGCAAATTCACTAATAAACTTAACTCTTATATTTTTTAAAGCACCATTTCTGTGTTTTGCAATAATTATTTCAGCTTGACCATGACAGTCGTCTCCATTTTCCCACTCAGTTATTTTATAATATTCAGGTCTGTATATAAAAGTGACGATATCTGCGTCTTGCTCAATAGCTCCTGATTCCCTTAAGTCCGAAAGAATAGGTCTTTTACTTCCTACTGAGGATAAGGATCTAGTTTCAACTCCTCTATTAACCTGTGAAAGAGCCACAACTGGAATTTTTAGTTCTTTTGCTATGCTCTTGAGGGATCTTGAAATTGTTGAAATTTCTTGCTCTCTGTTTCCTGAATTATTACCAGCTTGCATTAACTGTAAATAATCTATTAGAATAATACTTACATTGTGATTTTTTACCAATCTCCTTGCTTTTGCTCTTAGTTCAAAAACAGTTAAAGCTGGGGTATCATCTATGAAAATTTCAGCATCAGAAAGGTATTTTATTTTTTGATGAAGTTGAACCATTTCATGATCTTTTAAATCTCCTTTTCTAAGCTTATTTGATGAAAGTTCAGCTTCTGAAGCAATTAGTCTATTAACAAGTTGTTCAGAAGACATCTCTAGAGAAAAAAATCCTATAGCCTTAGAATGATCAATAGCTATATTTCTTGCCATTGTAAGTGCTAGTGCAGTTTTTCCCATTCCTGGTCTCGCTGCAATAATTATAAGATCAGATTTTTGCCAACCTGATGTGATTCGATCAAGACTAGTGAATCCTGATGGTATTCCACTTAATCCATCCTCTTTATTCCTTAAAATCTCAATATTTTCTAGTGCTCCTTTAATAAGAAGGCTCATTTTATCATAACTTTTTCTAATTGTTCCTTCTGTTACACTAAATAATTTTTCTTCTGCTTTGTTTAAGAGGTCAAATATGTCAATAGATTCATCAAAAGCTTCACCGATGATATTGTTTGAAATAGAAATCAGTGATCTTTTAATATATTTTTCTGCAATAATTCTTGCGTAAAATTCAGTATTTGATGAAGAAGAAATGTTGTTAGTTAATTCAGTTATGTAAGCAATACCTCCAATACTTTCTAAGTATTTCATTCTTTTAAGTTCTTCAGAAACTGTTAAAATATCAACTGGTTGAGTCTTGTTAAATAATTGTACAATTGCAGAAAAGATTTTTTGATGCTCTGTCTTGTAGAAATATTCTTCACGTAGACTGTCTATGGCGTCAGATAATGATTCATTGTCAATTAAAAGAGCGCCAAGTATTGCCTGCTCTAACTCAACTGCTTGTGGTTGAAGTTTCCCATCAATTTTAATTTCTTTCAATTTTTTATTCACTTTCTTTTTTGAATTTACCCATTTTAGTAAACTTATTTACTCTATTATTTATCAATTCTTTAAGAGTTAATTTTGATAATTCGTTATAGTGTAATTGAATCTTTTTTTTAACAGTATTTATTGTCTTCTCAGGAAAAGTATGTGCCCCACCCAGAGGCTCTTTAATTATTTCATCAACAAGATTAAGTTTGTACATATTTTCAGCTGTGAGTTTTAGTGATTCGGCAGCTTTTTCTTTAAAATCCCACGATCTCCATAAAATTGTTGAGCAGTTTTCCGGTGATATTACAGAGTACCATGAATTTTCAAGCATTAGAATTTTATCTCCAACGCCTATACCTAATGCGCCTCCTGATGCACCCTCTCCAATTATAATGCAGATGATTTGGGTCCTCAACTTACACATTTCTATAATATTATTTGCTATTGCTTGTCCTTGACCTCTTTCTTCAGCTTCGAGACCAGGGTATGCTCCAGGTGTATCTATAAAACAGACTATGGGTTTACTAAATTTTTCTGCCATTTTCATTAGCCTAAGCGCTTTTCTGTATCCTTCAGGGTTTGACATGCCAAAGTTTCTATACTGCCTTTCTTTGGTGTTTCTTCCCTTTTGTTGGCCGATAAACATAAAGGTTTTTTTGTCAATTGAGCCCCACCCACCAACAATTGCTTTGTCGTCTTTAAATGATCTGTCACCATGAAGTTCAACAAAATTTCCGTTTGTTATTTTTAAAATATAGTCAAGTGTATAGGGTCTCTGGGGATGTCTTGAAAGTTGGACCTTTTGCCAAGGTGTTAGTGAAGAATAAATCTCATTCCTTTTATTTTTAATTTTTAATTTTAAATCAGCTGTAGTTTTTTTTGTATTAACCCCCTCACTATTTAATTTTTCAATCGTTTTAAGTTTGCTAATGAGCTCCTCAATCGGTTTTTCAAATTCAAGATATTGCATATGTAAAAGAAACAAATTTAATCAAAATAGAAGTTCTTAAAAAAAAAAAATTGTTCTTTGTAAGAAAAATGATTTATTATCCCAATGCAAAAATTAATATTGGCTTAAATGTAATAAGTAAAAGAGAAGATGGTTACCATAACTTAAACTCTATTTTTTATCCAATCTTTAACGTTTACGATATCTTAGAGATAAGTAAGTCTAGAAAATTTGAATTTTCGAGCAGTGGAATAGAATTAGATTGTACCCCTGAAAACAATTTATGTTACA
>CACAMX010000028.1 GCA_902533655.1 uncultured Bacteroidota bacterium
GCTCCTCAATATCCTCATCAAAGAAAAGATTATGATGTTCTAAATTTTTAATCTTCTTAGAAACTCCCAAGTAGAAAAGTAAACTAGAAGGTGACATAGTTCTACTTTGCCAATAACGATTAGTATAGGACTGATATTTTTTTGGTAATATTTTTTGCTCAAAAAAATTGTAGTCAGCACTACAAATTACAGTATCTGTACTAAATTTACTATTAATAGAGCTGACAGACACTATTTTATTATTTTTTATTTCAACATTTTCAACATCAAAATTAAATTTAAATTTTACGCCTAAATCATCACAAATAGTTTTCATTGCATTAATAACTGAAACAAATCCTCCCATGGTGTAAAATGTTCCTTCTTTGATACCTGAATATGCCATCAAGCTGTAAATGGAAGGAGTATCTTTAGGTGCAGTACCTAAAAATAAAACTGGAAATTCAAGCAGTGATCTTAAATATTTATTTTTAAAACTTTTTTGTACAAGACTTCTGTAAGAGGTAAAAAGCTTTAGTTTGGAAAGATTATTAATGACTTTTAAATCTAATAGTTCAAAAATTGATAATCCAGGCTTTTGTACTAGTGTATTAATACCAATATCATACTTAGCTTCAGCTTCAATCATAAATTTTTTCAAATTTACTGAACTGCCTTTTTCATATGATTCAAAAAGATCTAGTATGTCTTCCCAATTTGATGGCAATTTTAAAAGATTGTCCTTAAAAATTATTTGAAAACCAGGATCTAATTTTATAGTTTCAAAAAAATCAGTTGATTTTTTATTAAAATCATTAAAAAATTTATCAAAGACATCTTTCATCCAAAACCAACTAGGCCCCATATCAAATTTAAAACCATTGTAAGTAAATTGTCTAGCTCTACCACCACAACTATCATTTTTTTCTAATACTGTGACATCACATCCATTTTTTGCTAAATAAGCTGCGCAACTTAAGCCTGAGAATCCGCTTCCAATGACAGTAATTTTTTTCATTTTATATTTTGTATAAAAAAATACAAACAAATATATACAAATTGTATAAAGTATATGCCATTATTTGGGTATAATAATTATACAAAATGCATAATTATTTTTTTTTTTAGTTATGCATTGATAAAATAAGTCTATATTTGTACATATTTTAAATATGACAACTTACACAATAGATCAATTTTCTAAAATAACTGGTCTCAACAAAATCTTACTTAGAACATGGGAGAACAGGTATGGTTTTATTGTGCCAAGCCGTACTGAAACAAATCTTAGACTCTATGACGACAATATGATTGTCAAAGCACTAAATACCAAGATATTAATTGATAATAATTTCAAAATTTCTCACATTGCCAAAATGACAGTAAACCAAATTATGTCAATGGTTAATGCTCTTAAAAGTGATAATGTAGTCAATGAATATGATTTATATATCACTAAAACTATCCAATCAGGACTAAATTTTGATAAAGAATCATTTGAAGAAACTTATGATAATGGAATTGATAAATTTGGTATTGTAGAATTTTATGAAAAAGTTCTTATACAAGCTCTAAACAAAATTGGTATTTTATGGTTAACAAACTACATAGCTCCTTCACAAGAACACTTTCTTGTTGAACTTATCAAAACAAAAATTGCTAAACAAATTGAAGAGCAAAAATCCGTAACTAAATCTGATACTTGGGTACTTTTTCTTCCTGAAAACGAATTTCATGAAATTGGTTTATTAGTTTCACATTTAATACTAAAATTAAATGGATACAATGTCATTTACCTAGGAGCTAACCTTCCTTTCTCATCAATAAGACATGTTGTTGAAAAAGTTCACATTGATAAACTTTTGTTTTTTGCCGTCTCAAATCCTATCATCTCTAATATAGATTACACGATAGAGTATTTAAAGAATTTAAAGCCTGAAGCACAAAGATTTTTAATAACTTCCAAAGAACGAGCTAAAGGAAAAGAATTGAACAAAAATGCCAACGTGATATATGACATCAATGAATTTATAAAATTGATTGCTTAATTGGCAAAAGAAATAGTATTAATTACTGGTGGCAATGGATCTTTAGCAAAACACCTAACAAAATTCCTTAAATCGAAATACATAGTAAGGTCTCTTACAACAGACAAGAAATACTTGTCGAAAAACAATGTTTTTTTTTGGAACCCAAGTAAACATATATTAGACTCAAATTCGCTTATAGGATGTAGCCACATTATTCATCTTGCTGGTTTTCCAATCTTAAGCAGATGGACAAAAAAAAATAAAAAATTAATTTACGACAGCAGAATTAAAAGTTCAAAATTGATATTTTATCATATTAAAAAATTAGATTTAAAAATTAAAACTTTCATTTCTGCATCAGCAATAGGAATTTATAAGGAAAATACAAATTTCAATCAAAATGAGACGAGTAATAAATCAAAATCATGGATTGGAAAACTAGTTCAAGATTGGGAAAATGAATCTAATAAGTTTAGTGAACTTAATACAAGATGTATACAACTAAGAATTCCATTAATATTTGACAAAAAACATGGATTTCTAAAATATAATTTAATTTCAATGAGACTTGGAATTGGATTAATTTTTGGAAACAAAAATCAAATACTAAATTGGGTAAGTACAAATGATATATGTAGATTTATTGAATTTTGCATTAAGAACAAAAATATAGAAGGTCCCTATAATATTGCAACATCAAATAAATATTCCAAGTTTGAATTGTTTAAGAAGATTAAATTAAAAAAATTTAAATACTCATTAATACTAAGTCTTCCAGATTCAATAATTAATTTAATTTTCAAAGAAAAATCATCAGTCATAAAGTCCAACATTAATATTTGTACAAAAAAAATTAATGATACAGGATTTAAATTTTACGATTCTGAAATTGAAAAAATACTATAATTAGCAAAGAAATTGTTAAACTCCATTAAGAAATGGATGGAGCTGCTAGCTAATCGCAAACTTCCACTGTCATAAAATGAACCAATTGGTTGAGGCCCGTTTTTGAAGAACTAAGTCATACTCCAATAATAATAATTGTCGAGTTTAACATCATTTCTTTGCAATTGTAAATTTAACTTAATTTTTCAGAAAGTGTATTATTGATTTGATTTAAAAGGTTAGTAATATCACTCATTTCACTTTTGTAAAATTGACTCTGACTTTTATTTTTTGTTGCAAATTCAATGAGACACATTGCTAATAGATCTTGTTTGTCATTAATTTCATAATTTTTCTCATAAAATTTAATTCTCTCCTCAATATTTTTTGCAGCTAATCTAATTTGCTCCTCTGATTCTTTATTAATTTTCATTGGATACAGACGATTTGCAATATTTATTTTGATGGATAGTTTTTCAGACATTTTTGTTATTGATTAAATTTAAACACTTATCTATTTCTTTTATGTAGTAATCTATCTTTTTCTTAGTATAGTTTGAATCACTTTCAGAATCAATAGATTGATTAATTTTTAATAAATCTGACTTTTGAGTTAAATTATTAATTTTAGTTATCATACTTTCATTTTGTTTTTTATAGTCTTGCACATCTTTTTTTAGAATTAAATTTTCTTTTTTAAGTTCATCTACAATGAAAAGTAGTTTTTTAATTTTTTCTTTGATAGATATAACTAAATCTTTCATAACTTAACTACACAAATTAACAATTTTATATGCTAATTATTATTAAATTGGTACTAAAATTACAATTGAAAATATTTCTATCATTTTCATTTTTATTACTAAATTTTTTAGCATTATCTCAAAACTGCAAAAGCCCTATTGGTTCAAATATTTATTTATCTGGAACATTTGGTGAATTAAGAAATAATCATTTTCATACTGGAATTGACATTAAAACAAAGGGCAAGATTGGAGAAAAGATTTTTAATGTAAAAGACGGTTTTGTTTCAAGAATCAAAATATCAAGTTCTGGATATGGTAAAGCTCTATACATAGAGCACAATGATGGAACAACCTCAGTTTATGCGCATCTAGAAAAATTCAATGAAAAAATTGAAAAGTACATAAAAACTTTACAGTACAAAAAAAAAACATTTCAAATAGACCACTATTTAAATAATAAAGATTTTTTTTACAATAGTGGTGATTTAATTG
>CACAMX010000029.1 GCA_902533655.1 uncultured Bacteroidota bacterium
ATCAACTAGCTCTCTCTTAAACTTAGAATTATATATGGTTTTAGTGAATTTATTATCAATTGCAGAATATTCAGGGCCTATATTATCATAATAAAGATTTTCTTGAATAGCTTTTTTATCTTTTGTGTCTCTTGCAAAATTTAAATTAGCAATGCTGGAATATGAGTGGAATTCCTTTTGTTTTTTTTGATATTTTTCAATTATATCAATTTGTGTATCAGCTTCTGAAGAGTTGTTGAACTCAACAATTAAGTTATCGACATAATTTTCAAATTCATCAATTTTTATTCTTTCGTAGTTCAGTTCAGAGTATTTCATATTTTAAATGATTAATTATTACTTTATAAGAATCACAAATTTACTCTTTTTGCTACTTATTAATTAAATTGTGAGATATTTGTTTTATAATGTTTAAAATTAAAAACAAAATATTTGCATGGTCACTATATGACTTTGCAAGTCAGCCATTTTCTACAATTATTGTCACTTTTATTTATAGCGCTTTTTTTACAACATACATAGTTGAAGATGTGGATAAAGGCACTTTACTCTGGACAAGAGTTATATCAATTTCTGCTATAGTTGCTGCAATTTTATCTCCGATATTGGGTGCAATAGCCGATAGAAATTCATCAAGAAAACTAATGCTAATCGTCACTACATATATAGCTATCATTTTTATTGGATTGCTTTATTTTCCAGAAAAGGGAGATGTAATGTTAAGTCTGATTTTTTTTGCTATTGCAAATGTAGCTTTTGAGCTATCCACAGTATTTTATAATTCTTTTCTACCTGACTTATCAAATAATAAAAACTCAGGTAAGATTTCAGGAAATGCATGGGGAATTGGATTTGTTGGAGGATTAATTTCACTATTTATTTGTTTGTCTATGTTTGATGTAAATCAATCCTCAGAAATTCCCAAAATAAACATATTGGTTGCAATATGGTTTTTGATTTTTAGTGCTCCAGCATTTATTTTTTTGAAAGAAAAAAAGAAATCAGTTACTAAAAAATTAAGCACATTAAATCAACTAAAATCAACTTTTACAAGTATTAAAGAATACAAAATCATTTTTAAATTTTTTATAGCTAGACTATTTTATAATGATGCATTAATTACAATTTTTTCACTTGGTGGAATTTATGCTGTGGGTACAGTTGGTTTTGAACTAAGAGAAGTATTTATCTTAGGCATTTTTTTAAATATTTCTGCCGCTATAGGTTCATTTATTTTTGGTTATGTTGAAGATAAGACAGGTTCTAAAAGAGCTATTTTAATAACACTTTATTTATTAATTTTTTCAACACTGATTGCATTTTTCGCTCCATATACAAGCTCACCTAAAACTACCTTTTGGATTTCAGCAATATTACTTGGTCTAATGGTTGGTCCAAATCAATCTTCTAGCAGATCATTGTTGTCAAAAATTATTCCAGTAAACAAAAAAAATGAGTTTTATGGGTTTTTTGCACTAACAGGTAAAGCAACATCATTTGTTGGGCCTTTATTATTTGGAATAATATCAGCTAATTTTTCACAACAAATTGCACTTTGGATAGTAATACTATTATTCTGTATTGGTACTATAATTTTTAAGAATATTTGTTTTGATAAAGGTTAAAATTTCATACAATTTTTAAAAACATAATCTTTTAATTAATTTTGTTTAAATTGTTCTAATGTTCACACAAATAAAAATCATATTTTTTTTAGTATTATGTCCAATACTTTCATTTTCTCAATTAAATTTCAATAATCATATTACTGTCAGCAGTGGTAATGATGGTTTTGGAAGACCAAGGATTGCATTAGATGCAAATAATGATCCATTTATCGTTTTTAGAAACAATACATCACCCAAGACAATAAGAATTTCAAAGTGGAACGGAAACGGATTTACAAGTCCTTACGATATAATAACTACAGGAATACAACCTTCATCTCAAGACGGTCCTGAAATTGCAGCTAAAGGGGATACTATTTATATAGTTTTTACATCCTCTGCAACTACACATAGTTCAATCATGATGATTAGATCTTTTGATGGTGGAATTACTTTTTCAGATACAATAAGAGTTTCAGAAAATGATTCTCCTCAGATTTGTAGAATGGGTAATATCGCAATAAATGAGCAGGGTCACCCAGTAGTTTCTTACATGAAAAATGACTTAAGTTTTTCGTTAGCAGAACAAATGGTCAGAACCTCAAATGACTTTGGAACAACTTTTGGCACTGCTGTTAGCTCCACATTAAACTCTCCAGATGATCCTTGCGATTGCTGTAAAGCATCTTTGTTAGTTAATGGTGACAATATTTACGTTTTATTTAGAAATAATGAAAATAACAAAAGAAATAGTTATGTGTCTAAATCATCAAATTATGGAGCATCTTTTGACCAGATTAATGAAATTGATGATTACGATTGGATTCTAAATTCTTGTCCATCATCAGTTTCAAGAGGAGTTTTTATAGATGATTCGCTATTAATCGTTAAAAAAAGTGGGGCTACTGGTAATAATGAAATTGTTTTGACTTCAATATCTAATGTTACTTTAGATTATTCTTACAATCTAAATATTGATGAAATTCCAAATGTAAATCAAAGATATCCTGAAATATCTAACAGTAGTGATAGTATTTTTATTGTTTGGCAAGATGATAGGAATGGTGGTCAAAATTGTTTTTTAAGCTACTCATTTGAAGGAATTAAAAATTTATCAACAGGTATTTCTTTTACTGATTCATCTTTTGCTGGCCCTAAGTTTAATCCACATCTTACTTTTAAAAATGGAATTTTACATTTGGTATATATTGATTTTTTAGATAGTAGTATTAAGTATGTTCGAGCCTATGTAAGTAGTACAACTAATATCAAAGAAATAGAATATTTTGTGCCAAATGGAGTTAATTTTGATATTTTGGGTAGAAAAAATAATCACGGCTTCAATAAATTAAAACTCTTAGACTAATTTTATCAAAGATATATTGAAATTAATTTTCTTAAAGTGATTATTTTTTTGGATTTTAGATGATAAATTCTTTTGAAGTTGAAACATAAATATTTCGATATAGTTATTGTTGGAACAGGCCTAGTTGGTTTAGCAACAGCACACAGTATTATTAAAGATTTCAAAGACTTAAGATTGGCTATAGTTGAAAAAGAAAAAGAAATATGTATTCATCAATCAAAAAGAAATTCAGGAGTAATTCACTCTGGTCTTTATTATAAACCTGGTTCTGAAAGAGCAATTAATTGTACAATTGGTCGTGAGATGCTTACAAAATATTGTAAAGAAAATAAAGTTGAGCATGACATATGTGGAAAAATAGTTGTCGCAACAAATAAAAATGAATTTGAAAGTCTTTATAAATTAGAATTAAATGGTAAGCAAAATGGGCTATCAGGCATAAAGATGATTAATAAAAAAGCTATTAAAAAAGTAGAGCCATATGTTGACGGTATTGAGGCCTTATTTGTTCCTCAATCTGGAATAATAAATTATAGATCTTTAGCGATATCTTTATTCCAAAAAATAAGAAAAAATAAAAATGTAACTGTTTTAACTAATTGTAAAGTTCAAAAAATAGATAAAGATTTTGTAGATACAAGCTTAGGAAAATTAAAATATAAATATTCAATCTTTTGTGGTGGGTTACATTCTGATAGGTTAGCAAAATTGGATAAAATATTTACAAAATCAAAGATTGTAACATTTAGAGGTGATTTTTTTAGATTAAATAAAAATGTAAGTAATAGAATAAAAAATTTAGTTTACCCAGTACCAAATCCCAAATTTCCTTTTTTGGGAATACATTTTACAAGGATGATGGATGGTACTATTGAATGTGGTCCAAATGCTGTATTT
>CACAMX010000030.1 GCA_902533655.1 uncultured Bacteroidota bacterium
TTTGTTTTTATAATTAATGGTTGCTCTTGAATTAAATAAATGTCTTTCAATCTTACCATTGTAATTTTTGATAAAATAATCACAGATAAAATCAAAATTATTAATTTGATTTTTTGTAAATGATTCATTAGTTGAATCCGCTAAATGAGAGCAAATTGTTTTTACATTAACATTTTTATTTTGATTTAAATTTTCCAATAACAGTCCCTTTCAAATGAATATTATTATTTCCTACAAGAGATAATTTAAAATTATTAATTTCATTAGTGCAAAACACCGGAGCCTTATTCCCTAGTCCAAATGGTGCGAATCTCATTGTAGTTCTGTATAGAACATCATTTATTTCATCTATTGAGAGTGTAAGATCGATAGTTATCTGCTTGTCTTTAGTTAATTCATTTGATACTTTACCAACTTCCTCTTCAAATAAATCTTTAAACTTATTTAGTTTGTCTGAGGTTAGAGACAACCCAGCAGCAGATTTATGTCCTCCATATTTTGTTAAAAAGAGAGAACATTTGTCAAGAATTTCGAGAACGTTTATACCTTTTGCTGTTCGAGCTGAGCCAACTAAGTTGTTTTTTTCCTGAGTCAAAACAATTGAAGGCTTATTATATTTGTCAACCAAATTGGAAGCAATAATACCAACTATTCCTTTGTGCCACTTTTCAGAAAATACAATTATAGAATTTTTTGAACTGTTTAAAGCTAAATCAGCCTCAGAAAGTGTTTTTTTTTGAATCTCTTTTCTTTGATTATTTAAATCAATTAGTGATTTTATTATTGCATAACTGTTTACTTTTCGGTCATATAAAAGAGCCTTGACACCAATCTCTGCACTGCTAAGTCTACCAGAGGAGTTAAGAAGTGGAGCAATTCTGTAAGAAATATCTTCAGATAAAACTTTATTTTCAATATTAAGTGATTTAATGATATAGGAAATTGGTTTATTTCTACTATTATTTATTTCAAGTAGCCCAAGAAATGCAAAAGTTCTATTTTCATCAATAAGTGGAACCATATCTGCAATGACACTTATTGCGAGCAAGTCAAAGTACTCCCTTACTAAATCAAATGATAAGTTATTAGAAATGCAGTAAGCATGTATTAATTTAAATCCCACTCCACAGCCTGATAAATGCTTAAATGGGTAATTGCAATCTTTTCTTTTAGGATTGAGCACTGCTAATGCATCTGGGATTTCTTTTCCTTGCTCGTGGTGATCACAGATAATATAATCTATTTTCTTAGCCTTGGCATAACTTACCTCTTCACAAGATTTAATACCACAATCTAAAGCAATTATTAAATTAACATTATTTGATTTAGCATAATTAATAGATTCTATTGAAATCCCATACCCTTCTTTATTTCTATCAGGAATATAAAATTCAATATTATCAGTGAATTTATTTATAAACATATATGTCATTGCTACTGAGGTAATCCCATCGACATCATAGTCACCATAAATCATAATTTTTTCATTTTGATTTATTGCAATTGACAATCTCTCTACAGCTTCATACATAGATTTCATTAGAAATGGGTCGATTAAGTTTGAGATGGAAGGGTTGAAAAATATCTTTGCGGCATCCTTATTTTTAATTTGCCTAATATTTAACAATTTAGCTACATAATCCTTCACTCCAAGATTACATGAAATATTTTGTATTTCATCAATTAAATAGTTTCTAATAATCCAATTAAAATTATCCATTAATAAAAAAACTGTTAAATTCAGTGGGGTTAATTTGCTGTTTTGAATCACTGAGTGCCTTTTCCGGATTATCATGTGTTTCAATCATAACACCATCATATTTTAATTTTTGACTTTTAAATACAAGTTCTTTAACAATACTTGAATCTCCAGCAATATGGCTACAATCACATATTAAATTAATTCCTTTGATTTTTTTCCTAAACTCTTTAACAGCTCTCCATTTAGGCTTATTTCTGTAATTAATTTTTCTTTCTGCATAAAAACCTCTATGTATTGCTCCAATATTTTTTATGTTGTAACTCTGCATTCTTTTAATTGCATTATACCATAAGTCCATATCAGCAATAATTGGATTTTTTATATAAACATGAATTTTAGAATCCTGTAGGCTTTCAGCAACTTCTTGAACACAAAATGGATTAACAGTAGTTCGAGCACCTAACCAAACCATATCAATCTTAAATTTTTTACAAAGTTCAACATGGTTGCTATTTGCTACCTCACATGCAACCTTTATATTATATTTATCTTTAATTTTCTTTAACCAAGACAATCCAACTTCACCAACTCCTTGAAAAGAATTTATATTAGTTCTGGGTTTCCAAACTCCAGCTCTAAAAAAATCAATGTTTTTATGAATTTTAGAAGCTATTTTATCAACTTGAGTAAAGCTTTCAGCGCTACAAGGACCAGCAATAATAGTATTGTTTTTTTTATTAATTATCACTTAACTTATTTACAACTATAACAAATTCGCCTTTTATTTTTTTGCTTTGGTAATATGAAATTAAGTCTGAAATTTTTCCATTTTTTGTTTCCTCATAAATTTTAGATATTTCTTTAGTAACTGAATAGTCTCTATCGTAATTAAAAGTTTCTTTAAAATCATTTAAAGTTCTCAAGAGTCTATGAGGTGACTCATAAAAGATCATCGTCTTTTCTTCTTGAGATATTTTCATAAGAAAAGCTTTTCTACCTTTTTTTATAGGAACAAAGCCATAAAAAATAAAATTTTCACAAGAAAACCCAGATTTGACTAACGCAGGAATTAACGCCGTCGGACCTGGTAAACACTCAACATTTATTTTGTTTTTAATGCATTCTCTTATCAAAAGAAATCCTGGATCAGAAATTGAGGGCGTACCCGCATCACATACTAAACCTACGTTTTCTTTACTTTTAATCAAATCAATATATTTTTGTAAATTTTTATGCTCGTTATATTGATGATATGAAACTGTTTTTACTTTTAAAGAAAGATGATTTAACAATTTC
>CACAMX010000031.1 GCA_902533655.1 uncultured Bacteroidota bacterium
GAACTACCTGATTTAATTTTAAAATCTTCCTGCTTAGTATAAATGTACTGTTTAGCATTTTTAGATTTAAAAATAACTTTATAATCTCCAGGAAGAAGTGTTAATTTGTGTTGAGTTTTTTTAGCATCCATAGGATAAATTAATTCAATTTTATCAGCTTTTTTTAAGTAAAGACCTCCGTACCCTTTTGATGGCAAAATTATATTTGCAATTCCTGGAGTTGGAATTGTATAAGTTGTTTTAGTGTTTTGTTCGATTTTCACATCTTCAAAATACATCCTTGGTAAAGTTAGTAGCTCAATGTCGTATGTTCCAGTTAGAAACTTTTTTACGTTATTGATATTATTTACAAAAAGTGTTGAGTCATTATTTTGTTTTCTAACAATATACTCATAATCAATTTTTGAATTCATTTTAAATTCTAATTCCCCCTGAGGTGTTTTTAAGCTGATCACATTGTGTTTTCCTGGTAATATCTGAAAAATATTTGATTTAACCTTAGGAATTGTGTGAGCAACTATGTAATAATCCATAATTGGATCTACATACATTGTATCGGGATTTCCAAATTGGTTCATTGTATGAACATAATTATATTTCTCTAGGTCTGTATATGAATCATAAAAAGTCAAGCTAATGTTGGTCTCTGTGTTGTTATTATCATTATCTAAAAGATTTACTTGTAAAGTAGTATTATCTACAATGTGACTAATTACTATGCTTAAAATATTAGAAAATTCATTTTCATTAGTGGCATCAAAAAATTTACCAATACAATCGAATTCATTTTTCCAATCTTTATCTAAGCCAATTCCTATAACAAAAGGTTTCAAAATGATATTTTTTCTTTGATACATTTCAGAAATAGCGCATGGATTCATGTTGCATTCCTCTTTGCCATCAGTAATTAATATTACAATATTTCTTGTTTTTTTATCAGGAAAATCTAGCGCTCCCTCTTCTAATGATTTTGCTATTGGAGTTGTTCCTCTAGCTCTAATCATTTTTAATTTATTTATTATTCTTTCAGAAGATATTGAAGCTGGTAAAAAATTAACTTCAAGTTTAGAATCATCACAGTGTTGAGGTGGGTAGCCCTTCTGATGACCATACACTCTTAAACCAATTTCAAGATTTTGTATATTTTTCAAACTGTCGAGAATTACACTTAAAAGATTTCTTGCGATATCAATTTTTCTACCACTTTGCCATCTACCAAGCATAGACTGAGATGCATCAACAATAAAAAGAATCCTGCTTTTTTCATTTCCAGCTTGATAGTTGTTGGAATGAGAAACCATACTTGAAAAAGTAAGAATAATTACAAGTATGACTTTTTTAATAGTCACCTAGAGTTTCTTTATTTTGAGACAGAGCTAAAGCTAATTGATCGTCATTTGGTGCAGAACCATGCCATTTATGAGTTCCCATCATAAAATCAACGCCATTACCCATTTCAGTATGCAAAAGTATTACAATAGGAGTATTTTTAAATAAATGAGTTTTAGCTTCATTAAGAACTGAAATAACTGATTCAATTTTGTTTCCGTTTTCTTCTTCAAGTACTTTCCATCCAAAAGATTCAAATTTAGATTTAAGATTTCCCAATGGTAAAACATCATCTGTTGAGCCATCAATTTGCTTTTTGTTAAAGTCAATTGTTGCAATTATGTTATCCACTTTATTAGCAGAGGCATACATTATTGCTTCCCAATTTTGTCCCTCTTGTAATTCACCATCACCATGTAATGAATAAATTATATTTTTTTCGTTGTTTAATTTTTTAGTAATTGCAGATCCTATCGCTACAGATAGTCCTTGACCTAATGATCCGGATGCTATTCTAACACCTTCTAGTCCCTCATGAGGTGTAGGGTGTCCTTGGAGCCTACTATCAATTGACCTAAATGTTGAAAGTTCTTTTAAATCAAAGAATCCTTTTCTAGCCATAACTGAGTAATAGACAGGAGATATGTGTCCATTTGAAAGAATAAACACGTCTTCATCTATAGCATTCATATCAAATTTTGATTTTGTTTTTAGAAAAACAAAATAAAGCGATACAAAATATTCAACGCATCCTAAAGAACCACCAGGATGTCCAGAATTGTTAGCATGAACCATTCTTAGGATATCTCTTCTGACTTGACAACAAATAAGATTTAGTTTATCTAATTCCACTAAAACAAATTTATAATTACGATGTTATTATTTAATATTTGAAAACAAAAAAAAATACCATTTATTAACGTTTTATTGACAACTTGTAATTATACATCATATCTTTGTTAAAAAAAATGGGATTAAAATGTGGTATAGTTGGTCTTCCCAATGTCGGAAAATCAACACTTTTTAATTGTTTGTCATCAAATAAAGCTCAATCTGAAAATTATCCATTTTGCACAATTGAACCAAATTTGGGTATAATTCCAGTTCCTGATAAAAGATTAGATAAGCTAAATGATTTAATTCAACCTGAAAAAAAAATTAATACAAATATTGAGATTTATGATATTGCAGGTCTTGTAAAAGGAGCAAGTAAAGGTGAGGGCTTAGGCAATAAATTTTTATCAAATATTAGAGAAACTAACGCAATTGTTCATGTTTTAAGATGTTTTGATAATGACAACATCACACATGTTGAAGGAAATACAGATCCTATTAGAGATTTAGAAATCATCAATACTGAACTTATTTTTAAAGACATGGAAACAATTGAAAAAGCGATTGAGAAAAATAATAAGCTTATTAAAATTGGTAACAAGGATGCAATGATTAAAAAAGATAAGTTAACAAAAATTTATGATGAATTAGGTTCTGGTAATTTGATTATAAACTTAGATTTAAAACAAGATGAAATTGAATTAATTAGCTCATATAATTTATTAACGGAGAAACCTACATTATATGTTTGCAATGTTGATGAAAATTCAG
>CACAMX010000032.1 GCA_902533655.1 uncultured Bacteroidota bacterium
TTGTGAATCAATATACCCAAACTTTTGAGCATGCAATGATGATAAAGTTAAAGTTGTAATTAATAATATTAATATTTTTTTCATTTTTATTGTTTTTGTTAATAACCCATTATCTCTAAAACCTTGTCGCTTTTATCTAAATTGTTATTTGTATAAAGCATAATCAAATCACTAGAGCTATCAAATATAACAGAAAATTTGTTGTTAGTTGCCAATTGTTGAATAGCGTCATAAATTTTGTCTTGTATTGGTTTTATTAATTCTTGTCTTTTTAAATATAGCATTCCATCAGGACCAAAATATTTGATTTGTAGTTCTTGAACTTTTTTCTCTTCAGCAAATATCATTTCTTGTCTTGTGGTTTTCATTTCTTCTGTTAGTAAAATTTGTTCACTTTGATATGCTCTATGCAATTTTTCAATTTTTTTCATTAGTGTTTCAATTTCTTCTTGCCAACCCTTTGAATAATTATCTAGTTTTTCTTGGGCTTGACTATATTCAGGTATTTTATTAAGAATATAGTCAGTATCAACATAGGCAAACTTTTGAGCAATTGAGCAATATGATATAAGGGAAACTAAAAATAAAAGTTTAATTTTTTTCATACTTCAAATTTAACTAAAATTGTTGACCAATTGAAAAATGAAACTGACCTCCATTTGCGTCGGGGTTATTTAATATGTCATCAAATCCCCATCCATAATCTATACCCATCATGCCAACCATTGGAAGCATAATTCTTACTCCCAATCCTGCAGATTTTTTAATTTCAAAAGGATTGTAAAAATCAAAGTTATCCCACGAATTACCTCCTTCTAAAAATCCTAATACATAAACTGTTGAAGTTGGGTTAAGACTTAATGCATACCTTAGTTCTGAAGTATATTTTGTATAAATTGTACCTCCTGTTTCAGGTGAAATTGAATTATTACTGTAACCTCTTAAAGAAACTAACTCTCTACCATCAAAAACATATCCCATACCGCTTAAGCCATCACCGCCAACATAGAACCTTTCAAAGGGTGATACTCCAATTTGGTTGTTATATGCTCCTAAAAACCCCATTTCCGCTCTATTGTTTAGAACTAGCTTATCATTAAAAGACGAAAACCATGAAGAAGTAAATTTCCACTTGTAATATTCTACCCATTTAAATTTCTCTTGATCAGACATATTAGAGAAGTTTTTATTTTTCGCAAATAAAGAGTATGGTGGCGTTAACTTTAAACTCAAGCTAAATTTAGAGCCACTTCTTGGGTAAATGAGTTGGTCAATCGAATTTCTACCTAAATTAATGTTAAAATTAAAATTGTTTGAATATCCATTATTAAAACTGAAAAAAGATTGAGAATTGTTTAAATCATATCTCTGAAATGTTATTCCGTTATAGAGTGTAAAATAATCGTCAGGAATTTTCAACCTTTTACCTAAACCAAGAGTAATGCCTGTTATTTCAATTGATTGTCTGTCAGTTCCTGTTTGTCCATTTGAACTGATTGATTTATAGGCAGAAACTGAAAAGGAATTAGGTTTTTTACCACCTAGCCAAGGTTCAACAAATGTTAAATTATAGTTTTGGTAATAAATACCATTTGAAGATGCTGAAATTGACAAAGTTTGTCCATCACCTGAAGGAAGAGGTCTCCATGCATCTTTAGTAAAAAATTTTTTACTTGAAAAGTTCGTAAATCTGAAACCAAGAGAACCAACAATTCTACCAGCTCCCCAACCTCCTTGTAAATTAATTTGATCTGTTGATTTTTCAGAAACAACATAGGTGATGTCAACCGTATTTCTAGTTTGGTTTGGATCAATTTTCACATCAAAATTTTCTGGATCAAAATATTGTAAATTATTTAATTCTCTTTGAGATCTCATTATATCGGATCTCTTAAACAAATCGCCCGGTTTTGTTCTTAGCTCTCTCATTATTACATGATCATTAGTTTTGGAATTTCCAATAACACTAACCTTATTTACCCTTGCTTTATCCCCTTCGTATAGTTTGATATTCAGGTCTATGTAATTATTATTCTTGACAATTTCAGAAGGATTAGCATTAAAAAATAGATAACCATCATCTAAGTAAAGTGAACTTATATCATCTCCATTAGCATTACCAAAAAGCTTTTCTTCTAGAAGTGTTTGGTTGTATATATCACCAAATTTAATTGATAATTTTTTTGATAATTCTTCATTAGAATATATTTTATTACCAATCCAAATAATATTACCAAAAAAATATTTTTCACCTTCATCAACTTTTATCAGAATACTTAGTGTGTTGTCATTATTAATTAAAGTTGTATCAAATTCAATTTTTGCATCCCGATAACCTAGTTCATTATATTTCTTAATTACTGAAGCTTTATCACTTTCAAAA
>CACAMX010000033.1 GCA_902533655.1 uncultured Bacteroidota bacterium
ATGTATGAACATACATTTGCAATTCAACTTATTTAGTAGTTCTTTAGAACGTAGATATAAATTTTTATGTCTTTCAATAGTGTAAACATCGGTTCCCATTTTATGTAAAACAGAAGCTTGATATCCAGAGCCTGTTCCAATTTCAAGAATCTTGTCATACTTTTTAATTTCTAAAAGTTGAGTTTGAAAAGCAACAGTAAAAGGTTGAGATATGGTTTGGTTATCCCCAATAGGAAAAGCCTTGTCAACATAAGCAAACTTAAGGAATGCTTTGTCCATAAAAAGATGCCTGGGAACATTGTCGATTGCAGATAAAACTTTTTCATCTCGAATACCTCTATCAACTAGTTTCTCAATTAGTTTTTTTCTTAAACCTTTGTGAATATAGCTATCATTCATTTATATAGCTAATCTATTACAATTAAGGACATTATAATTAACTTTGAAATTAAATAATGCACATTTTTTTGTTAAAATGAAATATTGGATTTTTATTTTTTTTGTTTTTGTTGCTTGTCAAAAAGATGAATTAGCTATCCCCACATATTTTCAAATCAATGAAATAGGATTTAATGATAATATTAATGGTGAAACCAGTACTTCTAAAATTTCAGATGTATGGTTTTACGTTAATGATCAAAAACAAGGAATTTATGAGATGCCGTGTACATTTCCTGTTATTGGTGATGGAACAAACAATATAAAAATATTTTCTGGAATAAAGGTTAATGGAATTTCTGCTAGCAGAGATATATATCCTTTTTATGAATCATTTGATACAACATTGGATTTTATTTCTGATTCGATATTATCATTATTACCAACAACAAAATACAAACAAAACTTAAATTTTTACTCTGAAGATTTTGATGGCATAGGAAATAACTTTGATATTTCAATTAATTCAGATACAAATTTTTTAAGTCCATTTCCAACTGATTCCGTTTATGGGGAATTAAGTAATATTGGTAAAGTCGTTCTACAAGATCCTTTCTTAAATTTCGAAGCAACAACATTTGAAATAGATGATTTTCCTTCTGCTGGTAGTCCTGTATATTTAGAACTAGATTATAAAAACAACTCAACATTTATTATAGGTGCTTATGTAAATTTCAGTCAGTCTGTTATTAAAAAGTCAATAATTGCTATTACCCCAAGTGAGAATTGGAACAAAATTTATGTTAATTTAACACCCACAATTAATGAAAGTATTGGAGCACAAAGTTTAAAGGTCTTTATAAGCATGCTTAGGCCTGAAAGTATGTCTAGCGCTGAACTTTCAATTGACAATTTTAAAATAATATATCAATGAAAAAAATAGTTGTTATAGGAGCAGGAACAATGGGAAATGGAATTGCTCATACATTTGCACAAAAAAATTATCAAGTCACCCTTATCGATGTAAGTGAACAGAGTTTAGAAAAAGCTCTATCGACAATTTCCAAAAATTTAGATCGAATGGTATCAAAAGAAAAAATTAGTGAATCTGAAAAATCCCAAACACTATCAAACATACATACGAGCAATGAAATTAATGAAGATGTTTTATCAGGTACTGATTTAGTAGTTGAAGCAGCTACAGAAAATCTTGATATTAAGCTTCAAATTTTTAAGAATTTAGATAGTCTATGTCCTGATAAAACAATATTAGCAAGTAACACATCATCAATCTTAATCTCAACCATTGCTAGTGCAACAAATAGAGCAGATAAAGTAATTGGCATGCATTTTATGAACCCAGTCCCAATTATGAAACTTGTAGAAGTTATAAAATCAAAAGAAACCTCCAGTACAGTGGTTTCAACAATTATGGAGCTTTCCAAAAATCTTGGTAAAGTTCCTGTTGAAGTAAACGATGCTCCTGGATTTGTTGCAAATAGAATTTTAATGCCAATGATCAATGAGTCAATACATACACTTAACGAAGGTATTTCCAGTGTTGAGGGTATTGATACTGTAATGATTCTTGGCATGTCACATCCAATGGGCCCTTTATTTTTAGCTGATTTCATAGGTCTAGATGTATGTTTATCAATTTTAAATGTTCTTTACGAGGGATTTAATGATGTAAAATATAAGCCTTGTAGTTTACTTGAAGAACTAGTTGACAATGGAAAATTAGGTGTAAAATCAGGAGAAGGTTTTTATGACTACTCTACAGGCCTAAAGAACAAAGTTGTCTCCAAAAGATTTACTTAGAAACAAAGTTTCCCTCAAGAATTAGTTCATTTAGTATTGATTCTATCAATTCATCTTCAGAATTACTAATAGGGT
>CACAMX010000034.1 GCA_902533655.1 uncultured Bacteroidota bacterium
CTGTAAAGTCATTAGAAGGAAAACTTGATTTTGTCTTACATTCTATTGGAATGTCTGTCAATGTTAGAAAAGGAAGGGAGTACACTGATCAAAATTATGATTTTACAATTAAAGGATTTGATGTTTCTGCTTTGTCATTTCACAAAGTTCTTCAAAGTGCTTGGAAGAATGAATCAATGAATGACTATGGTTCTATTGTTGCATTATCTTATATAGCAGCACAAAAAACTTTTCCTGACTACAATGATATGGCAGAAAATAAAGCTTATCTAGAGAGTATTGCTAGAAGTTTTGGATATCATTTTGGAAATAGAAATAAAGTAAGAATTAATACAATATCACAATCACCAACAATTACCACAGCTGGTAGCGGAGTTAAGGGGTTTGATACTTTTTTTAATTATGCTGATAAAATGTCTCCATTAGGAAATGCTTCAGCTGAAGATTGCGCTAATTTTTGTATTGCTCTTTTTTCTGATTTGACTAAATGTGTAACTATGCAAAATATTTTTCATGATGGAGGTTTTTCTAATACTGGTATTAGTGAAGATTTAATAAAAGAGTTCACTAGTTGATTTCTAAATTATTAAAGCTAATTTTTAGAAATTTTCCTGTTTTAAAGGGAAAATTATGGAAGTTTTGGTATACATATTTAGGTTCTAAAGTAATAACTCCGGAACTAAAGTTTATGAATTATGGTTATTTCAGTGATGATTTCAAACCTCAGTTGTCTCAAAAAGATGAAAAAGAAAGATTTCCAATTCACTTGTATCACTATCTTTGTAGTAAATCTTCTATAAAAAATTTAAGAATATTAGAGGTTGGTAGTGGTAGAGGTGGAGGTGCAGACTATATTACTAGAATTTTTTTTCCAAAAGAGTACCATGCACTAGATATTTCAACTACCGCTATTCAACTGTGTAAAAGTTTCTACAAAAAAGATAATTTAAGATTCCATGTTGGAAGTGCGGATGAATTGCCTTTTGACAATCAATTATTTGATGTTGTTATAAATGTTGAATCATCTCACTGTTATCCAAATTTCAATAAGTTTCTTTTAGAGGTTAAAAGAGTTTTGAAGCCAGAAGGACAACTTCTAATCACTGATTTCAGATCTAATTCTGAGTTTTCCGATTTTGATAAATTAATTAATGAAAATTTTGAAATTATTGCATATGAAGATATAACTGATAATATTTTGCTAGCATTAGATAAGATGTCAGAAAAAAGAAAGAAACAGATTAAATACTTCTTACCTAAGTTCTTATTTAATATTTCTTCTTCTTTTGCAGGTATTAAGGGAAGTGAGCTTTACGAATCATTTGTTAAAAGAGAACTAGTATATCATATGTATGTTCTCAAGTCTGTTTAAATGATTTTGGAAACTAACTTTTAGCTTTTTTTTTAGCTTTTTGCTCCTCTTGTTTTTGGATGGTAAATATTAATTCATCACTAGATTTCGAGATTTTGATGTTTATTTTGTCTCCTAATGATAGCTCAATATTTATTATTTTTTCAGCCAGAGGATCTTCAATATACTTTTGAATAGCTCTTTTCAAAGGTCTAGCGCCAAATTTTGAAACAAGAATTTGTCAACTACTCTCTAAACTTGGATTTTCATCTCCTCAGTTTTATGTTGATATTAAAACTTTTGATTCTTTGAATAGTTTTGGTATTGATGACATTTCTTTTCAATTCAGTTCAAACTTTAACACAGCACTGAAAAATATCGAATCTGTAGCTTCAGGTGGAGAGATTTCTCGAATTATGCTTTGTTTAAGATATATGTCCAGTGAAAAATCAAAATTATCTACTTTAGTCTTTGACGAAATCGATACTGGTGTTTCTGGAGAAATTGCTCATAAACTTGCTCAATTTTTAAGAAAAATTACATCTGATATTCAAGTTATTTCAATTACTCACTTACCTCAAATTGCCTCAAAAGGGAACAATCATTATGTTGTTACAAAAAAAATTGTTGATAACAAGACTATCATTGATGTGAACTTACTTGATACAGAACAAAGAATAAATGAAATTGCAAAACTTCTTAGTGGAAGCAAGGTTACAGATGCATCAATAAGCAATGCTATAGAGCTTTTAAATCAATAATAATATATTTGTAATAAAATCATGAAAATTTTAGAAGGAAAAAGAGGATTAATATTTGGTGCACTTGATGAAAAGTCAATAGCTTGGAAAGTTGCTCAAAATGCTCAT
>CACAMX010000035.1 GCA_902533655.1 uncultured Bacteroidota bacterium
TTGTGTCTCCATACAAAAAAGACCGAGAAATGATAAAAAATATAGTTGGATCGGATAATTTTGTTGAAATCTACGTCAATGCTAGTCTTGCGGAGTGCGAAAAAAGAGATACAAAAGGATTATATAAAAAAGCTAGAAGTGGTGAAATAAAAAACATGACAGGTGTTTCTTCACCATATGAAGCGCCAGAAAACCCAACTTTAGAGATTGATACAAACAAAGATACAATTGATAAATCCATGAAAAAAATCAAAGAATGTATACTAGAAAAGCTCAAATATGGTAAATTATACGATTGATCATCTAAAAGAGTTAGAATCAGAGGCTATATTTGTGATAAGAGAAATTGCTGCACAATTTGAAAATCCTGCAATACTTTTTTCTGGAGGAAAAGATTCTATTGTTCTTACTCACTTAGCAAAAAAAGCATTCTATCCTGCTAAAATACCTTTTCCATTAATTCATATTGACACAGGTCATAACTTTCCTGAAACAATAAATTTCAGAGATAATTTAGTAAATGAAATTGGAGCAGAACTAATAATTGGACATGTTCAAGAAAGCATAGATAAGGGTACAGTAACAGAAGAAACTGGCGCTGAAGCGTCTCGAAATTTTCTACAAATAGCTACACTTCTTGAAACTTTAGAAATAAATAAAATTGATGGTGCAATGGGGGGAGCAAGAAGAGACGAAGAAAAAGCAAGAGCTAAAGAAAGATTTTTTTCACACAGAGATGAGTTTGGTCAATGGGATCCAAAAAATCAGAGGCCAGAATTATGGAACTTGTTTAATGGAAGAAAAAAATACGGTGAGCATTTTAGAGTTTTTCCCATTTCGAACTGGACAGAGATAGACGTTTGGGAGTACATAAAGTTAGAAAAAATTGAACTCCCAAGTCTTTACTTTTCTCACAAAAGAGAATGCATTGTTAGGAACGATGTGATTCTTGCTAATTCTAATTTTATAACAGTAAAAGATAGTGATTTAGTTAAAGAACTATTTGTAAGATTTAGAACTTGTGGAGATATGCCAATAACAGGTGCATTAGAATCCGACGCAAATAATATAGATGATATAATTAAAGAGGTTGCTACAACAAGAACAACGGAAAGAGGTGGTAGAGCAGACGATAAAAGAGCTGAAACTGCGATGGAGGACAGAAAAAAACAAGGTTATTTTTAAATGGAGTATAAACAAAGAGAGTTATTAAGATTTACAACAGCTGGAAGCGTAGATGATGGAAAAAGCACGCTAATTGGAAGGTTATTATATGACAGTAAATCAATTTTTCAAGACCAATTAGATGCTGTTAAACGCTCCAGTAAAAGCAAAGGCTTTGATTACATAGACTTATCGCTAATTACAGATGGATTAAAGTCTGAGCGAGAGCAAGGAATTACTATAGATGTTGCATATAGATATTTTTCAACACCTAAAAGAAAATTTATAATAGCAGACACCCCCGGACACATACAGTATACTAGAAACATGGTAACTGGTGCGTCAACAGCAAACTTAGCAATAATACTTATTGATGCTAGAAAAGGGTTGCTTGAGCAAACTCATAGACATTCATTTATAGCTTCATTGTTGGGAATACCACATGCAATCGTTTGTGTAAATAAAATGGATTTAATCAATTATGATAAAGGGCAATACAACAAAATTATTGAGGAGTTCAAAGCATTTTCATCCAAGCTTGAAATAAAGGATATTCAGTTTGTCCCAATTTCAGCACTGAATGGGGATAATGTTGTAAAAAGATCTGAAAATATGAAGTGGTTTGAAGGCAGTACCTTACTTTATCACCTTGAAAATGTACATATCTCAAGTGACTTTAACCAAATTGATTGCAGATTTCCTGTTCAAACTGTAATCAGACCACATACAAAAAAGCATCAGGATTATAGAGGGTTTGCCGGAAGAATAGAAAGCGGAATATTTAAAATAGGAGATAAAATAAAAACATTGCCCACAGGCTTTGTGTCAAAGATTAAAAATATTAGTTTATTTAATAAAGAGTTAAAAGAAGCATTTACTCCTATGTCTGTAAATATTACACTTGAAGATGAAATTGATATTAGTAGGGGAGATATGATTGTGCGTGAAAATAACATTCCAAATATTAGTCAAGACATTGAAATAATATTAACATGGATGAATATGCAAGCATTAAAAACTAAGCAAAAACTCATTGTTAAGCATACTAC
>CACAMX010000036.1 GCA_902533655.1 uncultured Bacteroidota bacterium
TAAAAGTATTAAAGGATCCAATTGTATTTCTTGAGTTAAAATATGGTGATGGGTTAATTGTGTTTGTTTTTAAGTTAATTGTTCCACCAAAGGCTGAAGCTCCGTTTGTTGAAGTTCCTACTCCTCTTTGAATTTGTATTTCTTCAACTGAGCTAACTAAATCAGGCATATTTACCCACCAAACACCCTGACTTTCAGAGTCATTTATTGGAATATCATTTATAGTAACATTAATTCTTGTTTGATCACTTCCTCTTAATCTGAAGTTTGTATAGCCAATACCTGTTCCAGCATCTGATGAGCTTACAATCGAGGGAGTGTTTTCTATTACATATGGAATGTCTTTACCAAAATTAATTTTATTAATTTCTATATTTTTGATGTTAGTAAAAGAAATGGGAGTTTTTTTGTCTGCTAGTGATGCATTTATTTCAAGCTCTTTCAGCAATCGATTTAATTTGATTGTATCATTTTGGATTTGTGCATAATTTATGTTACTTACTAAAAACAATGCCGCAATTATAAATGTTCTCATGTATATATCTAATTTAAAAATAAATAGGGGAGTTGATTTTGTCATTTTCCTTACATGAATTACCATATCAGGTTCAATGGGTATAATCTCAGCACAATGGCACCCCAATAACATTTCAAAATTAATTAATTTTTAGATAAAAACCTTTCTTCAACTACTTTAATTGCATTATTAATTCTATTGATGCCAGTACCTCTTATTATACTAAAATTGAACCTCTTATTTTGAAGAAGTTTTTTATGGAGTAAAAAAATTTCACTTCTGTCATTCTTGTTTTCTCTCAATGGGTCGTATTCCCATTTAATATCATTTTTTAGCAATAAATAATATCTATTGTTTCTGTCATAAGTTGAAATTATTTTTTCAATTTCAGAATCACATGAACCATACTTGAACTCACTCCAAATTTTTATTGTAAGGAGGTCAGTATCAAGAATAATTTTTTCAGAATTGTTATTTTTCTCATATTGATTTTGATGAGTGGCAATTTTTTTTAAGTCCTCATAGTTGTAAGAGTTACTTTTTTTTGAAAGATATTCTCTTGAGTGTTCTGTAATTAAATCAAAATTATAAAGCTTAGCTAAATGGATAGATAATGTTGTTTTGCCAGTGCTCTCAGGGCCAATTAAAATTAACTTTCTAGGCATTAATAGATTTACTCTTCCAGTTGAAGTATGCGAAGGTTGCAATGACAGTATAAATAATAAAAAGAAAAGCTGTCAAATGAAGATCTCTTTCGTGATATAAAAATACAGATGTTAAATCAATTACAATCCAATATAGCCAATTTTCTAAAACCTTTTTAACAGTCAAATAAGTTGCTAGTAAGCTGAATGATGTTGTAAAAGCATCAATAAATGGCAGCTCAGATTTTGTGAAAGAATTGAGTGATATAGCTATTGAAAAACTTAGGATAGTAAAAATTGTAATGTATGTGAAGTGTTTTTTTATAGACCATTCAGAAATTTTTAACTTGAGTACTTTAGTATTTTCTATTGACTCATTAACAAAAGATTTTTTTTTCCAACTATATAGCCCATAAAATGATAAAAATAGATAAACAATCTGCAATAAGGTTTCAGCAAATAATAACGCATCAATACATATGTAAATATAGATAGATACACTTAGAATTCCAAAATACCAACAGTTATGATTTTCTCTACTTGCTAGTATGACATAAATGATACTTAAAGTCACTGCAATAAATTCAATTTGCTCTATCACTATTTTTTAATTTTTCCGATTTGATTTAAAATTTTTTGATTTTTCTCAACTGCGTTTCCAATAACTACTACATCAGCTCCGTTTTCGAATGCCATCTCTATTTTTTTAATAGTGTTCAATCCGCCACCAACAATTAATGGGCAATTTATATTTTCAGAAACATTAAGGATCATATTTCCATACACAGAGCTAGACGAGCCACTTCCTGCCTCCAAATAAATTAATTGAAGCCCAAGTAACTCTCCTGCAATTGCAGTTGCAGCTCCAATATCAAGTTGTTTAGAAGGAATTGGGCTGGTATTACTAATGTAAGAAACAGCAGTATTTTTTTCATTTCCAACTAATATGTAGCCTGTAGGTATTATTTCTAAGGAAGATTTTTTTAGTTTGAAAGCTTGTTCAACATGTTTTCCAATCAAAAAATTCGGATTTCTTCCAGATAT
>CACAMX010000037.1 GCA_902533655.1 uncultured Bacteroidota bacterium
CAAGCTTCAAGTCTTCTTTCTCCTGAAATTAATTGATATTTATTTGAATTGATTTTTCTGACCGTTATTGGTTGAATAATCCCCATGTCTTTGATTGAAACGGCGAGCTCACCAATTTTTTCAGAATTAAACTTCTCTCTAGGTTGAAATGGATTTTTTTCTATTTCAGAAATCAAAATTTGTTTAATCATTCCATTGCTAACAAATTCGTCTTCAATTTTTTTTGAATTTCCCAAAATTGCAGAAAGACCCTTTCCAAGTACACTTGAGTTTTTTTTCATAAATATTTATGTATTCTTATTTAATATTTCGTTTGCTAAGTTTAAATAATTTATTGCACCTTTGCTACTTGCATCATGCATTATTATGGTTTTACCATGAGAGGGAGATTCACTTAATTTTACATTTCTGTGAATAATTGTATCAAAAACTAGATCTTGAAAATGCTTTTTAACATCATCAACTACTTGATTTGAAAGTCTAAGTCTTGTGTCATACATTGTTAATAACAAACCTTCGATTGACAAATTTTGGTTCAATCTTTGCTGAACTATCTTAATAGTGTTCAAAAGTTTGCCAAGACCCTCTAAAGCAAAATACTCACATTGAATTGGAATTATCACAGAGTTAGATGCTGTTAGTGCATTAACTGTTAATATACCTAACGAGGGTGCACAATCTATGATTATGTAATCGTAATCCGTTTCAATTCTTTCTAAACAAACTTTTAAGGTATTTTCTCTGTCCTTGAGATTTATCATTTCAATTTCTGCACCTACTAAATCAATACATGAGGGAATGATGTACAAATTGGGACTATTGGTTTTAATGATATCAGATTTGTTGATTTCTCCATTTGATAAGCAGTTATATATATTAGGAGATTTAATATTTGGGTCAAATCCCAAACCTGAGGTTGAATTGGCCTGTGGGTCAGCATCAATTATTAATATTTTTTTTTCTAATACTCCTAAGCTAGCTGCTAGATTTATTGCAGTTGTTGTCTTTCCGACACCACCCTTTTGATTAGAAATTGAAATAATTTTAGCCATTGTATATGAGATTAAATATACTGACTTAAAGAAGAATATTTGATAATAAAATCAAACAAATTATTAACATGTTAGAAAAATTAGCTTTCCTCAGTAGTGTCTATTTCATCTAAATTTACTTCGGTAAAATCGCTTGAACTAGCTTTTTCTTTTGTTTTTTCTAATTTATTTTCACTATTAGAAATTATTTCCTCACCCTTTTGTTCAAAAATATAATTAGTTACCTCATCAAGGTTGTCTTTGAAGTTCTTGAAGTCTTCTTTATAAAGATAAATTTTGTGTTTTTTGTAATATGGAGTGCCATCTTCATTAAAATCTCTTTTGCTTTCAGTTATAGTCATATAATAATCACCGGCTCTAGTAGATCTTACGTCAAAAAAATAAGTTCTTCTACCTGCTCTTAATGATTTAGAAAATATTTCTTCAATTTCTCTTTTTTCAGACATATTAATGTTTTTAACAAATATAATAAATTATAGATTATTCGTTCGATTTTGTAGTTGATTTGTAAAAATTCTAAAGTAGAAACTCTTCATTTTTAATAAATCTTTATGTGTTCCTGATTCGATAATTTTCCCATTTTCTAAGACAATTATATTGTTGCAATTAACTAAACTAGCTATTCTGTGACTGACAATTACTAAAGTGGTTTTAGAACTAATTTTATTTAAATTTTCAATTATTTTCCTCTCAGTTAATGAGTCAACTGCAGAAAGACAGTCATCGAGTATAAACAATTGAGGATTTGTATAGAATGCTCTGGCTATTGATATTCTTTGTTTTTGTCCACCTGAAAGTTGAACTCCTCTTTCGCCAATTTTAGTCTTATATTTTTTGGGAAATTGATTTATATCTTTATCGATTGCAGCGTTAGTAGCAGCCTCAATTAATCTTTTTTTATCTATTTTTTCAGAACTGTATGCAATATTTTCTTCAATAGTTCCAGAAAATAGATATCCGTCTTGTGGAACATATCCAATAGTTTTTCTAAGGTTTTTTAAGTCATATTTGTTTATTGGATTATTATTTATTAATATTTGCCCCTTACTCAAGTCATGTGTTCTAGTAATCAAATTAAGTAT
>CACAMX010000038.1 GCA_902533655.1 uncultured Bacteroidota bacterium
TTTGGTATACAAGCAAATCGTGTAGATATTAATAATTGGAGAAATCTAACTTTGATTGATTATGAATCAAATTTAATTGATTCAATATATTCCTATGATTTTGCAAACTCAGCCAAATCCTTTAAATTAATTTGTGGTAAAAAAAAATTCATAAAAAATTATAAAAACGATACTATTAAAAACATCAATTTTAGAGCTTTAAATGTATTTCTTAGCTCATTTGCCAAACTTAATGTTGAAAAATATTTAGATGATAGCTTAAAATATAATCTTAATAATCCTTACAAAAATCTAATTATTTACTCAAAAAACAACACTGATTCTATCATGTTTTATAAATCAGTCAATGAGCAAGATGAGGACATCTATACCTACAATATTAAAAGAAAAATTGCAATAAAAAATAATGAAGATGTTTGCTTAGTTCAAGATTACGTTTTCAACAAAGTGTTAATTAATATTGATGATTTTTAGTAGTTAATTTACTTTACTTAGAAAAACAAAATTTATATTTGAGAAAAAAATTATGAAGTTCGTAGCTAATAGCAGCAAATTATTAAAAGAATTGCAAAAAATAAGCGGTGTCCTAAGTACAAATAACACACTACCTATACTTGACAGTTTTCTTTTTGAACTTAGTGAAAATCAACTCAAAGTAGTTGCTTCTGATCTTGAAACAACTATTATAAATGTTTTAAGTGTTGAGTCTAATGAAACTGGTTCAATTGCCATACCAGCTAAAATATTAATTGATACTCTCAAGGCATTTTCAAACCAACCTTTGACTTTTGTTATTAACTCTGAAAGCTTCGCTATTGAAATAACATCAAACAATGGAAATTACAAACTTGCTGGTCAGAACGCAAGCGAGTATCCAAAGATTCCACAATTGGAATCCCCCTCAACCATAATCATAAATACTAGCATAATAATTGAAGCTATAAACAAAACTATCTTTGCTTGCGGAAACGATGATTTAAGGCCTGTTATGTCTGGTATTCATTGTGAAATAAATGAAAATGACTTGACTTTTGTTTCAACTGATGCACATAAACTTGTCAAGCATGTTAGGAAAGGAATTGAGAATTCATCAACATCATCATTTATTATTCCTAAAAAACCATTGAATATTTTAAAAAATATTTTAATTGATGAATCTGAAATTACAATTAATTACAATGATACCAATATCCATTTTTCACAAGAAGACCTTATAGTAATTTGCAGACTCATTGACGGTAAATATCCAAACTATAATGCTGTTATTCCCACTAACAATCCAAATAAACTAAATATTGACAGAAATCTCTTACTTGAAAGTTTGAAAAGAGTTGCTATTTACTCCAACAAGACCACTCATCAAGTAAAACTTAAAATTGCTGGTAGTGAGTTAAATATATCATCCGAAGATATTGATTTCTCTAACAAGGCTGAGGAGAGATTAACATGTGAATATTCTGGAAATGATATTGAAATAGGATTTAACTCAAAATTTTTGATTGAAATTCTTAATAATATTACATCAGAAAGCATTGTTTTTGAGTTAAGTGATCCTAACAGAGCTGGTGTGATCTTTTCTAATGAAAACATTGAAGATATTGAAAGTACTTTGATGTTAGTTATGCCAGTAATGTTAAATAATTAATATGAGATTAATAATTTTACTTTTAGTTTTTAGTTCACTTAATTCATTTTCGCAATCATTAGTGCCTGTCAAATTTGGTTTGAAATCAGGTGTGAATATCGATAACACAGTAATAAATACAATAGATGGTGAAATTCCTTCAAAACACTTTATTAAAATTGGATATAATGCTGGAGTCACACTTGATATTCCAATTTCAAAAAGATGGTCTGTATTAAATGAACTACAGTATACTCAGGAAGACTGTGAACACTCTTATCGATATATTCAACATTCAACATCATCAACTTCAAAAAATGAGTATCAAAGTAAATACTCATATTCTAGAAATTATGTAAGACTTACCCCATATCTAAGTTTCAAAACCTCAGACTATTTGAACATTAACTTTGGACCTTCTGTTGGATATTTAATTTCTAACACATACTCATTGATCGAAAGCAATGATATAACCTCTAATGAAAATATCA